>NZ_JBSWXE010000002.1:0-565105 GCF_056160445.1 Winogradskyella sp. ABM4_392
CAAGTATCTGCACCAGTAGCAACACCAGTATTAGCAGAAGACTCATCTTCAGTACATTCAATTGTAATATCCGCAGGAACGTTGATTGTAGGATCTGTAGTATCAACTACAGTAATGGTTTGAACAGCATTTTCAGTATTACTACAATTATCTGTTATAGTAAATGTTCGTTCTACAGTTACAGGACAACTAGCGGAGATAATAACGTCAACGTAAGTAATTGACGCTATATTAAAATCATCAGATGCATTATAATTAGGATTTGAAGCAAAAACTGATTGAATATCACTAGAAGTTGTATTGCTATATTCAAATACAGCATTTGTGTTTGTTATGTCGTTTTCAGAACAACCTTCAGTTGTAATAGAAGCAGGAACAGAAATCACAGGATCCTCAGTATCGTCCACATTTACTGTGTCAGAAATAGTTGTAGTACAACCATTAGCATCAGTAATTAAAATAGTATAGGTACCAGCAGCTAAATTCTCAAAAACACCACTAGATTGACTAGTTGCTCCATTATCTATTGAGTAAGAATAAGGTGGAATTCCACCAGTAGCTTCAGCTGAAATACTTCCATTAGTTTCACCAGTACAATCAACATTTGTAACTCTTACTATAGAACCGCTTACTATTTCGTTAGGTTCCTGAACAGTTGATTGATTTGTAGTAGTACATCCATTTGCATCAGTAATGGTTACTGAATATGTTCCAGCAGTAACATTAACTAAATCTTCAGTTGCAGCACCATTATTCCATGAATACAAATAAGGAGGTGTACCACCATTTACAGTTAAATCTACAGAACCAGTACTGTCACCTTTACATAAAATATTTGTAACAGCAATTCCTGAACTTAATGCATTTGGCTCGTTAACTGTGATGGTAGTACTTTGTGTACATAATGTTGTTTGATCGGTAACAGTAACAGTATAACTACCTGCAGGCAAATTATTAACGTTAGGTGTAGTATTTGGTAAAGTATCCCAAGAATATGTAAAAGGACCAACACCATTAGTGACTACAGCACTTACACTACCATTACTTTCACCGTTACATATTACAGGTGATGAAGTTCCAGAAATTGATAAGTTATGACAAGAACCAGGATTAACAGTAACTGTTGCAGTTTCAGTACATCCATTAGCATCAGTAACGGTAACTGTATATGAGCCAGACGCTAGTCCTGAAATATTTTGAGTCGTTTCTCCGCCTGGTGACCATTGGTAAGAGTAAGGCTCTACACCTCCTGTTGCAGTTGCACTTGCAGTACCATCATTTGTATTTGGACCAAGCTCATCTGTTGAGCTTGCTGTAAGGTTTAAAGCGTTGTTAGGTTCAGAAATTGAAATTGTTTCCTCAACAGGTTGACAAACCGTTCCATCTATAGTTACACTAACGTCATACACGCCAGCTGTAACATTATTAATAGTACTAGAAGTTACTCCTCCATCTATCTGACCATTACTCCATGTAAACGTAAATGTTGCACTTGGATTTGCATTAGAACTTGCGGTTACAGTACCAGATCCAGTAGCATCACCAACACAAAGAACATTTGTTATATTACCAATTGATATTTCAGCATCACAAGTATTAACACATGTTATTACTATACTTTGCGTTAATTCACAACCATTAGCGTCAGTAATTGTAACTGAATGTGAGCCAACAGGTAAATTAGTAGCAGTTTGTGTTGTTTGGTTGTTAGCAGAAGGACTCCAAGCATATGTATATGGAGAAGTACCACCAGAAACATTCGCTGTTGCTTCACCATTAGTACACCCTTGAGCTGTGTTTGCATCTACCTTGCTGATATTTAAACTGATAGGACTAGAAGGTTCTGAAATAGTTGTATTAGCAGAAGCTGTACATCCATTAACATCTGTTACTGTAACACTATATGCACCTGCAACAACATCAGTTAAATTTTGCGTTGTAGCAGAGTTACTCCAAGAATAGGTGTATGGCTGTGTGCCACCATATACAGAAATAGATATATCTCCAGTTGCTTCTCCTGAACAATCAACATCGTTTACATTAGTAATTGATACCTTAAGTTTATTTGGTTCGGTAATTAATACTTGTGAATTAGTAGTACAATTATTTGAATCAGTAACTAATACATTATAAGTGCCAGCACTAAGATTTTCGAATAAATCATTATTTTGATTTGTTGTACCGTTATCAATAGAATATTGAAATGGGCTAGTGCCACCACTTACGTTTACTGTAAAACTACCATCAGTACCATTTTTACAAGAAACATTATTGACGTTTGTAATATTAGCTGATAGTGAATTTGTAGGTTGATTAATAGTAGCCTGATTGGTTACAGAGCATCCATTTGCGTCTGTAATGGTTACATTATAGGTACCAGCAGTTAAGTTGTTCTGGTCTTCATCAGTTGAGCCATTGTTCCATAAAATTGTATATGGAGCTGTACCACCAGTAATTGTTAAGTCAATTGCACCTGTTGCTTCACCAAAACATAATACATCTGTTGTTGAAGCTATTGAAGAAGTTAAAACTTCAGATGGTTGATTAATTGTAAAACTATCTGAAATAGAACAACCATTGTCGTCTGTTACAGTAACAGTATATGTACCAGCAAAAACATTTGATAAGTCTTCTGATGCTGAAGAGTTACTCCAAGAATATGTATAAGGCGGTTTTCCGCCTGATACTGTTATATCAATAGCACCAGTGTCTTCTAATTTACACAATACATTTGTTACAGAACCAGATATTTCTAAATTCTCAATACTTATTGGTGTTGAATTTTCGAGTTCACACTTTGTGAAAATATTTCGGATAGATATTGAATATGAACCTTCTGTTAAGCCAGTAAAACTTGTAGAAGATTGAAATGGACCATTGTTTAAAGAATATTCAAATTCAGAACCAATAGGGTCATCAATGTTTATTGTAAAGTTATTTTCACCAGCACCACATGTAATACTTGCGGTTGGTTCTGGTGGTAAGTCAACAAAATTTAAGGTAATTGAAGCTTGGTCGCAAACAGATGTGTTTGGGGAAGGTAAACACACTTCATATTCGAAGGTTACATTTCCTGTAAAACCACTTGAAGGGGTATAACTATATGTTCCATCTGAATTTAAATTAAATGCTTCACCAACAGGATTTGGACCTGAAATTAAAGAGTAGGTAGAACCAGACGGTACATTACTCACTGATCCAATATCACCTGATACTTTATCGTTAATACACCCTGTCTTATAATCATCAACAGCATACTTCTGTAAAATGAAAAATTTACCGTCACCATGATCTCTTGTAGCTCCGATAAATTCAATCTTTGTTATTTGAGAACCAGTGGGTGCTATATCATCCAAATAAAATAGACCAATAGCTATTGTCTGCCCATTCTCGTTACATCGACCTGATTGCCAGTAATCTGAGCCACTTACAGGAGGAGCAAATCCACAACCAGTGTGGTTTCCACCTGTACGTACAAAAGTCTCTCCTAATTTTTGTTCTGCACCTCCACCAGCAGGTATTCCCCAAACTTCAATGTAGTAACAATTATTACCACCACGCTCTGTTACAGCCAAGACACCATCTTCATTTGATGGAATTGAAGGATTGTAAAAAATCGTTTGCTTTTGAGCATCTGTTGTGGCAACAGCATCAAAATCTAAACAAATATCTCTACCATTCGGGTTGGCATTAAAGAAATGATTTAAGTTAGTCGACTGAAAAGCATCAGTAGCTCTAGTAACCCAAGTAGGTGTGTTACTATTACCACCACCATTATTGCCATTGTTCATAATTCTATTAGGACTATGACCGTCAGGACCTAACCTTGTCATCTCATAACTTGTAGGTACAACAAATGTGTTGTAAACTGTACCATCAATCGTAATTGATTGGATAGTAGCCGGATCACTATTGTTAGATTGTGTATCAGCCCACTGAAAAGTAACACCAGTCTGGATAGAAGGTGATTGCTGGGCAAAAAACACATTTGGTAGTATAACTAATAATACTATCAGTATATATTTAGCCATACTTAAGCCTGAAATACAATTGTATTTGTTTCTCATACTATACATAATAACTTATAAAGTCTATGCAGCACTAAATTTTAGACGATGACACACTTTCAAATAATGATAGCACACACCATTTAATATTTAAGCAACATTTTTTGTTTTGTTAATTGCAAAAAAATAGAGGGAAGTATTACTAATGCAAATGAAATCTTGAATGGATTAATATATTTTTGATTTGGGGTCATTTACATTAATTTTACAAAAACAAAAGAACTTATATCTAAAATCTTAAACAAACATTAGAGTTAAAGCGCCAAAATAGTCGTTAAAACGGAAATATGCAACATTTTATCGAAAAAAAATGCATTTAATCGAAATATAATGAAATCAATTACACTCGTAAGACACGGAAAATCGTCATGGGAATTTGATGTTTCAGACTCTCTTAGACCATTAAAAAATAGAGGAATTAATGATGCAAAATTAGTTGCTAATCAGTTTGTTAAGAGCTATGAATTACCAGACTTCATATACTCAAGTCCAGCAGTTAGAGCCTTCTCTACATGTAAGATATTTTTAGAGGTATTTAACTTGTCAGAAGATTCTGTTATTGTTAAAGACGATTTATATGATTTTGGTGGTGAAAGTGTCATAAACTTTATCAAAAGATTACCTAATAATTACAATTCGGTTATGATATTTGGGCACAACCATGCTTTTACGTCTATTGCTAATATATTTGGTGATAAGTTTATAGATAATCTTCCAACAAGTGGACTAATTAAACTTAATTTTGATATTTCTGATTGGAAAGAATTAAGACAAGGAACAACCGAACTAATAATAATTCCAAAGGAATTAAAAGGATGACAAAACACAAAAACACTTACATAAACAGAGAATTAAGTTGGTTACAATTTAATGCACGTGTACTACAAGAAGCAGCTGACGAAACTGTACCCTTAATTGAACGTCTTCGCTTTTTGGGTATTTTCTCAAATAATCTCGATGAGTTTTTTAAAGTAAGATATGCTACAGTAAAACGAATTTATGATGCTGGTAAAGGTGGTAAGAGTGAGTTAGGTGGTATTAAAGCAGGTGAACTGCTCGAAGAAATTACTAAGGTAGTTATCGATCAGCAAAGAGAAAGTGTTGAGATATTGAACAAAATAGAGCAGGAACTTGAAAGCGAAAATATCTTTATCATTAATGAAACTGAAATAGATACTGATCATCACGAATTTATAAAAAACTATTTCTATCAAGAAATAAGCCCAGCTTTGGTAGTAATGATTTTAGATGAAGATATTGCGCTTCCTGAACTTAAGGATAGTGCAGGTTATTTAACCATTACGATGTCTAATTCTGGTGGAAAAGATCAGTATGCGCTTATTGAGATTTCTAAAAGTATGGAGCGTTTCATCGTTTTGCCAAATAGAGGTGAAGCCAACTATATTATAATGGTAGATGATGTAATTCGTTACTGTTTAGATGAAATTTTCAACATTTTTAAATACGATTCGATTTCGTCTCACATGATAAAGATTACAAGAGATGGTGAGTTAGATTTTGATAGTGATTTGAGTAAAAGTTTTGTAGACAAATTGTCACGAAGTGTAAAAGATAGACAAAGTGGCGATCCTGTAAGATTTGTACACGATAAAAATATTGAGCCAGATACGTTGAACTTTTTGTTAGAACGTATGGAGATAGATTCTAAGGATAGTATAATTCCTGGTGGTCGTTATCACAACCGTAGAGATTATATGGATTTTCCTAGTTTAGGAAGAACAGATTTACTCTATAATAGAATTAAGCCTTTACCAGTAAAGGGACTGAGTCTACAAGAAAGTATTTTTACTACAGTGGCTAAGAAAGATTATTTAGTTTATACGCCTTATCATACCTTTTCATACGTAGTTAAGTTTTTAAGAGAAGCAGCTCTAGACCCTAAAGTAAGAACTATAAAAATTACAATTTACAGATTGGCACAAATATCTCATGTGGCGAGTTCACTCATTAATGCTGCTAAAAATGGTAAAGATGTTACTGTTTCTATAGAGCTTAGAGCACGTTTTGATGAAGAAGCCAATATTAATTATGCAGAACAAATGCAGGATGCAGGAGTTAAGATGTTGTTTGGTGTTCCTGGTTTAAAAGTTCACAGCAAAATGTGCGTCATAGAGCGCGAAGAAGAGTATAAGCTAAAACGTTATGGATTTATTAGTACTGGAAACTTTAACGAATCTACTGCAAAATTTTATACAGATTTTACACTTCTTACTGCAAACGCTAAAATTCTAAAAGACATAAATAAAGTATTTAACTTTTTAGAAGTTAATTATATCGTTAATAGATATAAGCATATAATTGCGTCTCCTCATTACACTAAAACAAAACTATTCTCTTTGATAGATAAAGAGATTGAGAATGCAAAAAATGGCAAAGCTGCTTACATAAAACTAAAGATGAATAGTATTAGCAGTTATAAAATGGTCGATAAACTGTATGAGGCGAGTAGAGCAGGTGTTAAAATACAAATGATTGTCAGAGGCTTATGTTGTCTGGTTCCTGGTGTGAAAGGAATGAGTGAAAACATAGAAATTATTAGCATAGTAGATAAGTTCTTAGAGCACACACGTTTGTATGTATTCTCTAATGATAATGATCCTTTAGTTTATATTTCATCAGCAGATTGGATGACTAGAAATATAGAACATAGAGTAGAAGTAAGTTGCCCAATATATGATGAGGATATAAAGCAAGAATTACAAGATTTATTTGAGATTTGTTGGAATGATAATGTTAAGGCTAGACACATTAACGAAACACAAGATAATACGTACCGTAGAAACGACAATGCTAAAGTGAGAGCTCAATTTGACACATATAATTATTACGTAAATAAGTTAGAAGGATAATATGCTGAAGATTCAAAAATACGCTGCTATAGATATTGGTTCTAATGCAGTAAGACTATTAATTTCAAATATCATAGAACAAAGTGGTAAACCAACTGTATTTAAGAAAAATTCATTAGTTCGTGTCCCAATTAGATTAGGTGCAGATGTTTTTATTAATGGTAAAATATCAAAATACAATCAAGAACGAATGATAGACACTATGAAAGCATTTAGCTTGCTAATGAAATCTCATGGTGTAGTTCGTTACAAAGCATGTGCTACGTCTGCAATGCGAGAGGCTAATAATAGTGTAGCGCTATCTAAAAAGATTATAGAAAACTGCGGAATCAGCATTGACATAATCGATGGAGAAGAAGAAGCAGCTATAATAGCGGCAACTGATTTAAGTACATATATTGATGAAAACAAGACCTACCTCTATGTAGATGTAGGTGGTGGTAGCACAGAGTTTTCAATCATACATAATGGCAGTAAAGTTAAATCTAAGTCTTTTAAAGTAGGAACTGTTAGACTTCTTAATGATATTGTAACAAGAGAAACTTGGAATGAATTAGAACAATGGATTAGAGAAAATGCTTCAGTCTACGAAAAAATAGACCTAATAGGTTCTGGTGGTAACATCAATAAAATATTCAAAATTTCTGGAAAACAACTAGGTAAGCCGCTGACTTATTTCTACTTAAGTAATTATTATCATACTTTACAACAATACTCATACGAAGAGCGCATAACTGAGCTAAACCTGAACCAAGACAGAGCAGATGTTATTATTCCAGCAACAAGAATATACTTATCTGCAATGAAGTGGAGTGGAGCTAAAGATATTTATGTGCCAAAAATAGGGTTGTCAGACGGAATTATAAAGAGTGTTTATTACGAAACTGTTTCTAGTGTAGCTATTTAGTTTAGTAAATTGAATTTTACCGTTTAACTACTTTTTCTCTATTAAAATCTATACATTTACTTCAATATGAGAATTTAATTTATATTCGCTGTCTCAAATTAATATTATGAAGAAAATTTTACTTGCCTCAGTATTAGTATGCTTTACAACAATTTGTATAGCACAAGAAGTACGTTATGGTGTAAGAGGTGCACTTAATGTATCTAACCTAGATTTTGATCCAGATGCAACTTTTAATAATCAGCATAGAAATGGATTTGCATTTGCAGGTTTTGTTGATTATGGTTTTTCTGAAGATTTAGCTTTGCATACAGAATTACAATGGTCTGCTGAAGGTGGGAAAGATGAAGATCTAAGAGCAGATTATATACAAATGCCAATTTTATTAAAATTATCTACTTCAGATAGATTGTCTTTTATGGCAGGACCTCAAGTAGCACTTAAAACATGGAAAGACAATGATGGTTTTTCAACATTTGCGTTTTCTGGTGTAGTTGGTGCAGAGTATATGATAACTGATGAGTTGTTTGTTGATGCAAGATTTTCTTATGGATTAACAAACATCTTAGATGAAGATGATATACCAAATCTAGAAGCTAAAAACCACGTAATGCAATTTGGTTTTGGGATAAAGATTTAAAAGAAAAATTTAAATAATTTTGAAGGCTTTAACCAATGGTTAAAGTCTTTATTTTTTTATAAACTTTATGGTTTTAGTTGAAGAATCCTTACCTACGAAACTAATAAAGTAAACTCCAGAAACCATATCTTCAACATTAATAGAATCACTACTTAAAACAGAAGATTTTACTTGTTTGCCATCAATAGAGTATATTGTATACTTTAAGTTTTCTGATAAAAGCTGATTATCTACATTAAGCAAAAGCTTGTTTTCAACAGGGTTTTGTAGTAAAGAAATATCATATTGATTCTCATCATATTCATCTATTGATAAAGCTTGTTTACTAAACGTTAGACTCATTTCGTTTAGGTTTATAGATCTGCCACCAACATTAGGAATACTTGTGAGAACTAAGTTTTCTCCATCATTAATAATTTCGAAACTAAATTGGTTGGTTTCGTCATTACTTAATATTGAGAAATAAGCATCCTCAAAATCACTAGGCGGATCACAAATATTTGATGTTGGAACAAAGCTAGAAATACTTAACTCGTCACCATTTTCAAAGTAGATATTATAATTACCATTAAAACTATTACAAATACCTTGACCATTATATTCAATGCCACCAAAAACATAATCAGCATTTATTCCTAAGGATAAACTAGGCGAATTTACTGGGTTTACATTATATGTTAAACCATTTTCTATTATAGTTTGTAAATACCATGTTTGCGTTAAAAAGTTATTATTTTCTATCTTAGAGTAGTTTACTTGGTTTCCATTTACATTTGTTAAAGTTAAGGTCTGTTGTGTGCCGTTACCATCAATAGTATAATTAAAATTACTTTCCTCACTGTAATTATTAGATAATACTGAAACGTACAAATTTTCAAACTGACCTCTAGGCTCAGCACCACAATCAACCAAAGTCATTCCTATACCGTAGAGTGTTAATTCGTCAGGGCCATAGGAATAACCACCAAAAATAGCATTACAAGAGGATTCACCTTCATACCAGAGGTAGATTTCTAGTTCTGGGTCTGTTGTGAATTCAATAGGCAAGTCATTGTAAACATTCTGATAGGTATTACCCTCAAATGTGAATGAATCTAAATGCCAAATGCCTATTAGCTCTGACTGCCCATGAGTAGTAAAACTGATTAAAGTGAAGAAGCTGATTAAAATGTAAATGTGTTTCATGGAAATTAGAGCTGATTATGGCTCTAATTTATAAAATATTATCCATGTACAGTTTCTTTTTTGCCTAAATCTTTCATGATGTCTGCCTCATATTCAAGGAGTTGTTGCCATTTTTGGTCTACTTCTTTTCTCTCTCCATATTGCCTTGCAAAGTTTAAAAACATGGTATAGTGGTTGGCTTCACTAATCATCAACTTTCTGTAGAATTTAGCCAGCTTTTTATCTTCAAGTTCTTCGGATAGCAATCTAAAACGTTCACAGCTACGTGCTTCAATTAAAGCTGCATAGAGCAATCTGTGAACCAATTGTGTGGTTCTACTTCCACCTTTTGGGAAAAACTTCAATAGAGCAAGTACATACTCATCTTTACGATCTCTACCTAGTGTCCAGCCACGTTCTAAGATAAGGTCGTGAACCATTTTAAAATGACTCATTTCTTCCTCAACTAAGTCGATCATTTCTTGCACTAGCTCTGTGTATTCAGGGAATCCTACAATCAATGAAATTGCAGTACTAGCCGCTTTCTGCTCACAATAAGCGTGGTCAGTTAATATTTCTTCAATATTTTTTTCTACAATGTTTACCCATCTTGGGTCTGTTGGGAGTTTAAGACCTAACATAGTTTTAATAGTTTTCTGTTTGAATGAAATTTGCTTTTCCTTTATTGTTAATCAGTATTTTATGATGAGATACCTTATCTGTCTCAGGTATAGCATAAATAACATCTATAGCCACTGTATTGGTATAGCCTGGATCATCATCTACTTGTATAGCGTTTAATATAGCAAGTTTATCAAAGTTATAAAGCTCTGAACCTTTTACCAGATTAGGATTAAATTTAAAAGCTTTATTCGCTTTTTGCTTATCGAAACTTTTGTTGTAGATAACCTTACTATCTTTTTCAACTAAAATATCAAACTTAAAATTTCGATAATATGTTTGATAGTTAATGGTATCTTTTATTTTAGTGAAGAGAACGCTGTTATCCATATCAGTATAGGCTTTTATCTTAACTCTAAAGCCATTGCTGAGTGTAGTGTCAACTTGGCGCTCTATATAATTTTCAGGTTTGTGTATATCGATTTGAAAAGATACCGTTTTTTTAAATTCTTCAATATCTTCTACTAAAGCCTGATTCTTGGTTATGCGTCCTTCACAGCTAACAAAACCAAGAGCAACAATTAAAAGTAAAAAAAGTAAGTTTCTCATAAGCTTATATGTCTAATCCGAAGGTTTGCTTCAGTAATTCTATATTTGGATTCTTTTCTTTTAGCTTTTCGTATTTTTCTCTTGGTGTAAAGGCATATTTTTTTGCAACTTCCTCATTTACCGTAATATCTAAATGGAGATCATAGTTTTTTAATGTTTTACGTAAATAGGCGAGAAGTGGAAATTGAGCACGTTCTAATTCTATCTTATTAGTATTGTTTGAATATGTGAGATGAATTGCAGTGTCCTTTAGTTTAGGCTTATCCATTTGCAGAATGGAAGCTAATATTTTTTCACCCTTTTTGGACACTGAAGCTGTGTAATCATTCCAGGCTTCTGTCAGTGCTTCTTGAGACACAGGTTCTTTTGGTAAATCTTCCTCATCAATAACAACATCTAATTGCCGTATTTGATGCTCTTTTTTCTCTCTTATACTTTTTAATGATAAGCCAGAAATTGATTTTTTAGCTTTATCTATTGAGATTTTTGGAATTGTAACAGGCTCTGAAACTGCTGTAAGTGTCTCTTTCTGTTCTTCTTTTTCCTCAACCTTTGGTTGTTGAACAGTAGGTTTTGCTTCTTCAGTTGTCTTATTAACAGGAATTGGTGTAATACCTTTAGCCTGAAAATAAGAAGGTGGAATTATGAAATGTCTGTCATTTTTTTTTTCTCCATCAAAAGTGATAGAGGCTAATTGCATGAGAGTTAATTCAACAAGTAATCTTTGGTTTTTACTTGACTTGTATTTTAAATCACAATCATTAGCAAGTTCAATGCCTTTTAGAAGGAAGGTGTTTGATGTTTTTCGAGATTGCTCTACATATTTTTGTTTGGTTTCCTCGCCAACTTCTAATAAATCTATAGTGGCTTGATTTTTACATACCATTAAATCTCTAAAATGTGAAGCCAAACCAGCTATATAATGATGACCATCAAAACCTTTAGATAATATGGTATTAAACTGCACCAATAAATCTGGGATTTTATTTTCTAAGATTAAATCTGTGCTGTTAAAATATGTTTCATAATCTAATACATTAAGATTTTCGGTTACAGCTTGTCTGGTTAGATTTTTACCAGAAAAACTTACAACTCTATCAAAAATTGATAAAGCATCTCGCATGGCACCATCAGCTTTTTGGGCTATAATATGTAAAGCATCGTCTTCTGCTTTTACACCTTGTTCTTCTGCAATGTACTTTAAGTATTCTTTTGCATCAGTTACGGTAATGCGTTTAAAATCAAATATTTGACATCTTGATAGAATCGTTGGAATGATTTTATGCTTTTCTGTAGTTGCAAGGATAAATATGCAATGCTTTGGAGGCTCTTCCAATGTTTTTAGAAAAGCATTAAAAGCAGCTTGAGAAAGCATGTGTACCTCATCTATGATATAGACTTTATATTTACCAACTTGTGGAGGAATCCTTACTTGGTCGGTTAAGTTTCTGATATCATCAACCGAATTATTAGAAGCTGCATCTAGCTCAAAAATATTAAAGGCAAAATCTTCATTTTCGCTAGTATTACCATCGCTATTAATCATCTTAGCCAAAATACGAGCACATGTTGTTTTGCCTACACCACGAGGACCTGTAAATAGTAAGGCTTGCGCTAAGTGATTATTTTCAATAGCATTAAGAAGCGTATTTGTAATAGCTTGTTGGCCTACAACATCCTTAAAGGTTTGTGGTCTGTATTTACGTGCCGATACTACGAAATGCTCCATTGAAAAGTAACTGAAACACAAATTTAAGAATAACCACAAAATAGCAATTTCTCTAGATTAAAATTTAATAGGAGTTATTAACAATTTATGTAATTTTGACGCCTAGTAAATCGCCTTATCGATTCTAATCTAATTAGGGTAGGAAAGTCCGAACACCATAGTGCAAGCATAGTGGCTAACAGCCACCAGTCGAGAGTCTAGGAAAAGTGCAACAGAAAGTATGTACAGGTAATGCTGTAGTGAAATCAGGTAAACTCTATGCGGTGCAATGTCATGTATACCAACGCTTGAGGGCTGCACGTTCGATGTTGGAGGGTAGACAGCTAAAGTTTGCTGGTAACAGTAAACGTAGATAAATGATAAGGGTTGGGACTATTAAGTTCTCAATACAGAATTCGGCTTATAGGTTTGCTTATTAAAAACAAGCTTCATTGGTTTTCCATGAAGCTTTGTTTTTTCTTAGAGTCTTTTGTGATTACTTTGTGATAAAGCTATTCCACAAAATACACAAAAAGGCTCAAAGGTTCTCAAAGATTAATTTTTATCTATTTAAATTTTCGCAACTACTTATTGGTAAGTAATTTCATTATTTAGATTGCAATGACGATTCTATGCCAATAGCCCATTATAGGCTTTCAAAAAAACTAAACATATTACCACCATATTTTTTTGAATGAGAGTAATGCTCTAAATGGCTTAAATCTGTATGTTTGGAGTGCTCTATTATTAAAAGCCCTTCTTCTTGAAGTAGTTTGTTTTCAAAGACTAATTGAGGGATTTTTGAGAATAATTCAACATTAAAATCGTAAGGTGGATCAGCAAAAATTATACTGTATTGCTGGTTGTTGTTTTCTAAAAATTTGAAAACATCACTCTTTATTGTTGCTATAGGCATTTCAAATGCTTCAGCAGTGGTGTTAATAAATTTTATGCAACCAAAATGATCGTCTACACTTGTGATTTGTTCTGTACCTCTTGATGCAAATTCGTAACTTATATTTCCTGTACCAGCAAATAAATCTAATACAGAGATGTCATCAAAATAATATTGATTGTTGAGGATATTGAATAAGGCTTCTTTAGCCATATCTGTTGTAGGACGAACAGGCAATTTTGCAGGTGCTACAATTTTTCTGCCTTTATATGTTCCAGAAATTATACGCATTAAAAGGTATTTAATATCAAGTAATGATGGTGTAGTTGGTCTTTGTCAACCTTTTCAGAAAAGTTATAATTATAATTAAGCTTTTCACACTCTACATGTCTTACATATGTATATAACAAGTTATATAATTCATCATTTTTATCAACTCTGCCACTTAAATGAATTACTGTAGTTTCTACATCAAGGTTTAGTTGCTCAAAAACAAAGAGAACATAGTAAATAAAATCTTCTTTACTATGATATTCGAAAACATTGAATAATTGAAGCTTCTTGTTTTCCACAACAGCTAGCTCAATCATTGTAGTATTAACATGAAGATATACTTCTGTATTATTACTTTCATTAGCCTTTTGTAAAACAGAATCTAATAATACTGTAGAAGAATGTTTATACGTAAACTCACCAAAAGTTTCAAAAATATAATTGTTGATGTTAATGTAAGGTATATATACGTTTACACTCTTATTTACTGCAATTTCATCGTGGGTAATGAAATCTGTTTTTAAGATTTTTGTATTGAATTTTAAATAGTCGGCTTTATTACTTTCGTCATAAAGTTCTTTAGGAACTAAAGTTGATAACTCATTTTGATGTATAACTGTAATTGTGTCGAACTCATCTGAAAACACAGAGTTGGCACTCAATTCTGTTTTTAGACGATTTAAAACATCAAAAGGGTTTAGCTTATGATGAAACTGTATACTATTTAGAAACTCAATTGTGTTGGTGGTTCTGTTTAGTATACAAAAAGAAAGCCCATTCAAATTAACTTGAATGGACAGTTCTTTAATGTTATTTTTATTCAAAATTATTCTTTAGTTGAAAGATCTTTACCCCAATTTCCGCTGGTGTTAACTTCTTCCATAGAACCAATTTTTACGGTTTCACCTTTAACACCTGCTATAGAAACAGCTTGTTTTTCTTTTTCTATTAGATATTGTTCCTGGCCATCTAAAACAACTGCTTTATCAACACTTGCTTCAAAAACTGGAATTTCTTCTATCTTACCTGCTTCTAGTTTAAATTTTGCTCCAGCTTTACCAACACCAACATCAGCAAGTTTTTTGTATCGTGTATCGCCTTTAAAGATAGAATCTTTAACATTCCAATAGTCTAATGTATCAATTAGCGTAATTGTTTTCATGGTTTCAACTCCACCAAATGCACGAGTACGTTCAACGTCTAAAACCAATGTATCTCTTCTCTGCGTAATAGGTATACTATCATTTTCTATAAAACTGATAAGCTTATCAAAACTACCAGCATATTCACCTTTTACTTCTTTATAAGCTATCTGAGAATCTCTAATATCTACTAATCTGTCAATTACAACTTTGTAACGCTCAACTTTTAACTGATTGAATTGTATTTCCTTATATACAGACATAAAGGTAATGTAGCCAAGAAAAATGATGAGTGCCCACAGTACTATATTAATTACTGGTTTTAATTTTCTAGGAACAAATTTGTCAATTAACCAAACAATAAGAATGGTTAATAATATAATCGCTACAATTGCTATAATTACTTTCATAAATTTTATTAATTAGGTCTTTCGCAAATCTACAATTTTTTTTTATTGAGAAAAACTATCTAAATAAAAATCATTCAATTTTAAGATAGGTTTTTTATGAAGTTATAATAATGGTATATTGCTCCTAATTTAATTTCTATATGATTACAAATGCTTCTGCATTTTATACACTCTTAAAGTCTAAGTTTCCATTTGTACCTACTACCAAGCAAGACAAGGTATTAATGCAATTGTCTCAGTTTATTTTTAATAAATCTTCAAACGATATTTATTTACTGAGAGGATATGCAGGTACAGGAAAAACAAGTATTATTGGTACAATTGTAAATAACCTATGGCAGGCAAAAAAAAGTGCCGTTTTGTTAGCGCCAACTGGTAGGGCAGCAAAGGTCATCTCTAACTATTCGAAAAAGGAAGCTTTCACAATACATAAAAAGATTTATTTCCCTAAAAAAGAAAAAGGCGGAGGTGTTAAGTTTGTAATGCAGCCTAATAAGCACAGAAATACCATATTCATTGTAGATGAGGCTTCAATGATACCAGACACTCCATCAGACTCTAAGTTATTTGAAAACGGGTCGTTGTTAGATGATTTAATGCAATACGTATACTCAGGTCATCAATGTAAGCTTTTATTAATAGGCGATAAAGCACAATTACCACCTGTTAAATCAGATTTAAGTCCTGCATTAGATTCAGACAAATTAAGTTTAAATTATAATAAGGATGTTTACGGCGTTGAGTTAGATGAAGTTGTACGTCAAGAACAAGATTCTGGTATTTTAGAAAATGCCACAGAGCTTAGAGCTACATTAGAATCTGGGTTTTATGAGAGTTTCAAATTCAATGTTAAACCATATAAAGATATTGTTAGATTAGTTGATGGTTACGAAATTATGGATGCCATTAATGATGCCTACAG
Organism: Winogradskyella sp. ABM4_392; assembly: GCF_056160445.1. NCBI lineage: Bacteria > Pseudomonadati > Bacteroidota > Flavobacteriia > Flavobacteriales > Flavobacteriaceae > Winogradskyella > Winogradskyella sp. ABM4_392. The sequence continues at coordinate 16,229 of NZ_JBSWXE010000002.1, forward strand.
TAGTAATGGTTACGAAGAAACAGTAATCATCGTTCGTAGCAACAAGAGGGCAAATCTTTATAACAAGCAAATTAGAGAGCGTATTTTATTCAACGAGAGTGAATTGTCTGCTGGTGATTACCTTATGGTGGTTAAGAACAACTACTTTTGGGTAAAACCAACAACAGAAGCTGGCTTTATTGCCAATGGCGATATAATTGAGGTATTGGAAATCTTTAGTATTAAAGAATTATATGGTTTTAAATTTGCAGAGGTAAAGGTGAAAATGGTAGATTACCCACGTATGCTACCTTTTGAAACGGTTTTGCTCTTAGATACAATACATGCAGAAAGTGCTTCATTGAGCTATGAGGAATCTAATAGACTTTATCAAGAAGTTGCTAAAGACTATGCTAATGAAACAAGTAATTATAAACGATTTTTAGGAGTTAAAAACAATAAATACTTCAATGCATTGCAAGTAAAGTTTTCGTACGCAATAACCTGTCATAAGTCACAAGGTGGACAATGGAACACTATTTTTGTAGAACAACCATATTTACCAAATGGCATGGATAAAGATTATTTACGATGGTTGTATACTGCAGTAACAAGAGCCAAAGAGAAACTTTATCTTATAGGTTTTAAAGATGAAATGTTTGTTGAAAACGACAGTAATTAAAAGAGAAAACTTTATTTTTGAATACAGATAAAGCAGATATATGAAGATTATATCCATGATTCCTGCACGTTACAGTGCTTCTCGTTTTCCAGGCAAATTAATGCAAAATTTAGCCGGAAAATCAGTAATACTTAGAACATACGAAGCTACAGTTGCTACAAATCTTTTTAGCGATGTCTACGTTGTTACTGATAGTGATATCATTTACGATGAAATTGTTAGCAATGGCGGAAAAGCTATAATGAGCCAGAAAGAGCATGAGTCTGGAAGTGATAGAATAGCTGAAGCTGTGGCTAATGTAGATTGTGATATAGTTGTAAATGTACAAGGTGACGAGCCTTTTACAGAAGCAGAAAGTTTAAGAAAGGTATTAGAGGTTTTTAAAGATGATGCTAAAAAAGAAATTGACTTAGCTTCTTTAATGGTAGAAATAACTGATTGGGAAGAAATCAATAATCCTAATACCGTTAAGGTCATTGTAGATCAAAATAATTTTGCTTTATATTTCTCAAGAAGTCCAATTCCGTTTCCAAGAGATAAAGAAGCAGGAGCACGTTATTATAAGCATAAAGGAATTTATGCCTTTAGAAAACAAGCTTTATTAGATTTTACTGTTTTACCAATGCAGTTTATTGAAGCTACTGAAAAAATTGAATGCATTCGGTACTTAGAATATGGTAAAAAAATTAAAATGGTAGAAACCCAAATTCAAGGTGTAGAAATTGATACACCAGAAGATTTAGAAAGAGCCAAAAAATTGTGGAAATAGACTATGGTAAAATAAAAGTAATCGGTTTTGATGCCGACGACACCCTTTGGGTAAATGAAACCTATTTTAGAGAGGCAGAGGAGGAGGTTGGCCAATTGCTATCGCATTACGAAACGCCTAACAAAATAGACCAAGAGCTTTTTAGAATGGAGATAAAAAACCTTCCAACTTATGGTTACGGTGTAAAGGGTTTTGTGTTGTCTATGATAGAATTAGCAATTGAGTTATCTAATGGTAGAGTTTCTAACGAGATAATTTCTAAGATTTTAGATATTGGTAAAGACATGATTAATAAACCAATTGAATTACTAGATGGTGTAGAAGAGGTTTTAAAAAGCCTATCCAAAGATTACAGATTAATCCTTGCAACAAAAGGAGATTTGCTAGATCAAGAGCGTAAGCTAGAAAAATCTGGTTTGTTAGATTATTTTCATCATATTGAAGTTTTGAGCGAAAAGCAAGAAGCCAACTACGAAAAACTACTAAAACATTTAGATATACAGCCATCAGAATTTTTGATGATAGGTAATTCGTTAAAATCTGATATTTTACCATTGGTAAATATTGGTGCAGAAGCTATACACGTTCCTTTTCATACCACATGGCAACACGAAAAAGTGAGTAAAAATGAGACTAATGGCTTAAAGTATAAAACAGTAGAAAGTCTAAAAGAGATATTAAATTACATAAAAACTAAATAAACAAACTAAGTTTTTATTTTTGTTAAAGATTTAAAAGTAAATGATATATAAAAATTATCCAATGGTGTCCAGAGTTGTTTTCGGACGCGGAAGTTTTAATCAGTTAGATGAAATTTTAGCGCCAAAACGTAACGGACGAAATGCACCATTCATATATTATGTAGATGATGTCTTTAAGGGCAATCATTGGTTAACCTCTAGAATTACTTTATCATATAAAGACAAGATCATTTACGTACCAACTAAAGAAGAACCTAAAACGTCTCAGATAGACCAGTTGGTAGAAGATATTATTTTAGAGTATAGCGAGTTACCATCTGGCATTATTGGTATTGGTGGTGGTATTGTAATGGATATTGCCAAAGCCGTCTCTCTAATGTTAACCAACAAAGGTCAGTCTAAGGATTATCAAGGTTGGGATTTAATTAAAAATCCTGCAATATATCACGTAGGTGTTCCAACTATTTCTGGTACTGGAGCAGAAGTTTCTAGAACAACAATTCTTACTGGCCCAGAACGTAAATTAGGAATTAATAGTGATTACACACCCTTCGACCAAGTTATTCTAGATCCTGAGTTAACTAAAGATGTTCCTAAAAATCAATGGTTTTACACTGGTATGGACTGTTTTGTACATTGTGTAGAGTCACTTAATGGTACATATTTAAATGCATTTAGTCAGAGTTATGGTGAAAAAGCTTTTGAGCTTTGCCAAGAAATATTTTTAGGTGATGACTTATCTGTAGAAGAATCTCAAGATAAGTTAATGATGGCATCATGGCATGGTGGTATGAGCATAGCTTACTCTCAAGTAGGTGTTGCACATGCTATGAGTTATGGACTAGGTTATTTGCTTGGTGTTAAACATGGTATTGGAAACTGTATTGTTTTTGATCATTTAGAAGCATATTATCCAGAAGGCGTGGCAATGTTTAAAAAAATGAAAGAAAAGCACAGCATCGATTTACCTCAAGGTATTTGTGCACACTTAGATGAAGAGCAGTTTAATACTATGATAGATGTAGCATTAAGTTTAGAACCCTTATGGGAAAATGCTTTGGGTAAGAACTGGAAAACTAAGATAACCAGAGATACACTTTTAGAGCTTTACAAAAAGATGTAACATGCGTTGGCTGGCCAAATTCATTTATTTTAAACTTTTGGGTTGGAAAGTTGTCGGTAACACCAATTTTTCTAAAGACACAATAAAAAAGGCTGTTATTATTGCTGTACCTCATACCAGTTGGCACGACTTTTATATTGGTATTTTATTACGAAAAATAACAGGTGTTAAGACTAATTTTGTAGCTAAGAAAGAGTTATTTCGATGGCCATTTGGTTATTATTTTAGAGCTGTTGGAGGTAAGGCTTTAGACCGAACTTCTGGACAGAATAAAGTTGAAGCTATTGCAAATTTATTTAAAGATGAAGAAGAGTTTAGATTAACTCTAGCACCTGAGGGAACGCGTAAAAAAGTTGAAGAGTGGAAAACAGGTTTTTACTACATTGCTAAGGCTGCTAATGTACCAATCATCATGTTTACGCTAGATTTTAAGAACAAAAAAAATAATGTTTCAGAGCCTTTTTATCTTACTGACGACGTTGAAGAAGATTTTAAATTTATGAAGGCTTTTTATAAAGGGGTAGAAGGTAAAGTAAAAGATTATAGTTAAAGTTTTGGCACAAGATTTGTTCTGTACATAATGCAATGAAACATAAAGTAAACTTTTAAGTCCCTAAAAAGAAACATTGCCTCAAAGAGCTGTCAAATTAATTTGATAGCTTTTTTTCTGTCATAAATTTATTGAGAAGATAATTGGTTTGAGATTGGAGTTTTTTTCTAAAAAAACCTGTTCCACCTATAAGCCAACCCTTAAACCCAATAGCTTGTTTAGCCCAATTATGAAGGTTGAAGTTGTCGGTATGTTTTATAATTAATCCATCTTTAAATTCAAAAGAGGCATCAATTTTATTGTGAACTTTTCTTCCGGTTTTACTGAAGGTATAATAAGCTTCCCAATGTGCAGAATTATCTGTAATGTTTGTAGCTTCAACCTTAAAATCTTTTCCTTTTTGAGATTCACAAAGCATCTGCCACATAGCATTGGCTTGCTTGCCTCTTAAAACACCAAAAGCAGGATCTTCAAAAATAATGTCTTTATGATAACATGATACCATCTTTTTAGCATCTAGTTCATCAAATGCATGATAAAAATCAGATATTAAGTCTCTCATATTTAGTGTTTTATGTGTTTTGGGTTAACTTTTTTTCAATTTTATAAAACCCACTTTATCATAATTACGTAGGTAAAGTACAAACAAAAAACTTATTTAATCATGAAAATTCAAAATGTAATGAAAAATCAAAATTCAAAATTAATAGCAGCTTTAGTCATAATGGCTTCATTTTTTACAACCTCATGTAGTGATGATGATTCAGGTAATAATAATGGCAGTAGTCAGACAGTGAGCCTTTTTGCTTCAAACAATTCTAATGGTAATATAACAGTTTATGATGTTACATCTAATCAAAATATAATGTCAAGAACGTTGATTACAACTTCTACAGCAGCAGATGGAGTGTTTTATAATAAGGAAACTGAGTCTGTTTTTCAGGCGTCAAGATCTGGTAATAATCTAGAAGGGTTTTTAAATGTGGATGGTCTAGTAAATGGTGCTGCAATTAACGTAGATGTAGCAGGTACAAGCGATATGATGAGTCCAAGGGAAGTTGCTGTTAATGGTAATTTCTTTGTTGTTGCAGATAATGCGGATGTTGATGGAGACACAAATACACCAGACGGAAGGTTATTTATCTATTCAATGTCTAACGGAAGTTTTTCTCTAAGAAATGTAATTACTACCAATTTTAAACTTTGGGGAATTACTTTTAACGGAAATGATCTTTATGCAGTTGTAGATGCAACTAATGAACTGGCAATTTTCACTAACTTTTTATCCAATACGTCAACCACTACACTGAGTGCTTCTAAACGAATTGTAATTGAAGGTATTGTTAGAACTCATGGTATTACATACGATACAAGTTCTGATGTTTTAGTAATGACAGACATTGCCTTAGCATCTAACGGACAAGATGATGGTGGGTTTCATATTATAGAAAACTTTACTAACAAATTAAATGCTACTGCTAATGGTGGAACATTGGGATTATCAAATCAAATTCGTGTTTCAGGAAACTCAACCTTATTAGGAAACCCTGTTGATGTGGCTTATGACGCTACAACACAAACAGTTTACATTGCTGAAGCTGGTAATGGTGGAGGAAGAATATTAGCCTTTAATAATATTGGTTCTGGAGGGAACTTAACACCCTTTTTTAATAGTGCTTTAGCATCGGCTTCGTCGGTGTATTTATCTAACAATTAATATTTTTTGAGTTTTAAAATTGTTATGAAAAAGAGAAAGGCTTCCTTATTTAGGAAGCCTTTTTTATAATCTAAAATATAGAACACATCTGTATAATACATAGATACAGTGGCATTCCTAATGTAATATTAAACGGAAATGTAATTGCCAAAGCCATTGGTAAATATAAACTAGGATTTGCTTTTGGTACTGCAATTCTCATAGCAGCAGGTACTGCTATGTAAGATGCACTAGCCGCTAAAATTGCAAATAGTAAACGGTTACCATCACTTTGTGTGAATACAGAACTTATAACAGCTACTAAACTTCCGTTTATTATTGGAATGATGATAGCAAATATTAAAGCAAACCATCCTTTTTTTAGAAAAGACGATAGTTTTTTACCACTTGTAATTCCCATATCTAGTAGAAATACAGCTAAAAACCCTTTAAAGATGTCTATTGTAAAAGGCTTTATTCCTTCAGCTTGTTGTTCACTTGCTAAAAATCCAACAACTAAGCTTCCTAAGATTAATAGTACACTACCGTTGGTTAATGCATGTTTAGCAACCTTACCCATAGACATTTTAATGGTATTTTCTTTATCGTATATAGATATAAGTAATAGACCAATAATTATGGATGGCGCTTCCATTAAAGCCATTACAGCTACCATATGACCTCCAAAGGTTATTTGCTCTATCTCTAAAAAAGAAATAGCTGTTACAAAGGTTACAGCACTCACAGAACCGTAGGATGAGGCAATAGCTCCAGCATTTGCCACACTAAATTTACGCCTTAGTATAAAGTAAGTGTAAACTGGCACTGCTATAGCTAAGAAAATCCCAAATAAAAGCGACCAAATTATTTCTAAATTAAGGTCGCTGTGAGAGAGTTCTTGTCCGCCTTTAAAGCCAATTGATAAAAGCAAATAGAGCGAAATAAATTTTGAGGAATTGGGAGGTATTTCCAAATCACTTTTTAGCTGTACTGCGATAATTCCAAGAAAAAAGAACAGTAATGCAGGATTTGTTAAATTATCAAATAATAGGTGTAAATCCATTGTTGATTAATTTCAGAGACTGATTTTAAAAGTGATATATATTACTTTACAAACGAAATATTTAGTGTCCCATTAATCACTACATTATAACCTTCTTTTCTTGCAATTGAAATGTAGTCTTTCGCTATCTGTTTTTCGTTTAATAGTTCTTTTATTCTGTTATTTTCGTAAGTAATGTCTGCATCTTCCTGACCTTCACATATTCTTAATTTTTGTAGTTTATGAAAATTAACTTTTTGCTCAATGAGAACATTTACTAAATGATTAGCTTCCGATGGTGTAAATAAACCTTCTACTAAGTTAACCTCTTGAGTTGCTTTTTCAACGCTGTTTTTTGTGTTTGTGTTTGACATGATAATTATAAATTAGTTTGATTTAATTTCTGTTAATTTTATGATGCAAATGCACGATATAATAAAGGCACATATAGCAAGGTATTCCATAAAAATGTTACCATTAATGTAGGATAAGGAGATAAGGCCAGATAAAATTAAAAAGGTCAAAGCCACTTTAATCTTTGTTCTTTGCGAAGCTTTCTTATCATCCATAGCTACTTCTTTTATAGAAGTATTAGACTCTATTCTTTCCATATTAGCAATCTTAATTGTTTATTAATTTTTATTTCTGGGGCAAAATTGAAACATTTTTTTTATTTATTTTTATATATATTTTTAATTATATACATAACTATAGTTTATGAATTACACTTTACATCAACTACAGATTTTTTTAAAAATCACACAATTAAAGAGTATTACTAAGGCTTCTGAAGCTTTATTTCTAAGTCAGCCTGCAGTCTCAATACAACTAAAAAAATTTCAAGATCAGTTTTCTATTCCATTAACAGAAGTTGTTGGTAGACAGCTATATGTTACGGATTTTGGTTGGGAAATTGCTGAGGCTGCAGAGAAAATCCTTAATGAAGTACAAGCTATTAACTATAAAACGATGTCTTTTAAAGGTCAGATTGCTGGCCGATTAAAAATATCTGTGGTATCTACCGGAAAATATGTTATGCCTTATTTTTTGTCTGATTTTACTAATAAAAATAGTGGTGTAGATCTCGTTATGGATGTTACAAATAAAACTAGTGTTATTAAAAGTTTAGAAAACAATGAAGTAGACTTTTCCTTGGTTTCTGTGATACCAGATCAACTGAACTTAAATAGGGTAGAGTTAATGGAAAACAGGTTGTATTTAGTAGGTGGCACAAAAGAAAAATTTAATAATAAAGTATCTAAGAATAAGATTTTTGAAACTTATCCTATGCTTTACAGAGAGGAAGGTTCTGCAACTCGTAATGCCATGGAAAGCTTTATAGCCAGTCATAATATTAATACTCCAAAGCGCATGGAACTTACTTCTAACGAGGCATTAAAACAGGCGGTAATAGCAGGACTAGGTTATTCTATAATGCCATTGATTGGCATTAAAAATGAACTTAAAAATGGTGATCTAAAAATTATACCATATAAGGGTTTACCAATAATTACCAATTGGAATTTAGTTTGGCAAAAATCTAAAAATCTCTCACCTGTAGCGCAAGCTTATCTAGATTTTATTAATGACGAAAAAGAGAGAATTATAAAAGAAAATTTTGACTGGTATGAGGCCTACTAAATGCGTTTTATTTTTTCTACAATGTTACGGATGCTGTTGTATAAAAATGCATTGGTTTTAACATAGTAAAATGAAATAAAACAGACAGTAGTTAAAAATACTATTGCGCCAATTATAGCTTGCCATGGTAGTAATGTTTTTCCAATTAATTGATGCAATCCTATGCCTGTAAAACTTCCATATATGATTATAAAGTGAATAACATAAATAGATAAGGTTTTTTGTCCAATTCTTAGTAACAAAGGTTGTTTAATGTAATCTTCAGCTGCATAGAATATTGCAAATAACAGAAGTACATTTCCTAATCTTGTAAAGAGATAATTATAATATGCAACATCTTTTAAAAGTTCTAAATCTGTTATAAAATAGAGTTGCATTAATAACCAACCCGACTTAAATATTAGAAAGAGTCCACAGACAACAAAACCTATTATAATACCAAATTTAAACTTTGGTCTTTCTAAATATCTATAAAAAAGTGTAGCTATAAAGGCACCAAAAGCAACATAGCCAAACCATGGGATGATATTAAAAATAGAGCCGTAATCTTTAGTTAGCCAATTAGCGAAAATCTTTGGCACATCTGGTATATTTAAATAGCGGTAAAGCGGTTCTGTTAGAAATATGGCAAATCCTAAAAGACACATTAATATTGAAAAGAGTAATGTCTTTTTTAAGGTTAATTTATAAATACCTACAATTAATGTTAATGACAAACCTATGCATTGTAATACATCAACAAGTAGAAAATATGGGGAATTAAAATCACCATAAAGCCATTGAAAAATAGGCGCACGTAAAAGATATCCTATGCCAATTAGTAATAAACCTCGATACAATCCTTTTTTCATTCTAAAGATTACATTGCCACTGCGTTTAGCCTTGATGAGCAGGTATGAAAATATCAATCCTGAGATTGTAAAAAACGTAGGTGCAGTAATGCCTCTAAAGTATTTCCATACTGTAAATGCCGTACTACTATCATCTCTGTACGATACATCTAAAAGCGTATCTATAAAATGACCTTGTAACATCATTAAGATAGCAAAGGCTCTTACAGCATCAATAAAATAAAGACGTTTTTTATTCAATTGTTGATTGGTTGAGTAACAAAGATAGGATTTAGACTTTAATTTTAAATGCTAGTGTTTTATACGGTTTTAGTGTTCACAGTAATTATAATATAACCAGCATCTAACATCGATTTTGACAATATTGATTCATTCGTATGAAACCATTTTTTGCTGTCGATATCAGACTTCAATTTGTCTAGACCTTTTGATAGATTACTAATCTTTGAGAAGCTAGAGATAGAGTTTCTGACATTTACATCTAAATATGCTGATGGTCTTTTCCAATAAGCTGCCAGAAAACCATCAATGCAGTCTTCAGGAATTAATAATGGATCAATTTCAATGTTATCAAAATGACTTTCGAGTTCTTTAATATTTGGAAATATTCTTTTATCTAAATCAAATATTTCAGGAAAATAATCTCTAGTTAACCAAAATGGGTCAGAATCAGGATTCCATGTGATAGCAATAAATTTTTCTGTAGCTACTCTATTAATCTCCTTAAAAGCTTGTTCTCTGTTGACCCAATGATGCATTGATAATATCGTAAGCGCATGAGTGAAACTATTGTTGTGAAAGGGTAGAGATTCTGCAGAACCTTGAACAACAGAATGTGCATTAGAACTTCGTTGATTTATCATCTCTATTGAGGGTTCAACAGCTATTAAATCTAAATGTTCTGACTCGTATGAACCTGTGCCAGCACCAATGTTTACTACTTTTTGTGCACCTTCAAGTCTTTCCAAGATTTGAGATGCTATTCTAGGATCACTTTTGCGTTTCTGGGCATAGTTTATTCCTATTTCATCATATTTTACCTTCATGGTTTAGAGTCATTATTTAGCTTTAATTATGTACTGATAAGGTAGTAAATCTACATTTACATCAAATGAAGTATATCCTGCTCTCTTAAGCTCCTCAATGACATCATCAATTGATAGTTTATGATTTTTTGATGGTCCAATAGGCAGATCAATTTTAAAAAAGTCTATTATTACTAGTTCACCATTAGATTTAGTTCCTAGCTTTAATTTTGAAAAATATTCTGATCGATTTTCTATGTGATGATAGGTGTTAACGATCAATGCCATATCCACTTCATTTTCTTTTAGGTTTGGCGAATCGTAAGGTATTTTACGAGTTTTAATATTAGTTAATTTGTCTTTATATATTCTATTGTTTATGTAATCTAAAAATTCATCATCCACATCAGCAGCAATTACTTTTGCTCCATTTTCTGCTAATTTCACGGAGAAATATCCCGAGCCTGCACCAATATCAATAATTGTTTTTCCTTGTATATCTTTTAGATATTTCAAAACCTTATCTGGTTGTTGATATGCGTCTCGTTCGGGAGATTCAAATCTTTCTATTAAATCCTCTACAGAAGACTCATGCATGTGCTCATTGGCTGAATTATGTTCTGTATGTGTCTTATCATTATGATGCTCATGTACACCTTCTTTTGGTTGTTTGATGTCTGTATTATTGTGATGGTTATTGCATCCCAAGAAAACTAAAAAAGATAATAAATAAGTGATTCTTTTCATGTTGAAGTAGAATTTAAAAAAAGAAGTAAGTGTATGTATACTTTATAAAAATAATTAAAAACCTTTGATTATTCTAAAGCATAAAAAAGAGGGCAGAAGCCCTCTATCAATATTTTAATTAATAATAAAACTATTCCGCAGTTTCTTCCATGGTATGATATACATTTTGTACATCATCATCTTCTTCAAGTTTTTCTAGAAGTTTTTCTACATCTTCAGCTTGTTCTGCTGTTAGTTTCTTGGTTACTTGTGGTATACGCTCAAAACCAGAAGAAATGATTTCAATATTATTTTCCTCTAAATAGGATTGTATACTTCCAAAACTTTCAAAAGGTGCATAAATCATTACGCTTGTTACTTCATTTCCATCTTCATCCTCATCTGTATCTTCAAAGATTTCCTCAACACCAAAATCTATAAGTTCTAATTCTAGTTCTTCTAAGTCTAAGTCTTCACCTTTTATTTTAAAGTTGCAGGTATGATCAAACATAAAAACAACAGAGCCAGATGTACCTAAACTTCCATCACACTTATTAAAATAACTACGCACATTGGCTACTGTACGCGTGTTGTTATCTGTTGCTGTTTCTATAAGTACGGCAATGCCATGTTGCGCATAACCTTCAAAAATAACTTCTTTATAATCACCTTGACTTTTATCTGATGCACGTTTTATAGCACGCTCAATGTTATCCTTTGGCATGTTTACAGACTTAGCATTCTGTATTACTGCTCTTAGACGAGAGTTACTGTCTGGGTCTGGACCACCTTCTTTTACTGCCATAACGATATCTTTACCAATACGAGTAAATGCCTTACTCATAGCAGACCATCGTTTCATTTTTCTTGCTTTTCTAAATTCAAAAGCTCTTCCCATTTAAAATATATTTTTTGTCCCTTTTATAGTTTAGGAAACTGATTTGTAAGTAATGTTATTCCTTTTATGATAAGGCAAGCAAATTTAAAAATATTAAATTAATCATTTGGAATATGCTTGCTCAAAAAGTTTTGATTTGCGTTGTTTAGGTTATTGATAACTGTCTGTCTTTTATTATTAAGCTCGTTATTAAGCTTATTATAGATCTTAACTTTCTTGTTAAAATCATTAACCATATTATTATAACCATCTATCTGTTCTTTGGTACGCTTTCTTTGTGGTGTTTTTTCTAATGCAGCTTGAGTTTTTTGTAAATCTTCGTTTAGTACCAGAAACTCAACAATTTGCGGCATTTTATTATCAGCTTCATCTATAAAAAATTCGAAAGCCTTTTTTGTTGTATTTGCAATAGACTTGTCATTTTTATAATGCTCTACTGTTTTTAAAATTTCTAAACCTTCTTTTGCACTTTCGGATAATGCATTTGCATTTTGTTGTATAGCATTTGCATCTCCATTATTTAAAGCTTCAATTAGATAAACCTCATTGATATATACCTTAAAATAGATGAGATACATTTTTTTGTAATGCCTGAAAACTTCGTTAGAAATTGTCATGTTTTTACTTAAATCAGACTCGTTTTCTATAATGTTTATCTTGTGCTTGTTGGCAAAAGCATAGTAATTGGTTTCATACTCTTCTTGTATTTCTTCCATCTTGTTGTCTGCCATTTCTTGGGCTAGCATATAGGCTTCCATAGCATCATATGATTGTTCAGCAACAGCTTTCATGTCTATAATTTTTGCATAATCATCATTTAGCATGTTTTTGCTGAATTGTAATCGTTTCAAAAGTTGATTTTTAAACTCATTACCATCATAACCTGGTGCTTTTTTAATTTTATCTATAGCCTTATCTAAAGTTTTTAGAAGACTTTTTCTTTTGTTTTCAATGTTTCTATCACTTCTACTGTGCGCAATAGATTTTGTGTATTTCCACATTTTTTTTGTAATCCCTTCTTGCTGCTCACTTACAAATTCTAAGTATTGTAGTGCATTGTCAAAGGTTTGTGCAGATAAGCTGATAGCAAAAAAGAAAAGGGCAATGGTAAATATTTGTTTCATTGTAATGAATTGAAATTTAAAGTTGTAATATATCATTTATTATATAGAAAGCTTCTTGAATGTAAGGATCTTTTGAGATTTTGTCGCGTAACTCATTATTTAGTTTTTTATCCTCTTCATTATAGCTTAAAATGTCATCTGTAGAAGTTGTGTTTAAAACTTGATAAATAGATTTGTTATTCTCTACCGCTGTGCTATAGGCATTCCATGCTTCATTATATTTTTTATCATCATTGAAAACAAACTCTAACGATAGCGGGTAATTGCCAGTTCTATTTACATAATCGTTAATAAATATGCGGTTAAATGTCTTAATTGTATTAAATATACTGTCGTTTTCTATTCGTTTCTGGCTTTTATCAACAATAGAACTAAAGTCTTGTTTAGGTTTAGGTCTGTGTTTTAATGTAACATCTGTAGCTGTATTTTCTAGACTAAAGTCTTTATACTTTTCTTGGGTTTTGTAATTGTCGTAAATACCAGGAAGTGTAATATTGGGTACAATACCTAAATTTTGGTGACTTTTGCCAGTCACTCTAAAAAATTGTCCCATAGTCAGCTTTAAGAAATTAGTTTCTTTATCATCTGAAATAGGAACAATTAACTGCGATGTTGCTTTACCATGAGTAGTGCCACCGACTATAATAGCTCTGTTGTAATCTTGCATGGCACCTGCAAAAAACTCTGAAGCAGAAGCGCTAAATTGATCTACTAAAATAACAATAGGTTTATTAAATATACTACCACGATTAGGATCTCTTATAGTGTAGTTCTCTTCGTTTCTAACTTTAGAAATAGCTACAGGACCTCTATCTATAAACATACCCGAAAGGTCTGCGGCTTCTTTCATAGAACCACCACCATTAAACCGTAAATCAATGATAATACCAGAAATATTCTCTTTTTGAAGTTTATAAATCTGTTTTGCAACATCGTTAGCTACACCCAAACCATTTATAGATTCAGTATCTGTATAAAAACTTGGAATTTGGATATACCCAATGTTCACCGTTTCGGATAAAACAAAACCTGTGATAGAATTGCCTTCTACTTCTAAACTGCTTTTTCCTAATTTAATGGATTTAATTTGCCCATTTTTCTTTTTAATTCTGAAGGTGATTTCATCAATATTATCATCATTAATAAAGCTAGTAATGGTTTCGTTAGAAAGGCAGTAACTCTCTATGGTTTCTCTTTTACTGGTTAATGATAATATGACATCATTAACCTCAAACTCACCATTTTTAAATGCAGTACTTCCTGGTGAGATATATGAAATAACAATATCGCCATTATTGTTTTTTGTGGTTTCTATACCAAAGGATAATTGAGAATTTGAAACGGATTTTTCAAATTGTGTTTTGTCTGAAGCACTTAAATATGCAGAGTTGGGATCTTGGTATTTTGCCAAAGCATCTAAAAAAGAAACTTCAACAAAGCGATTAATACCACCCAAACTATTTTCAAATTCTTGAAGAAGACATATTTCATTATCAATAACCTTTGGTTTTATGTCTGTTTCTAATTCCTTAAAGTTTGAGGTTATATCTTCTAAAGAAGAATCATTCTCTACCAATTTTCTAAGAATTCTATAACGTACTCTTTTGTTCCAATACTTTTTTGTAGCATCTGTATTTTTAAAATAATCAAAGTTTTTGTCAGATTTATAGTATAGGCTATCTACACCAGAATAGTCTAAAGTTTCATTTTTAAGTGTTTCTAAAAACGTTTTTGATGCTGTAATACGTTTTGATAAAATATCTGAATAGCGTTTAATAAAATCACATTGTTTATTGTTGATAAAATCATCAAACATAAATTCATCTGCTTTAAAACTTTCTATGTCAGATTGAAGAAAAAAGCGTTGATGTTCATCTATTTTATTTAAGAATAATTTAAAGACTCCTTTAGAAAGGCTGTCATTAACTGCTTTTGGGCTGTAGTGTGAATCTGCAATAATAATGTTTACCGCTTGTAAATCATTACAAAAAGAAACATTTTGAGCCTGAAGACAACTAAAAATAAATAGGATTAAAGTGGTAAAATAAAATTTCATAGAGATGAATGCAGACAGTAATTATTCATCAGCTTCTACAATAGCTTCTATAGCTTCAGCTAGGTCAAAATCTTTTTGTGTTACACCATCAGCATCATGCGTAGATAATGAAATATTTAAAACGTTATAAACGTTGCTCCAATTAGGATGGTGATTTAATGCTTCACATTCAAAAGCAATCCTGCTCATGGCACTAAAGCAATCTTTAAAGTTGTCAAACTCTAGTTCTACATGAATAGCGTTATCGTAATATTCCCATTCTGGAAAACGGAGTAGTTTCTTTTCTATAGTAGTGTCGTCTAACTTCATCTAATTAAAAAATTTGCAAGAACCTATGGTACAGTTATTTAATTACTGTGGTGGTAATGACTTGTATTTGTCAAATACCCATTATGGGTTTTCATAGATTGTATTAATGATTTGTTAGTCGAAATTTAAGAAAATACCGTAAGGTAGTCAAGCTATTTTTTAAGTTCTTTTAAAACCTTGTCGCTTGTAATCTGAAGATGCTTCGGTAATTTGTTAAATTTTGGCAAAACGGCAAGATAACGGTCGTCGTTAGTAGTGTAAACATGTTTCAATGACACTTTTTTAGGGCTAATAGCTTCTAAAATTTGCTTAACAAATTCATCATGATGTACTAAATCTGTACTCCCTAAATGAAATATCCCATACTTCTCACGGTTAATAATATAATGGATTTGCTGCGTTACTTTCTTATCTAATGTAACATTCATTATTAAGTTGGGAAAGATTTCGACCGATTCGTTTTCAGAAATGAACAGCTTCATTTCTTGTATTCTCGGACACTGCTGTCCAAAAACCATTGGTAATCTCAATATCGCTACTTGCTTTTTAGGTAAGCGCAGCAACATATTTTCTATTTTTATTTTAAAATGTCCATAGATACTATGGCTCAACGTTTTGTCTAACTCGTAACTTGGATATTTGCTATAAGCATCAAAAACATTAGCTGAGGATAAGAAAATAATTTTTGAGCCATATTCTAAAGCAAATTCTGCAATGTGATGATGCGCAATAGTCTGTGCGTTAAAATCTCCTCTTATTGCTGATATAACAATTGTAGGTTTAGTGGCTTCTAAAATTTCATAAACATCATCATCCTCTACGTTATAGTGAAAGAATTGCTTATTACTCTCAAATATTTTTTTTGGAGTTCTGTAGGTACCAAATGTTTTAAAGTAAGGACCTAGCTCTTTATAAAGCGCATTACCAATATATCCACTTGCACCAAGAATAAGGATTCTGTGTTTGCTTAAATGCTTCTTCATTAATTCCTACAACCTATTTAAAACTAACTATCCTTTGTAAAACGGAAGCTTTACCACAGTAGCAGGAATCGCTTTTTTACGAACCTGAATATTTATCTTACTATCTGTTTTAGAAAACACTTTCGGTACATAACCCAAGCCAATACCAACTCCTAAACTAGGGCTCATTGTACCAGAAGTTACATTACCAATGGTATTACCATTATTATCTACAATGTCATAACCATGACGTGGAATACCTCTATCGTCTAATTTAAAAGCAACTAATTTACGCTCTGGTGTGCGTTCTTTTTCGGCTTGTAAAGATTCACTGTTTGTAAATTCTTTGTTGAATTTGCAAATCCAACTTAAACCAGCTTCTATAGGAGACGTAGTGTCATCTATGTCATTACCATATAAACAATAACCCATTTCTAAGCGTAATGTGTCTCTTGCTGCTAAACCAATTGGTTTAATGCCAAAGTCAGCACCTGCTTCTAGTACTTTATCCCAAATTTGCTTTACTTCAGAGTTTTTACAATAAATCTCAAAACCACCACTACCAGTATAACCAGTAGCGGATATAATTACATGCTCTACACCTGCAAAATCACCAACCACAAAGTTGTAGAATTTAATAGCAGATAAATCATGACTAGATAAGGATTGCATGGCTTCAACAGCTTTTGGGCCTTGAATTGCCAAAAGGGAATAATCTTCACTTAAATCTCGCATATCTGCACCAACATCATTTTTTGAAACAATCCAATTCCAATCTTTTTCAATATTACTAGCATTAACAACAAGTAAGTAGGTTTCGTCTTTAACCTTATATATAATTAGATCATCTACAATTCCACCATCATCATTTGGTAAACAACTGTATTGCGCTTTTCCTATTTCTAATTTTGAAGCGTCATTACTCGATACCTTTTGTATTAGCTCTAAAGCATTAGGGCCTTCAATTAAAAATTCACCCATATGAGAAACATCAAAAACACCAACAGCTTTACGTACAGTTTCGTGTTCTATGTTTACACCTTCATATTGTACAGGCATATTATATCCAGCAAAAGGAACCATTTTAGCACCTAAAGCAATGTGAGTTTCTGTTAAAGCAGTATTTTTCATTAATTGTATATTTTACCTCCAAAAATAGGAATAAGGTTGGTTTTAAAAGTTGCGCTAAATTAAAGAATTTTTATGGCTTATTATCATAAAAAAAGCCACCAAAATTTGGTGACTTTTATATATGTTTTTCAATAGTTAGAACTGATATCTAATACCCAAGGCAATATCAAAATCTAGATCATCTCTAAAGTCCCCAAAACCAAGTTCTGGTCTAAAATCCAATGATAACAGCAGAGGAATGTCGAAATTATATTCAATACCTATATCACCAGCTACGAAGAAAAATGTTTCGTCATCAAAATTGTTGTTGTCAAAACTATAAGAGCCTAGTCCGCCACCAGCACCAGCGTACCAGTTAAAATTACCATCTAATTCCCAAACCCATTGGTATAAACCAGTAAGTTTAAAACCATCGTAACCATTTCCGCTTCTCCATCCTAAATCAGCCTCTAGTCGATTATTATCTCCCAGTGCACGTTGATAAGATATTTCAGCTCCAAATCCATCACTATCTCCAAGTCTAAGACCAATTGCATTATCAGCAATTTCTTGAGCGCTAGCAGCAAAAGTAAAGCTTACACATACTGTAAGTAATAAAATTATTTTTTTCATAAGAATTTTAAGTTTTAGTGTTTATATTTCCAACAAGTTGTTTTGTTGTTGTAAGATTATAACGACGAAATTATGTTAAAATTGAGTGTTAACCATAGGTTTTAAGACAACATTAATATTTGTTAATGTTGAATATTGAAATAAAAAATGTCGGGAAATTTAGAGTCACATTTACAGATTTTAAGCAAAAAATTAGAAGGCGAACTGTACTCTGATGATTTAATGCTGAAGCTCTATGCAACAGATGCATCTGTTTATAGAATGTTACCAACTGCAGTGGCTATACCAAAAACAGTAGAAGATGTTAAACAACTTATTTCATTTGCAAAAACTCACAAAATAGGAATCATTCCCAGAACTGCCGGAACTTCTCTTGCAGGTCAAGTTGTGGGCAAAGGCATTGTTGTTGACGTTTCTAAGTATTTTACCAAAATTATAAGGGTTAATAAGGACGAAAAAACTGTCACAGTTCAACCAGGTGTGGTTAGAGACCAGTTAAATAATTATCTAAAATCTTATGGTTTGTTTTTCGGACCAAATACGTCTACATCTAATCGCTGTATGATTGGTGGCATGGTAGGCAATAATTCTTCTGGCACTACATCTATTCAGTATGGTGTAACACGAGATAAAGTGCTGAGTTTAAAAACACTTTTAAGTGATGGAAGTGAAGCTGTTTTTGAGACAATATCAAAAGATGATTTTCTTCAAAAAACAAGGGAGAGTACTCTTGAAGGACATATTTACAAATCAATTGATGAAGAATTAAAATCTGAATCAGTACAAAAACAGATTAAGAAAAACTTTCCAAAAGCCAGTATTCATAGAAGAAACACAGGTTATGCGATTGATGAATTAATTAAATCTGAAGTTTTCATTAATTCAGATGAAAAATTCAATATGTGCAAATTGTTAGCTGGTAGTGAAGGTACATTAGCCTTTACAACAGAAATAACGCTTCAGTTGGATGATTTACCACCAAAAAATAGTGCTATGGTGGCTTTTCATTTTGAAAGTATAGCAAACTGTATGAAAGCTGTAAAACCCTTAATGCAGCATAATTTGCACACTTGTGAAATGATGGACGATTCTATATTGAATCTCACAAAACATAACAAAACACAGCAAGAAAACAGAGCTTTTATAGAAGGAAATCCTGTAGCTATTTTAATGTGTGAGTTAAAAGCTGAAACTCAAGATGTGTTAGATGTAGAAATTAAAAGCCTTATTAAGACGGCTGATGAGCTCGGTTTAAGTTATGCAGCACCAATTCTTAAAGGAGAAAACATAGCCAAAGCCCTAGAACTTCGTAAAGCAGGTTTAGGACTTTTGGGTAATATGATTGGCGATAAAAAAGCAGTAGCTTGTATTGAAGATACTGCTGTAGCATTAGACGATTTAGATGCTTACATTGAGGAGTTTACAACACTTATGCGTTCGTATAATCAAAATGCAGTGTATTATGCACATGCAGGCGCTGGTGAATTGCATTTGCGCCCAATTTTAGATTTAAAAAAGGGTGATGACGTTAAGTTATTTAGAGCTATAACCACAGATGTGGCTAAGCTTGTAAAGAAATATCAAGGCTCTATGTCTGGCGAACATGGTGATGGTATTGTGCGAGCAGAATTTATCCCTTTAATGATTGGTGAAGCAAACTATCAATTATTAAAACGAATAAAATCAGCTTTTGATGCCGATAATATTTTTAATCCTGGAAAGATTGTAGATGCTTTTCCGATGGATAAAAATTTACGGTACGAAACTTATAGGGAAGAACCAGAAATAGAAACACTTTTAGATTTTTCACATTCGCAAGGCATTCTTAGAGAGGCTGAAAAATGTAATGGCTCAGGTGATTGCAGAAAATTACCTGAGTTTGGTGGTGTAATGTGTCCGAGTTATAGAGCTACACGAAACGAAAAAGATACCACAAGAGCGCGAGCTAATGCATTACGAGAGTATTTAACTAACTCTGAGAAATCTAATAAATTCAATCATCAGGAATTAAAAGATGTTTTTAGCTTGTGTCTAAGCTGTAAAGCATGTGCAAGCGAATGCCCAAGTAGTGTGGATGTTGCGAGTTTAAAAGCTGAATTTTTATATCAATATCAAAAAGAAAACGGAGTAACTTTTAAAGATAAATTTTATGCCAATGCAACTAAGTATAACAAAATGGCATCTCGTTTTCCTGATTTAGCTAATGCTTTATTTAAAACCAAATTTGTGAGAGGTTTTATGAATGCTTCTTTAGGTCTACATCCAGAAAGAAGTTTACCTGAGGTTACCAAATCATTTTCTAAATTATCTCAAAATAAACACGTAATTCAAAATATTAAAACCCACAAAAAAACAGTCCATTTATTTGTTGATGAATTTATAAATTACCTTGAATCTGATATTGGTTTAGATGCTAAACTATTACTTGAGAATTTGAATTATAAAGTAAATATTATCAGCAATATAGATAGTGGAAGAGGTTTTATATCTAAAGGCTTTTTAGAAGAGGCTAAGATCATAGCTAACAAGAACATATCAGTCTTTAAAAATTGTATAAATGACGATTTTTGTTTGATAGGTATAGAACCTTCATCTATCTTGACTTTTAAGGATGAATATTTAAAATTAGCTGATGATAAAGAAACTGCAAAGTCTATTGCAGATTGTACTTTTTTGATAGAAGAATTCATTCAAAAGGAAATTGAATTAGGTAACATTACTCCAAATCAATTTACAAAAGAACATAAAAAAATTAAGTTTCATGGCCATTGCTATCAAAAGGCGTTAGCAAATCAAAAATCTAGCTTTGATATTCTTAATTTACCAGAAAATTATAAAGTTACTATAATACCTAGTGGTTGCTGTGGAATGGCAGGTAGCTTTGGTTATGAAAAAGATAATTATGAGTTAAGTATGCAAATAGGAGAGCAAACTTTGTTTCCTGCTGTAAGAAAGGCGTCAAATGATACTATAATTGCTGCAAATGGTACAAGTTGCAGGCATCAAATAAAGGATGGTACAGGTAGAATAGCCAAACATCCAATTTCAATTCTTAGAGAGGCTTTATTTTGATTTTTTCTTTTTAGGCTGTTCAACTATCGTAATGGCTGCAATAAGATCTTTAACATCCATGTCCTTTAAATCTTCATCGGCAAAAAAAGGAGAAAGCTTGTCATTGTTGTAGTTGTAGACTTTCCAACGTTTAAATTGATATTCTAAAGCAGTAAAGTTTTCTACCCAATCACCAGAGTTTAGATACGTAGTTTTACCGTGCTTATTCTCTTTAATAAGCATTTTTGGTTGATGTATATGGCCGCAAACTACATAGTCATAACCATTTTCTATCGCAAGATCAGTAGCAACTTTTTCAAAGTCATTTATATACTTCACAGCGCCTTTTACACTATTTTTAATGCGTTTAGAAAGGGAATACCGCTCTTTTCCAAGCTTCTCTAATCCCCAATTCACCATGCTATTCATTAAAATTAAAAGATCGTAACCCCAACCACCAAGTTTAGCAAGCCATTTGGCGTTTTGAATGGAAATATCAAAAACATCACCATGAAAAAACCATGCTTTTTTGCCATCTAAATCCAAAACAAGTTTATTCACTATTGAGATATTTCCAATCTCAGTATCCGTAAACTTTCTAAGCATTTCATCATGATTACCAGTAATGTAAATGACTTCAGTGCCATTTGCTGCAAAGTCCATTATTTTCTTAATAACACTTAAATGTGATTTCGGAAAGTAACGTTTTTTAAACTGCCATATATCAACAATATCACCATTAAGAATCAACTTCTTGGGCTCAATACTATTCAAATAGGTTAAGAGTTGTTTAGCTTGACAACCAAAAGTTCCTAAATGAACATCAGATATAACTGCTATTTCTACTTTTCTCTTTAAATTCAAGGCTAAAAATCAATGTTACAAATTACAGGTATAGTTATTAATTGATTGTAACGAGATAATTAATTAAGTATGAGCAAACTGTTATGAAATTGTTATGTAGAAAAGGCCTAGAAAATGCATCATTTTAGATGTAATTGTTTGACCAAAAGAAATAATGTATTTTATTTTCTGTAATAATACATTTACCTTTAGCGTAAAATAATAATTAATGGCAGGAAATTCCTTCGGAAAACTATTTAAACTCACCACATTTGGTGAATCTCATGGTATTGCAATTGGCGGAATAATAGATGGATGTCCCTCTGGTTTGAAATTAGATTTTGAAGCTATTCAAAATGAGTTAAATAGACGTAAACCAGGTCAATCTAAAATAGTGACTCAGCGTAAAGAACCAGATACAGTAGAATTTTTGTCTGGTATTTTTGAAGGCGTAACAACAGGAACTCCAATAGGGTTTATTATTAAAAACACCAACCAAAAATCTAAGGATTATTCGCATATTAAAGATGTTTATAGACCAAGTCATGCAGACTACACATACGATATAAAATACGGTGTAAGAGATTACAGAGGAGGTGGAAGAAGTTCTGCGCGAGAAACTGCAAGTAGAGTGGTGGCAGGTGCTATTGCTAAGCAAATGTTAACTTCGATTAGGATTAATGCATTTACCTCTTCAGTAGGAGATATTTTTATAGATAAACCTTATCAGGATTTAGATTTTAGCAAAACTGAGTCTAATATTATCCGTTGTCCTGACGAGGCTTCTGCAGAAAAAATGATTGCCAAAGTGCAAGAAGTAAAGAAACAAGGAGATACCATTGGTGGAACAATTACTTGTGTTTTGCAAAATGTTCCAGCTGGACTAGGAGAGCCTGTTTTTGATAAGTTACATGCTGAATTAGGCAAAGCTATGCTATCTATAAATGCTGTAAAAGGCTTCGAATATGGAAGTGGTTTTTGCGGAGCAAAAATGATAGGTAGTGAGCATAACGATAAGTTTAATGAAGATGGAACAACAAAAACTAACTTGTCAGGAGGTATACAAGGTGGTATTAGTAATGGTATGGACATTTACTTTAGAGTAGCCTTTAAGCCAGTTGCTACAACCTTACAAAAACAAGAGACTATAAATAGCAAGGGTGAAACCGTAGAAATGCAAGGTAAAGGACGTCATGATCCTTGTGTGGTACCTAGAGCTGTACCAATTGTAGAAGCAATGGCTGCTTTAGTTTTGGCAGATTACACACTCTTGCGCAGGCAGGAGTCTAATGACTGGAAGTAAAAGAGTAAATTAAATGAGATTACCGCTTTCGCGGCAAATATTATGAAGAAACTAGCATTACACTGGAAGATTATTATAGGAATGGTTCTCGGAATCATTTTTGGTTTTATTATGAATTCTGTAAGTGGTCAGCAATTCGTAACAGATTGGATTGCACCATTTGGTACTATCTTTATTAATCTGTTGAAATTAATCGCAGTCCCACTAATACTAGCTTCTTTAATAAAGGGTATTTCTGATTTAAAGGATATTTCAAAAATTAGAGATATGGGTTTAAGAACTATCTCAATCTATATAGGTACTACATTAGTGGCCATCATTATTGGGTTATCAATAGTAAATGCTGTACAACCAGGAACTGGAATGCCAGAAGAAACAATTGAAAAAATAAAACAGAAGTACGAAAATGATGCTGGTGTTACAGATAAGTTAGCCAAAGCAAGCGCTCAAAAAAATGCTGGTCCATTACAGGCTTTGGTTGACATTTTTCCAAGTAATATTTTTAAAGCAATGGGAGAGGCTAAAATGCTTCAAGTTATCTTTTTTGCATTGTTTGTTGGTATTTCTTTGCTTTTAATCGGCGAAAAGAAAGCTAAACCCATGATAGATATTTTTGATTCACTCAATGAAGTCGTCATGAAAATGGTAGACCTTATTATGCTTTTTGCACCTTATGCTGTATTTGCCTTAATGGCTAATGTTATAATTGCATTTGATGACACAGAAATACTATTAAAATTATTGCAATATGCTCTATGTGTGGTTGTGGGTTTATTGCTGATGATAAGTTTCTATATGTTATTAATAAAGGTTTTTACAAAAAAATCACCAATGTGGTTTCTTAATAAAATTAGTCCAGCTCAATTATTAGCATTCTCTACAAGTAGTAGTGCTGCAACACTACCTGTTACCATGGAACGTGTTGAAGAACATCTAGGCGTAGACAAAGAAGTTTCTGGTTTCGTGTTACCAGTTGGTGCAACTGTTAATATGGATGGTACTAGCTTATACCAAGGTATAGCTGCAGTATTTATTATGCAGGTAATTTGGCCAGAAGGGTTAACCTTTACTAATCAGTTGGTAATTGTACTAACAGCACTATTAGCATCAATTGGTAGTGCAGCTGTTCCAAGTGCTGGTATGGTTATGCTTGTGATTGTTTTGGAATCTATTGGATTTCCGGCTGAATTATTACCAATTGGGTTAGCATTGATCTTTGCAGTCGACAGACCTTTGGATATGTGTAGAACTGTTGTTAATGTTACGGGAGATGCTACGGTATCAATGATGGTTGCCAAATCTTTAGATAAGCTTCACGATGATCCAAAACCAAAAGAGTGGGATGATAATTACGACGCTGTAAAATAGTTTTTGTAATTAGAATTTTATTAAATTAGAAACTTCATTAACCAACAAAAACCACAGCATAGATGAATATTTGCTTTATAATGTATCCTTGGGATAAAATAGATCCTGAAAATGACACCAGTCTTGCCTTAATCAAAGAATGTTCTAAAAGAGGGCATGGTGTGGCCATGTGTACACCAGCAAACTTAACTATTAGAGATAGTGTTACCAATGCTTTTTGTAATGTTGTTGGTAGAATGGATAAGGTACCATCAACACTAAAGTCATTTTACAATAAGGCAAAATTAAGAGAGGAAATGCTACCTCTTGCTGGGTTTGATGCCATCTTCTTTAGAGCAAATCCTCCTTTAGATCCAATAATGCTTAATTTTTTAGATTCTGTAAAGGATGATGTATTCATTATAAATTCTTTAGAAGGAATGCGTGAGGCCAATAACAAACTATATACTGCTGCTTTTGGAGATGCACACAGTAATATTATTCCAAATACGCATGTATCTAAGAATAAAAAGTATTTAGTCCGACAGATTAAAGAATCTAAGTCGGATAAGATGATTATAAAACCTCTTAATGGTTTTGGAGGTTCAGGTGTTATTCTAATTGAAAAATCTGCGATGAGTAATATCAATTCGCTTTTAGATTTCTATATATCTAATTCTGATGGTACTTCTAACTATGTCATTCTACAAGACTACATAGAAGGTGCTGACCAAGGTGATGTAAGGATCTTAATGCTAAATGGAGAGCCTGTTGGTGCTATGAAACGTGTTCCTGGTTCTGATGATCATCGTTCTAACGTTTCAGCAGGCGGAAGTGTACAAAAGCATACACTTACAAAGGCTGAAAAAGCACTATGCAAACAAATAGGACCTAAATTGGTTAACGATGGTCTATACTTTGTAGGTATTGATGTTATAGGTGGTAAATTGGTCGAAGTTAATGTAATGTCGCCTGGTGGAATCACATACATCAATAAAGTTTATAAGAATAAGGTTAAGGTTGAAGAAAAAGTGATTGACTTCTTAGAAAGTAAGGTGCTTGATAAACTTCAAGCTTTTGATAGACGTACGAGACTTCGCAAAACGGTTGATGAGGCATAATTAGTATGCAGTATTCAGTAGTTAGTTTTTAGTACAAACTAATAAACCTTTTATATGTATCCTACATTAGTTAATGCAAAATGGTTACAGTCTAATCTTCAATCACCTAGTGTTATTATTTTAGATGCCACAATTAACAAAATAATAGAGGATAATTCTGAAAGAATTCCAAAAGCTCGATTCTTTGATATAAAGCAAAAGTTTAGTGACACTAACGCTAGGTTTCCAAGTACCTTGCCTAGTACAGAGCAATTTGAAACTGAGGCAAGAGCTTTGGGTATAAACAAAGATTCTTTTGTTGTGGTCTACGATGATAAAGGTATCTATTCTAGTGCTAGAGCTTGGTGGCTTTTCAAAGTATTTGGTTTTAAAAATGTAGCAGTTTTAGATGGAGGTTTGCAGGAATGGAAAAAGCAAAATTTTCCTATTGAGACTTATAAGAAAGAATCTATTGAAAAAGGAAATTTCTCTTCTAGTTTTCAACCAGAATTAATGACAGACTTTAATGGTGTTAATCAATTTTCTAAAGACACTAAAACTTTAATTTTAGATGCTCGCTCAGAAGCGCGATTTAATTGCTTAGTCGATGAACCAAGACAAGGCTTAAGACGTGGTACAATTCCTAACTCTAAAAGCTTACCATACACAGAACTATTTAATGGTAATATTTTAAAATCTAAAGAAGAACTTTTAAAAATCTTTGATAACTTAGTAAAAGAAGAAACATATTTAGTTTTTAGCTGTGGCTCAGGAATTACAGCTTGTATTCTAGCCTTGGCAGCTTCAGTTTGTAGTTATAAAAATTTAACGGTCTATGATGGCTCATGGACAGAATATGGAACTTTAACCTAAAATAAATGAAAACAATCGACTGGACAAGAGACGAACTCGTTGCCTACATCTTGTTGTTTGCGGCAAATTCAGACTTTAGAGAGGACAACAAAGAGCGTAATATCATTATTTCTAAAGTAGACATGAAAACCTTTTCAGAAATTCATGAAGAATTTGATAAGGATAATGACTATCAAGGTATCCAAAAAATAATGACGAGTCTTAGACAGCATAATTACGACAAAGATGATGTAGAGGTACTATTGTCAGATATCAAGACTTTATTCTTTTCTGATGGTAAGTTTAATATCAATGAACGTAATATGTTAAAATCTCTAGAACGACTGTTTAAAACTTTATAATGGAGCGACTTTCAATAAATGCTATTGTAGCTAAAATAGAATCAGAAGAAACCTTTCATGCTGTTTCTGATGATTATTCATTTACACTAAAAATAGATGAATATGTGCCTTATGTATGTGGAGCAGTACATGATGGACATCAATTTAGAAAAGATCTTTGGAACAACTGCCTGCATTCTGAATATGATAGATGGTACGAAGAAGATCCTGAAACCAAAAACATGGTTATTTCGCATCCTATCTTAATAACTGGTTGCGACTCACGGTTTGAATATGATCTTAATAGAGATCCAAGCAATGCAGTTTTTGATACTGCTTGGGGAAAACAGCTTTGGAAGCATCCTTTACCAAAAACCGAAAAAACCAAAAGTCTGCAGAAGCATGCTAATTTTTATAAAGTAGTAAAAGCTTTAATTTCTAAAATTGAAGAAAAGTTTGGTGTATGCATAGTTTACGATATGCATAGTTATAATTGGCAACGTTGGGATAGGGAAGTGCCAACATGGAATTTAGGAACGTCGAATATTGATAATAATAGGTTTGGTGAAGAGGTAGAATCTTGGAGACAAATGCTTGCAAGTATAGAATTGCCTAATAAGATTAAGCAAACAGCCAAGATTAATGACACTTTTCAGGGAAATGGATATTTCTTAAAATTCATTACCAATACTTTTGAAAATACTTTAGTTTTGGCAACCGAAATAGCTAAAGTGTATTGCGATGAGTATAAACAGGTTATTTATCCTGAAGTCGTTGCAGCAGTAGAACAGCAATTAAAGACACTCATACCAAAGCATGCAGAAGAATTTTACAGAAAGTTTAAAGCCTAATGTCCCAAATAAAGACAACAGAAGAGTTTCAAGATTTATTTGATATTGACGCCAATCTTAATCGGTTGGTAAAGAATATTGAATTACTCAATTATATAAACCCTCAGAATATTGCTGCAGAAAAGAAAAAGTTCTATTCAGCAAAATTTGATTACGAGCCAGAGTTTAATTATCCAAAAATGCGATTTAATGGCTATAAATTACATCGCTTATTTTTTTCTCAACGTTTAGAACGTATAGAAGATGAGGATATTAGACAATTGTATGAAGATATTATTTACGAATATTCAGGTTTAATAGAATGTATTGAAACTATAGGCCAAGGACGTAAGTTTTATTTTAATAGTCTTAAAAGTTTTGGTACTCCAACCGAAAAAGACATTGAAAACGCAAAATTTATCCTTCGCTTTGATGACTCTGAGTTTGATGAGGAAATGCTCCCAATGTATAATGCGAGTGAAGCAAGAGACTATTTTGCTGAATTTTCTAAGCGCTACGATTTTAAATACAACATAAAGATTTCTAATAATCTTTCTGCAGCTGCAATGGTATTGAATAATACACAAACTTTAGTATTACGAAAAAGCCATAAATACAGCTTAAATCAGCTTAAAGTATTGACTAATCATGAGATTGGTGTACACATGGTGACTACATTTAATGGACTAGAACAGCCATTAAAAGTATTTTCTAATGGTTTACCAAATAATGTTGAAACTCAAGAAGGCTTGGCCGTGTATTCTGAATTTATGAGCGGTTGTTTAACCATTGAAAGGTTAAAAGAGTTGGCATTTAGGGTTATTGCTGTAGATAGCCTTAATAAAGGATATAATTTTTCTGACACCTTTCATTTGTTGCATAACCAACATAAACTAAATAGAGATAAAGCTTTTGCAATTACTTTAAGAGTACATAGAGGTGGTGGATTTACAAAAGATCATCTATACCTTAAAGGCATTAGAAATATTTACAAATATGCTAAAGGCGGAAATGATTTAGGCATCCTTTTAACTGGTAAAGTTAGCCAGGAATATATACCTACTATGAAAAAACTTATTGATTTGGGCTTAGCAGTAAAACCTAAGTATTTTACAGATGCTTATGTGGTTAATGATAATACTGATCCCAACTTAGATTTTATTTTAAAGAGTTTGAAGTAAAAAACTCATAGAAAAATATTTGATTATAAGTTGTTTATTAAGTTTAATAGGGTTCATTATTATTGAATCTGAAAAATAAAAAATAATCGTAGCACATTGTCTACACATACAAAACTCAAAATGAAAATCTCTCTTATAGTATTTATTTCTTTATTTATTCTTACTAGCTGTGTTGAAAAGGATCCTCAATTAAGTGAAGCTGATTATAGAAAAGAGCAACAAGAGTACGAACAATTAAAAGCCAAATTAGAAGGTGGAAACAAATCATTTTTCTTAGAAAATAAAGAGGCTATTTTTAGTAAAATAAATTTATTTAAGAAGCTAAAAGATACAACAACGCTTTTTGAAAATGTAAATAATACAGAGGACTTTTACTTAGATGATATTAAATTACAAGCTATAAATTATAATATAGGAAATAAAGAAGGGCTTAAAGCTGTTTTTCTTGAGAAAGAAAAAGACGGAACACCTTCCTTTAACCGCAAATTAGAAGAGCCTTATGATGCTTTATACTTTTGTGAATCTAATGATGAGGATAAGTGTAGCAATCTTGATTTAGATGTAATAAAAGAGTTTTTAGATATAAAATATGTATTTGTAATTAATGGTTACAGACTAATGGAGCCTAAAATTACAGGCTCAAAATCGTTTGAGTCTGGTCTATTTATTGCGGATATAGTAGTATACGATATACATAACGATAAACCAATTTATAATTACTCTGTTAGTGCAACAAATAATGAAGAAATCTCAGTTGTAAGTCTGGGAAGAGGTGCATATGATCTTTCAGATCATTATATAACAAATGACTTCAACAATAATATAAATGAAAATATGCGAGTAGAAACTGAAAAGTATTTTAATTTTTCTGATTAATTCACTCTTCTGCTTCTAATTTTTGCCTTTCTATTTTATTAAAACTAAATCTTCTGTTATTAAACTCTGGAACTTCAACTTTGTTTGCACCAGAGGTAAAAGAATATTTTGAGTATTCAGTATTAAGCATTTTAAGCAGATCGTCTTTTTTAATTTTAAAAGGCGAATAGATGTATTTATAGGCATTAGTCATTTCGTCAGGAATGTTATGTTCATATCGTTCCTGCGCTAATAGATCTTCATAACCTGAAACAAATTCTATACTTTCATCATTATAACTTTTCACCTTTAAAATAACAGGTGTATAGCCATAATCATCGTCTTCATCGTGTATGTTAAAAGAATAAAAGTCTCCTGTTGTAGGATATTTAATTTGCATTTTGTTTTCTGCCAACTCTAAATAATAATCACTTTCCCATTTAGCTTCTTTTATTGCTTCTGATGCAGCAAACCAAGAAACACCAAGACATATCAATATTAAAAGCAGAAAGCTATACCATGGTGTTTTTATGGAGTGCTGTTGCTTTATTTTCAACTTTATATCTTCAGGTAAATGATAAAGATCTTTACTCCCTTCATATTTAATGCCCCAGATTTTTCCTATCGGAAAAAATGGAATCCAAAATATGTGTGCATATTTTTGTCTAATCTGAATTTCGGCACCTTTGAGTCTATCATCTGGTGGTAAGTTTAATTCTCTTGGAGTAAAAGTCTTAATCTTAAAATTATTGTGACCAAATACTATCATATACTTCTGAAGTAAAATTTAAAGTTTAAATATATAGTATATATTTTTCAAAAAAAACTTTAAGTAAAAACCTCAAAGCAAATGTTATCTATCTTAATTCTATAAGATACCTTAAAAAGGTTAGACTTATTTCTTTAAGGAGTTTAATTCGTTCCCAACTAACAGAAGTTAGGGTTAAACTGAAAATAATATTGCTTTGAGGCTTAAAATTACTAAGCTTAAAACCATTAACTTAAAAAAGCTCATAACCAAAAGTATCTTAAGTTATGTTTTTAGAAAACCAATATTTAGTAAGATTTTGCTTTCAGTAAGTAAATAATGTTTCTCAATGAGTATGCTGTCATCTCATGGATGATATGTGCATTTTTAACATTTAGAACAATAATAATGGGTTTATATCGAGTTTTTTAATTAGACAAAGTTGTTTGTTATAAATTTGAGTAAACAAAATTGTGCTATTAACCAATTCGATTTTCCCTCAAAACGAATTGAATTTTGTTTGAGTTAAATTAGTTTTAAGTAAGTTGTTAATTTAAAGAAAGCCTTTTAGAATAAATTTTTAAAAGGCTTTTTTACATCAAGAATTTTGCTTTTAGTTCTGGTGTTGGTATCATACATGCGTCCTTTTTACCATACCATTTATAACGGTTTTTTGCCACATAATCATATACCCAATTTCTAATAAAAGTAGGTACAACAAAGAATATAGCCATTAATTTGGTAGGATAGTTAAGTTGTTTAGCAACTTGTAATGCTGCAGTAGATTTAGAATATACTTTTTGTTTTATAGGATTATAAAGAAGAATAGAGTCTATTTTATTAGTTTCTATTTTAAATTGTGAGGTAATAGATTCACCAATATCACTTTGTAGTGGTGCAAATAAAAATTTATCGTTTTGATCTCGCTTTATTACATACAATACACTACTGTTACATAGGTTGCAGACACCATCAAAAAGAATTAGTTGCTTATTTTTAGGCAAATGGTTTACCATATTGCAAAGATAAGGTTTAGAACAGTTATTAAGATTGGTATTAACAAGGTCTTAAGCTATTATTTTTTTGCTTCAACCAATTCTAATAAATCAAGACTAACATTAGTGGTAAATAAGCCATAGTTAACAGTTGCTTTATTTTTTTCTATGACATCTATACTACCAACCGCTTTACCATCATGCATGCGTACACGATCTCCAATTTTTAATATTGGTTTTGGTTTTTCTACAACAACTGCTTTCTTTTTGTTGGCTTTCTTCTTTTTACGTATAACTTCGACTTTCTTTTCAGCCTCTTGCTTTATTTGCTTTTCTTTCGCCTTTTCAGCACGCTTTTGTTTTACGGACATCTTTTTGCGTTTAGCATTTTCTATTTGGACTAGTCTGAATAACTCAGACATCAATTCTCGTTTTCGCTTATTTTCAAAAAACTTCTCAGCGAGATCATTAACTTTTTGTCCTAGGTAAATTAAGCGTTGATTACTGTCATACAATTCTTGAAAGCTTTCTAACTTCTTTTGAATCTTTTCATTAGTTTCTTCAAGCTTTTCAGCTTCAGAAAGCTTCTTTTTTTCGTTTTCTTTTAAAGAGCGTTCGGTACGTTCTAGCTTACTGCGTTCTTTTTGCAGTTTAGCAATTGTAGCATCAAATCTAATTTTACCACGTTCAATCTTCTTTTTAGACTTGTTTATTAAGCTATATGGAATACCATTTTTCTGTGCTACTTCAAAGGTAAAAGAGCTTCCTGCTTGTCCTGTAACAAGTTTGTACATAGGTTCTAAACTCTTTTCATTAAAAAGCATGTTGGCGTTTTGCATGTGTGGTAACTCGTTGGCCAATAGTTTTAAATTAGAGTAGTGGGTAGTAATTATTCCGAAAGCTTCTCTTTCGTAAAAAACTTCTAAGAATGTTTCAGCCAAAGCACCACCAAGCTCAGGATCACTACCAGTACCAAATTCATCTATTAAAAAAAGCGTTTTATTATTGACTTTTTTTAAGAAATAATTCATTTGTTTTAATCTATAGCTGTAGGTGCTGAGATGATTTTCGATGGATTGATTATCTCCAATATCACTCACTACACGATCAAAAAGACAAGCTACACTGCGTTCATGAACAGGAATAAGCATGCCACTTTGCAACATAACCTGCAATAAACCAACTGTTTTTAACGTAATACTTTTACCACCAGCATTTGGGCCAGAAATAACTATAATTCTATTGTCACTGCGCAACTCAACAGTTTGAGGAAATGTTTTTTCACCTTTTTCCTTATTTGTTAAATATAGTAGTGGATGGTATGCATCTTTTAAGAATAGATTGCGCTCATTGGTAATTTCTGGTAAAATAGCATTCATGCTTCTAGCATATTTAGCCTTAGCAGAAATAACATCTATCTTAGTTAAAAATGTTTGATAATCGTTTAGAAGTGGAAGAAAAAGCCTTATATAATCAGTTAGTTCCTTCAGAATTTTAATGACTTCTTCTTTTTCTTCATATTCTAAATTGTTGAGCTCTCTAGTATATTGTAAGGTCGTTTCTGGTTCTATATATACTATACTTCCAGTTTTACTGCCTCCCATTATAGCACCTTTTACCTTTCTTCTGTACATTGCTTTTACTGCAAGCACGCGTCTGTTATCTACAACAGACTCCCTAATATCATCAAGATAATCTAAGCCATGATATCTTGAAAGTGCTGATGAAAAACTACTATTAATTTTTCCTTTGAGCTTACCAATTTCTTGTCTTAATGTTGAAAGCTGCGGTGAGGCATCATCTTTAATATCACCAAAACGATCTATAACTGCATCAACCTGCTCTATAATTGCAGTAGTAACTTCTATATGACTACTGTATTGATTTAATTTTGGATAGTATTCTTTAAATTTTTCTAAAAACTCAACAATTGCATTAGACGTTAGTGACATGCTAACGAGCTTTTGTAAACTTGCGACTTCTAAATAGGTGTTTTCAATATTTAGAAGTTTGATTTCTCTTGAAATCGGTTCAAACCCATGATTTGGAATCCGGTTATCATTATCAAAAGAAGATAAGTACTCATTTACATACTCTAACTCACGCACCAATTGTGTTTCAACCTCAATAGTTCGTACATTTAACACAGCCTCTTTACCTAGAGCCGTTATGGTGTGTTCGGAAATTTGGTCTAAAACCATGAAAAATTCAAGATCTTTCAAGGTTTTTTCATGAATACGTATCATGAGATTTTTAAATTTTTAGAATTGCAAATTTAGGCTAAATGTTGTGATAAGCCTAACACTATATAAAGTGCTATTTCTTATTTTTGAGAAAATTAATATTTATGAATGTTGATATTCATCCAAGTTGGAAGCCATATTTACAATCTGAGTTTGATAAACCTTATTTTAATAGTTTAACTGATTTTGTAAAGCATGAGTACAAAAACCATAAATGCTTTCCTAAAGGCTCTGAAATATTTAATGCTTTTAATCATTGCTCGTTTGATGACACCAAAGTAGTTATTATTGGTCAAGATCCTTACCATGGTATTGGGCAAGCCAATGGTTTATGCTTTTCTGTTAATGATGGTATTCCGCATCCACCTTCATTAATTAATATCTTTAAGGAAATTGAATCTGATTTAGGTATTCCGTATCCACAAAGTGGTAATCTCATGCCTTGGGCAGATCAAGGTGTTTTATTATTAAACGCTACACTCACAGTTAGAGCTCACCAAGCAGGAAGCCACCAGAACAAAGGTTGGGAACAATTTACAGATGCTGTTATTAAACTCATAAGTGAAAAAAAGCAAAATGTAGTATTCTTACTTTGGGGAGGTTTTGCTAAAAAGAAAAAGAAGTTAATTGATATATCTTCTCATTCAATTTTAGAAACAGGACATCCATCTCCGCTTAGTGCAAACAGAGGCTACTGGTTTGGCAATAAACATTTTAGTAAAACTAACTACCTGTTGCAGCAAGTTGACCAGTCTGTAATTGATTGGAAACTAGAGTAGGTGTAGGTTTTTCAACACGTATAATACGTGGTTTTTTGTTTTCAACTTTCTTAGTAGACTTATTGCAACTAAATATTAATAATAAAAAGTTTACAGCAACTAAAAATGATAGAATCAGAGTAATTGTTAGAATCATATTAATCTTTTTCTTGTGTTAATAGCTTTGATTTGGTTAAGCAAATGTAACTAAAAATTTGAAATACTGAAAGTTATGAACAAAAAGTGTAAGATTTAACTTTAATTCTTTTAACAAAAATTAACGTTATTAGTCGATGTTTACTGGTGTTTTAGCGATTTTTATAATATGCTTTAAATTTCTGAATTTTATCTGTTTATAAACAGATAATGCTATTAAAGCTTGTAAACTAACTCTGAGTAATCAACTTTTTTTGGGATAATATCTAAATTAAAGAGTTGTTCCTGTACATTGTTGATGGTCTTTTTATCAATTAATTCTTGAGACCATTCCGTTAGAGACAACCATTCTTGTACATCTTCTATTTCTTGATCGTAACGATTCGCAATTGTTCTATCGATACTTGGTATAGATTTAAAATCTGAAGTTGTAGTATTAATGATGTCTAAAATTGTTTTTAGCTCATCTTCATTGTTTTCTATAAATTCATCTCTGACAGCTATAACAAAACATGGCCATGGAGAAGGACATTCACCTATTCGTCTAAAAACACCATCATCAACTAATGGTTTTGTGGTAAATTTTTCCCACATAAAATAGTCAGCATTACCATTGGTTAGTCCTTCAACAGCTCCTGTGAGGTTTTTTATAACTTCAAAATTAAGATCAGTCTCTAGATTCCAATCATGATTTTTTGCATTAATGTAAGCCATTAAATGAGAACCAGATCCATAACGACTAATAGCAGCTCTTGTTCCTTTAATATCATCTATTGTCTTAAAATTAGATTTATCAGCAACGTGAATTCCCCAAATTAATGGTGTCTCTACAAAAGTTTGAACGATACTTGATGGATTGCCAGCAATGATATCTTTAATGATTCCTTCCGTAAGAATGACTGCAATATCAATGTCGCCAGAACGAAGACCTTTACACATTGCTCCAGTTCCGCCATAATAATCATGCCAGCGTAGATTAATGTCTTCAGCTTTATATTCACCATTTTTAAGAGTGAGGTACCAAGCTAAATTAAAGTGTTCTGGAACTCCACCTATGTTTACTTTCTTCATGCTAATGCCCTAAATTATACTTCTTCCTTATTCCAATACTTTGACTATAATCAGTATGATAATACTTTAAATATTAACAATTCGCTCTAGTGCGTACACTATTAACTTTTCTACTGTGCCTTTGGGATCTTTACTAAAATCTCCGGTTGCTCTATTAGCAATAATTGCATTTAATGATAGTGCCTCATGACCTAATAACTTAGATAATCCATATATAACGGAAGTCTCCATTTCAAAATTGGTAATGCGGAATTCTTTATATTGGAAATTATCTAATTTAGCATTTAAACCAGCATCATGCAGAGGTAATCGTAAAACACGTCCTTGTGGACCATAGAAACCTCCTGCAGTACCTGTCATTCCTTTAAAAACTTTGTCGCTTTCAAAGTATTTTTCCAAATATTTACTGTTGTTGATAATGATAGGTCTTGCTTTGTTTTTATCCCAATTGGTATGCTCTATAAAGGCATCTTCAATTTCTGGATTACTAATACCATTAATCTGATAAAAATGAAGCATTCCATTGATGTCCAAACCATGCGTACTCATCACAAATGCATCAACAGGTATATCTGCTTGTAAAGAACCAGAAGTACCAACTCTAATAATATTTAGGCTAGTGAGTTGAGTTTTGGGCTTACGGGTTTTAAGATCAATATTAACTAAGGCATCTAATTCATTGAGTACAATATCAATATTGTCTGGACCAATTCCGGTAGAAAGTACCGTAATTCTCCGATCTTTATAGTAACCTGTTTGGGTTTTAAACTCTCGCTTTTGTGTGCTAAATTCTATACTATCAAAATGTTTAGTGATTTTTTCAACACGATCTTGGTCACCAACAAAAATGATGGTGTCTGAGATATTTTCAGGTTTTAAATTTAGATGGTAAACACTACCATCTGGATTTAAAATTAATTCTGAGTCTTTAATCGACATGTAGTATGGTCTTAATAAGTTTATTCTGATCTACGCTAAACTGAAATTCTAAACGTTTTACACCTCCGTAGGTCATGTCGTTATTAACTTCATTAGCAAAATTATGTTGTCTTAGTAAGGCTTCGTGGCCTTTTCGGTTGAGTTTTAAGCTATTTTCATCTTCTTCAAAAAAGATACTTAAATTATCTATTAAACGACGATGTTGGGTATCACCAAACCCATAGTAACCTTGATAATTAAGGCTATAACCTAATAAATGATGTCTAGATTTAATATCGTTGTCTCTAACTAATCTTAGTATGTTGTCTTCAAGTACACTAAGACCACTTTTTTGATGTGGAAAACGTTTTAAATGTGCTTTTAAACAACTACTCATATATTTAAAGCTAGATTCCTTTACGATGTATGGTTTTAAAATATTATGGTCTTTACCACAATATGTTCTCCAGAGCGTAATGGCAAGCTCTATATCTTCTTTATTTAATCTTATACGTTTATCGTAATGATCTAATAATTGAGTTTGGGTGAGTTCGCCTAATCCTTTAAGATTTTTTTCTCCTTCAACACGACCACTACAAATAAGGTAAAGCGGTATCCTTATTTCCTTTTGGTGCAAAAGATTTAAAACACCTAATAAGTTAATATGGCAAAACAAATCATACTCAAACCATAGATGAATTTCGTCATATTTAATGGCGCTATCTAATTTAGACAACTCTTTTTGAAGTTCATTTTCATCAACTTCAATATCATAGTAGTCTTTTAAGAACTCGCTTCTTAACTGAAAGAACGCTTCCGAATCAATTTTAGGGATTGTTGGTCCTTCGCACAACATCTCTTGCCATGTTAAAATATCATCTTTAAAATCTAATTCTCTTAAATATTCTGTTAGAGCACTACCATTGGTAATATGAAGAATTTGCTTAGACATAAAAATTAACCTCCAACACGTTTTACGTTAAACCCTTTTTCTTTAAGAATGGTCATAATTTTATCTCTGTAGTCTCCTTGAATGATAATTTTATCATCTTTAAAACTACCACCAACACTAAGCTTAGTTTTTAGCTCTTTTGCTAGTTTTTTAAAATCTTCAGTAGAACCTGTATAGCCTTCTAAAATTGTGATGGGTTTTCCTTTACGTTTTTCGTATTTACAAATTATAGGATCATCCTGTAACCAAATATCACTTTGCTCATCAGTTTGTTCTTCTGATGATTCAGGTATGTGGTCAGGAAAAAGATTTTTGAGTTGATCTTGTAAATCCATTATTTTTTAATCAATCCAAGTTCTACTAAACGCTCGTTTAAAAACTCACCAGCAGTGATGTCTTCGTATAATTTTGGATTTTCTTCGTCTATACAACTATCTAAAACATCTAATTTCATTTCACTGATTGGATGCATAAAGAATGGAATAGAGTAGCGTGATGTACCCCAAAGCTCTCTTGGCGGATTAACAACACGATGAATAGTAGATTTTAATTTGTTGTTTGAGTGTCTTGATAACATGTCTCCAACATTAATCATTAACTCGTCAGGTTCAGCAATCGCATCTAACCACTCACCATCATGACGTTGTACTTGCAAACCACGCCCTTGAGCACCCATTAAAAGTGTAATTAGGTTAATGTCACCATGAGCAGCTGCTCTTACAGCATTCTTAGGTTCTTCGGTAATTGGTGGATAATGAATTGGTCTTAAGATAGAATTTCCATTATGGATGTAATTATCAAAATAAGTTTCTTCTAATCCAAGGTGTAATGCTAAAGCACGAAGCACATATTTAGCTGTTTTCTCTAACATTTGGTAGGTTTCTTTACCGACCTTGTTAAACTCAGGAAGTTCTTTAACTTCAACATTTGCAGGATATTCCTTTTTGCGTTCTTCATCATCTTCAACATATTGTCCAAAATGCCAAAACTCTTTAAGGTCACCTTCTTTTTTACCTTTAGCACTTTCTTTTCCGAAAGATACATAGCCTCTTTGACCTCCAATACCTGGTATTTCATAGCTTTCCTTAACCTCTAGAGGTAAATCAAAAAAGTTTTTAACTTCCTTATAAAGTCTATCGACTAATTCATCATCTAAGAAATGTCCTTTTAAGGCTACAAAGCCTATATCTTGATATGCTTTACCAATTTCGTCAATAAATTTTTGTTTTCTATTTGGGTCGTCTGAAAGGAAATCCTTTAAATCTACGCTAGGTATTCTATCCATTGGAATTTTATTTAAAAATTAAGTCAATATACAAAAGTAACGAAATAGTCCTAAAATGTGAACATGTATTAAAGACATTTCAACAGAGTATTCTGTAATATTAATGCATTTTATTTACATTTGAAGCATAACAATTACAATCTATGCCAACCATAACTAAAAGCAATATTGACTACGATAAGCGCAATCTAAGTGATAAAGTATTACTAAAACTTTATTACAACATGTTGAGACCTCGACTTATAGAGGAAAAAATGCTCATATTGCTAAGACAGGGGAAAATATCTAAGTGGTTTTCTGGTATCGGACAAGAGGCAATTTCGGTCGGTGTAACTATGGCTCTAAAGCCAAACGAGTATATATTACCAATGCACAGAAATCTTGGCGTTTTTACCACCAGAGAGATTCCACTTCATCGTTTATTTTGCCAATGGCAAGGTAAAGCAAGTGGTTTTACCAAAGGAAGAGATCGCTCGTTTCATTTTGGTACACAAGAGTACAATATTGTTGGTATGATTTCTCATTTAGGACCTCAACTTGGTGTGGCAGATGGTATTGCTTTAGCTAATCTTCTTAAAAAAAATGGACAAGTTACAGCTGTTTTTACTGGTGAAGGAGGTACTAGCGAAGGAGATTTTCATGAAGCATTAAACGTTGCTTCTGTATGGCAACTGCCAGTTATTTTCTGTATTGAGAATAATGGCTACGGCTTGTCAACACCAACAAACGAGCAGTATTATTGCAAGCACTTGGCAGATAGAGGTAAAGGTTATGGAATAGAATCTTTTATATTAGATGGCAACAATATTATAGAGACCTATTCTAAAGTTAAAAAGTTAGCTGAGAGCATAAGAAAACGACCAAGACCAATATTAATTGAGTTTAAAACCTTTAGACGTCGAGGCCATGAAGAGGCAAGTGGTACAAAGTATGTTCCGAAGGAATTAATGCAAGAGTGGGAAGCAAAAGATCCTATTGAAAACTTTAGAAGCTACTTGTTCAGTAAAAAAATCCTTTCCGCTGAAATTGATGATAAATATGTAACTGAAATTAAGGCTGAAATTGACGCTTCTCTTGAATCTGCATATGCAGAAGCTGAAATAACACCCAATAAAAGTGTTGAATTAGATGATGTATATCAAATATTTAATTATGAGGAATTTAAGCCAAATAATGAATTAAAGGAACAACGTCTAATTGATGCGATTTCTGAAGGTTTAAAACAATCTATGGAAAAGCACTCAGACTTAGTGATTATGGGACAAGACATAGCTGAGTATGGAGGTGTTTTTAAAATTACTGAAGGTTTTGTAGAAAAGTTTGGTAAAGACAGAGTTAGAAATACACCTATTTGTGAATCTGCAATTGTTGAAGCGGGAATGGGTCTGTCTATTGCTGGTATGAAGGCTGTTGTAGAAATGCAATTCTCAGATTTTGTAACATCTGGTTTTAATCCCATTGTAAACTATTTGGCGAAGTCGCATTACCGTTGGAAACAAAATGCAGATGTCGTTGTTAGAATGCCTTGTGGAGCAGGTGTTGCTGCAGGTCCTTTTCACTCCCAAACTAATGAAGCTTGGTTTACCAAAACACCAGGTCTTAAGGTTGTTTATCCTGCGTTTCCTTATGATGCTAAAGGTTTGTTAACTACAGCTATTAATGACCCTAATCCTGTGCTGTTCTTTGAACATAAAGCCCTTTATAGAAGTATAAGACAAGATGTACCAACAAATTATTATACGTTACCTTTTGGTAAAGCAGCTTTGTTAAAAGAGGGCAACGATGTTTCAATTATAACTTATGGTG
This sequence comes from Winogradskyella sp. ABM4_392, assembly GCF_056160445.1. Classification (NCBI taxonomy): domain Bacteria; kingdom Pseudomonadati; phylum Bacteroidota; class Flavobacteriia; order Flavobacteriales; family Flavobacteriaceae; genus Winogradskyella; species Winogradskyella sp. ABM4_392. Next base: position 56,741 of record NZ_JBSWXE010000002.1, read on the forward strand.
CAGGTGTACATTGGGCTTTAGAAACTTTAGAAAACAATACTAATATATCAGCAGATTTAATCGATTTAAGAACACTTCAGCCATTAGATAAAGATGCTATTATCAGTTCTGTAAAAAAGACAGGAAAAGCAATCATACTTCAGGAAGACAGTATGTTTGGTGGTATTGCTAGCGACATTTCTGCAATGTTAATGGAAGACTGTTTTGAATATTTAGATGCTCCAGTAAAACGTGTTGCAAGTATGGAAACACCAATACCTTTTGCACCACAATTAGAGCAACAATATTTAGCCAAAGGAAAGTTTGAAGAGGCACTCCAAGAGTTATTAAACTATTAAGAATAAAAAAACCAACACTATAGCAGTATTGGTTTTTTAGTTTAATGTACTTAGGTTAAAAGTCCATTTCATAATTTAATGTTTTCTAGGTCATCATCTAAACTGTGAGATGTATTGACAATTTTTGATAAGGCTTTCATAATTGATTTGATTTAATGATTGATGAATTACGTTATTATCTATAACGTCTTTTACTGTTCCAAGTGTAACTTCTTGTTTCTGTAGTTGTACTTGTTAATTGATTGCTGTTCAAAGTTCTCATGATTTATTGTTTTTTAATTGATTACATCTAATAGACGACCAAAAAAATAAAATGTTACACTCTTATGTATTAGCATGTTACAGTTTAACAGTTTTTAACTTTATACGTATATTTAGTTTTATGAAAGTTAAAGTTCTTGTGATCCTATGTTGTCTTTTGTGCCTTGGTTGTAATAAAGTTGTAGAACAAAATTGCGCTTCAAAATCTTTTGTAGTGACTGCTACTGCTTATAATTCGCTTGCTTATCAAACAAACTCTAATCCAAATATTACTGCTTTTGGTGATAGTCTAAAACCTGGATTAAAATATATTGCTGTGTCTAGAGATTTGCTCGATTCTGGTTTAGTACACAACACACAAGTAAAAATTGAAGGCTTTGATAGTCTCTTTACTGTTAAAGACAAAATGAATAGACGTTGGCGAAAACGTATAGATATTTACATGGGAAACGATGTGCGCAAAGCTAAAAAATGGGGCAAAAAAAAGGTAAACATTGAGTATTGCATCAAAGGCAATGACACTTTGCTCTAATTCCGTTTCACCATAACTTCAGAAACAATAAAAGGATATGCTTTCTTTACAGTTATTAATTCTTCATCAGTAATTTGACTTGGTGTTTTGTTAAACTTCGTCTCAATATATCGAGCTCTTAAGTCATAGTATGCTTTTGTAATTTCATCTTGTACAGAAATAAACAATTCATATTTGCTTAAAGCATCATGGCTCAATGAAACAATTGCTTCCCTTGGATGGTCAGATGATATTGATAGTTTTTGACCTTTACAATAATCACATTCAGAAGCTCCATTATTATCTACAAAAGCTTGTACGATGTCTTTAACTTCTTCAAGTTTTACCACCTTATCTTCTATATAGATTTCTTGTTTATGATTTAAACTAACCCTCAAAATGTTACGTTCATTTACATCAATAATACAATCTGCAATATTTGGACAATCAATAGGTAATTGTCTTAATATGCCTTTATCAGCTGAAATGGTCGTTGTTACTAAAAAGAAAATAAGTAACAGAAAGGCAATGTCTGCCATAGATCCTGCGTTGACCGTCGCAGAATGTCTTCGAAATGATTTCATAATGTGAATATTTAAAATGTTAATATTTTCTTAAGCACAAGAACAGTACCAATGTTGTTAAAGGTTATTAACAATACATAACAAAAACACTTACAATATGTTATTTTTGCAAAATTAACCTTAGAGCGAAAAACTTTATGTCTACAGACACCATTAAGGATACTACATCAGAAAAGCGACTTTACGATTATCAAATCAAAGATTTGTATCGCATTTTTGATGTTATGGCAGAAGAAGCAGATAACTTTAATTTGCTCTACCAATTGCCAACAGGTGGTGGTAAAACAGTAATCTTTTCTGAAATTGTTAGACGCTACATAAAAAAACACAATAAAAAAGTAGTAATCCTTACACATAGAATAGAGTTGTGTAAGCAAACATCGAATGTGCTTTCTGGTTTTAACGTTAAGAACAAGGTTATTAATAGTAAGGTAAAAACATTGCCAGACCAAGACGAGTATCAGTGTTTTGTCGCCATGGTTGAAACATTAAATAACCGTTTGTCGGATAATGACTTTCAGCTAAAAAATGTTGGATTGGTTATTATTGATGAGGCACATTATAACTCGTTTAGAAAGCTGTTTAAATTCTTTGAACACTGTTTTATTCTTGGTGTTACTGCAACACCACTTAGTAGTAATATAAAGCTACCAATGAAGGATAATTACGATAGGCTAATTGTAGGTGATGATATTGCTACTTTAATTAGTAATGGATTTTTGGCAAGTGCAGATGTATATCATTATGATGTAGGTCTAACGTCATTAAAGATTGGTATTAATGGTGATTACACGGTTAAATCCTCTGAGGCTTTATACACCAATTCTTTAATGCAAACGAAACTGCTTTCTGCATATGAAGAGTTAGCAAAAGGTAAAAAAACCTTGATTTTTAATAACGGAATTTACACATCTAAAGAAGTTTACTATACCTTTAAAAAGGCTGGTTATAATGTTCAGCATCTAGACAATACGGCTAGTAAGCAAGAGCGAAAAGATATTCTTAAATGGTTTAAACACACACCAGATGCTGTCTTAACTTCTGTAAGTATATTAACCACAGGCTTTGACGAACCTTCAGTAGAGTCTATAATTCTTAACAGAGCTACACGATCGTTAACTCTATATTTTCAGATGATTGGTCGTGGAAGTCGTATTTACAAAGACCGTAAAACGTTTCAAGTTATAGACTTAGGTAATAACGTATCGCGTTTTGGTCCTTGGAGTCAACCCGTAGATTGGCAACACATTTTTAAATATCCAGATTTATATCTCGAAAACATTATAGACGACGAAGCTTTAGAACGCGATTTTGTCTACGTTATGCCAGATACATTGAAAGAGAAATTTAAAAACTCAGATAATCTTGAGTTTGATGTTAAATCTGAGTATAAAGATGTTATTGGTTCTGGTAAAAAATCTTTTACAGTTATAGAGCGTTCCATAGAACAACATTCTAAAATTTGTATTGAAAATAGTGAGGATGTGTATGATGCAAGAGACTTGGTAAAATTATTACAAGATGAAATTGCATATCGTATAAAACAATATTGCTATTGTATTATGAACAGTACAGACAACTATAAAGATTGGTTGTTTGAAGAGTATAACCGTAAATTGCGCATTAGCTTCAACGGTAAGTTTTAACGTTTTTTTGTAAGGAAATACATTTTTATACGTTTATTTTGAAGTAGGTATGGTTTTTGTACCACAAGTTTAGAATCATTTATTCATCTAAATCTTAGTGAAAACTTTAAAGCACATATTAGTTTTATTTTGTCTACTCTTAGGTACATCGATTTATGCACAAGTACCAGATAAAGAAAACAAAACCATTCGCATTCCTGCAGAACCTTCAGAAACCAAAAAAGATTCACTTCCTACTAAAATAAAAGTAGCACCTAAGCTTGATAAAAAAGAAGAGAAGGCAGGTGGAAAAGAAGATGAAAAGAAGAAGTTTATTATAAAAAAATCAGACAAGCCTTTTTCAATGACAGAAGAAGATGGGTTGAAGAGTCCTGCTGAAATCTTTGAGAAGCGTTGGAGCAAAGACTTGGAGAAAGGTGGAGTTATAAAGACTATGTCAGATCAGTTTTTAGGCGAACATAACGTAGACACAAAGTTTGTTAATATTATTTGCAGAGATCATCAATATCCAGATGGTGATCGTGTAAGAATTTATGTTAATGATATCATTGTTCAGCAAAATTTGTTGCTAAGAAGCAGCTACAGACGAGTTGAGATAGATTTAATACAAGGAAAAAACACCATTGAGATTGAAGCTCTAAATCAAGGTGACTCAGGCCCGAATACCGCAGAGTTTATTGTTTATGATGACCAAGGCAAACAAATTTCATCCAAAGAGTGGAATTTGCTAACAGGAGTAAAGGCTATCATTGTATTTAATAATGAAAAAGCAGTAATAAAGGAAAAAACTGAAGAAGAAAAAGCTGCCGAAAAAAAAGAATCAGCTTCTAATAACTAATCGTTTTAATTTCAGCTGGTTTCATTGTTTCCAATTTATAATCTCCAATTCTAACTCTTACCAAACGTAGTGTAGGAAAACCAACTTTTGACGTCATTTTACGTACTTGTCTAAACTTGCCTTCCGTTAAGATTATTTTTATCCAAGATGTTGGCCCATGCTTTTCTTCTCTTACAAAGCGATCCACAATATGAGATGTGTCTTTTAATAATTCTGCATGGCAAGATTTAGTTATGTAAGATTTTCCGTTTACAGAAATTTCTACACCATTTTTTAAAGTATCTATTTGCGCTTCATTAATTATACCATCAACCATGACGTGATATTCCTTTTCAATTTTAGAACTGGTAATATAATTGCTGAATTTCCCGTCTGTTGTAAGTAATAGCAAACCTTCAGATTTTTCATCTAATCGGCCAACTGCCATAATATTTTCAGGAAGATCAAATAATTCAGACAACAACTTTTTATTCTTTCGTTTATTTTGATTGTTAACAAATTGACTTAAATAACCATAAGGTTTGTAAATCTTGTAATAGCTGTTATCTGTAGTCATTTCTGAAGCAGGCACTAAAATTATAATCTTTTAAAACTCAAAAATATCGAAAACCTAACTTATATCATGTTTTTTCATTTGTATGAGAACTACCTTTAAGGGTATAATTTTTAAGGAGTTTTAATATTCAAAATCTTATGACATATGAAAGTATTCGATAACAAACACATTAAAAATGTGGCATTTGTTGGTGCGCATCGCTCTGGCAAAACCACATTATCTGAGACCATGCTCTTTGAGGCAGGTTTAATAAATAGAAGAGGTACAGTAGAGCAACAAAACACAGTTTCCGATTATCATGAATTTGAGCACCGCAGAGGTGCTTCTGTTTTTGCAACACCTTTGCATACAGAATGGCGCAACTATAAGATTAATATTATAGACACACCTGGTTTAGACGATTTTATAGGTGAAATTATGTCGTCAATAAGAGTTGCTGATACTATTGTTACAGTAATTAATGCAAAACATGGTGCAGACATCGGTACAGAAATTATATGGAATTATGTAGATAAATACCATAAGCCTACATTATTTGTTATCAATAAAATTGATAGTGAAAAGGCTAATTTTGAAATGAGTTTTAATAGTTTGAAAGAACTTGTTGGTAACAATGCCGTATTGGTACAGTATCCAATAAAAATAGATGGCGCACAATGCATCATTGATGTTTTAAAAATGAAATGCTATAAGTTTGGTCCAGAAGGCGGCAAGCCAGAAAAATTACCAATTCCTGAAGACCAAATAGACTATGCTAATCAACTTCATAACGAGCTCGTAGAAAAAGCTGCTGAGAACGATGAAGAATTAATGGAGTTGTATTTTGAAAAAGGTACTCTTAACGAAGAAGAACTTCGCAAAGGCATTAAGTTAGGTATGCTTAACCACGACTTTTTCCCTGTATTCTGTGTTTCTGCTTTAAAAGATATGGGTACCGGAAGACTTATGGGCTTTATAGATAATGTGGCGCCAGCTGCAGCAGATTTAAAACCAGAGCAAACGTTAGAAGGAAATTTAGTAAAACCAGAAGTAGATGCAGACACATCTTTGTTTGTTTTTAAAACGATTTACCAACCAAATTTAGGTCAGATTACATTCTTTAAGGTAAAATCTGGTGAGGTTAATGTAAATGATAAGTTGTTTAATACTAGGACAGGTGAAAGCGAAACATTAAACCAGTTGTACATTATGGATGGTAAAGAAAAACATACTGTACAAAAATTAACTACTGGCGATATTGGTGCAACGACAAAACTAAAATATACTGAAACCAATGATACACTGGCAACAAAAGCCGAAGCAGGAACTATTAAACCAATTAAGTTTCCTCAGCCACGTTTAGTAAAAGCTGTTTTTGCTGAAAATAGTAGTGATGAAGAGAAGTTAAGCGAAGCACTTAAGCGTATTCATAGTCAAGATCTAACAGTAGATTTAAGTTATAATACAGAAACGCATCAAACCTTAGTTGGAACACAAGGTGAACTTCATTTAGCAACATTAACTTGGATTCTTGAAAACATCTATGATGTAAAAGCTAGATTTGAAGCACCAAAAATTTCCTATCGTGAAACTATTCAGAGAAGTGCTACAGCAAATTATAGACATAAAAAACAAAGTGGTGGTTCTGGACAATTTGGTCAGGTGCACCTAAAAATTGAACCGTATTATGAAGGTATGCCAGAGCCTGAAGGTTTTTCAATAAGAGGTAGAGAAGAGGTAGACTTGCCTTGGGATGGTAAATTGGTATTTTACAATTGTATAGTAGGTGGAGTTATAGATCAACGTTACTTACCTTCAATAATGAAGGGCATTTTAGAAGTAATGGAGTCTGGACCATTAACCAAATCTTATATAAGAGATGTAAGAGTTATGGTATATGATGGTAAGATGCATGCTGTAGATTCTAATGATATTTCTTTTAAAATAGCAGGATCTCATGCATTTAGAGAAGCATTTTTAAATGCTAATCCTAAGCTTTTAGAACCAATAGAACAAATGACATTACGAGTACCAGAACAAATGGTAGGTAATGTAATGACAGAACTACAGAGTAGAAGAGCGATTATTCAAGGTATAGATACAGAAGCACATTATCAAATTCTAAAATGTACAATCCCTTCTGCTGAGTTGACAGATTTTTCTACACAATTACGTTCGTTAACACAAGGTAGAGCAACCTATTCAACAAAGTTTGATGGTTATGCATCAGTACCAAATCATATACAAAAAGAATTAGTAAAAGAACAAGAATTAATAACCACTTAAAATATTGAGATATGCACAGTAAAGTAATGTATTTAAGCGATTTAAAGTTTAATATAGAAACATGGAAAAGAGAGTTGAGATTTCATTTTAATGAGATGGATACGTTTCAAGAAAAGTTGGAAGAAGCAGTAGCGAGAATTGATGACCCAATAGCTTTGAAAAAGTTAGAAGTTTTTCAAAATAGAATAATGATTGAAAAAGATGCTATTTCTAAGCTCTTACACAGATGCCGAAATAAAATAGCCAACATTAACAATGTAGATTTTAATGAAAATATAGATGGTAGACTTCAGAATGAACAACACACGTTAAAAGAAGATATGCGTACATACATTAAACTACATTATGATCTTAAGGAGGAAATGATGGACTATTTTTTAGAAGTCCTTTAGTTCTATTCATAGCTTAATAATTGAAAAGCCACGATGATGAATCGTGGCTTTTTCCGTTATTTATTATGCTGAATTTTTATAATCGATAATAACTCTGACTACTACCTTTTGTACAAGGACAATTACTAGCACTTTGTAATAAGTTTAAACCAATGGTAATAACATGTGTACCAGAATTAAAACCAGATAAATCATTGAAAGTTAATTGGTAAGAATATGCAAAGTATAATTGATTATGCAATATTCCTGCCATAGGACCAAGGTTTAATGGATCTAAAAACTGGTCATTTAAAAAACGGTAGGATGCACCAATCCAATAATAATCACCATTTCTATTAAACTTTCTATACTTAAAATTAAGGTCTGTAGCAGAACGATTATCACTATCAAAAAACTGAAAGAAAACTGAAGGTTCAAATTCTACATCTTTGTTACGCTTTGGGCTAAACACATATCCTGAATACACCTGATAGTTTAATAGTAAGCGTGGCTCTATTCCTCCAGTAAAATCATCAATATCTTTTGAAACTAAATTGTTAGCATTAAAACTTAAATAAAAGTTATTCCAGCGATAAAGTAATCCAGCATCAAAATTATTGTTATTAATGGCTCTATCGCCATTGATGGCAGGATCTAAAATTGGAATTTCATAAGTAGTATTAAAGTTTTCAATATCAATTCTAAAATTGTTGATGTTATATGATAACCCAAGTGATAAGTACTGTTTAGATTTCCAATCTAAAATTAAGTGATGCGCAAAAGATAACTTAAGACCTTTTTGACGTGTATTACCATTTTTGTCATTGTATGCAGATACACCAATACCTGAGCGGTTAGATATTCTAAAATCTGCATATATAGATTGATTGTCTGGTGCATCTTTAATACCAACCCATTGCGTTAATCCATTAGCCCTAATTTTTAAATTGTCACCAATACCAGCGTAAGTTGGTGAAATTACAAAATCGTTATCTGCCAAGTATTGTGTCCAAACTGGTAAGTTAAGTTCTTGGCTAAAGCCTTGAGCTACCGTTAGGAATAGTATGTATATTAAAATTCTTTTCATCTTAGTAGGTTTAGTTCATTAGATTAAGGGATTATCTGTAAAGGGTAAAGTGGCCAACAAATTCTTTATTCACATTTGGGTCGTTAGTCTGTACAACAAACCAATAGTCACCAGTTGGCAATTCGTGACCATTGTATCTACCATCCCAAACTTCACCAACTCTGTAGGTTGCAATCTTTCGACCATAACGATCAAAAATATCAAAGGTTAGGTTAGGGTAGTTGTCTACACAACCAGGAGCCCATGTATCATATTCACCATCACCATTTGGTGTAAACCAGTTTGGTATACAAGGGCCAACAAATTCTAGTTCAATTTCTGCCTCAGCAGTACAGCCAGCACTATCAGTAACCGTCACAACATAGACACCAGTTTCTGTTATAGTATAAACATTTGTACTACCATAATTCTCATCATTCATTGTGAATGTATAATCACCAGTTCCACCTGTTGCATTTGCAATGATTTCATTAAGTTCACCTTCAGCTAAGCTTAAGGTAACTGGCTCATAACCTTCAATATCAAATAGTTCTGTTCTTTGTATACAACCATTAGTGTGTCTTACGTCTATGTAATGTCCTGTTCCTACAGGTACATTTTCAAACACATTACTTAATTGATAATCACCTCCGTTTAATGAATAATCAAATTCAGATAAATCTTCATTTGATGCATCAATAGTTACGGTAACCATATTACTCTGTGCATTATCCTCACAGATATACTCTATATTAATTTCAGGGTTAATAACAACAGGCTCAGGGAATGTGATGTTCCATTCAGATTCACAACCTTGCGCATCTCTAACATAAACGATGTGATCTCCACCTTCAAGATTTGTAAAGTCGAAAACCGTTTGAGTTGCACTTCCAGTTGTATATGGTCCATCATAATTGTCTAAACTCACGCTGTATGGTAAATTTCCACCATCAATTTCAATACTAAACTCACCATCTCCATCACCATCACAAGTTTCTGGGAAGAAAGCATCAGGTAGAATAGTAATGATTACTGGTTCTGGATCTACAATTGTAAAGTCGAACGTTAAATAACAACCTAATTGATCTTGAACAATCAAAGTATAGTCACCAGCTGATAAGTTTTCAAAAGTATTGGTTTCAAAAAACTGATTTAACTGTGGCGAAATAGCATATTGAATAGTTCCTGTTCCACCAGTAGCAGAAACGATTACAGAGCCATTATTGTTTCCAGCACATGTAATGTTATTTACTTCTATAGTTGCGTCTAATGATGTTGTAGGCTCAGTAATTGATATTGGTGTAGATGTTACTTCACAATCTCCACTTTCTACCATGATCAAATAATCACCTGCTACTAATTCTGTAAAATATCCAGGTGTATTTTGAGTGGCATTGATTGTTGCACCAGATGTGTCTTGAAGAGTATAACTATAATCTCCTAATCCACCTTGCGCTGTGGCTAAAATTGATCCTGTGTTGTCGCCAGCACAATTAATGGTTGGATTAGAAGATTCTAGATTAATCACTAACTCAGGTAATGGATCAACTGTAATATCGTTAGATACGTTAGAAATACAACCGTTAGCATCTCTCACGTAGTAGTTATACGTACCTTCAGGAACTGAGAATGTTGTTGAAGACGCAAAACTTCCTATAACTGTTGTAAAATCAACAGTGCTACTATACTCGTATGGTCCTGTGCCACCAGAAGCACTAAGTGTTAATGTAGATTCAGTTAAACAAGTTTGTGTTGTTGTTCTTACTAAATCAACATCAAGTGGAGTAGGATTAGCAATTTCAATTTCTAATGAGGTCATTTCACAATCAAAACCATCAGTAATGGTTACTGTATAAGTTCCTGCTCCTAAATCGTTAAACACGTTAGAAGTTTGTGGACCAGAAGAACTTGTAACTGGCGTAATGGTATTTAAAGTATATACATAGTTGCTGCCTTGTCCACCAGAAACCATATCTACAGATATACTTGCATTCTGATCACCAAAACAATCTAAAACTGTAGTGCTTGGTGTAAATGTAGCTGTGATTGGATTTGGTAAACTTAGTGTTATCGTTTCTGAAGCAATACAACCTTCAACATCTCTAACATTTACAGTGTATGTTCCAGCTGATAAATTTTCGAATACATTATTTGAAGAAAAAGCAACAGTAGCTTCACCTGTTAATTCATATTCATAATTGCCCCAACCACCATCAGCGATAGCTGTTATTGTACCTTCACTGTCTGTACACGTTACGCTTGAAGATTCAACTAGATTTAAAGTCAAAGCCTCTTGTGGTGACGTTATAACGACACCTGCTGAATTAGAACAATATGGGAAATCTGTTTGAGTGATTACAACATTAAAACTACCAGCTTCCATACTTGTTACCGTCAATGGGTTTGTAGCTGTGTTAGCATTTACAATACCTGTAACAGATGTTCCAACACTATCAAATACTTCATAGGTATAAGCACCTGTAAAGTTTGTGATGTTAATGTCGAAGGCACCTGTATTGTCACCAAAACACGTTACACTATCAGATGTTAATGTAAATTGCGGTGAAGTTGGCTCGCTTACTGAAATTGTAGTTTCAGAAGTACAAGACAATACCGTGTCCGTAATTGTAATTGTATAAATACCTGAAGGTACACCAGTAAAGGTGTTACCAGATAAACTTACTGAAGCAGGACTAGGAGAAATACTATAAGCATAAGAACCAGAGCCACCAGAACCAGTTACTGTAATTTCACCATCATCATTATTACAAGAAGGTATTGTAGTAGCATCTGCAACAATAGCGATTGGTTCAGCAACATCAATAGTTACCAAATCAGAACAACCATTAGCATCTTGAATTTCTATAGTATGTGTACCTGCAAATACATTAGAAATAGTGAAAGGTGCAGACTGAGTTTGAAAAGCACCTCCATCTATACTAAAACTATATGGAGCAGTACTTGGTGTGTCTAAATTTACTACAATTTCATAATCACCATCTTGTAGCTCACAAGCATTAGTTACTGAAGCTGATATTTGAGGTGAGTCATCCATATCTACAATGGTAGCAGGACTTGTTACAATACATCCATAAGCATCTAAAACATGAATGTAATAGGTGTCAGCATCAACATTAAACACACTTGAAGCATCCCAACCAGCATCAGTAGCTAGAGGAGCAGTAGCAGTAGTTGTGATTTGATATTGATATGGTGCCGTTCCATTTTGTCCTATGGCACTAATAACACCTGAGTTTGGATTACAATTAGCGTTTTGATCAACAGAAACCGTTAAATTTAAAGCTACAGGAGATTCAAGAATCTCGAATATTTGTGAAGCCGTTTCACAACCATTAAAAGAACCTGAACCATTTTCTGTAAAGACTAAGTAATATTGACCAGGTGATAATGTTCCTGGATTTGGAGTTGTAACCGTTTCAGGAGTACCAAATGTTACCGCAATAGTGTTTGGTCCATCTACCAATTGATTATCAAAAGCAGAATAGATAGTGTAATCAACAGATGTTGTTGTGCTATCAAAATTATCTATTGTAAAGGTTACACTACCATCAGCAGCACCAAGACAAGTCACATTGTTAGGAGCCACAGTAGAAGTTAGGGTAGAAGCAGGATCTATTGCAAAATCCGCAGCTTTTACAAAGTAACAATCAGTCACTAAATCATGAACAACAAAGGTGTAAACTACACCAGGGATTAAGTTTGTAAAGGTTCTTGTATCTCCACCTGGAGTATCTGGTGGTAAATAACTTGTTGTATATGGAATTGTATTGAACTCTAAAATTCCGAACTCATAACTACCACTACCTACTGCAGACACAGCAGTAACTTCAGCAGTACCACCTGTTGTACAATCTGGAACAGAAATATTAACGTTAATCACTAAATCTGATGGAGGAGACGCCATCGTTATTTGTTGCGATAAACTACAACCATTAGCATCTACAACATTTACAGTATAATTTCCGTAATTAATAATATTGAATGTATGATCTTCATTAGAAGTGGCATTGTATGGATTTCCAGGAATAACATCACCAAAATTGTTAGAAATAAAATAGGTAAATGGAGCTGTACCACCAGCAACATTTTCAACGGTAATAGAACCTAAAGAAGAACCTCCAGGATTATTACATGTAATATCTACTTTACTTAAATCGAAAGTGATTGCATCTGGCTCAGAAAGTGTTATAGTTTCAGTTGTAGCACACGAGTTAGCATCTGTTATTGTGATGGTATAGGTACCAGCAGTTAAACCAGATGTTTGTGTACCGTAATCCGTTGCTGTGGTGTCATTATTTACATTTATAGTAAATGGAGGAGTACCAACAGTAGTATCTATAGTAATGTCTATAGAGCCATTTGCATCTCCATTACAAAGTATAGGTTGGCTTTCAACAACTGCATTAAAAGCAGGTGGCGAAATTGGATTTACTGTTATAACACCAGATTCTGCAGTACAACCATTAGCATCCGTAACTTGGAATTGATATGTACCTGCTGTGGCAGTATTATAAGTAAATGTTGAAGGAGTACTTCCTAAAGCACTATAAGGTGCTCCATTTATAGAAACTTCATAAGTATAAGGAGCAGTACCTGTGATGGTTCCTGTTAACTCAGCATCTGGAGTTGCAGTACAATCTAATGTTTCAGTAAGTACAACATTTATAGTTGGACTTGGGATAGGATCTATAGTATAAGATTCGCTATATGTACAATCATTTTCATCTCGTACCTGAAATGTATACGTATCTGGTGCAAGACCAGTAAATACATTTGAAGTTTGATATGGTGTTACAGCTGAAGCTGGTGCTATAATTTGATACTCTAAAGTACCATTTTCGCCAACAACGTTAGATATTGTAACATCGCTAGTTAATGCAGGACAGGTTACAGGAGTACTTGTAAAATCCATGTCTGTTGGAGGATTTAACGCATCTATAGTAATAGTGTTTGTAACAGCTGTGCAAATATTAGTATCTCTAATAGTGATGGTATATGTGCCTTGAGTTAAACTAGTGAACACATTACTTGTTTGAAAATTAACACCATCTATACTGTATTCGTATGGTGGATTTCCGCCGGACACACTTGTTACAGTAATCTCTCCTGTACCATTACAAGTAAAAGGTGCCGACAATTCTGCTGTTCCAGAAATGGCTGCATTTTCAATAATAGTTACTGTTTGAGGATCTGTTGTACAAACCGAAGGACCTGATGTGTATTGTAAAACAACATCATAGTTTCCTGCAACTAATCCTGTAAATAAAGATGCGTTAGAGAATGTAGTTCCGCCATCAATACTATACTCAATAGCATTTCCGTTTGGATTGGTTACATTGATTGTAATTGTACCAGTATCTCCTGTACCACCACATAAAATATCTGTTGAAGTTACATTAAATTCTGGTGCAGGAATTTCATCTACCGAGATTGTAGTTGTTGCTGTACAATTATTTGAATCAACCACAAGAATGTCAAAAGTTCCTGCTGAAGTCACTACAATTTCTGGTACAGTTTGAAAATCTGTAGAACCATTAATAAAGTAGAAGTAAGGTGGTGTTCCTCCTTCAGGATAAATGGTTATTTCACCATCTGTACATGTTAACGGTACTGTTACAGCTGCAGATACCGTTAATAAAGGTGGTTCAACAATAGTAACGTCTTCAGAATATAAACATCCATTTTCAGTTTCTACAGTTGCTGTATAGGTTCCTGGATTAAGGTTTTCAAATAAATAAGAATTTTCCATTATTGGACCAACAGTATTCACTATGGTTCCATTTTCACTAAGTGTGAAAGTATACTGAGGGTCTACATCATTTGCTGCTAACTGAATACTTCCTAGTTCACCAAAACAAAGTGGCTGAGTAATTGTTGAAGTTACTGTAAAATCACGCTCTCTAATTAAAACATCAGGAACAGAGAAAATACATGGATTCGTTGGTACACCAACTTGTCTTACATAAACCGAATACGTTCCAGGTGTTGTTACTGTAAATACATTACTAGTTTGATAGTTTGTGCCATCGATACTAAACTCATACCCAGAAGGCACATCATTAACCGTAATACTTCCATTTGTAGTACAAATAATATCTGTTGATACTACTGTTGGTACTAATAAGTTTTGATATACGTTAAAATAGAACTGATTGAAACAACCACCAGGATAATTAATAGTTAATCTGAATTGACCAGCAGTATTAGCTAAAAAGTCAGCACCTGTCGCAACTTCATTCCAAGTACAACCAGGATCTTCATTAGCACAATCTGGATCTGAAACAGCAGCACAACTAGATTCATCTAATTGTTCCCAGATTATAGAAATAGAATCTGAAATATTAGTTTCAATAAATCTTGAATCATCCGCACCACACAAGAAAATATTTGGTAATAATTTACCATCATTAGGACAAGTAACAACTTCATCTGCATAAGGGATTACAGGATTTTCTATATCACCACCAAATAGTTCAACTTCATAAATTTGCTCTATAGATTGACATGGAGCAACAGCAGTATTGAATGAATAATAAGTTCCGGTTGCATCAACTGTAATAGTTTGAGTATTACCAATAACAGGCGTTCCTGTTGGACTTGTAGACCATGAATAAGAATCATAACCATTAGCAGCAGTAAGTTCTACAGTATCACCACAAAGAATAATTTCTTCAACAAATTCACAATCTAAATCCGCTAAAAAGTTTGTTGCTTGTGGTGATAACAAACAACCTGTATTACTGTTTAAACTTGGATCGTCTGTAATTTGAAATGTTGGATTAAAAAATCCATTATAAGTGGCAAATGCCTGATTATTAATAATGTTAGAACATGCATCTGCTAAATCACCACAGCTACTTACAACTTCTACTTCAATTCTAATTTCATAACGAGGATCATTTTCTTCTACAAGCGAGTTATCGATATCAAAAACCAATTCCCTAGTTACAGGATCGTAGCTAGCCACAGTTACACCTGGAGGAAGAATTAAATCTGTTGGATGATTATAAATAATATTGATTGGTAAAATATCTCTAATCTGAAAATTAGTCGCATTATCATTACCTACATTTTGAAAACCAATAACATAATTCAATTGAGCACCAAGATCTACTAACTGGCCTCCAATATCATTACCAGCATCATCTTCAACAAGTTTTGTGAGTACAATATCTGGTTCAATAATTTCAACAGCAAAGGCAAAGAAATATGGGAAATAGGTATCACCACTTGTTTCTAGTCGAATTGTACCAGAAGTGGCATCATTAGCGATTACAGAGTTTCCTGGATTAGGAATGGCAATTGTACCTGTATCAAAACCAAGTGTATTTGTGCTATTAGGCACACGGTTTGTAACCGGAGTAGCATCTAATCTTGTTACCGAACTGTTGAAAAAATTAGCCACAGGACGGTCTGCAGTAGATAAACTAACACCATTTAATCGTAATCTATCACCTAAGATTGGACTATCACCTTCTAACGTAGCAAACGCAAAATTAGCTCTTACAGGTGCAGGAGCAGGAACAGTTCTAAAACCATTAACAGGAATGTCTAGGTTAGGGTTTCCACCAGGAACACTAATAGCACTGAAACCATCAAAACTAGTAATTGATTTACCAGGAAGTGTAGGATCTTCGTACACAATAAATAAAGACCAACCAGCAGATTGACCAGTACCATTATATGGATTAAAATTAGCAGTCTCACCAACACCAGAAGAAACATTTGCTACTGTATAAGTACCTAAGTCAGCACCAGACCCAAAGCTGGTTACAAAATCTGTGACATCTGCAAAACAGGCATATGAGAAACTGTCTCCACCATCTATGGTTGTACCATTGGCATCAAAAATTATATTACCTGTAATATCTGTATAGCCTCCAGAAGGTCCTTTTAACCTTACCTCAGTGATAGGTTCGTTACCAGGATTTACGGCTCCCCAATATAAGCCTGCATAAATGATTCGGTAACAATTTGGATTCGGGATTTCTAAATCCGCACTTGACGAACTAAAAGTTGAAGGATCACCATCAATATCAATATATTGCATATTAACATTGTGGTTGTAAACACTTCCGTCGTTGAAAGCATCGTTGTTAGGACCCAAAATATTATTCCCAATTAATACTATGTCTCCTTTTAAATCCTCATTAAATCTTGGTGTGAATGGCACATAATTTTGTGCATAACTGACCATGCCGAAGCATAGTGCTATTACGACTATTAATGCTCTTGAAAAAGTAGGTTTTTTCATGATACTTGGTTTTAATTCCTCACATTTACTTGGGGCAAAGTATTTGTGAAGAATGGCTTAACTTATTAGTTTTCTATTTTCACGAGGGTCATTTTTACATTATATGGTCTGTTTCCTTTGTCTTCCATAGCTTTATTAGCTGCACTAATACTATCAAACTTACTATAGTAAATGTAGTATTTACTTGTATTTACATCATAGAAGAAATCTACATTAGCACGTCCTGAAGCTACGACCTTAGTTAAAAATTCATTTCTCTTATTTATATCACTATGTACAGCAATAATTAGATAGTAACCACTTTCTGTATTACTAACATTCTTTAAAATCTGAATATTCTCACTCTGCTCTTGACCAAAGTCAAAATCTTCAGAAGTATATGGTGTTTCTGCTGGTTTTGTTGTTCGTTTTATGTTTTGAAGCATGGCTCTGTCCTGAGAATATCTGTCTTGCTCATTGTCATAAGCAGCACGCTTAATTCGTCTTCGCTTTTCGAACTCTGTTGCTTCTTTAATTAATTCTAATCTATTATCAAGTTGAATTCTTAATGTTTTTGCCTCAGCTTGTTTGAGTTTTAAATCTTCTATTTTCTTTCTATAGAAAAGATTGACTTCATCAAGCTTAGTTGTTTTATAGCGTTCTTCATAAAGTGAATTTAAAGAGTCTATCTTCTCAGTTTGAGATTTAATAACTTCATCTAAATCAGATTTTATAGCATTAAGTTTGTTGTTCTCAGCAGTAACGCTTTTAAATGGTTTAGGTTTAACAGCTATACCTTGATCACTTAAATCATTTTCTTCTTTTAAATCTTTTAAATCTTCATCTTTTATATCAACAATCTTTTCAAATTCTTCAAGAAGTTTATTTTGTTGTTCACTAGATGATTCTGCATCTTTAGTCAGCGTGGCAATAGTTTTACCAATCTCATCTTTTGGATTTTCTACTAATTCCTCTTTTGCGTCCGCTTCTTCCTTAGCTTTTTGCTCTGCTAGTAATCTAGCTTTCTCAGCAGCTTCTTCACGAGCTTTCTGTTCTGCTAATTGTTGCGCCTTAGCTCTTGCTTCAGCTTCCTCTTTAGCCTTTTGCTCTGCCAATAGCTTTGCTTTAGCATCAGCCTCTTCCTGTGCTTTTCTTGCGGCTTCTTCTTTAGCTTGTTGCTCAGCCAGTAATCTGGCTTTTTCAGCAGCTTCTTCACGAGCTTTCTGTTCTGCTAATTGTTGTGCCTTAGCTCTTGCTTCAGCTTCCTCTTTAGCTTTTTGTTCTGCCAATAACTTTGCTTTAGCGTCAGCCTCTTCCTGTGCTTTTCTTTCGGCTTCTTCTTTAGCTTGTTGCTCAGCTAATAATCTAGCTTTTTCAGCAGCTTCTTCACGAGCTTTCTGTTCTGCTAATTGCTGTGCCTTAGCTTTAGCTTCAGCTTCCTCTTTAGCCTTTTGCTCTGCCAATAGCTTTGCTTTAGCATCAGCCTCTTCCTGTGCTTTTCTTTCGGCTTCTTCTTTAGCTTGTTGCTCAGCTAGTAATCTTGCTTTTTCAGCAGCTTCTTCACGAGCTAATTTTGCTTTAGCCTCTCGTTCAGCTTTTTCCTCAGCAAGTTGTTTTGCTTTTGCTTGAGCTTCTGCAAGCGCATTAGCCTCCGCATATTTCTTAGCTTTTTCTTCAGCTTCTCTATCTAATTTGGCTTGAGCTCTACGTTCTGCTGCACGTTCTCTTATACCTGCCAATTCTTCTTCTGATGCTTGTACAATTGGTTTGATTCGTTTTTTGGTGAATAATCCACTAACTTCTTCATCACCACTATAATCGTACTTCTTTTTTGTGATAAATCTATAGGCCAAAGTAACTTCATGTGAAGACCCAAACTCTACGAGCTCACCAATAGACTTTTCGATATTATATTCTAAGGCAATATTTTTGGTAACATTAAGACCTAATCCACCAGATACACCATATCGATTATTGTAACCTACTTGAAACCAAATACCTTTTGGAACATTTAAAGTTGCTATTCCAGAAATTAATGTCTCATCTTTTCTGAACTCTGACATTAGTATACCTGAGAATTTAGTATCCTTAAAAAAACCACGTCCATCAAAAAATCCTGTGTGCATTACATGTGCTTTGATACTTTGCTTAGGATCGTCCTCAATCATAGAAGAGGTTTCAAGGTTGTATAGCACCAAATTATTGATAGAAATACCAAAATCTAAAAATTCCGTTCCGTAGTTGATACCTGGATTTACAGTCAGTAAAAAGTTTTCAGGTACATTCTGTAAAGATGGGTCGTCAAAATTTGTTACAACATTTGAGGTATTTACTCCACTTTTATAGGCAGCAGCATTAAGACCAAAAGTTAAGTTACTATTGGTATTTAGTTTTACGTTGTAGGCAAAATTTAATAAGCCACCAAAAGTTGTTAGTACACCATAATTTTGTTGAAAAGCTGCAACACCAGCACCAATATTTTCGGCAAAACGACCAGAATAACTTCCTAAGAACATTTCTGGAGCATTATCGAACTGTACCCATTGTCTTTTGTTGTTAAAACTTATGTATTTGTTTTGTTCTCTAACAAAAGTGAAGGTAGGGTTGATGTTGTAACGGTTAAAAACCAAAGAGTTTCTTATTGGTAAATCAAAAGAAACAACTCCATCATCTTGTTGCGAAAATGCTACCTCTATGGTAAGGGTCAATATGAATAGTATGAATAGATGTGTTTTCATGCTACTTTACTATAGTTATTGATCCTTTTTTAACATTGCCTTCTACAGGTGTTATGATATAGTAGAAAACCTGGTTGACACTTGTAAGATTTAAATCATCTTCTGGCCAGTTATTTTGATAATCTAAGGTTTGAAAAACGACTTTTCCTTGTTCGTTTAGTATCATTACCTCAGTATTGGTTCCGGTTGTGTATTCTAATGGAATTACCCAAGTATCATTAATAAAATCTCCATTTGGACTTATAACATTTGGGATATTTGGTACATCTGGAAAAGGTTCCACACCTCGTTCTACGACAAAATCGTAAGTTCTAGAGCCATTACAACCTACGGTTTCAGTAATTACTACACTGTAGCTTCCTAATTCTGTAGCGTCATAAGTATTTTCAGTTGCTTCCGTAATAACTTCATCATTTAAATACCATGTGAATTCCGGGCTAACAGCATCTGTTATAATTTCAATATATAATGATTCGTCCTCTAGAATTTGATTAACTTCATCTACATTTATCTCGCTATTAAAAAGCTCACTTACTAAATCTATGGTACCTATTGCCGAGCATTCTCCTAAATCTACCTGAACTGAAAACGTACCAGACTCATCAGTTTGGTACATTTGATTTGTTGCATCTGGTATTTCTATTCCATCTTTAAACCATTGATAACTATTGCCACCTACAGTACTTAATGTTGTAAGTCCTTGTTCTGGGCAATATGGATTTCCTAAACTAGATGAAATGGTAACATCAGCTTCGCCAGAAGTACTGACTTCACTTATTGTTACACGATTAGAAAATGAATTTGAAGTACATGTACCGTAATTGGTTTCTACGAAATATGTACCTTCTTCATCTACTAATAGAGAAGACCCTTCAGCAACAAAGACTGAAGTTGTTTCACTAGTTTCTTTATACCAGCTAAAGGTAAGAGAAGGGTAGTTGAGTGGTGAATCATTATTACCTGTACCAGGATTATCTATAGTTAACAAATAACTACCACCTGTACAGTACGCACCAGTTGAAACTAAATTATTAATTGTAAAAGGTGAATCCTGAAGCTTATAGTAAGCTGCAAAAGGTACAGAAGGTGTACTAGTAGCAGCAGGAGCACTACTTTTTATTCTAATTCTATAATTTTCACCAGCTGTGGTTTCTGGGATCGAAAAATCTACCGTTGCAGGTGATGTTGTAATCCATCCAGCTGATGATGTGTAAATAACTTCAGCATTTGAAAAATCACCATCTGCATCAGATAACTCAACAGTAAATTGATTTGAAGCATTTAAAGCTGACTCGGGTGAAAATACAAACGTCGCACTATATGTATTAAAAGAATCACTTGCACATGCTTGACTAAACCCAAGATTAGGTTGACCAATAACCAGCTGTGCCTGAACTTGTTCTATTGAAAGAAAAGTTACAACTAGGCAGAGGGAGATAAGCAGTTTATTTAGTTTAGTAGTTTGAGGCATATGCTTATTGTAATTTTTAATCTATAGGCTTTTGGTATTAAGATGGTTAATCAATAATTATACTAAATACTAATCATCATCGTCATCATCTATAAAATCATTTGAGGCAATGATTCTATTTACTTGTAATCTAAAATCAGGATTTCTGGTACTGTTAGCTGCGATAAAAGTTTCCTTATCAGAACCTTTAGCGTAAAGATTGTTAAACGCTCTGCTACCATACCAGCTTTCTAAATCATCATTATTAGTGTATCCTTTTCTGTAGATATTCCCTTTACAATTATTAAAGTAGGTTTTTGTAAACTGAATTTTTTCAAGGTTTTCGTTGTTTAGCTTAATTTTATCATCTAAAATTACAGCAGGATAAAAACCTGAAATTACACTCTTATTTATTGCAAAAGATGCATCAGCACCAACATAAATAGCTTCTTGTACAAGTCCAACTTGTATATCTGACTTAATATTATCAGATACATTAACTAAGGTTAAGTTTTCTGCATTAACAAACGTTTGTCGTTTTGAAGTATCAGATTCTTCTTTGTTGTCATAAGACTTTATAACCATACATCTTGAGCCATTTGCGCTAGACACATAAGGTGATCTTATAGCTAAAGAATTAATTAATTGACACTGTGTTCCGTAGTTAAATTCGTAGTCATTAATATTTGATCTGTACGATACCAATTTTTCAAGTATTGCAGAACCACCAAGAACATTAAATGAATTACCAGCAGAGTAGCTTACCATTACATTCTCAACAACAGTTTTATTACCAATACCAGCAAGCGTTAAAGCATTAAAGTAACCAAACTTTTTTGTTCGCTTTCCTGCAAATTCGATTCTTACATATTTTAAAATTCCAGAATCACTCTCTGTATTATTACCACCATAAGCAATGTGCTCAGTAGATGATGGTTTTAAACCATAATTAAGAGAAGATAATTGTCCGTAAGTGTTTAAAGGAGCATCACCTAAAATAAATATTCCTCCCCAATCACCAGCTTTTTTACTGTCTCTGCTTGAAGTGAATATGATAGGATCTGTTTGAGTTCCTTTTGCCACAAGTTTAGCACCTTTGCTAACAATTAAAGATGCTTTAGAATCAAAATCGCCGAGTATTCTGGTTCCTGGCTCAATAGTTAATGTAGCACTGTCAGTTACAAATACATCACCAATAAGAAGGTAAACATCTCTCTTAAGTAGTTTTGTGTCTTTTGAAATTTTCCCACTCAGAATCTGAGTTGGTTCACCATACTCTGATTGACTAGGTTTAAACTCTGTCCATGAATTCAGCCAATTGTCGTAGCCAATTATTCCTTTTTCCTGTTGTGCAAAACAGTTGCTTAACACTAATAGAAAAATAAGTGCGGTTTGAATAAAATTTTTCATAGTAGTTAAATTCGTTAATTTGGGTTTTTAAGTAATTTTTTCAACTAATTGCCTCAAACATAGTAATTAATCCTATGAAATACAAGAAATTATCGTTGAAATACATAATTTTAAGAGTTGATTATTATTTTTCCTACAAATAATACGAATTTTAAGCAAAAAAACTTAATATTTAAGATATTGAATATCAGTATTTTATTAAAAATGTTTATAAAATAAAAAACCTCGCAAAATTGCGAGGTTAAAAAACATGAAATTGATTATAGACTAATCCTCTTTAAAATCGTTATAAGTGTGTAAAGCCTTTAAAGTAGATTCATAGAACAAAATCGCTGCAATAAGATCATTAGTGTCTGAATAGGGTAGGATCTTGGTCTGAAACTCTACAGTACTTTCAAAATATTCGTCAGAAGCTTCTTTATTATCTTCTAAGGCCTTTTTATTTTCTTTTGTCTCTGGAATACCTAAAGATTTCATAGTTACACCAGGTTTTGTAGCAAAAGCAATATTTGGAAGAATATTTACAATAACTTCTATACGTTCTATATATAATGTTAATAATTCACCCTTAGACATATCATCTAATTGTTCTCTACTGTGGTATTTAGAAATATTTACTTTACCACTAATAATACTTTGTGAATTATCACTCTTTTTAGATGCTGAATCTTGGGCATTTCCAAATCCTATCATTAGGAAAAATAAAGCACCAAATAAAGTAAGTTTTGTTTTCATATTTATAGTTTTGATTTGGACTAACAGTGACAAATCTATATAAAATAATCACAAAAACAACTAATTTCAGGCTTTTTTCTTGAAAAAATTTTAACACTTTAAATGCATATTTCATGGATAAACTGCATAAATAGTGGATTAAAGGCATATTTCGTCGATAAAATACATGTGTGAATTTTAACACTTTTCGAGTAGAATTAGAGTGAAAAAAATTCATTTTTTTATGTGTTTTTAGAAAATTTTAATATGGAAAATGATGTGTTTTAAATTAAAAATTACAGGCTTTAGAATGGCGTTTTAGAGTGTATTTTATCGTTGATTTTTGCATTTTTTTTCATTTCGTCGCAAAATTATTGCAATCATATGATTTTTAAGGTACTACAGATTTTTTAAAGCAAATTTGACCGAACCCAAATCATATTCGTCATGAAAAATCTAATCGCTGCTTTTTGTCTGATTTGTTTTTATAGTGCATTTAATCCTAGTTATGCACAAGAAAGCCCAATATACGATAGGGCAGAGGACCAACTGACAAACACAGATACTATTCCAGATTTTAGATCTAAGACTAATAAATTAAAATTAACTGGTGTTATTTACCAAAGTGATGGTGTTACACCTGCTAAGGATGTTATTCTTTTTATAGAACAACCCGATGAGAATGGTGATTTTGATCTAAGACGTGCTGGTGATCAACGTTATGTTTTTCATAGAAGTTGGGTAAAAACCGATGAAGATGGTAGATATACCTTTTATACATTTATACCTGGTAACGACAGACGTTACAACCAAATGCAGCAGATTTTTCCTATTCTTAAAGAAGCATCAAAAGAAGAAGTACAATTAGAATCTTTATTATTTGATGATGACCCTTTGTTAACCAAGCGTTGTAGAAAGCGTTTAGCTAAGAAAGGAAATACAGAACGCATATTAACTACAAAGAAAGAAGATGGCATTTTAGTTGCCAAAAAAGATATTGTATTGTCTGATGATACTGAACCAACAAAATAGTCAACATACATATTAATTAACCGTAAAAGCCCTGAATGTTATGTTCAGGGCTTTTTTATTAGTGGAGTAGTAGTTCTCTATTTAATCACAAACCGATGCAACAGGCACATCGAAGCTTCCTTGCACATTTATAGTACCAGGTGTATTATCTTGGCGTCTGTAGTTAATACTAAAAGAACCTATATAAGTTGCACAATTGCCATCTACATTCACTTCAGTAATAAAAACATTACCATCTTCAGATAAGTAGATACCACTGCCAGATAAAATCATACTAGAGGTACTGGTCGTATTACTTACATATGGTGCTATGGAATATTGCGTACCTTCGTTGGCACTAGGTATTGCAAAAAACAGACTATTATTACTGTTATCGCTCGATGTAAATTTAAGACCTAGATTCCCTGCTTCAATAGTGTCTCTATCGAATGTAAATAACTCATCATTAAAGCTATCTCCATTAACTCGTAATGAATAATGACCTTGTAGCATTGGATCTTGAGGTCCATCATCACTATCGTCAGAAGAAGAACAGCTAAAGATTAAGGTTGCTAAAATAAATGTGGTAAAAACTAATTTTTTCATGGTGTTAGATATTAAGATTTACTCTTATATCGTAAAACTTGAATTTTGTCATCAAAAAATTCAGGAGTTTTTAGTTTTAGATTGTTTACTATGTATAAACCAATTAATTAATAACTATGAAAAACATTTATCTTATCGCATTAGCATTAATCATGTTTAACTGTTCTAACGATGACGACAACAGTATAGACCCTACACAATACAACGCAGAACTTAGTGTAATAGAAAACTTAGAGAATGGAGTAGCAGTCCTAGATATAACAACTGAAGTTGGAGTAGAAGCCTTACATGGATTAGAATTTGGAGGTGGATATATCTATTATGTAGATGAAACGGATGGTTCTTTAATGATTGTAGCAGATTATTCTGAAATTGGTACAAAATCTTGGGGAGACCATTTTGATTTAACCAATGGAGAGCTCATTGGTGATGGCCAAACCAACACACAGCTTTTAGTAGATGGTAACCTTAACGATAACAGTACTGTACCAAATGGGTTAGAATTTGGTAGTGATGACTATGTCTTTAAGATTGTTACGGATTTGGTGTATAGAGACCATGACGATTGGTTTGTACCAAGTAAAGCGTCTATAGAGGCTATATTTAATAATGTGCATATGCAAGGCATTGGTAACTTTGATGAAAACCAGTTTTACTGGACTTCTACTAAGGTTGGTTATCATCCGTACGTGATGAGTTTTAATTCTAATTTTGGTGGTGCTGCGTTTTTTGGATCTTGTTTTGATAGTAGCGCAGTTATTCTTGTGAGGAAACATCAATAAGTATTGTTCATAAATTTTGTTAGTATGGCCTGTATGTAATGTACAGGCTTTTTTATTTGATGAACTTAATGTTTTCGTCACTTCGAGTGATTGCGAAGCATGAGCAATTGTATCGAGAAGTAATTGTATGGTATATTTGTTCTCGATACTAATTTTATCCGCTGTGGCTACTAAAATTCACTCGAACTGACGTTAGCGTATTATTAGAGTTATTTAGTTAACAATATTTCGTCACTTCGAGTGATTGCGAAGGGTGAGCAATAGTATCGAGAAGTACTACAAAGAATAGAGTGTGGTTGTAAAAATACTATTTTACATAATGTAAATTATAGGACAATTATAACAATTTGCGTAATAGCGCTTATTAGCGATATTTGACATCATCATAGTTCTAGAGACACATAGTGTTCTATAACGTCAATGATTATGTACAAGCAAATTGTGGTTTTTAAACTAAAATAACCTTAACGAACTTTGTAAGTATTCATATTATTGTATCAATTAGTATTAAAACTAATCATCCGATAAATCATTCCAGCACACAAAAAAACCAGATTTTTAACGCTATTGTAATTTTGAGGTATTTGGATATTTGTGTGATAAATTTTTTTCTACGCGATTCTCAGAGACTTGCTTTAAATCGCTCTTAAGTCTTTTTAGAACAGTTCTAATAAACCGCATTAACATTATGTAAAATAGAATTCGAGACTTTATAACTGACCAAGTTTTACATTATATCTTTTTTTCTTGTTAATAAAAGAAACAAAAAAATCAAGACTGCATATAATTTTGGAAACAATTACGGCACGTTACGCTACATTTTAGGAAACTTCTGAACTAATTAAGATTGCTTTGAAATTCAATTTAAAGTTTATAACTTTTAAGAATTAGTATTGCTAGATCCCTAAAATCTTAAGCTCCACTCACCTATTGTATTAGCCAAAATTTTATGAGGCCAATTTCTAAGGGACTAATTAAAATTTCAATTTTTAATTTTACTATCACCAAGAATAAAATTTATTAATTGTGGGTGTGTGTAAACTTCTAAAAATCTGCTATTCTCTCTATCCCACTCTAAGAACTCTTCAGGTATATCTTGGTTTATAGCACTTTTAACTGCCAGGACAAATCTCTTTTCCCCATCTCTTTTCGAACTTACTTCTTCCATGAAAAAATAGAAATCGGAAGCCTTTACCAAAGCGTGTAAAAAAGGAGCCATTCCCTTTTGCAAAAGTAGATGGTCTGGTATTGCTTGATGAATCAACTGATGTCTGTCCGATGAATCATTGTCGTATAATTTGTCATTTAAGGAAAAGTTCGTAAATGTACTAACTACAGTCAGGTCATATCTTGAAAGAATATTATACAACATTGGCCAAACCATTGTGCTATCTTGTAATTTTTCAAATTGTAAAAATACATTATGCAATCCATCTATCAATACTCCTGTAAATGGTTTTCCTCTTAGATTAGCCTCATCGAGTTTTTGAGTTATTTTTTTTAAAAAATCTTGAGCAGTAATAAAACCAGGATAAAGCACAATAAAATCTAATAAGGGGCTAGGTATATTTTTATATGTCTTGCGTATATCTTTTTGAAGAGTCTTATATACGACATCTTCATAATATTTTTCAGGATATAAAAATGAAATTATTAGAATATTTCTTTGATGATTTTTATGCCCAAAGTCAAAATCATTTATTACACTAATATCCAAAGTCTTGTCCATTGGAGGTGTTAAAAGTATATTTAAAGAAAATCCAGCTTTTCCAGAACTGCCATAGCCATGCACTAAAATGTTAGATCTTGGATACAATTCTAAATAAAATTCTCTACTGGATTTTACTTTTTTATTAGAATTTCTAATTATATCTAACGTAGTTGACTTCTTGTTTTCTATTATATTTAGGCTATGTATTATTTTGCCTGTATCTCTTAAAAGTCTCTGTGTTTGCTCCTTTCTGTCAATTTGTGAAGGAATTTGAGGTGATATTCTAAAACCATTACTTCCATGCATATGATAAATGTGAGAGCCTTGTCTAGATAGTTGATGTCTAGTTTTATATAAATTAAAGACTCTAATTGGTTTTTTATTTTCTTTATCAATATGCTTGTGTTCTAATTCAATCCCCACATCAATTAAGTATTCTAATTTCAGTTCTTTTGGTATTCCTTGTGGGCTTAGTAAAATAACCAAGGAATTTAGTTTTCTACATGCTACAATGAAATTTTCAATTTTTTCGTATTCAACATTTGTAGTTTCATCAAAAAGTTCATTGATATTGTCAATAACAATAATACTTGGTGTTAAATGAGTTAATTCATCACTTGTATTATTATCTTGATTCAATTCCTCCCCTATTCTTTTTAATTCATCCGTAAATTCATCAATCTTAAAGTTTTTTTCTGGTTTAATTCCATGAAACCAATCTGTATTATCATCAAAAAAACTCAACTCTGAATTTACTTTAGGGCGTAAAGTATATAATCTTCTTTCTAAATCTAGAATATCTTCCTCTAGGGAGATATATAGACAATTTGAACCAAAACCTGAGAATGCATTTGCAATTGATAAAGCAAAAGAAGTCTTTCCAACACCAGCACGACCACTTACACTCATTACCAAGCCGCCATAAGAAGCCGGTCTTAACCCGCCAAAAAATAAAATATCAGCACCCTCTATTGGTATAGGGAATCCAAATAATTGATTTATTATTCTACCTCTTTCAGGAATTTCCCTGTATCTAGAACTTACTCTAAATCTGTTAGTAATTAATTTCTTACGAATTTCTTTTAAAAAATTCTTTTTATTTATGCTATCACATTTTAAAAAGTCTTTTGCAACTTCTATACTTTTTTTTTCTATACGATTTTCGCTTTTTGAATCACCAAACCATAAATGTGTTATTCCTTTGAAAGACAGAAAATTTCCCAAAAAGGACTGAATTTCAGGAACTTTTAGAGGCCCATTCGAAACAAAAGAATTTTCATTTGGTAACGCTTTAGGCCACCTGTTATTAATTTTTTTAAACTTGTCAAGGTCATTTAAAGCAGAAAAAATTTGAGACTCACTAAATATTCTACTCTGTTTTTGTGCTATTTCTGAAGGTCCTACTTTCGGATGAGCAGGAGATAAATTAAAAATATTATATAGAAATGTAGTACATGTTGATACTGAATAGGCGGCTGTAAAGGCATACTCAGGAACAGTGAGGAGATTATATATAATATTTAGTGGCGATGGAATTAAATAACCACTATTAGTATCAATATTTTGGGCATCATTAAATGCCATGATTGTTAACTTAAGTATTCGAGGAAATTGTTTTTGCCTTGAACGATGGCTTGGAACTAGACCTATTCGAATGTGCTTATCTAGTCTTTGATTAATCTCTTCTAAGTCTTTAAAACAAGAAATTAATTCCTCATTATCCTCTGTCATTAATTCTTCTTGACCCTCTTGTTTATATTCTACACATTTTAATAAAGCGTGCGAAATAGATTTCCAAAACAAAGGAAAGAGTTTTAAATAGTTTAAGTTAGTTTTATCCTCCATTTACTCATTAGTTAGCAAAAATCAGCTCTCTTTTTTTAACTCTTTGCCTAGATCTTTGACTCTTAAAAGCTTTGAATTCATTTGAACCGGACAACACAGATGTTCTTACTATTTTAGTCCGCTCTTTTATTTGAAAATTTGAATGAAGCTTTTTTCTTAATCGATGAGTTTTTGGTAAAATCATATACAATTCTTTTGCTAAAGTTAAATTTAACTTATCATTTTTGAGCCATTTGAGAATCAGATTATTCACAAGAGCGTTGTTGTTTTTACCACTTTTAATTAGATAGCTTAAAAATTTTATTGCTTCAGAAACTGAAACATTTGATAAAATTTGTAAATAAAGCCAAGGGTCATAATTTTTTACTTCAGCTAATTCATAACTAATTATATCTGTATTGAGCATTGGGCTTTCAGGTATAACTTTACTAATGTAGTTTAAAAGACTTGCTTTTTGGTAGTAACTCATTTCTTCAGTTGAGTTCTTAATAAAATTGAGATATGACTCAGCAATTTTACTATCCTTTATTTCAGAATTTAAAATGAAACTACATAACCTTGTAATAGCTTGACTATCAAATTCAAGTAAATCATCTTTCAGTTTTATTAATAGCTTTAATTCGTCTTCCAAATCTTCACCACTTTTAACTTTTAAGCGATTTTTCTTTGCTCTGTTTTCTAGCTCTGAATTTCCATTCTTTGAGTCCACAGATGGCTTTAGAATTTGCTGTTTTAGTATTTGATATTCTGTCATTCTTTTAGTTATTTATCTTGATTGGTAGTGGTCTGAAATTCTTAAATAGATTTGGCTTATGAACATATTCGCTAAGACCTAATTCATCCTCACAGCCTTCTAATGGTTTTGTTAGACCTCCGGGTATAAATACATCATAAAAACCTGCATCAATTATTGTTGGTTTATATGCATTTTTTACATCGAGACTGTGGACATAAATCAGATTCTCTTGATCAATAGTTTGAGATAGTCCTGCCCTGCATACTAAATTATCAATCTCACTTTTTTCCATATCTTCTAATTTTTCATCACTTACAAAACTCCATTCTATAAACCTTTGAATTTTAGCATTATATAGTGAATTTTCATTATCTGACAAAAGTGCTTTAATTCCTAAATATTCTTTGCATTTGTCTGAATCATTAATTATATCTTCAGCAATTTCTAATTCAAGTAATTCAGTAAAGGCAATTAATCTATCTTCAGGATCTTCATCTTCGTCTAAAATGTAATCGATTAAATCTGTTTGTTCAAAACCTGTTATTTCCTGAATCCAACTGACCAAGATTCTAATAGGCTTAATTCTTTTGAATCCATCTGGTTCGGTTTCAAAATCTCCTAAATTACCTAATAATTTATTTCCATGACAATACTTTTTTACATAATCTAAAATATTACCATTAGTACTTTCTTCATACTTTGACAAATATTCTAAAAAGTCTTCCTTTTGATCAGCATCTAATTGATTATCGCTATGAAATTTATCTAGAAAATTATTAGAATCTGGATTGCTCTTTAAACAAATATAACCTGATGAAGTTCTGTAATCCATAATTGCTATTTAAGTTGCGCCTTTATTCCATTAGCAATTCCATATGACATTAACGGCGGAACAGCATTGCCAATTTGTTTAAATGCAGAACTTCTACTTCCTTCAAAATAATAATCATCAGGAAAAGATTGTATTCTTGCAGCTTCTCTCACTGAAAGAGATCTAATTTGATTAATATCGGGATAAATATAATAATTGCCATCCTTAGCTATATGCGCAAGCATAGTATGTGATAAATTATTAGAATCTACAACTTTGAAACGATCTAAAAATGACTTTTCATTTTTATGTGATCTTAATCTTTTTGGTAAATCTGTATATTTTAATCTTTTACCATTTTGCCAATATTCAATAGCAATTTTATATATTTCTATATCTCTTTCGTTATGCGTTCTTGCAATGTGTTGAGTAACAAAATCAACCCCATTTCTTATTTCAAACCTCTTAAGATAATCATTAGTCTCTCTAACATAATTACTAGTATTATTTGCTTCACCTGGCATTAGATACTTTAGGTCTTCAAGAATATCATTTACCTTAAACTTGTTTTCAATAAACTCAAATTTTGGGTAATTAAAATCAATATCCTTTCGTGAACCAATTAATATTATTCTCTTCCTAGTCTGAAGAACACCAAAATTTTTAGAATTTTGAATAGAATATTCTACTTTATATCCTACTCTTTTGAAATAAGACTTCATGTTCTTAAAATAAGAACCATTTTGAGCAGATAATAAACCTAAAACGTTTTCAAATACAAATATCTTAGGTTGATATCTAAGAAGAAATTTTGCATAATCTTTATATAGATAGTTTCTGGAATCGTTAATCATTCCATCAATATCTCTAGCCCTCCCAACAAGAGAGTAAGCTTGACAAGGCGGACCACCAATAATTAAATCAATACCTTTATTTAGGGAAAGCTCATCTATTTTTTCGAAAATATCAATATTTTTATTTGAACCAATCTTGGAGTTAATTATTGATTTAACAATATCTAAATTCCCAAATTCTGATATAAAGTCTCTTCTATTTATTTTACCACTCAAATAGTCATGGTAAATGTCAATTCTCCCTTCTTTTTTTAATTTATGATATACTAATCTTGTTTCAAGAGTTTTACAGGCATTAGAATCTATTTCAACATGTGCAATTGGATTGTATCCAGCTTTTATAAAGCCTTCAGACAGTCCGCCAGCACCCGAAAATAAATCTATAAAATTCATTAATTAAAATTCCTAAATTAAAATTGACATTGAAGATAAAATAAAATATTAATATGCTGATATATTCCAAGCACATTTTCTTCTCTTTCCTTTACTTTTTAAAAAATACTTCCTTACTATACATATCTGTATTTCGATAATTGATAATATGCTAGATTACAAATCCCAAAGAAAAGTAAAAAAATTGCAATCATTTGAAATTCAATGTTGCTAATATCGTTTTTGATTTTGAGAAAATAAATAGCAAAAGTAAAAATAAGACTAGAACCAATCATAATAATAGAAGACCACAAATAACTACCAGATAGAAAACTCTCTTTTGGGAGTGTTTCAAAATTTAAAATAGTTATTCTTTTATATTCATCACTACTTCCCAAAAAATGATTTCTTATATTATTAATTATATTAAAATGTTCAAATTGAACTTTTCTTAACCTTCCTAATATACATATCATAATAAAACCAATAGCACTAATAAAAATCATAATTAAGGATAGTGATTTATATTCATCAATCTCCTTATTTAATAATTTGTTTTCAAACAACAAAGCAACTAATCCACCGAAAAGAGTAGTTAGTGTAAGGAAAATAGTTGTTAATTTATTTCTCAATTCATCAATATGAAATGTTAGCTTTATAGCAGAATCATATTCTTGTAATAAATAAGCATTTTTATCATCCATAATTAGAGGGTTTTCAAAAGGTTGATTATAACCAGTTGGCTACTTTTATAAAAGCTATTAATTAAAATAAGGGTGGGATTTATCACTAATAATCCAGTGATTGTGGTTTAAATATAATAAATATTTCGAAATCCATTGCACACACATTTACTCACTCAATTTGTCTATTAAATAAATAGGTGTTCATGAATCTCGCAAGCTCGATTTTGCACCACTACTCCACCCTCTTAGAAAAAGAGTGTTTGTTTGCACCACACACTTATTTGATAAATAAGTGCTCGTGAATCTTATAATGAATTTGGCTTGCGCCTAATCTCATTCCTCGATTTCATTAACTTAGAAATAAATTTTTAAGAAACAGAAGTTTACACTTCTTCTGTACTTAGTGCAAGCTAAACGCTATTGGTAATTAAAAAACAGTTCAACAACAACACCAAGGATAGCACTTAATATGGCTGTAAAGGGAGATAAGCGTTTTAAATTAAATGCATTTGCAAATGCCAACCATAAGCACACTAAAGCACAAACAGATAAAATTATTGTTCCGTATAAAGGCACGATGCTATTAAAAAGACCAATTTGATTAAAAATAGGATCTAGCAAAGCTGTAAATCCAAAAAGGGCTAATGTAAAATTGGTCTTTTTATGTCCTATAAATAGATAATAACCAGCAATTAAAAGCTCAACGCTTAATACCAAAGGCCCAAATTGGTTGTAGTAGGCTCTTTTAAAATAGCCTTCTAATCCTTGAGGAAAATCAATCTTTACTACAAAGGCAATGCTTAGAGCAACTCCAACAATTAAAAGTAATACTGAAATACGTTGTCGTTTTTTCATAAGCATTGTCTTTAGTTTACCAACGGTTTTAACTATGATTTAGTTACAAAATCAATGGCAGAAAGCTTTCTTTAAGCAATCTGCCACTGCGTTATACTTTATTTTGAATATTCGATTAATTCTTCCACATACCTAAAATCTCCTTGATTTTGAGTCAATTTTATGAAGTTTTTTACAGCAGGTGCATATAACCAAATTTCAGTTTCATCTGCACTATAGCCTCTGGAATTTGTGGTTTTACCAGTGTATTTTATGGTATAAGCCATAAAGGTTCCTGCCTCTACCGTTTCTTCTTGGTAGGATAATACTTCAGCATTCTGACTTTGGTTTCCAGTAGTGCCATCCTGACTTGTCCAATTATTTTCATATTTCCATTTTTTACCTACTTCGAGAGGCCAGTCGTACTTTGGTGTTTTACTTTCATCTGGTTTAACGATATCAGTAACAGGAATGGTGTCCTTACCAATGGTCATACCTAGAGCACCTCTAAAATCCACTATTTCTCTGGTGTCTGTTCCATCAGAACGTACTTCGCCTTCCGTAGTGACGCCTTTATATTTCCAAACCCATTTCTCACCAATAGCGTAATCGGCTAGCGTTGGTTGTTGAGTTATACCAGTATTGGTATTGTTGTTACAAGCACTAAGGATTAACAAAGCAAATACTATACATAGATTTTTCATTTTATGATATTTTATGTCTAAAAGCAATTAGACTGGTTGTAAAAGTTACTAAATTTTAATGGTTATTCTTTTGTTCGTAATTTAAATTAAGGTTTATAACCAGCTAAACCCTAATCCTACATTAAAGATTACTGCATCTCTATGCGCATCTCCATCTAAAAACGCACGACCAAGTACTAATTTAGACTGTACATTGAGCGCAAAATTTCTCTTTTTGTAAATTTCGTAACCAGTACTTGCCATAACTGCACAACCGAAGTTAAAATCGTCATTGACATTGTCTTTAATATCATATAGTGCTGGCGAATCTATGGCCAAACCAATACCTCCATGTATCCACCAACGCTCTTTTACCCAATATTGTAACGATGGAATAAAACCACCAAAATGTCTGTCGTTATCCTGAAACTCGTAGATGTTTCCTGGCATAGACAGCGTAATGGCTAGGTTTTTATTTAGCATATGACCAAACTTTAAATCTGGAAAGACGAAGGTGCCTTGAGATTTGTCAAACGTTTGAATACCTGCACTATCTTCTAAACTAATAATGCCTCCTCCTACGGTAAATTCGAATATGAAACCTTGCCTCTGTGTTGTGGTTTCTGAATCTGTGTTTTGTGCGTATGTTATACTAGATAATAATGCAAAGGCTACACATGCCATTCTTAATAAAATTTGTTTTTTGATTGATGTCATAATTGTTCGTTTTTTGATTTTTTAATTGATTGACTTCTTTTTAATTGAATTTTATGCTGCAAATAACTTTCGAAAGGCAGTCAAAATGAAAATCAAATTACTGAACTGTTAAATAGTATGGATGAATTGATTTTGTTAGTTGTTCAATTCATCAAAGAGCGTGATTTGGCGTAGTTGGATGGTATATATTCAATCTCTGAATGAAATAGTACTTAGTGTTGTGTTGAGATAAATTTCACATAAAATTTGTCTAATGCTTAGGTTTCAACTCTTCAATCACTTGTGCATCTACCCAAAAAATATCTACATTTTCGAAATTGTCTGATCCTACATTTCTACTAAAGAAAAGGTATTTACCATCTGGCGTTATACTTGCTGAAGCTTCCCAAGTATTGGTATTTATTTTATCTCCCAAATTAATGGCATTGCCCCAAGTACCATCTTTTTGTTTGAAACTAATATAAATATCAGAATCACCATAACCTTCTTCCCTTTTAGCATCAAATAATAAATAGGATTCATCTGGCGCTATAAAAGGATGACTCAAAAAGGTTCCTGTATTTATTACTTTGGGTAATGCTTTGGGTTCTTCATGTTTGCCATTAACTAAGCGTGAATAACGAATTGGAAATGTTGAATCGTTAGTTTTATATGTGTCAAAATAATACGTGCCATTAGTGGAAGATGACAGTCTCATGATAAACATAGAATCATTACTTACAGTAGGTGGCTCTAGCTTTAGTAATTCAGACCATCCAGAATCTGTTCTTTTAAGATAATTGTCACCTAAATGCATCGTTTTACCATCTGGCGATATTACTGGTCTCCCTATCCAAGGTGATGCTATTTCAGACTTTTCCCAATTTTTACTTTTTTCATTGTATTTGTATTCGTAAAACGCTGATGTTTTATTTTCTTCACCTCTTCTTATGAAATAAAATGCCCTCATATCTTTAGAAAATGCTCCATCATATTCATAAATATCTGTAGACACTAGTCCTGGCGCAAAAGGAATTGGCGTTAGTTCTGGTGGTTGTTGGCCTAGGTACGGTTGGGCTATGGTTGTTGTGTTTTTGGTTTTGGTGGTACAGGCTGTAATGGTTAGTGCTAGGGTTAGTAGTATTGTTTTCATGGTTTTTGGTTTTGTGCTTTTTGGTTCTCGATACATTTTTAATCGCTTTGGTGGCGATTAAAAACACTTGAACTGACGGTTTGTATGATGTTTTAGGTTTGTTTTTGTTTGGTGTTTAGAGCTAGACTTATGAGTAATATCGTGCTGGAAATACCAAAACCTAGTATGCCTATGTTGATGCCTAGTAACGTTTTTTCACTACCATCTAGATATTTCATAGAACCACCATAAAAATCTTTTAATATAAATGCGAGTAAAAAACCACCTGTGATGAGTAAACTTAAAACAGCAGTAATTTTAATTTCTTTTTTAACCCAAACAAGCCATAAACAAAGTAGTCCTATACCAGAATTGGTGATTAATTGCCATACTTCGTGAATTCTAACATGTGGAGTCCAATCCGGATTAAAGACATGAGTTTGGTTAATTTCAAGAAACGGTACAACTACTGCGTATAACAATACAGAGAATGTAATGCTGTATTTTAAAATTTGCCTATTCATTTTTGAGTGTTTTTAGTTGTGTTTTGGCATTGTTACACCAATGGCAATTATCCTTTGGTGCTAGTTGTAGTCCCTTGGTAAATGCTACAATGGCATTTTGGTTTTGGTTGTACTTAAGATAGGCTTCACTATTTAATACTGATTTGTCGCTGAATTTAGTTCCCAAATTACTTTCTAAAAATGCTGGTAGTTGTTGGCTATCTTCGGGTTTGTTTTGGTTGATGAAGTCATAGACCAGCTCATAAGTGAGTTTGGTGATTGGTTTTGGTGTATAGTCTTCATTGTATAGCATTTTGGCTATATACCATGCTGTATTTTCTGAATCTTGGTTGAGTCTTACATTTGATAGTACAATGATTACCATATCTTCTTCTACAAATCTTAGGATATTGGCAAAATAGATGCCATTGCTACCGTTATGAGTAACAATTTTGGTGTTATTACTGCTTGTGAAAATCGCCCAACCATAGCCATAATGTGATTGTGCTTGCTGGTCTTCGGCTACGTGTGGTGTTTCTATTTGCTTTAGGGATTCGGCCGTTAAGACTTCATTGTTTTGAAGTGCCTGGTGCCACCTAAACAAATCTTGTGTTGTGGCATGTATATCTCCTTTACCAATGCTAAACCAATGCTTGTTGGTATCTGGTAATTGTTGTTGTGTGGTTCCCCAATCTCTCCATTCGCCATCGCTATAGTTAAAATAATAACCATGTGCCAATTGCTCAGTACTAAAGTTAATGCTTTTGTAGCCTGTATGTTTCATGTTGAGCGGTTTAAAAAACTGCTCTTCTAAAAAGGTGCCATAGGCTTGGTTAGACACTTTCTCAATGATAGCAGCCAATAAAATGTAGTTGGCATTGGCGTATCTATGATTTTCGCCAGGTTTGGTTAATAAGTCGGCCTTAAAGCATAGATCTAAAAATTCTTGTTTACTCGCTTCATCGTATCTAAAGCCACCTGTTGCAGGCGAAATACCTGAGGTGTGAGTGAGCAGTTGATGGATGGTGATATCTTTTTTGTCTTTTGGTACGTTGCTGAAGAACTGTGGTAACTTATCTGATACCTTAAGTTTGCCTTGTTCTACCAATTTGATGATGGCTGCAGCGGTAAACTGCTTGGTCACCGAACCTATATTAAAGACCGTTGCTGGGCTGTTTGGGATTTTGTATTCTCTATTTGCCCAACCATAGCCTTTGGATAGGATGATTTTATCGTTTTTAGCCACCAATACCGAAGCTGCGTATCCGTTTGTAGCACTGTTTGTGAGGTAGGTGTCTATTCTGTCTTTTAGCGTGTTTGCGTCTGGCGTAGCTTGTTGTGCTGCTACAAGATTTAATCCGAGTAGCAGCAACAAGCTGAATATGATTGATTGGTTTTTCATGATTGTTTGTTGTTAAGATACGGTAAACGTTACATTAAAACGTTTGATTATTGTACGGTTTCAACTTTAGCATTCCACACTCCTGTTTTTGCGGTTTCTTTTACGAAATCTGAAAAATCCTTTGGTTTTCTGCCCAGTACCAACTCGATATCGTTTGTAATTTCGGAATTGTTAGGGTTGCCCAAAACTTCAGTAAACAGATATTCTATTAACCATACAAAATCTGCTGGTACACCGTGTTGTTTTAGCATGTGCGTGTATGCTGATATGGCAATTGGTGTAAATGCGATGTCTCTTTGGGTTGCCTGAGCAATTTCTTCAACCGCTTCCTTGAATGTTAGCGTTCTTGCACCAGTAAGCTGATATATTTTTCCGTTGTGATTATCGTGCAACAGTGCTTCTACTGCAACATCTGCAATATCGTTGGTATCTACAAATGGGATTTTAGCTTCGGCTTGCGGTAAGGCTACAAAACCTTCAAGAATTGGATCTATTAAAAAGCTTTCGCTGAAATTTTGATTAAACCAACTGGCTCTTACAATAGTATAATCTAATCCTGAGTGTATAACAACCTGCTCACAAAGTTCTGCTTCTCTTTCACCTTTACCAGATAAAAGGACGAGCTTTTTTACGTTACATTTTTTGGCTTTTTTGACTAAGGTTTCAATAGCTTCTAATGCTCCAGGTACTGCTAAATCTGGTTGAAAAGTGATATAGACCTTGTCTATGTTTTGCATAGCATCTTCCCAAGTATCTGGATTATCCCAACCGAAAGCTGGAGTTGCTGATCTTGATCCTATCCTTACGTTATGTCCTAAGGTGTTTAGTTTATTTACGATTTTGCGACCTGTTTTACCAGTTCCGCCAATGACTAAGATGTTTTGTTTGTTTTTCATGGTTGTTGTGTTTTAATTTTAGTTCTTAATTACTGTTCGTCTTTTGATTGATGATTTATAAATTGTTTTTTGCGATTTGCATAGCATTAATAATGAGCAGTACAAAGGCTATTGTTGCCGTTATTGTTCTAATAGTGTGAAATTGATTCCATTTGGTTTCAAAGGTTGCTCTTAAAGTTTTTAACTCTTCAGTGCTTGCAGTTGCTATATTGGTTTTGTCTACCAGTTCGTTTAAGGGTACATTTCCAAAAATGGTGACCACCACTACTCCAACTGTATATATTATTGCTGCTGCGATTAGTAATCCCTTTATGTTTGATGGTGTATTCCTAAAGACATATATATTGATGATGCTTAAGAAGAATGGACCAAAGAATACTATGAAGAAGGTTGGATTAAGAATAGTTCTGTTTATGTGTTGAAATGCACTCAGGTAACCCAAGTCATCTAATCGTCCTAGTCCTGAGGTAATGGAGTTAGACCATGTAAAGCACAATCCTGCTGATAAACCTGTTAGTACTATTAATAGTATGATTGCTGTGTTTTCAATAGAGATATTCATGACTTAAGCTTTTGAAGTTGCATTTTTAGGATACACACGTATGTAGTAGTACAGTGTTGCTACAGCTAAAAATTCAAATGCGATAATCCAGAATTCCAAAGCAGTAAAAAAGCTGTAATAGCTGCCTCCTATTGGTATAATAAATACTGGTACTGTAATGAGTGCGTCTAAGGCTGCAGCTGTAAGTAGCATGGTCTGCCCTACCCAATAACCATGGGTTTTGTTGTCGTTTTTGTAATAAAACTTAGCACCAAACCATACCAATGGCATTACCACTATGAATAAGACAGTTCCTGGAAGGTGTTCTAATTGTTGTGAAGTTGCTATACTGCCTGCTACTGTGTAGCATAGTATGGCTATCATCCATATGATGAATCCTATTACGATAGCTCTTTTAGTTTTCATGTCCTTTTAGTTTTTAAATTCAGGACAAAGCTATCTCTAAGGCAAAGGATTAACTTGTTTAAAAAGGATTATGATTTGTTCGAAACGGAATTTACTTGATTTGGCTAGGTCTATAACCAAACTTTTTTTCGAAGGCATTAGAAAAGGAACTTAAACTGTCGTAACCAACATGCCAAGCGGCTTCCTGTACCGTAGCATCTTGATTTCTAATCATCTTATGTGCTATAGTAAGACGTTGATTTTGAAGGTATTTGAATACTGGTACACCAAATAGTTCTTTAAATTCTTTTTTGAGTTTGAAGGTATTGAGTCCTATGCGTTTTGAAATTTCATTTAAGGACGGAGGATTGTCAAGATTGTTTAATAAAATATCTCTTGCCTGATTGAGTTTTTCACGCTCTGGTGTTTTTAGTTTTTCGGTTTTTAAATTGGCGAGTTCTCCAAAGAAATGTGATAATAATGCTGTAATCTGACTGCGAAAGAACATCATTTTGGTTTTGCCTTCATATTGAATATTGAAGAGTCCATCAACAATGGTTTGCATTTGTGGTGTCATGATGAAGCTTGGGCCTTCAACATAATGGTCAGACGGATTGACCAGCTCATTGAGCATTTCGCCAAATAACTCTCCTTCCTGGTTCGGTAGTTTGTCTATAGCTCTTGTTGTAGTTGCAATGAGTAAGCACTCTAATGGTTTGTCGTTTTCAACAGTATGATCGAAAACTACGTTTTCATCAGCATAAAAAGACAATACTAAGCCTTTGGTATAATTGAATTCCTTTTCCTTTTTACCATATTTTACTGTAAGATCAACATTGCCAGAGCCGTAAAAAGCTACTGCAATCACTGGTTCATCAAAAGAGCAAGCGCTAGATTCTGACACTAAATCTGTAGCATTAGTGCCAACTTTAGCTTCCTCCACCAAAATGATGAAGTCATTAATATTGATGATGTCCCTGGTCATGTGGTATTCAAATTTAGAGAATAGATTTCAAATTGTAAATATCTATGAGACAGCTTGAGGTCATTCAGTATCGATTAATCGTCCTCTGTAGTTGATTGTATTTCTGTGGGAAGATAAAATGCTAATATTTACAGTTTCATTAGTGTAGAATGTCATAATTACGTTATATGTTTCTACAGAATCTGAATTATCATCCATAGTAAACTTCATGATATATGCATCCTTTTTTTTGTGTTTGGTTAAGCTGTAATCTTTTGGTATGTCATTAAGTACAATACCTAAATGGTTATTATAACGTCCACCTCCCATTTGTTGTTCACCATAAAAAGGTAATTCTCCAATAATACTGTCATTTTTAAAGGTAATATCGTAACCATTAATGTTTATTTGATTAGCTGTATTACCAGTATTACGAGTCACCTGATTTAAAACCTGAGTAGTCGCTCTGGTATTAAAGGGATACACAGTGTTGACATCAATTTTAAAGTCTTTGCTATTCAGTTTGTTTTCTAAATCATTGAGTTTTTGAGCGCGCTCTGCCGAAGTCTCTGAAGATTTACAAGATAATACTACTACAAGCATTGAAAATGCTATACAGTAGAAAAATGATTTAATGACACGATGACTTTTCATAAGTACCTTAAATATAATTATTTAAGCTCAAATTTGCTAGAACATTAACATGCTTTTAGCTATGCTTCATTAGTTTGTTCTTCAGGTTTAGTTACCTCAGACTTAGGTAAGTTAAAATAAAAGGTAGTACCTATACCCTCTTCGCTCTCAACCCAAATATTACCTTTGTAGTATTTCACAATTTTTTCTACGATGGATAATCCAATGCCAGATGAAGACCCTGTACTTTCTAGCTTTGTAAAGATTTTAAAAATCTTATGGAAATAGTTAGGATTAATACCAACTCCGTTGTCTTTCACAAAGAACTGATAATCCTCTTCAGTTTCTGTATAACCAACTTCTACAGTGCCTTGATCTTTATCGCTATACTTCACAGCATTTTGAATGAGGTTTTGAAACACTTGTTTAAATCTCCAAGTATTGCCATATAACGTTGGCATTTTATCTTGAAGCTTAACCGTAATATGATCTGGGATGAGCATGGTTTGCAGAATTTCATCTATAATCTTATTAAGGTTAACAAGGCTGTCTTCTGTATCGATACGGTCTATGGTAGAGTAGTCTAAAATTCCTTTAATGAGTAAATCCATTTTCTCTACATTAAATAGAACTTGTTG
Organism: Winogradskyella sp. ABM4_392; assembly: GCF_056160445.1. Lineage (NCBI taxonomy): Bacteria > Pseudomonadati > Bacteroidota > Flavobacteriia > Flavobacteriales > Flavobacteriaceae > Winogradskyella > Winogradskyella sp. ABM4_392. The sequence goes on from NZ_JBSWXE010000002.1 coordinate 98,484, forward strand.
TAAAGGATAAAACTCTTTGTCTGTAATTTTATCCTTGTTATCATCCATAAACCAACTTACTAAAGTATGAATATTAATAAGTGGTGCTTTAAGATCGTGCGACACCACATGTGCATATTCATTCAAAGATTTATTTTGTTGCGAAAGGTGCTCTAAAAGCTCTTGCTTTTTGGCTTCTTGTTCTTTTATACGCTCTTCGTATTCCTTACGTTGTCTTAGATTTACCAACATATTGGCATAGACAAAAAGGACTTCTTTTTCGTGATCGTTATATTTATTGAGTTTTTTAACTGAATCAAAACCAATAAAGCCAATAAGTTCATCTTTCTTAAACTTAGGAATAGTGATTAAGCTTTTGATGCCTTGAGGTTCTAAAATAGCTCTGAGTCCAAATTCACCTTCATCTGGCAAGGCACTAACATCTTCTACCCAAAAAGCTTCTCCTTTGCGATGTGCTTCTAACCACTGCGGAATAAAGTCTACAGGAACATCCTTAAGGTTATCAATCTCTGGAGTAATACCATCCGCACACCACTCGTATGTATTTGTTGTAGTATTGTTTACAAAATCATACGAAAAGATATAACTACGGTCAGACTCAACAAACTCACCTATTTGTTTAAGTGATTTATGAATAAGTTGATCTATATCTGATATATCTGCATTAATGTAAGTTGTGGAGATACTAATTAACAACTCTTGAAATCGTAGTTGGCGCTCTATAATTTTATCTTTTTCTAATGGCATATGTGTAGACTTTATTCAAATGAACAAAGTACTATATATCCTTTATTTTAAAAAATAAATTTTTAAGAAAATACAGAGATTTACTTAGATATTAGCTACTGAAGACCCTTTTTGATGCGCAACCTTTTCCCAAAGGTAATCTGAGGTTAAGCGGAAACTACCTAAATACTCAAAATTACAACTGTTGGGCTCAATGATAGAAAGAAATGGTTCTTGCTTTGAGTTATTGTATAAATGATAGGTCTCACCTATTAAAGGCTCAAATGTAAACTTAGCATTGGTCACCAATTCATTATATTCCATAACCTTTAACAACTCATCATACTCAGCTTTAATGGCCTCATACTTAGCCTTAAGATGTTTGTTAGCCTTGTATATTTGAGAACTCTTCCAAGTTCCATTATTTGGTAACTTTATCTGTGGTGCACCAACATTAGTTGCGTAGGGTCTAAATGCAGCATCATAGCGTTGTTTTTCTTCATCGAAGACTACTAAATCTGGTTTCTTTTTTATTTTATCCTTTACTTTACTCATAGCAGTATAAAAGTACAACTTTTCGTAAGGGTTTTAAAGTTTTTATTCTTCAGGAGGATATCCGTGAATCTCCTCAAACTTTTCATCAAAGTTAGTTCTAAGGTATGAGTTGAGCTTTTTCTGGTAATCGTCTTTTAACCATTTTAAGAAATTATGTGTGCTCTTACTAATACACTTCGCATAGATTTCTATACGTTGATTAATATCGTCTTTAAGTAATTTTGCTAAAGCTAAAGCATCATAAACATCCTCACTGTTCTCTATACATATTTTGGCATGATGTTCAATAGAACGCTCTAATACAACCTTTGAAGATTCACCAGCAGTAACAGCATCTTTATAAGTTTGTCTGATATCAAAATAAGTATCTTCAGATTTAGAAAATTCGCCTTTGATTTCGTCATCTAAATCGTGCTTAAAGTTGGCTTCAATAGCTTCGTCATCCTTAATACGATCTGTATACCAGTTTGGCGATTTAAAAATTAATTGCCAATCTAAGTCTGCTCCCCAAGGACCAAAACGGTACAAATTGTTACCAAGGTCTATTACCGTAAATTTTTCTTTATTATTAAGAATACGAGAGCCACGACCAATCATTTGGTAATAGAGTGTTAACGATTTTGTTGCTCTATTTAAAATAATAGTATCTATAGTAGGTTCATCAAAACCAGTAGTTAAGATACTTACAGAGGTTAAGATGGCATTTGGTGTTTCGTGAAACCAATCTAAAATCTGCTTACGTTGCTTTTTCGTAGCTGTATTATCTAAATGCATAATTGGTAATCCTGCTTCTCTAAACGCATAATACACACTTATGGAAGTATTGATACCATTATTAAATATTAAAGTCTTCTTCCCTAGCGAATGTTTTTTGTACGCATCGACTGTTTTTTGAAGCATTGCAGGACTTGTATATAAATCTTCTGAAGATTTTACGGTATAGTCGCCATTAGACCCAACTTCTAACGAAGTTAATCCCATATCGTAGGCATACGTTTCGCAACGTGCTAAAAACTCATTTTCGATAAGGTTTTCTATAGTTTCACCAGTAATAAGCTCGTTGTAATTACCTTTCATAGGCAGTTCTTTATTAGAACTTAATGGTGTTGCCGTAACACCTAAAATGAAAGCCTTTTCAAAGAATTTAAAAAGTTTAGTAAATGAGTTATAGTGTGCCTCATCAATGATTACCAAACCAACATCAGAGATATCTAGCATATCATCATTAAGACGGTTATTTAAAGTTTCCACCATAGCAACAAAACAAGAATACTCTGCCTGGTCATCTAAATTCGCCTTACTATTTACAACCTTGTTAGTAACACCAAAACTAGTCAGCATTTTAGAAGTCTGATTACAAAGCTCAATTCTGTGCGTCATTACCAATACTTTTTTATTGTGATTTTTTAAGTATTGACGTACCATTTCAGAAAAGATAACTGTTTTTCCACCACCAGTTGGCAGTTGGTATAACAAGTGATAATCGTCTGGAGCAGTGTCGAATTTTTCAAAAATCTTACTAATTGCTCCTTGTTGATAATCGTATAATTCTTTATCGGTTTTCTTCTCTTGAACAGCTTGGTTTGTTTGCGACATAAATAGTATTCTAAATTAAAGGTGCAAAATTAAAGCTTTTTCATTGATGAATAAAGTGATTTGTGATTAACAATATTTGTTTTAATTTAGCGTTCTTTCAACCGAAAGATTATTTTTAAATTAATGAAAACCCTCTTATTTGCCATTTCATTTTTTATGGGTATAACCTGTGTAATTGCCCAAAATGAAAGTCCTTCAGATACTTTAAAAATCACATTACCATCAACATTTAAAAAGGCTAGCTTAGTAAAGGAAATAGAAATACCTTTACAATCAGATACCGACACTCTTCTTAATGCTTTACCAGATATAAAAGCTGAGCATTGGGACACAACTGTATACAACCCTTACAAGTACACCGTATCTGAATTCCCTATTAACATCACATTTTCTGACAGTACCTATGCTTCTCCTGTATCGCATAAAAAGGTAATTACATCTCGTTATGGATGGCGAAAAGGGAGACCACACAAAGGCATTGATATTGATTTAGTAACAGGAGATTCTGTAGTTTCTATTCTTGGAGGTATTGTAAGATTTGCAAGATATAGTCGTGGTCATGGCAAAACTGTTGTTGTTCGTCATTTTAATGGTTTAGAAACGACTTATGCTCACCTTTCGTATATAGCAGTTAAGGCAAATGATACGTTAGCAAAAGGACAATACTTAGGAAAAGGCGGTAACACAGGACGCTCAACAGGCAGTCATTTGCATTTGGTAACAAGCTATAAAGGTGAATATATTCATCCTGAATATCTTTTCAATTTTGATGATACTAATACCATTCGTTCTCAAGATCTTTGGGTAACCCACAAATGGACCAGAGCAACATACCATAGTTCTAAGGGTTTAGCAAAACTAACACTGTTTAATACTAAGGAAGAAGCCTTAGCGAGTTTAGAAAAGCAACGCAAAGTATATGTTGTAAGAAAAGGAGATACACTTTCCAGAATTTCTAAGCGTAACCAAACAAGTATTGCTTCAATTTGCAGAACCAATAAAATTAAAAGGAACTCTACGCTTAGAATTGGACAAAAGCTGATTTTAGAGCTTTAAAATCACTTTTATAATTCTATATTTTACTTATTTTGCAGTCTTAAAAATTCAATAAATTTTGAAAGTCTGTATAGCCGAAAAACCTAGTGTCGCAAGAGAAATTGCGAATGTTTTAGGAGCCAACACCAAACGTGATGGTTACTTTGAAGGTAATGGCTATGCTGTAACTTACACCTTTGGTCATCTTTGTTCGTTGTGCGAGCCGAGTGATTATAAACCTCATTGGAAAAGTTGGGATCTTAACAACTTACCGATGCTTCCAGAAAAATTCAAGATTAAAGTTTCGAATAATGAAGGCATAAAAAAACAGTTTAACATTGTAAAAAGCCTTTTTGATAAAGCAGATGTTGTTATTAATTGTGGTGATGCTGGACAAGAAGGAGAGCTGATACAGCGTTGGGTTTTAAGTGAAGCTAAATATAAAGGAAAAGTACAGCGTCTTTGGATTTCATCGCTTACTACAGAAGCTATAAAAGAAGGCTTTGAAAATCTAAAACCAGCTGAAGATTATGATAATCTCTATCATGCAGGATTTTCTAGATCTATTGGAGATTGGTTATTAGGTATAAATGCTACTCGTTTATATACCGTTAAACATGGTGGTTATAAACAAGTACTCTCTGTTGGTAGAGTGCAAACTCCTACTCTTGCTATGTTGGTTAATCGCTATAAAGAAATAGAAAACTTTGTGCCACAACCTTATTGGGAGCTTCAAACACTATACAGAGATACTTTATTTAGTTATGAAGAAGGACGTTTTCTAAAAATGGAAGATGGTGAAAAGTTAGCTAATAAAGTAAAAGAACATGAATATGAAATTGTGTCTATTACCAAAAAGAAAGGTACAGAATATGCACCTAAACTTTTTGATTTGACTGGATTACAGGTTTACTGTAATACCAAGTTTGGTTTATCCGCAGATGACACCTTAAAAATCGCACAAAAACTTTATGAAAAAAAGGTCGTAACATACCCTAGAGTTGATACTACATTTTTACCTAGTGATATTTATCCTAAAGTAAAAAATATACTTTCTAAACTCACTGATTATAATCAGTTTACAGCACATTTACTAAATAAAAAGATAAGGAAATCGTCTCGTGTATTTAACGATAAAAAAGTAACGGATCACCATGCTATAATTCCCACGGGAATGCAAACGCATTTACAGCATAATGAACAACGTGTTTATGACATCATTACCAAACGATTTATAGCTGTTTTTTATGATGATTGTAAAGTATCTAATACTACAGTTATTGGTAAAGCAGATAATGTCAATTTTAAAACTACAGGTAAAGAAATATTATCTAAAGGTTGGCGTGTAGTATTTGAGTCTAATGACTCTAAAACCAAAGGAGAGACGATATTACCAACATTTGCTGAAGGTGAAAAGGGACCACACGAGCCTTCGTTTTTAGAAAAGCAAACCAAACCACCAAAACAGTATACCGAAGCCTCTCTTCTACGTGCCATGGAAACTGCAGGCAAACAAGTAGATGATGATGAGTTGAGAGATTTAATGAAAGAGAATGGTATTGGCAGACCTTCTACGAGAGCGAATATTATAGAAACGCTTTTTAAACGTAAATATATTAAGCGAAATAAAAAGCAAATTTTACCAACAGTAACAGGAATACAATTAATAGATACTATTCAGAATGAATTGTTGAAATCAGCCGAACTCACTGGTACTTGGGAAAAGCAATTAAAAGATATAGAAAAAGGCGAAATAAGCGCTAATACGTTTATTAAAGGAATGAAACGTATGGTTGATGCATTAGTTTATGAGGTAAGAAGCGAAAAGGTAGAAACACGTATTTCGGCGATAAATAATAAACCTGTTAATAAGACCAAGGCTAATTCTAAGTCTAAATCTAAAAAGATTGTTGCTTCTACTTGTCCTAAATGCCAAAAAGGACGATTGATTAAAGGAAAATCGGCTTATGGCTGCAACCTTTATGGCAAAAGCTGTGATTTTGTTTTGCCTTTTAAATTTGGCGACAAAAAGATATCTGAAAATCAATATTTAAGATTGTTAGACAAAGGGTCTACAGTTAATCTTAAAGGTTTCAAAATTAATGGAAAATCAATTGAAGGTTTATTACGATTTGATGACAACTTTAAACTTAAACTCGAACCTAAACAAACTACAAAACCTCAAGTCAAAGTTGGTGATGCCTGCCCAAAATGTAAAATTGGCAAAATATTAAAAGGAAAAACGGCTTTTGGATGTAGTAACTACAAAACAGGATGTGATTATCGCAAGCCTTTTTAATTATTTCCTGTATTCAAATGTCATCTCACATGAATTATTCCTAAAGGTATGATTTATATTTATTAAGAATCCTTTGGAGTCATACTTGTAAGTATCAATAAAGGTATTGTCTTCTGGGCACTCATCTGCTGAACCAGGTCCAGAAACAGACTTAAACTTAACTAGTCTATCATTTTTATCATATTCATAATAACAATCAAAAGCCATACTCTTTAAGACTTCATTATAAATTTTTTCTGTTAGTAACTTCCAATTTCTGTTATATGTTGATTTACCGGAAGTACTTAGTTTACCATTTCTTAAAACCTGAAAAGTTGAGCTTAATGAGTCATCTTTAAACAAGTACTTTGTAATTGAAATAGATGATTCATCATTATAATTTCTGTGGTTAGTAATATTAACTACTCTATTTTTATTATCATATCTAAATAATGTATACATAGCTTTATTATCTGGTAAAACTTTACCCTTGTAATCTCTTTCTTTGATCTTTAATAGACGTCTTCTTGTATCATATGTATAATCTATTATTTCAGAACTGAAAAAGTCAGCCTTTTGCTCTAAACTATCTATATAATTAAAAACTTGTTGATATATTTTTCCATATCTATTTCTTTTCAACTCATATGTAGAATGTGGTTTTCCTCTTCTATTATAATGCGTTTTTAGAATGACTTGACCATTTTTATTAAACTTAAATTTAATTTCTTTATACTTTTTAAATTGTATAGAATCTGAATCACTTTTGGCTTTTGTATAAACCACTACTTCTTTAATTCTTTCTGATTTTATAAGTGAAGGACTGAATATTTCATCATAATCTTGCTGGTATTGCAATGAAGCATATGAACAACAATCACAAATATTATCTTGACTAAATACACTAAATGAAAAGAAAAAGACAACTAGGATAATTAATAAATCTTTAAATTCACGCATCTTTTTTTCGCTTTATTGGTAAATAAAAATCCTCTTCAGAATCTGGGCTTCCGTTTTTGTACTTTTCACCCATAATTTGAAAATGAGGTCTATCATCAATTATATATCCAGAATTTGGCAACCATTCTGTCATTATTCGTTGATATGTTTTGCCAGCATCCATCCCTTTATGAAGAAAAACAGCATAAGTACCTTCTGGGATTGTAAAACCTTCCATTTCATCTGGCAACTCTATAAATTCAGAAACCTCTACAGAAGCCCAAACATTGTAGGGCTTACTAAAATCGCCAAAATGTGTATAATTTTGAAGTGCAATAAACTCTTGGTTTAGTACATTTTTAATTTCATGCTTTCGTGGCATGAATTTTTTCCAAAGCTTTATGATTTCATCATGTTGATGTACGAGCATTTGACTCTGCATACCAACTAATTTCTTTTCTTGAAGCGTTAAAATTTTAGGTTGCACTAAAGCCATTTATTTTATTGCTCCTCTGTATTTCAACTTCTTGCCATTGGCATAGTCTAACTCTAAAAACGTATTACCATTAGGCTTTACAGTTAGTGAAGCATTATAGCCACCAATATTAAAACTGATAGTAATTTCATGAGCGTCATCCTTATAATTAACGCTATAGTTTTGCATTGCTCCCTTGAGCATTACAGAAGGTTTGTCAGCTTCTAAAGTAGACAGTGAACCATAAATATTAGAATTATTTATAGTAATTGTATTCGCACTTTCAGATACTTGTCCTCTTTTATCATCACTAAAAACCCAAGTTGCTATAAAACTAAAATTCTGAGACTCAACTATTTTTTTATTGAGATCGTACATTGCCTGTACTTTTTCCTCTTTTGATAAGCCAGATTGCGAATAGCTTATTGATGGTATTACAATTGTAGCCAATAAGCAAAATATGATTAGTTTTTTCATGATTTTTATTTTGGCTCTAATATAGTATTAATTCTTTCAATACAGTCTCTGTAATGGTATTTTGTGTCTGTATTTACACCTGCGTTTGCAGCAGAAGTTAAGATACGTTTAAGTGTATTTAATTCTCCTCTCACAATGGATCTAACATCAGATTGGTTAACGTTAAAATATTGATTGCTTCTCCTAGAATCAATGTTTTCTGTCATTAAGTACTCCATCCTGTCCACATAAGCACGTTGCAAGTTTCTTCTATATACTGAAACATTAGAAGACGACATTGTTTCTGACCATAGTCCAATACGTAAGTCTTTCATCATATCTAAGGCTGAATAGTTTCCACTGTTCATCGCTTTATGATCTATAAGTCTGCCTAAGCGTTCAAAATTCATCAAATTATTCAAATGTCTGGTTTGTAATCTTCGAATTCTATCTGTATAACCAGCAAAATCAATATTTCTTAAAATAGATTCATCAACTAACCACTCTGGCGTTTCAAAAGCATTTTGGTGCAACCATTGCATTGCGGATTTCTGATATGCTTTATCCACAGGATTGTAAACCAAACCTTTTTGAGATGGATTCTTAGTATCCTCTACTACTCCACCAACATGTGTGACGACATGACCAACATAACGACTCCAAACACCTAAAAGTTCTCCATAAAGTTCTTCTAAATCTTCGTAATTGTTAGTTTTGTCGCTCGTCCAATCAGGTAAGTTTTTAGCAACAATTTTGAGATTCTTAATCCCATAAGTACTGGCTTTTATACTGTTATTGCCAATATCTTCGGTTTGTGCTGTTGGGTCGAAACGACTACTTTGCTTACCGAACTTATAAATAGGATTTCCTGCCTTTTCAATGATCCAACGGTTTAAAGTTTCCTTTTCGTCATCAGCAGATTTAGCATCTGGAATGTAACGATAACCATAATTGATGGCATAATCATCATAAGGTCCTAATTGACGAACAAATCTAATATTCTTGTCACCTGGTTGAGCAATGTAATTATAACGTGCATAATCCATAATCGTGGCAGCAATACCATTTTTTTGAGTGAACGCACCATCTCTATAATTTTCAACATCATAGGCATAGCTTGCACTCATATTATGTGGTAAACCTAAGGTATGCCCAACCTCGTGTGCAATTACCATTTTCATCATTTCACCTATTTCTTCATCTGGTGTGTTCAAAGTTCTTGCAGAAGGATTCGCAGCTCCGGTTTCTAACATGTAACGGTTTCTATATGAGCGTAAATGATTATGATACCAAATGATATCACTTTCTATAATTTCACCACTTCGAGGATCAGACACACTTGGTCCTGTGGCATTACGTGTAGTACTAGCCACATAACGTACCACAGAATAGCGAATATCCTCAGGACTAAACTCAGGATCTTCTTCCTTACTAGGTGGATCTTTTGCTATAATAGCGTTTCTAAATCCTGCTGCTTCAAATGCCTTTTGCCATAGCTCTATACCTTCTTTCATGTATTTTCTAAACTTCATTGGTGTGGCAGGATCTAAATAATACACAATTGGTTTAACAGGCTCAACCAATTCGCCACGTTTATAAGCTTCAATATCCTTAGGAACGAGTTTCCAACGTCTTATATAAGTCTTTTCATCCGCTTTAAGTTCTTCACTTCCATAATCATATTGACTTAGTGTAAACCAACCTACTCTCTCATCAAAATAACGAGGCTGCATTGGTTCTTCTGGCAATAAAATCATAGATTGATTCATTTGAACACTAATAGTTTCGGTTCCGTAATTAGAAGGTGGCTCCGCAGCATTATAAGTAAAATCCTGTATGACTTCAATATTTTCAGGATAGCTACGCATGGCGTTTATAAAACTTCTTGATTTATCTAAACTTCTAACTTTATATTGTTTTCTAAAAAATGAAGGTAATCCACTTATAGCTTTAACATCTGAACTATAGAATTTAGTAACATCAACCACTACAGCAGAGGAATCTTTAGAAAAGGCTGCTATATCAAAAGCATACAAGGTTGGCTCGTAATTATTGGCACGTACAGATACATTTATAGGCAAACTATCCGCAGCTATTGCACTCGATGATTTTTCTTTAATGAGAATTTTATCTCTAAATCGTTCCCAATTAATCATTCTGGTATTGGTTTTGGTACCTGCATTAACATATCCACCACCAAGATTTGCTGGTAACTTAGCCAACCTACTTACCAAAAGCATGTCTGTATTTAAGTATTTGGTCGGAATTTCAAAATAATACTTATCATCTACTACGTGTACATCAAATAGGCCTTTGTCTGTTACAGCATCTTTGGTAATTACCTTGTCGTAATCTTTTATTTTACCAGGTTTCTTTTTTGGAGCTTGTGGTTTTGTAGCCACAGCTGGTTGCTGATTTTTTGCTTTAGATGAATTTTTTACTGTAGCACATGAAAAACATAGGCTTGAAATGAGTGATAGTACCAGAATTTTTTTCATTCTTAAAAAACTTTGATTTTTGGTTGAACGCCTAAAGATAATTAATTGAATTGTAGTTTGCCTTTATTTCTTAAAAGCTGTTAAAATGCTATGGTTATTACTTGTTTGTAAAGTACTTTTGCATAAAATTTTAAAACATGTCTAAACTTCTATCAACATTTAGAATTGTAGCACTACTTGAAGGTGTATCTTATATTTTGTTATTGTTTATAGCAACACCTGTAAAATACTTTGCTAACGACCCACAGTATGTAAAAATGCTAGGTATGCCACATGGCCTACTATTTATTGCTTATATTGTTATGGCAGTTTTAATGAGTAAAGACATGAAATGGAATAACCGTACCTTATGGATTGTACTTATAGCAGCTATAATTCCTTTCGGTACATTTTATATAGATAAAAAATATCTGAAACCTGCAAATGCTTAGTATAAGACATTACATATACGATTTGCTTTTAGAGCGTGGTGTTTCTGAAAACACAGCACAGTACTTAAATATGTTGGCGCTTTTGATAGCCTTGCTCATTGTTGCTTTTATTGTAGATTATATTACCAAACGTATACTCTGGAAATTCTCTGCAACCATTGCCAGTAAAACCAAAACTAATTTTGATAATATCTTAATCAGCAATAAACTTCCTAGGAACGTTGCCCATATCATTCCACTGATCATACTCATTGAGTTTGTACCAGATGTGTTTTCTGACTTTAGCAATTTTGAAAATATAGTTGAAAAAACGCTGAAGATTATTGCCATTTTACTAACGCTAAGGATTATTAGGAGTTTCCTTAATTCAGTAAAAGATTATCTTAAAACATTACCACGTTACAAGGATAAACCTATAGATAGCTACATCCAAGTATTTATGATATTTGCTTGGGTTCTTGGGATTTTTGCAGCGTTTTCAATTCTCACTGGTATTACATTTTTGAATTTTGCACTTTCTCTTGGAACAGCTTCTGCAGTAATTCTATTGATTTTTAAGGATACAATATTAGGCTTTGTAGCTAGTATACAAGTTACTATTAATGATATGGTTCGTATAGGTGACTGGATTACATTTGAAAAATATGGTGCAGATGGAGACGTAATAGAGATCAATTTAGCCACAGTAAAGGTGCAGAATTGGGATAAAACCATAACTACTATTCCCACATACGCTTTAATTTCTGATTCATTTAAGAATTGGCGAGGTATGATGAATTCTGGTGGTAGACGTATAAAGCGTTCTGTAATTATTAAAGCTTCTACAATTAAGTTCTTAACCGATGAAGATATTGAACGCTTTAAAAGGATTGAGCTTATTTCTAATTATATAGATCAACGCTCAAAAGAAATAAAGAAATTTAATACAGAAAAGGGTATTGATAAATCGATCTTAATAAACGGTAGAAACCTTACTAATTTTGGAGTCTTTAGAAAATACTTGCAGACCTACATGGACAGGCATTCTGCAATCAATAAAGATATGACTTTGATGGTTCGCCAGTTAGAGCCTACTCCACAAGGGATTCCTATGGAAATTTATGCCTTTAGTAGTGATATTCGCTGGCAAAACTACGAGTACATTATTGGTGATATTTTTGACCATGTTTTGGCGTCGGTAAAATATTTTGATTTAGAAATTTACGAATTGGCTGTTGCCAGTTCAGATTAATTATCTTCTAATCTATCTTTTACATATTCTACTTCTGTTTTGCCATGTGGCTTAGGCTTACCGTCAGGTCCAAGGTTTACCATAATAATCTTATCTACAGTAAGAATGGTTTCTCTGGTCATTTTATTACGGACTTCACATTTCATAGTTAATGAAGAATTACCAAATTTTATAACTTCAATACCAATTTCTACGATATCTCCTTTTTTGGCAGAAGCCATAAAGTTAATTTCGGACATGTATTTGGTAACTACTTTAGAATTTTCTAACTGAATTATAGTATATAAAGCCACTTCTTCGTCAATCCAGGCCAAAAGTTGACCTCCGAAAAGTGTACCGTTAGGATTTAAGTCTTCGGGTTTTACCCATTTGCGTGTGTGGAATCTCATGTATTTTATAGATTAAATTTATTTTTTATTCTTTGCCAAAGATTGAAAGAATTATTTCTTGTATTTACTCCTTTATTTGATTCGTCTTTTACATTGAATAAATCAGAAAATTGATTGAAATATAGTCCATCACCATAGTCTATTGTATGGTATATAACTACATCGTTTTTAAGCTTAATGTATATATCATCTTCATCATCAATAATTAAATCTGAAATTATGACATTATTATATTCTATATTCTTTTTAATTCCCCAATTTTCATGTGTAACTTCATGTAGAGGTTCTGAATCAGTCCATTTACTAATCCAATTATTTCCAAAACCATATTTTAAATTATTTTCTAATTCTAATACTGTAGAAAAATAATAGGCATTTCCAAGACCTTCAAGATGCTCTATTCCTTTACCTTGATCAGTATGAAAAACTTTTAAGAGTTTTTTTCCAATTAATTCGAGCTTAATCTTTTCAAGTTCTTCCATTCTATTCTTATTATAAGAATCATAATAATTTTTGTTGCCCTTCGGAATCATCATTAGGAATCTTTAAATCCGTTCCCAATTCAGCATTTAACTTTTTAATTAAATAGGCCGAAAGCAATGGAGACTCTTTTTCTATATTTTGATGTACAAAAAAGTCAATTTCTTTAATACCATTGTCTTTCCAATGCTTTAGACGTTCTACCCAATCATCTAAACGCGTATAATCACTTGGATGATTTGCACCAACATAGCGTACAAATGCTCTGGAATTGGTGAGTCGCATATGCATAACATCGCGTCTACCAGCACTGTCTACAATGATGTTAGAAATATTATTTTCTTCCAAGAGTTGATATAAATCTTCAGCTACAGCTTCATCATTATACCAACCTGTATGCCTAAACTCTACAGCTAACGGAATTTCTTTTGGCCAACCTTCAATAAAATTTATCACACGATCAAAATCCTTAGGAGCAAAATTGTTGTGCATTTGCAAAAAGACACATCCCAGCTTTTCTTTGAGGTTAACAGCACTGTAAAGGTAATTATCTACAACAGGAGCAATATCATCATTAAGACGTTTCCAATGACTAATTTCCTGATTTAATTTTGGAAAGAATCTAAAATTATCTGGTGTTTTATCGTGCCATTTTTCAAATTGCTCTGGTGGAAAAATTCTATAAAACGTTGCATTTAACTCAATAGAATTAAACTGACGCGAATAATACTCTAATTCGTCTTTTGTTCCTCTTGGATAGAATCCTTTTAAATCTGCCTTATTCCATTTTGCACAACCTACGTAAACCTTAGTATTATCTGAAGGATTTTTTTGTAATGTCTTAAGTGTATCAGGATGGTCTGGTGGTAGAGTAAAATCTATATGTTCTGGGTTATCGACGCTTCCGAATTTCATAAAAAAGGGTTTTCTCAAAGATAGTTGTTAATGGTGATTTGCTATATTTTTTTGAATTAGATTTTTAAATACTAAAATCAGAAATGTTAATAAGACCGTTAACAACAATATCGCCTAGCCTACTCAAACAAAGTGTTAATGGTTAATTTTAATTCCAGATTAATCCTAAATGACTTAACCATGGCTTCACGAACAGAGCATTTATTATCTATTAGACCTGTAATTTCTTCTGCAAAGATTTATGATTCTATGAGTTCTGATGAGTTATTTCAGAACAAAACATTACGCCCTATCATAAAGATGCAGCACGATTTGTTTATTTCTGTTTTTAAAAATTACATTGCTAAACGCAAAAATGTATTTTACGAATTGAGTTTACCGAAACAACTATCCTATATAGATAACGCGATACATAAGGATATGAAGTTTAGAAATTCTGTAAAAGGAATGATTATTGGACAATTTACAGAAGAAGAATATGCGCTTTATATAGAAAATTCTTCAGCATTAAATAAGCGTATGATGAATATCGTAAAGGAACGCTTATTAGATAGTATTCAAGCATTTACTAAACCAGAAGTTTTGAAGGCTGTTTAAAGCAACGACTCGCCATTAAGATTTGTAGTAAGTACATCGCTCATGTAATCAAAGAATGGTCTAATTTTTTTAAACGCATCGTTTACATTTTCAAGAAAATTGTCTTGCATCACTTCTTTGTCTGAGTACTTTTTGATGAAAATGTATTGCTTTTTACGAATAAGATCTATTGCAAGATGCTCTTTATCAAAACCTTTAGGTGCAGTTTTTAGCTCATCACCAACGAAACTTCCCCAAGTTTCACTAAAAGTTTTATCATTAAGAATATCCCTCATCTCACTATCATCCATTTCAAATTCTTTTCTAATTCTGAACAAATCTTCTTTATTAGGCTCCCAAAAACCTGTTGCAATAAACGATTCATTATTAGGTTGAATGTGCAGATAATAACCACCTCTTAGTTCTGGTTTCTTTCTTGCAAAAGATCCACCAAAATGAGTTTTGTACGGTAGCTTATTTTTTGAAAAACGTACATCTCTGTATATTCTGAAAATTTTAATCTTTTCAATCTGATCGTGAGTACTCATTAATTCACCTAAATGGTTGTATGCAGATTTCACTTTAGCTTCAATAGCTTTAAACTCAGGTTTATGTTCATTAAACCAATCTCTATTATTGTTTTTAGCTAGTTTTTTGAAGAAGGAAAAAGTCTCTTTTGGTATGGTAGTACTCATAGTTTTTTGTTTGTATAAAAATAAAAAAAAGCCATCAATTGTGATGGCTTTTTAAAGTTATCTATCTGTAATTACAGCTCACTATCATTAAATTTCTCAATAATTAGTGTGCCTTCATCATCATAATACTCAATAACAAACATGTTGTTTTTGAAATACCCAATACCAGTATAATCATTTGTGTTAAATAAATACACATCGGCATTGTTTGAAAATCTGGCATTACCAATTAACTTTTTTGATTTATTGTCAACAATTTCAAATCCAGAATTAGTTGGATTAAAATTATAGACCATTCCGTCTTTTTTATAATAAGTTACTTTTGCTTGTTCATCATAAAACGGATCGTCATCATTATCTATATATATAACTTTTGAAACTTTGGTAGCGGGAAAAACCCTTGGAGCATCTATTGTACCTTTATATTTAGGATCTGTTTTAATTTCTTGCTCTTTTGTTGTTTTTACCATGACCTTTTTTTCGACCATTTCACCATCTTCCATAACGTTTATGATTCTGGTTTTGGTTTCAACAATTTTATCTTTATTTTCTTTCTGTGCCTGTACACTAACGAACATTGTAAGTGCTAAGGCTAATATTTTAATTTTCATCTTTTTATAATTTATTTGATTCTGTGATTAAAGTTTAATGGCAGATTATTACTTACCTCCATTTTCTTCTTTAACCTCTTCTATTTCGTCTTTTAAGTCTTCTGCAGCATCTTTTACATCATCACTAGCTTCTTCTAATTCATCGCTAACGTCGTCTAATGCTTGCTCAACTTTTTCGTCAGGTGTTTTTTGCTCTCTACAGCTTGTAATAAATACACTCAAGCTAAACAGAGCTAAAAACAAATATGTTAATCGTTTCATTATTGTCTGTTTTATTTGTTATCAACTGCATCTTCTACTTCATCAGACACATCGTCTGCAGCATCTTCAATAGCATCACCAGTATCATCTACTGCTTCTTCTATTTTTTCGCCAGTAGTTTTTTGTTCTCTACAACTTGTGGTTAATAAACTAAGACTAAATAATGCTATAAATAAATATGTGAACTTTTTCATTGTTTTAAATTTTAGTGGTTAATGTTTTATTTTACTATACTTGGTTTATAGTTTTTTTGTTGATCCTCTAAAAAGAGAAATAACAAATAGTACTAAGAATAGAAAGAAACATATTTTTGCTATTGTTGCAGCTCCTCCTGCTATTCCACCAAATCCTAAGATTCCGGCTATGATTGCAATAATTACAAATGTGATTGTCCAACGTAACATAATTTTAAATTTTTAAATGATTAGTGTTTTTTAGTTTCTGACTTTCAGAAACCATGGTTCTTTCAGTGACTTTCACTGAATAGATAATAGTGTAGGATTTGTTTGGTTTAGTTGTTTGAAAACGCTTCTTGCAAGTCTGGTGACTTAA
Organism: Winogradskyella sp. ABM4_392; assembly: GCF_056160445.1. Taxonomy (NCBI): domain Bacteria; kingdom Pseudomonadati; phylum Bacteroidota; class Flavobacteriia; order Flavobacteriales; family Flavobacteriaceae; genus Winogradskyella; species Winogradskyella sp. ABM4_392. The sequence goes on from NZ_JBSWXE010000002.1 coordinate 115,183, forward strand.
CACTAAGCTTGTTATCAAATTGAAGTGTTCTTATAGGGAAAGGAATATTAATACCTTCTTTATCGTAAGCCTTTTTAATTTCTATTATGGCTTTAGTTTTTGCTCTTAATTTTTCGAGCATACTTTCGGCATCTATCCAAAATCTGCATAAGTAGTTTATAGAACTGTCCCCAAATTCTGTATAATAGAACTCTACATCTTCTGGTTTTTCAACCTGATCAAAAGTTTTAGCGATAACTTCTTTGGTTAGTTGTTCTACCTTTTCTAAATCAGACTCGTATCCTACTCCACACTCTAAGAATACTCTCATCCTTGTAGTTAAGGAGTAGTTTTTAAGTGGATTTTCTAATATTGTTTTATTAGGAATAACAACAATATTATTATCAGCTTCTTTTAATGTAAAGTCTTTAAGATTAATATCGATAACCTCACCAGAAAAACCTGTTGTTTCTACCCAATTACCGATTTGAATTTTCTTTCTAAACGATAATATAAGACCTGCAAAAGTATTTGCCAATGTACCTTGTAAAGCTAGACCTATCGCTAACCCTACTACACCAGCACCTGCTAATAACGAGGTTAATGCTTTACCTAAATTCATTACACCTAATGCAACGAATAAGCCTATAGCTACTACGATAACAGTTGTTACTCTTGCGATAGCTGTTGTTATTGATTCTTGATTTACCTTTCTAGATACTAGCTTACTCACTAATTTACTAATGTACTTAGCAGCAAAATATGATGCTACCATAACCAAAATGGCTAGTATAAAGTTGGGTATATATTCTATGATTGTGTTAAACCAACCCTTGAGTTTAGAAATAAGATTCCCAAGGGCAGTATTGAATTGCTCTTTCATTTTTAAGATGTTTTAGTGATTAAATGTTTGTTTTTAAGCTCTGTGTAAGCCTACTAAACCTCATTTAATTGTGATGCGGTTTCTTTGGTGAATGCATCTAACATCCAACTACTTTTTTCTAGTTCTCTTATGTAAGCACCTATAAGATCTATAGTACCTTCGTCGTTAGTTTGTTCTGCTTTTTCAATAACCTTAGACATTTGCTTTAGTAATACTGCATGATTGTCTAAAATAGCATCTACCATTTCCTTATCGGTTTTTTTTGAAGACACTTCTTCAATTGAAGATGTTTTTAAATAATCTTTTAAATTACTCATTGGATGGTATCTCAAAGTAAGAATACGCTCAGCAATTTCATCTATTTTTACTCTTGCATCTGTATATAATTCTTCAAACTTTTCGTGTAATTCAAAGAAATTATCTCCTAAAATATTCCAGTGGAAATTTCTTAAGTTTTGATAATAAATGTGGTAGTCTGCTAATAAAGTGTTTAATTCTACAACAGTTGGTAATAATTTTTCGTCGTTCATATTTAAGTAACTCATAACTATTGTTTTAATTTTTAAATGATTTGTTTCGTTTCCATTCAATATAAGGGCATATACACTTTTGTCAAGTGACTTAACAGGCTTTAACCATTTTGGTAAGCTATTAACATAATATTTTGTTAAAGAAACCTTTAAATGTTAATAGAATTTAACGTGTTGATATCTTAAATTAGAATTGTTAAAAATAAACTTGTGAGTTGATATAATTTTCAGTATTATGCGGTACTTTTAAAAACACACACTAATTTTATGGGTAGACCAGCAACAAGACCAACAAAGCTTAAAGATGGTTTCTATATTGAAATCAGAAACAAAGGTTCTAAATCGGGTGTTAAGCTATATAGTGGCACCAAATTACAAATGCACCGAGCAATAAAAATGTACGAACGTTCTAAAGAAGTACTTATATTAGGTGAATCCGTAAATGGAAAATTTGTTGAGAAAGAACCAAAATTACATGTTGTAGAATAACAAAATATACAAATTACGAAAAGGGTGAAAATATAAATTTCACCCTTTTTTATTACCTATAAACCAGAGCCAAAAATCATAGTCTATAATTTTTTTTATAAATTGTTAATTAAATAGCAGGTTATTACTGTTAAAAAAACTAACTAATTAAATCAATTTATTATGACAACTTCAATTAACAAACCACCTATTACTTTTTGGGTAATAAGTGTTATTGCACTTATCTGGAATGGCCTTGGTGTTATGGCTTATCTTGGTCGTGCATTTGCAACAGATGAAATGATTGCAGCATTACCAGAAGAACAGCAAGCAGAGTTTTTAGTAGAATATCCTGCTTGGTACACAGCAGCTTTCGCTATAGCTGTCTTTTGTGGTGCTCTTGGATGTTTAGCATTATTGCTAAGAAAAAAATGGGCTTATATTTTATTTGTATTATCTGCAATAGGTGCTATTGTTCAACACGTTTACTTATTTATGAACGTAGAAATGGATGGTGCAGCTATAGTGATGCCTATTTTGGTAATAATAGTTTGCCTTTTCTTAATATGGTACGCAAAAAATGCAATTACTAAAGGCTGGATTAGCTAATATATTAACCAACCAAACTCTAAAAGGAATTAACTTTTGTTAGTTCCTTTTTTTATTCAAAATCTAATTTGTGTAGTATTAGTCCAGAAGCAGGTGCTATATAATCCATAACTTCTTTGCTGTCCTCTTTTAAGGATTCTTTTATGTAATCTAAAGTTACTTCTTCTCTACCTAATTTTATAAGGCAACCCATCATCAAACGAATTTGGTTTCGCATAAAACCTTTTCCTCTTATTTTAAAAACATAAGACTCTTGTGGAAAAAAATTAGCTTTATAAATATCGTTATCTATAATTTCACAATATTCTATTGTTCGATGATATTCTCCTTTGTCTGTAGCCTTGTAACAATACGTCTTAAAGTTGTAAGAACCTTGAAATAGCTTTGCGCCCTCTTTCATTAATGCAATGTTAAGAGGTTCTAAAATAGTTGTTAATATAGGTGCACAAAAAGGATGGTTTTTTTGTCCATGAGAAAATACGTAGTGGTATTCTTTAATCTTAGAATCTTGAATAATATTGAAATCTTTGTCTACTTCATTTATTGATAATGCTCTTATATCTTGTGGTAAATTATGATTAAATAGTGCTAAGAATTCAGTAAAATCGGTGATTGGATTATTATAAATAAATAACTCTAATGCAGCTTCATTAGCAGAAACCATAGCGTCTGTTCTACCAGCACCAAGAGTTTTAAACCTTGTATCTCCCAAAATAAACTTTAAGGTTCTATCTATCATAAGATGCAAAGTTTTTACATCTGGTTGCTTTTGCCAACCATGAAATCGATACCCTAAATATTGAATTTTTATAAGATAGTAATAACGCTTATCAAACATTTTTGCAAGAACGTTATTTTGCAGAAGAATGCAAAAATTTAAAACAAACAAAAAAGGCTACCAAGTAAAAAAACATGATAACCTTTTAAGAATTACTAACTAACTATTTATTAATCTAAAACAACTTTCTTTACTTTTATTTGTGAATTGTTTGAAACTTTCACAATATAAACTCCACTACTTAAGCTACTTACGTTGATGGTGTTTTTAGTTGATGCCATGTTCAGAACTTCACTTTTAACCAATCTTCCATGTATATCGTATAAGTTTACTGTCGATGCCTCAAGTAATTGTCCTTTTACGATTAGCTCATCGTTGGAATTATCAGAATAGATTATCAACTCATTAGTTTCAATATCTTCAATCGATAATGTACCTGGCTCTATGTAAAGTACATAATCTTCCGACTGACCATAAGCTAATGACGTGTAGCAAGGTGAATTTATAGTATTTACACCTCCGTATCTATTATCAACATCTGTCATTAATCTAACTCTTACATAGCTATCATAAGGTATAGTTGTAGGGTAAGTTAATGCCACAGGAACTATTGAGCTTCCTGCAATGTCTTCTGAATAATGCTGATCTTCAGCATCATCATCAAAATCACCATCATTATTCCAATCTATCCAAACACCTAATTGATGAAAATTACCTGCTGCAATTTCAACATTCATAGTATATGGATTATCTGTATCAATATTAAAAAGACCACTACAATTAACGCTTCTATCTAAGTTTCCGCCATCGTTATCTGTTGTGGATGAAATTAATGTCGTAGAATTTAATTCAACACTCAATATCCCTGCTAAATTAGTACCAGCAGGTGAATTTGGTGAACATACAGCAGTTGGTGCCATAAATCCAGATTCTGGTGCTTCCTCACCTTTAGAGTCTACAATTCTAGTTCCTGTCATGGCTGCTCTTGCTCTTGTTTTCTGATCCTCAGTTAACCTATCAGTACAAAAATAGTAACTCATAACATTGTTAATCGTATTATTATCTACCCATGGATTACCAGTACATGTATTATTTGCAGGACAAGTACTTGTCTCTCTTTGATGTGGCACTGTATCTGCACAACCATCACTATCTGTACCAACTGCTACATCTGCAGGACATGCATCTGCAACACCATCATTATTGGTGTCATCGCCTTGAAATGTATGGTATAAATGAAAATAATGCCCTATTTCATGAACTACAGTGCTATTATCACCGTTTGAATTTAATCCCCAACCATTAGTGTTTCCTGGATCATAACCAAAAACAGTAGACATCATTACTGAACCGTGAGTACTAAATGTTTCATTATAGAAATAAGCGTATCCTTGAAAACCAAAACCACCGTTATTACCATCTAATTCAGTAACAATCCAAATGTTAAGGTAGTCTGTTTGTGGCCAACTGATTAAGGAAGCAATATCACTATAGTCAGCACCATCAGAGTTTAAAACATTTACACCATATTGTGAATAACCTGCCAAACCAGAAGCATCTATTCTATTTATGCCATTTGTAGCAGCACAATTAGGATCTCTTTGTGCTAATGCAAATTCAATTTCAAAATCAACTGAACTACCAGGAGTCAGACCTCTGTAAAAATCATTAAGATTATCTATACTACTTTGAATTTGAGCATCTGAAATATTCGAACCTGTCCCTTCTGCTTCTCCTAAATGTAATACATGTACAACAACAGGAATTGTATATACAGTACCATTTCGTTGAGCCAGTTCACTATCTGAAATAAAATTCTGAATCTTTTGCTCAGCTAGTTGCTCTTGCTGAACATAATTTGGATTTTGCAATAATGCTTCCCTTTGATTATCAAAAGCACATTGTTGTGCTAAAGCAGAATAAGTGAATAAAAAAAAGAATGCAGTTAAAGCACTAAACGTAAAGTTTTTCATTGAGATTTGGGTTAAGATTTAGATGTGCAATATACACATTTTCAATAAAAAACAACATTTTATCGTAAAAATTTACATTTAATCGATAAAAATTATCAATTATGCCTTTCCTTAAGAATAGAAACAACATCTTCAAACTTAAACCCTTTAGCTTGCAGTAACATCAAATAGTGAAATAATAAATCGGCACTTTCATTTAAAAATAAATCGTCGTTATTGTCCTTAGCTTCAATAACAACTTCAACTGCTTCTTCACCAACCTTTTGAGCCACTTTATTAATTCCTTTTGCAAATAATGAAGCTACATAGGATTTTTCTTTGTCACCAGCTTCTACTCTACTTTGTATGGTGTTTTCTAATTGGGTTAAAAATCCGTAAGATTCGGTATTAGATTCATTCCAACACGTATCACTTCCTTTGTGGCATGTTGGTCCTTTTGGATTTACTGTGATTAATAACGTATCGTTATCACAATCTAATTTAATATCTACTAAGTTTAAAACGTTACCGCTTTCCTCTCCTTTGGTCCAAAGTCGGTTTTTGGTACGACTAAAAAAGGTCACCAACTTAGTGTCTCGTGTTTTTTTTAGCGCTTCTTCATTCATATAACCAAGCATCAATACATTTTTAGTTGTTGCATCTTGAACTATTGCTGGTACTAATCCGTCGTTATTTTTGTTAAAATCTATATTCATTTTTTATTCAAAAATTTTATATAATTATCAAGTAATCCTCTAATTTGTTCAGCTGCTACAGGATTAGCTGAATGAACTTTATAATTCAAACTACTTAAATCGAGTCCTGAATCATAAACCAACCATTTCGCAGCAGCATAACCATCTGGTGCAACATTTCCATTTATATCCAATCCCAAATCATTGTCAAAGCTTATAAATTCGGGCAAACCATTTTGGGTAATATAGTTTATGAAGGCATCATAAGTTCTTACAATGTGAAACTTCTGTTCTTCTGATTTGTCATAAACCATTTCAATAGTTCTGACATCATCTAGAAATAGTTTTTTCATAATCTAACTGATATATTATTTCCTCTTAATTCTTCTTTTAAATTTTTTATTTCTATTTCACCAAAATGAAATACACTGGCAGCCAAAGCTGCATCTGCTTTTCCTTCTTTAAATGTATCTGTAAAATGCTGAATAGTTCCTGCACCACCAGAAGCAATTATCGGAATATTTACAGTGTCTGACAGTTTAGCTAAAGCTTCGTTTGCAAATCCGTTTTTTGTTCCGTCGTTATTCATAGAAGTAAACAGGATTTCGCCTGCGCCTCTTGTTTCAACTTCTTTTGCCCAATCAAATAAATCTAATTCGGTTGGAATACTTCCACCTGCTAAATATACTTTCCATTGTCCATTAACTTGTTTGGCATCTATAGCAACCACAACACATTGACTACCAAATTTACTTGACAATTCGTTTACCAATTCTGGTCGTTTTACTGCCGATGAATTGATGGATACTTTATCTGCGCCACAGTGCAATAGATCATCAACATCTTCAATACTTGAAATTCCGCCACCAACAGTAAATGGAATATTAACTTGTTCGGCGACTTTTAGCACCATTTCAATCATTGTTTTTCTACCTTCTAAAGTTGCAGAAATATCTAAAAACACCAATTCGTCTGCGCCTTTTTCAGCATACTGTTTTGCTAATTCTACAGGATCGCCTGCGTCCCTTAAATTAACAAAATTAACGCCTTTAACGGTTCGACCGTTTTTAATATCTAGACAAGGTATGATTCGTTTTGTTAGCATTTTTTTGGCTTTTGGCTTTTGGCTATTTGCTTTTTGCTTCTAGCTTGTTGCTAAAAGCAAAAAGCTAAAGGCTAATTATTTATATTATAAAAAGCGTTCTAATTCTTTTAAGCTTATTCTGTTTTCGTAAATGGATTTACCGATTATTATTCCGTCGCAACCTATGTCTGCTAAAACTTCAACATCTTTAATAGTTGTTACTCCACCAGAAGCGATAAGTTTTACAGATTGATCTGCGCTACCATTGGTACATTCGTTGATTATTTTTTTATACAAATCTACTGATGGTCCTTGAAGCATTCCGTCTTTAGAAATATCTGTACATACTACATACTGAATACCATTTTTTTGATACTCCTGAATAAATGGTACAACTTCTAAGCTACTTTCTTCTAACCAACCAGAAATAGCGATTTTTTCGTTTTTACAATCGGCACCAAGAATAATTTTTTGGGTTCCATATTTATTAATCCATCGTAAAAAAGTGTCTGTGTTTTTTACGGCTATACTTCCACCAGTGATTTGTCTTGCTCCAGAGTTAAAAGCAGTAAATACATCGTCATCCGATTTAAGTCCGCCACCAAAATCAATTTTTAAATTGGTTTTTGTCGCCACCTTTTCTAACACTTTGTAATTGACTACGTGATCTGCTTTAGCGCCATCCAAATCTACCATATGCAAGTATTCTATGCCTGCATCTTCAAATTGCTTGGCAACTTCTAACGGATTTTCATTGTATATTTTTGTAGTGCTATAATCACCTTTAGTTAATCTTACGCACTTTCCTTCTATTATATCTATTGCTGGTATTATTCTCAAAATTGTTGTTAGTTTTTAGTTATTAGTATTTAGTTCTAAAAAATTCTTAAGAATTTTTTCTCCTTCTTTTCCACTTTTTTCTGGGTGAAATTGAACACCGTAAAAATTATCTTTTTGTAATGCTGAAGCGTATTCTACATCATAAGTTGTTGTTGCAATTGCTTCTTGGCATTGTTCTGCATAAAAACTATGCACGAGATACATAAACTCATTGTCTTTTATTTCTTTAAACAAATCTGTTTGAAGATTATTAATCGTATTCCAACCCATTTGTGGCACTTTTACCGTGTTTGAAAATCGTTTTACATCTACATCAAAAATACCTAAGCCTTTTGTATGTCCTTCTTCTGTAGATTTACACATTAATTGCATACCTAAACAAATCCCTAAAACAGGTTGTTTTAACTTCGGAATCAACGAGTTCAAACCTGATTCTTTTAGCTTTTTCATTGCACTACTCGCCTCGCCTACACCAGGAAAAATCACTTTGTCTGCTGCTTTAATTTCTTCAGGATTATTAGTTAACAACGCTTCAAAACCTAAGCGTTTAAAAGCAAATTGAATGCTTTTGATGTTTCCTGCACCGTAATTTATGATGACTATTTTCATTTTTAAGCTTTTGGCTTTTGGTTTTTAGTTTTTAGCTAACCGCTAAAGACTAAAAGCTAATTACAACATTCCTTTTGTACTTGGTAAAATCATTTTTTCAACGTCTCGTTTTACAGCCATTTTTATTGCTTTTGCAAATGCTTTAAAAATTGCTTCAATTTTGTGATGCTCGTTTGTGCCTTCAGCTTTGATGTTTAGGTTACATTTTGCACCATCTGTAAAGGATTTAAAGAAGTGAAAAAACATTTCGGTTGGCATTTTACCAATCATTTCGCGTTTAAAATCAGCTTGCCAAACCAGCCAGTTTCTACCACCAAAATCTATTGCAGCTTGCGCAAAACAATCGTCCATTGGTAGGCTAAAACCGTAACGTTCTATACCTAATTTATTTCCTAAAGTTGTAGCAAATACATCACCTAAAGCAATTGCTGTGTCTTCAATAGTGTGATGCTCGTCTACTTCTAAATCACCGTCAACCTTGATGTTTAAATCTAATTGTCCGTGACGTGCAATTTGGTCTAACATATGGTCAAAAAATGCAATGCCTGTATCAATATTACTTTGTCCTGTTCCGTCAAGGTTTAAATCGATTTTTATCATGGTTTCATTGGTGTTTCGTTCGATACTTCCTGTACGTTCTTTAGCTTTTAAGAATTTGTAAATTTCTTCCCAATCGTTACTTTCTAAAGCGATAAACTGGTCTAAAGCATCTCGTTTTACCGTGATTTCATCGGTTCCTAAATTGGTATTATCATTGATGAAAATGGCTTTAGAACCAAGGTTTTTAGCTAATTCAACATCGGTTAATCGGTCACCTATCACAAACGAATTTTCTAAATCGTAATCTTCGCTAAAATACTTGGTTAGCAAACCTGTATTTGGCTTGCGTGTTGGTGCGTTGTCTTTCGCAAAAGTTCTGTCTATAAATTGTTCTTCAAAAATAACACCTTCGTTTTCAAAAGATTGAAGCACAAAATTATGAACTGGCAAAAACGTATTTTCTGGATACACATCTGTTCCCAATCCATCTTGATTGGTAATCATTACGATTTCAAAATCTAATTCTTTAGCGATTTTACTTAAATACGTGAAGACTTTTGGATAAAACACCAATTTCTCAAAACTATCGATTTGCTCGTCTGCTGGTTCTTTAATCAATGTGCCATCACGGTCTATGAATAAAACTTTTTTCATTTTTTTCTATGTTTTCGTCAGTTAGAGTGATTTTCTTTTGAAAATCGTATCGAGAACTTTAACATCTCGATACAATTTCTCATTCTTCGAAATCACTCGATATGACGTTTATATAATATTTAATACTGCAATCAATTTCTCATTCTCATCACTTGTGCCAACCGTAAAACGCAAACAGTTTTCACAAAGTGGTTGATTGGTTCTGTTGCGAACAACGATGCCTCTTTCAACTAACTGATTGTATCGATTAGTCGCATTATCTACCTTTACTAACACAAAATTAGCTTGTGTTGAATATATAGTATCAATCCAAGTCACCGACTCTAAAGCTTTAATTAACAAGCTTCTTTCTGAAATTATTTTCTGAATTTCGTTTTGAACGTCTTGTTGATTTTCTAATCGTTGTATTGCCTTTTGCTGCGTTAATTGATTGACGTTATATGGTGGTTTTATTTTGTTTAAAATTGAAATAATTTCGGTAGAAGCATAGCAAATCCCGAGTCTGATTCCTGCCATTCCGTAAGCTTTAGATAGCGTTTGTGTGACAATTAAATTTGGGAAATCTGATAATCTTGATATCCAACTTTCGTCTTCTGAAAAATCGATATATGCTTCATCAATTACTACAATTCCATTGAAATTAGTTAATAATTTTTCAATTTTTGAAGCTTCAAAACTATTCGCTGTTGGATTGTTTGGCGAACATAAAAATAACAGTTTGGTGTTGTCGTTTTGAGTGTTTAAAATAGCTTCAACTTTTGGTTGAAAATCAGTATTCAATTCAACCGTTATAACGTCTACTGCATTAGTATTTGCTAATACGTCGTACATACCGTATGTTGGCGGTAATGTGATGATATTATCTTGATTTGGCTCACAAAACGCTCTGAAAATCAAGTCTAACACTTCATCACTTCCGTTACCTAACAGGATATTCTCGGTAGAAATATTTTTTATGTTCGACAACATCGATTTTACATCCTTTTGTTGCGGATCTGGATAACGATTAACGCCATTTTCAAACGGATTTTCATTAGCATCTAAGAAAATCATTTGGTTTGATGTTGCGTCTTTAAACTCATCTCTCGCAGAAGAATACGGTTTTAAGGCTGCGATGTTTGGTCTTACAAACTCTGATAAATTGAAATTTTGTTTTCCCATTGTTATTGCTTTTTCGAGTTTGAGATTCCTGCCTGCGCAGGAATTAGGTCTTTTAATCTAATCGAAACTGCGTTTTTATGCGCTTGTAAACCTTCAGCTTCTGCCATTAGTTCTATGGTGCTTCCTATGTTTTTTAAACCTTCTTTTGAGATGTTTTGAAACGTAATCGCTTTTGTGAAACTGTCTAAATTTACGCCAGAATAGGCCTTACTAAATCCATTGGTTGGCAAGGTGTGATTGGTGCCAGACGCGTAATCGCCAGCGCTTTCTGGTGTATAGTTACCAATAAATACCGAACCTGCATTTTGAATGCCATTAACATAAAAATCGTTGTTTTTTGTTGCAACAATAAAGTGTTCTGGACCATAATCATTAATTAATTCTAAAGCTTCATCATCTGAATTTACTAAAATAGATTTTGAATTATTGATAGCTTGTTGCGCAATGTATTGTCTTGGTAATGCTTTGATTTGCGTGTTAATTTCAGTTTCAACTTCATTTGTAAAATTCTCAGATGTTGATACTAAAATGACTTGACTATCAGTTCCGTGTTCTGCTTGACTTAATAAATCTGAAGCCACATAACTTGCATTAGCACTATCATCTGCCACAACCAACAATTCACTTGGTCCTGCAGGCATATCTATAGCGACACCGAATTTTGTAGCCAATTGTTTTGCTACGGTTACAAATTGATTTCCTGGACCAAAGATTTTATAGACTTGCGGAATCGTTTCTGTTCCAAATGTTAATCCTGCAATCGCTTGAATACCACCAACTTTTATAATTTTAGTCACACCGCAAAGTTGAGCTGCGTATAAAATTTCGTTAGCAATTTTACCATCTTTATTTGGTGGTGAACATAACACAACTTCTTTACAACCAGCGATATTTGCAGGAATTGCCAACATTAAAACTGTTGAAAATAAAGGTGCTGTACCAGCAGGAATATAAATTCCAACTTTTTGAATGGCACGTTTTTCTTGCCAACAGGTAATTCCAACAGAGGTTTCTACACTTACCTTTTCTGTTTTTTGTGCTTTGTGAAACGTTTCAATGTTTGACTTCGCTTGGTTAATCGCAAATTTTAATTCTGATGTTAATTTAAAAGATGCGTCTTCAATCTCCTCCTCAGTTACAAGATTAGATTGTAAGTCTGCTCCATCAAATAACTTTGTGTATTTTGAAATTGCAGCATCACCGTTACGTTGTACGTCTTCAAAAATTTGATTAACCGTACTTTCTATATCGTTAACAGTTTGCGTTGGTCGCTTTAAAAGTTCTGACCAGGTGGTTTTATTTGGGTATTTTATTGTTTTCATTTCTTCTCGTTAATTTGGCTTCGACTGCGCTCAGCCAGACATTAATTTTAAATATTAGATTCCTGCCTGCGCAGGAATTTAGAGCACCATATTTTCTATTGGACAAACTAATATACCTTCTGCTCCATTGGCTTTTAATTCGTCTATAATTTCCCAGAAATCGTTTTTATTGATTACAGAATGTAATGAGCTCCAACCTTCTTCAGCTAACGGTAAAACGGTTGGACTTTTCATGCCTGGTAAAATATTTATAATGTCATCGACCTTGTTATTTGGTGCGTTAAGTAACACGTAGCGTGAGTTTCTAGCTTTTAAAACTGATTGTAATCTAAACTGCAACTTGTTTAAAATCGCTTGGTTTTCAGAAGAAATTTGAGGTGAAACTGCTAAAACAGCTTCCGATTTTAAAATAACTTCAACTTCTTTAAGATTGTTTTTAAATAAGGTACTTCCGCTAGATACAATATCCACAATAGCATCTGCTAATCCAATGTTTGGCGCAATTTCAACAGAACCATTAATGATGTGCAAATTTGCGTTAACATTGTTGTCTTTTAAGAATTGGTAGACTGTGTTTGGGTACGACGTCGCAATACGTTTCCCTTCCAAATCTTTAATGGAATTGTAGCTTTTTCCTTTTGGAATCGCTACAGACACTTTACAGCTTGAAAAACCTAATTTCTCTGCAATAGTGATGTCTTGCCCTTTTTCTACCAAGACATTTTCACCGATAATAGCGACGTCTACAACTCCATCTTTTAAATACTGCGGAATGTCTCCGTTACGTAAATAAAAGACTTCTAATGGAAAGTTTTTAGCCGAAGCTTTAAGTTGGTCTTTACCATTATCAATAGATATACCAACGTCTTTAAGGATTTTCATAGAATCCTCGTTTAATCGTCCTGATTTTTGAATTGCAATTTTTAGTTTACTCATTTTTCTTTTTTAGTTAAAAGTGTTTGAGTAAATCTTTTGGGGTAAGATTCCTGTTTTCACAGGAATAAAAAAACCGCTTGATTTACTCAAACGGTTTTAAAAATATCTTGGTTTTATTCAATACATTTTCAGCTCGCTTGAGTGCAAGTATGAAAATGATGATGATGTAATTGAATAAAAATCATGTCTTGTTTTGTTCTGTACAAATTTTCAAAAAATAAATTTAGAATTCCAAACGTTTAACAAAAATTTTTTACTGATTGCCTAATATTATTGGCATTCCGCTATCGCCAGAACCAATGATAACCACCTTACTATTAGGCGATTCTGCAAGCTTGTTAGTAGCTTCAATACCTTTATCTTGAAGGATCTTGTCTGTTAACGAAGCACTTAAAATTTTATTAGCTTCTGCTTTACCTTCTGCTTCAATAATTTGACGTTCTGCTTCTTTTTGAGCTGTAACAAGTCTAAATTCGTATTCTAAAGATTCTTGTTCTTGTTTTAATTTACGCTCAATAGCCTGTTTTATTGTTGGAGGTAATGTTACATCTCGAACCAAAATTTCATCTAAAACAATATATTGATCATCTACAATCTTCTTAGTCTCTTCAAAAATTTCTCTTTGAATTGCATCACGCTTACTAGAATATAATTGCTCAGGCGTGTAACGACCAACTACACTACGCGCAGCAGATCGAATTGTTGGCAGAATGATACGCTGTAAATAATCATCACCAATTTCTTGGTGCAATTTACCTAAGCTTTTTACATCAGGTTTATACCAAGCTGAAGCATCTAATTGAATATCTAATCCGTTAGAAGACAAAACTTTCATTTTTTCAAAAATCTCTTGACGTCTTACCTCATAAATGTAAACTTTATTCCATGGTGCAACTATATGAAACCCTTCACCCAGAGGCGGTTCATCTGTAACAACTCCACCGCCAAAAGTTTTGTATAATACTCCTGCTTCACCAGAACCGATAGTCACAGCAGACTTTGCGATAACAATGATTAAAAAAACTATTCCTATTAAGATTGGCAATCCAATTTTTGGTAATCTTTCCATTTTCAATTTTTTAAATTAATCCATTATATTTTCTAATAAACCACTCGATAAATAGCGAAATTGCAATCAAACCAAGTAGATATTTCCAGTCTATCAAAGGTACGATATTTTTAGTGCTTTTTTGAATGGTAGCATATCTTGAATCTTCAACTAAACTTGATATTAATTTATCGGTTTCTGAACTAAACACAGCTATACCTTGACTGTTGTTAGCTAAAGCTTTAAGTTTTTCTGCATCTGCGTTTAGAAATTGCTGTTCAACATTATATTCTAAAATTTCAAAGCTACCAGAAGCTGCAATAGCTTCGGTATTATGCTTAATTGTAAAATTGTAGGAACCAGCAGATATTCCACTCAAATCGACACTGTAGTTTCCGTTATTTAGCAATAATGGTACTTCTCTAATGCTGTCATCATCTTTGTTCTTTAAGACTATTGTTAATGCAGCAGAACTATCAAATTCATAATTTTTATTGAAGTATTGTGCCGAAATTATAACATCGTCATTACCATTGTAAAAGGATTTATAATCAATATTGAGTCGACTTCTCTTTTTATTAGAACTTAAATATTGTACTAATTTACCAATAAAATTATCGAAATCATTGAAACTTTCAGACTCTAAAAAAGATTGTGCTCTCCATCTCCATACACCTTCACCAGATAATAGAGCGTGCTTTGTTCTACCTATTTCAAAAGTTGACAACATTGGTTGATTAGTGTCTATACCATTTACAGATTTTGATAAAATAACGTCGTTAGGCACAGAAAACTCTACAGTTCCAAATTCTGATTGCAATGGTGGATAACCTTCAAAACTTAAATTATCTATTATAAATGTGTTATAATTCCTGTTTAATTCTGGCTGAAAATCTTCCGACTGATTTGTTACTGTTTGCTTAAAAGCTTGTTGTAGATTATTAAGTAAACTAAAGCTTGTTGTATTGCCAGTAATGATAAAACTATTTAGGTTTTCATTTGAAACACTACTTAAAACCTCGTTAAAGTTATTATTTGGCTGATAAAGTATAACTAATTGAAAATCTTTAATCTTATCAAGATATTCACTAGGTTTTAAAATCAAAACACTTCGTTGTTCATTACTTTCAATAGACTTTTTTAATGCACCTAAATCTGGATGCAAAATATCAGAAACTAAAGCTATATTAGTTTTTTGATCTATAACTTCAACACCAAAGTTTTTAGAATTGTTTACTGTGTTTTTTTCTTGAGTTAGAGGTGTCAAATCTACTCTGTATGTTTTTACTCCAACAGAATTTGCAGGTAAAGTTGTTGAAATGATTTCTGAAGTTTTTTCCGCATCGAATTGTACAGGTTTTCTAAATACGACTGAATTTCCAGACCAAATTTTAAGCTCAGTATTTACAGATTCCGACCCATTATAATTAGCTATGATTTCTACAGGAAATCTATTTTTTAAAAATACATAGCGATTAACATTGAGTTGCTTAATACTTAAATCTGTATATATAGTAGAATCGCCTAATATTACTGGATAAATAGGCTGCTTTACAAAATTTGAAATAAAACTATAATCTGTGCCATAAGTTTGATTACCATCACTAAGAAGCACTATTGGTGCTACTTGATTGGCATAGACCTCACCTATTTGCTTTAAGGCACTAGAAATATTAGATTGTTGATTGATAAAGTGCAAGGAATCTATAGGCTGCAATGTTTTACTAAAGCTGTATGACTCGATATTAAATCTCTTTTGAATTTCAGGATTAGTTTGAAGCTTTTTTAAAACTTTATGTAGCTTCTCATTCTGTTCTAAATATGCTATAGATTCTGAATTATCGGCAGCGATTACAAGTGTTGGCTTTTGATCATAGTAGATATTAGTTTCAAATTTTGGATTTATAAGTAGCAATAGTATACCAAAAACTGAAGCTGTTCTTAATGCTGTTAAAATAGTTTTAAGTGTAGTATTAAGCTTTGACTTAAATACATATTGAAACAGCGCTAATAAAAGCGCTGTTATAAATGCTAGAATAATATAAATAACACTACTTTCTGTCAACGATTTACTGTTTTACATTAATAATGTCAAATGCATCTAAAAATTTATTTAAATTTTCAGTATTTACACTGCCTTCCATGCTTATTACTTGAGCTATATACATTATGTTATCAACTAAATAAGCATTCATAAACATTTCCATGCCAGTGGCTTTAATCTTAATTTTTCTTCCAGGATAACCATTGAGAGTAACTTTTTCGTCAGACTCCAATGTTCCGTTAACATTACTTACGGCACCATTAACAGCTCCATCTAATATAGATTTTATTTTTTCTTCAGACATGTCTGAGAATTGCTCCTTTGGGTAATCACTTCTAATAATACCATAAAAAGCATTGTCGTTAGTGTTTACTGTAGAGTAAGCAACCATATGCATATCTAATTCTCCTACAGCAGTTTTAATCTGCTGCACAGATTTTTCTGGTGTTCCGGGAAATTCAGCTATAAATGCAAGCTCTTCAGACTTATATTTTTCCCAATCTTGAGCTATTACTGTGGAAGTAAAAACAAATAAAAAGATGGATGTTAAAAATAGTTTCATAAGGTAATTTTTACATTTCAGAGTTAAAAGAAGATTATGTTAACATTCCTCCATCCACATTTAAAGTTTGACCAGTAACATAAGCACTCATGTCACTTGCAAGAAAAACACAAGCATTTGCAATATCTTCAGGAGTACCTCCACGTTTTAATGGTATTGCAGCTCTCCAGCCTTTAACAGTGTCTTCATCTAATTTTGCAGTCATTTCGGTTTCGATAAATCCTGGTGCAATCACATTACTTCTAATATTTCTAGAACCTAACTCTAATGCTACAGACTTAGAAAAACCAATGATACCTGCTTTAGAAGCTGCATAATTGGTTTGTCCTGCGTTACCTTTTACACCAACTACAGAACTCATGTTAATGATTGAACCTTTACGCTGCTTAAGCATTGTGCGTTGAACAGCCTTAGTCATATTGAATACAGACTTTAAATTTACTTCAATAACTTTATCAAAGTCCTCTTCTCCCATTCGCATAAGCAAATTATCCTTAGTAATACCTGCATTGTTTACCAATATATCTATGGATCCAAATTCCGCCACAACATCTTCTGCTAGCTTTTGCGCTTCACCAAAACTTGCAGCGTTACTTTGATAACCTTTTGCTTTTACGCCTTTACCGTTAAGCTCTTTTTCTAGTTCATTAGCAGCTTCAACAGAAGAACTGTATGTGAATGCTACATTAGCTCCATGATCAGCGAAAATTTCAGCAATACCTTTGCCAATACCTCTACTGGCACCAGTAATAATAGCTGTTTTACCTTCTAATAATTTCATATTAAATATTGTTGGTTTAGTTATGTTTGTTTATTTTGATGTCTTTCAAATATACTAATTACAAATTGCATCAAATAAAAAAACCTCACAACATTTTGTAAGGTTTTTAACAGTTTATGAGAAAGATTTTAGCCTAAAACTTCAGCTACTTTCTTTCCTATTTCAGCAGGAGAATCTACAACGTGAATGCCACATTCTCTCATAATTTTCTTTTTTGCTTGTGCAGTATCATCGCTTCCACCTACAATAGCGCCAGCGTGACCCATCGTACGACCTGCAGGCGCAGTTTCACCAGCTATAAATCCAACAATAGGTTTTTTACTACCACTCGCTTTGTACCAATTAGCCGCATCAGCTTCTAACTGACCACCTATCTCACCAATCATAACAACGGCTTCCGTATCTGGATCGTTAATTAAAAGTTCTACAGCTTCTTTAGTGGTTGTTCCTATGATTGGATCTCCACCAATACCAATTGCAGTAGTAATTCCTAAACCTTGCTTTACAACTTGATCAGCAGCTTCATACGTTAATGTACCTGATTTTGAAACGATACCTACTTTACCAGACTTAAAAACAAAACCTGGCATAATACCAACTTTTGCTTCGCCAGGAGTAATAACACCTGGACAGTTTGGACCTACTAATCTACAATCTCTATCTTTTATATAATCTGCAGCTTTTACCATATCAGCAACAGGAATACCTTCTGTAATCGTAATAATAACTTTTATTCCAGCATCTGCAGCTTCCATAATTGCATCTGCAGCAAACGCAGGTGGTACAAAAATAATAGTTGTATCGGCTCCTACTTTTTCAACAGCTTCTGCAACTGTATTAAAGACTGGTTTTCCCAAGTGCTCTTGTCCTCCTTTTCCTGGAGTAACACCTCCAACTACATTAGTACCATACTCAATCATTTGACCAGCATGAAATGTACCTTCACTTCCTGTAAAACCTTGAACAATGATGTTAGAATCTTTATTTACTAAAACGCTCATTTGATATTGTTATTTTTTAAGTTTTTATAATTTTAGTTGCACAAAAATAAGTCTTTTGAAACGTATTTACGAACCCTTTTTATTTTTTCTATTGGGAATTATAAATCTTTTAATTTTTGAAGAATTTCAGGGATTTTTTTAATAGATGCAATCTCCTTATACTTAGATCTAAAGTCATCTGCTGGAATACCAAAATAGCTTTTATGGCCCTCTAAAGACTTACTTACACCTGCTTTTGCCGAAATAACAGCCTTAGTACCAATAGTAACACCACTAGTAATACCAACTTGTCCCCAAATAGTAACTTCGTCCTCTACAACAGTACAGCCTGCAATACCAACATGAGATGCAATTAAACATTTTTTACCAATCACAGTATCATGTCCAATCTGAACCTGATTATCTATTTTAGTACCTTCTTTTATGGTTGTATCACCAGTAACACCTTTATCTATGGTACATCCAGCACCTATATCTACATTATTTTCTATAACAACTCTACCACCAGAAATTAGCTGATCAAATCCTTCAGGTCTCTTTTTGTAATAAAATGCGCTTCCACCCAAAACAGTATTAGCATGTATAATAACATTATCACCAATAACTGTATCGTCATAAATACTAACATTAGAGTGGATAACACAATTATTACCAATAGTTACATTGTGACCTATAAAACAGTTTGGCTGTATAATTGTTCCTTCTCCAATTTTTGCATCTTCAGCAATAGATACATTAGAAGATTTGAATGGTTTAAAATGAAGTGTAAGCTTATTAAAATCTCTAAACGGATCGTCTGAAATTAAAAGCGCTTTACCTTCTGGACATTCAACCTCCTTATTGATTAAGACAATTGTTGCAGCAGACTGCAATGCTTTATCATAATATTTGGGATGATCTACAAAAACGATATCTCCAGGTTCAACAACATGAATTTCATTCATGCCTAAAACAGGAAAATCATCAGTACCAACGTACTCTGCACCTATTAGGTTGGCTATTTCTTTTAATGAAAATTGTCTAGGAAATTTCAAACTCTTTGATTTTGAATATGAGATTCCTGCATACGCAGGAATGACAATTATTCTTTAATACGTTCTTTATACGTACCCTTCTCAGTTTCTATCTTAATTTTATCACCTTCATTAATAAATAAAGGAACATTAACTGTAGCACCTGTTTCAACTGTTGCAGGCTTTGTAGCATTTGTGGCTGTATTACCCTTTACACCAGGCTCTGTATGCGTTACTTCTAAAATAACACTTGCTGGCATATCTACTGACAACGGCATGTTATCCTCAGAATTAATTTGAATAGTTACAATCTCACCTTCTTTCATTAAGTCCGGTCTATCTAAAGCTCCTTCGGTTAATTGAATTTGAGAATAGTCTGCTTCATTCATAAAATGATAATACTCACCATCATTATATAAATATTGAAACTTGTGCGTTTCTACCCTTACATCGTCAATTTTGTGACCTGCCGAAAAGGTATTATCTATTACTTTACCTGTTGTAACACTTTTAAGCTTAGTTCTTACAAACGCAGGACCTTTTCCAGGTTTTACATGTAAAAATTCAATAATTTTATAAATATCGTGATTATATCTAATGCATAATCCGTTGCGAATATCTGATGTACTTGCCATTATATTATTTTATTTCTTTTATTAATTTGATTTAAAGTAACCTTTCATAATACCTCTGTGAGAATTCTTAATGAATTGAAGAATTTCATCACGCTCTGGTGTGGCTTCCATTTCGGCTTCAATAATTTCTGAAGCCTGTGTGTTATTGTAATTTTTCTGATATAGGATTCTGTAAATATCTTGAATTTCTCTTATTTTTTCTGTAGTAAATCCTCTTCTTCGTAATCCAACAGAATTAATACCTACATAAGATAAAGGCTCACGAGCAGCCTTAACATATGGTGGTACATCTTTTCTTACTAAAGAACCACCTGTTACAAAGGCATGATTTCCAACTGAAGCAAATTGATGAACAGCCACCATACCTGCTAGCACTACATTATCACCAATAGTAACATGACCTGCGAGTGTTGTGTTATTTGAAAAAATACAGTAATTGCCAACAATACAATCGTGAGCAATATGACTATAAGCCATTATGAGACAATTATTACCTATAACAGTTTTCATTTTGTCTGAAGTACCACGATTTATGGTAACACACTCTCTTATAGTAACATTATCACCTATTTCTACAGTAGTATCTTCATCATTATATTTTAAATCTTGTGGAATTGCAGAAATAACTGCACCTGGAAAAATATTGCAATTCTTACCAATTCTTGCCCCTTCCATGATAGTAACGTTACTACCAATCCATGTGCCTTCACCAATTTTTACATTATTATGAATTGTTGTAAAAGGTTCTATTACTACATTCTTGGCAATTTTTGCTCCAGGATGTACGTATGCTAAAGGTTGATTCATTTTCGGAATTTTATTTTTGATAAATAGGTGAAAATGTGTTCGCCTATTAACATATTATGAACGATTTGAAAATTAATATTCGCTCGGTTCATTATTTAACTTTTGTTATTTGTGCCATTAACTCGGCTTCTGCACAAAGTTTGCCGTTTGTATAGGCATAACCTTGCATGTGGCAAATACCACGTCTAATTGGCGTTATAAGTTCGCACTTAAAGATTAATGTGTCTCCTGGCACAACTTTTTGTTTAAACTTCACATTGTCCATTTTCATGAAAAACGTTAAGTAGTTTTCTGGATCTGGCACTGTACTTAGTACTAGAATTCCACCTGTCTGTGCCATGGCTTCTACAATTAGTACACCAGGCATTACAGGTGCTCCCGGAAAATGCCCTTTGAAGAATTCCTCATTCATAGTAACATTTTTCATACCAATAACATGGTTTTCTGTAAGCTCATAAACCTTGTCTAATAATAAGAAAGGTTGCCTATGTGGCAACATATTCATGATTTGATTTACATCCATTAATGGTGCAGAATTCAAATCTATTTGAGGTACGTTGTTACGTCTTTCGTTTTTTATAATCTTAGACATCTTTTTTGCAAACTGTGTATTTACAAAATGTCCTGGTTTATTTGCAATTACTTTCCCTCGGATACGAGTACCTATTAAAGCTAAATCACCAACTACATCTAGGAGCTTGTGACGAGCAGCTTCATTAGGATGATGCAAAGTTAAGTTGTCTAAGATTCCGTTTGGTTTTACCGCTATATTATCTTTCTTAAAGGCTTTACGCAGTTTGTTCATAGTTTCATCAGATAATTCTTTATCTACATAAACAATTGCGTTATTTAAGTCACCACCTTTTATTAAACCATGCTCTAACAACATTTCTAACTCATGTAAGAAACTAAATGTTCTGGCATCTGCAATTTCATCTTTAAATTCTGATACAGAATTCATGGTTGCATTTTGAGTACCTAATACTTTAGTACCAAAATCTACCATTGTAGTTACTTTATATGTGCTTGAAGGCATAAGAATAATCTCGCTTCCGGTAGACTCATCGGCATAAGAAACCACTTCTTTTACCACATACTCTTCTCTTAAGGCTTCTTGCTCTACAATACCTGCTTTTTCTAAAGCTTCGACAAAAAACTTAGAAGAGCCATCCATTATTGGTGGTTCTGATGCATTTAATTCAATAACTGCATTATCTATATCTAAACCAACTAAAGCTGCTAATACATGCTCACAAGTTTGAATAGTAACACCATTTTTTTCTAAACATGTACCACGCTGTGTATTAGTTACGTAGTTTGCATCTGCCTCAATTTTTGGGTTCCCTTCGAGGTCAATACGTTCGAATAAAAAACCAGAATTTTCAGCACCTGGTTTGAAAACTAAGGTTACATCTGCACCTGTATGAAGTCCAACTCCTTCAAGTTTAACTTCTTTTTCAATGGTCTTTTGTTTTATTTCTGTTTTAATTATTGCCATCTACTTTCTTTTCAATTTCATTTATATTTTTTACAATCTTAGGTAGGTTTTTAAAGTACACATAAGACTTGTTATAATCGCCATAGGTTAACGCAGGAGATCCTTGTAACACTTCATTATCCTTAACATGTCTGCCTATACCAGATTGCGCTTGAATTTTTACATTGTTACCAATAGTAATGTGGCCAACAATACCTACTTGCCCACCTATCTGGCAGTTTTCACCAATCTTGGTTGATCCTGCAACACCTGTTTGTGCAGCAATTACAGTATTCTTACCAATTTCTACGTTATGCGCAATTTGTATTTGATTATCTAACTTTACACCTCTTCTGATAATCGTAGAACCTAAAGTCGCTCTATCTATGGTTGTACCTGCACCAATATCTACGAAATCTTCAAGTATAACATTTCCTATTTGTGGCACTTTTGAGTATTCACCCTTTTCGTTTGGTGCAAAACCAAATCCATCTGCGCCTATAATTGCACCAGAGTTAATGACACAATTATTTCCAATTACACAATCTGAATAGACTTTTCCGCCAGAAAAAACTATTGTATTATCTCCAATTATTACATTATCTCCTATATAAGAGTTAGGAAATATCTTTACATTATCACCTATTTTTACATTATCACCTATATATGTAAAAGCGCCTACATATAAATCTTCTCCCATCTTAGCTGAATCTGAAATAAAACTTGGTTGTTCTATTCCTGATTTATTCAACTTTATTTGGTTATAATATTCTAAGAGTTTTGTAAACGCACCATATGCATCTTCTACCTTAATAAGTGTTGTACTCAATGCTTCTTCTGGTTCAAAATCAGAATTAACAATTGTTATTGATGATTTTGTTGTATATATATAGGATTTATATTTTGGGTTCGCTAAAAACGTTAACGATCCTTCTGTTCCTTCTTCTATTTTAGCAAGTTTAGAAACTTCAATATTTGGATCACCAACGACTGTACCTTCTAAAATACCTGCGATTTGTTCTGCTGTAAACTTCAATTAATTGACTTTAAAATGATTGTTGGTTTCCGCAAAAATAGAAAAAATGTATCACATTTTCTTTTTAGGGTAGCACATATAATATTTGGTGACTGGTTTACTAAGTGCTTTTAGGTTGAGTTGGTCAGAAGCTTTTACAATATCTTTTATTTTACCTGACTTTAATTGAATATTAATGTGCTGTTTTTTACTCTGATAAGCTAAATTGGTTATTTTACCACTAAAAACAAAGTAGTCTGCTTCTTCTTTTGAAATACCATATTTATCTATTAATGCTTTGTTATGCATTTGCAAGTCTGAAATCTTTACTGGCTTGTTCTTTATTTTAATTTTTAATAAATCTCTATCAAGAATCATTTGGCATAAATTACTAAGGACAAAATCACTATGATTTCTCCATAACTTCATAGCTGCAACAATATCATAATCATCTAGCTTTGCAAATATTGCCAAAGTGTTATTGTCAAAACTCTTAAAGGTAACTTCAGAAGTTAAAAAGTGGTTCAATGATTCACTACAACCTAATTCCTCACCTTGTTGAACTAGTTCTTTAGCTCTTTTCAAAATTCTTGTGAGTAACTGCTCTGCAACAATCCCAGTTTTGTGCAAATAAACTTGCCAATACATAAATCGTCTTGCTACTAAAAACTTTTCTACACTATAAATCCCTTTTTCTTCTACAACCAGCTCATCATCAACCACATTAAGCATCGTAATTAATCGCTCACTATTTATGTTTCCTTCGGCAACTCCTGTGTAAAAACTATCTCGTTTTAGATAATCTGCTCGATCCATATCTAATTGACTAGATATAAGCTGACACATAAACTTTCGAGGATATTCACCTTTAAAAATTGAAATAGCTAACGTTAAACTTCCGTTAAACTCTTCATTGAGTTTTTCCATAAATTGCAGCGAAATTTCCTCGTGAGAAATATCGTTTACAATGCTATGCTCCATAGCATGAGAGAATGGACCATGACCAATATCGTGTAATAAAATAGCTATGAGCAATCCGTTTTCTTCGGCTTCAGAAATTGTAACTCCCTTAAAACGAAGCACATTTATAGCTTTCTGCATTAAATGCATACTTCCTAAAGCATGATGAAAACGTGTATGATGCGCACCTGGATAAACCAAATAAGACAAACCCATTTGTGTAATACGACGTAATCTTTGAAAGTATTTATGCTGAATAAGATCAAAAATTAACGAATTAGGAATCGTAATAAATCCGTAAATTGGATCGTTAAATATTTTGAGTTTATTATTAGACTTCAAACTGAATATTCATTAATTAGAAAACAAATATACATGAACAACATAAATATTCTCTGGGTAGACGACGAAATCGACTTATTAAAGCCACATATTCTCTTTTTAGAGCAAAAACAATATAAGGTAACAACTTGCCAAAGTGGTACAGAAGCTTTAGAGATTATTAATGATACTAATTTTGATATTGTTTTTTTAGACGAAAATATGCCAGGACTTACAGGTCTAGAAACTCTAAACGAAATTAAAGAGCGTCGTCCTAACCTTCCTGTAGTAATGATTACAAAAAGTGAAGAGGAATATATTATGGAAGAAGCTATTGGTAGTAAAATAGCCGATTACCTTATAAAGCCTGTTAATCCAAATCAAATTCTATTAAGCTTAAAAAAGAATTTAGATCATTCACGCTTAGTGTCTGAAAAAACTACATCTAATTACCAGCAAGAGTTTAGAAAAATAGCTATGGATCTATCTATGGTTAATACCTATGAAGAGTGGGCTGATTTGTATCAAAAACTGATTTATTGGGAGTTGCAACTCGAAGACATTGAAGATGTTGGCATGACTGATATTCTTGAATCTCAAAAGACAGAAGCTAATCTTCAATTCGGAAAGTTTATTGAAAAGAACTATGAAGATTGGTTTCAACCCAATGCTGATGCGCCTGTAATGTCTCATACGCTATTTAGAGAAAAGGTTGTGCCAGAGTTAAGCGATAAGCAACCTACAATTATGGTGGTGATAGATAACTTACGATACGATCAATGGAAAGCTTTTGAACCTATAGTAAATAACTACTATAAAAAAGCTTCTGAATTATCATTTTATAGTATTCTCCCTACAGCCACACAATATGCAAGAAATGCCATTTTCTCTGGTTTAATGCCTGCTGATATGGAGAAACTTTATCCTCAATACTGGAAAAACGATACTGACGAAGGTGGTAAAAATCTACATGAAGATGATTTTTTGAGAGAGCAATTAAAACGACTTGGTCTAAGCAATATTAAGTACGAATATCATAAAATCACTAACTTAAAATCTGGTAAGAAACTAGTAGAAAACTTCAGGAGTTTAAAGAACAACGATTTAAGTGTCATTGTATACAATTTTGTTGATATGCTTTCCCACTCTAAAACCGAAATGGAAGTTGTAAAAGAATTGGCTTCCAATGATAAAGCATACAGATCTTTAACACAGAGTTGGTTTAAAAACTCACCTCTATTGGAAATGATTCAATTGTCACAACAGTTGGGTTTTAAATTAATTTTGACCACAGACCATGGGACTATTAATGTAAAAGCTCCATCTAAAGTTATTGGCGACAGAGATACCAGTCTTAATCTTAGATATAAAACAGGTCGTAGCCTTACTTACCAAGACAAAGATGTACTTGCTGTTAAAGATCCTAAATCCGTTCATTTGCCGGCATTAACTATGAGCAGCTCCTTTATTTTTGCAAAAGGTGATTTGTTTTTAGCTTACCCAAACAATTACAATCACTACGTAAGTTATTACAGAAACACCTATCAACATGGTGGTGTTTCTTTAGAGGAAATGATAATTCCATTTGTGGTTTTAGACCCTAAATAAAATCTTTTAAAAGCAAAAAAATCCGACGAAATACACTTTTTTCTAGGTTTTTCAATATTTTATTACTAACATTGTATCCTAATTAGTAATAGGTAAGTGTGAATAAAATTGAGTTAACATATCATATAAACGACATTGACGTTATAGCTTTAGATGTACTAAAACATTTAACCTCTAAAGTCATTTTGTTTGATGGTAAAATGGGTGCAGGCAAAACAACATTAATCAATGCTTTATTAAAAGCTATGAAAAGTGATGATGTTGCTACGAGCCCAACCTTTTCTATAGTTAACGAATATAAATTGCAGAATGATAAAATCTTCCACTTTGATTTCTATAGAATAGAGTCTATTGAAGAAGCCTATAATTTTGGAATAGAAGATTACCTATACAGTGATAACTGGTTATTTATTGAGTGGCCAGATCGTATAGAAGAATTATTGCCAGAAAACACACAAACAATTGCTATTACTAAGATAGACAACAACACAAGATCCCTCAAATTAACTATAAATAAGAAACTTTTAACCGAAAATAACGCTATGACAGAACCGAAATTTTAAAAAATTTCAACAAACATTTTTCTGAAAGAGTTATGGAGTTACGGAAAAACCGTAATTAAAACCTCATGATTTCTTGGATTTTAACATCAATTGATTTTTACAAGGGTGACTATCACCATAAATTTGTAGTAATTAATTAATTAAATCCCTTAAATTATGAAAGCTAAAAAACTAGTATTAGCAATTGCTATCTTCGGAGGAATGTTATTCACTGTTCAAGCAACTAACATTATTGATCTAGATGGACAAACTACTACGAAAATCGAAAAGAAAAAGCGTAAGCTCATCAAAAACGGATAAAAAAAGTTTAAGTAGAAGCGCAATTGTAGGATCAATAATTGCAACAATAATAGCTTCTACGCCACTTTTATATTCTTTGCATGAAAGTGTTCCAACCACAAAGGTTTGGGACACTTTTTTGTTTACTTATGAAAGCGGAGTTTGGGAAGAAGCCCAATACGCAATGTGGGTATATACCAGTAAATTCATCCCACTACTTTTACTATCAATTTGGTTTTTTACATGTCGTCATTGGTGGTACCACGCAATTCTGGTTCCGATTGTTATGTTTGCGTTTCAAGCTGTAAATAGTTGGAATTCGGAAGCTGGAAATATAGATGAAGGTACCTTTGTAGTTTTACTTCCAATTTTAGTTATAATCGTTCCTTCAATTTATCTGATTAGAGCTAAAATGTTCAATAAAATTAATGATGCGGATAAAACCCTTCAAGAAATGGAAGAAGAGTTTATGATGAAGCCAAAGACCATATGGGGTAAGATTAAGCAGTATTTTTAGTTATTATTTTATTCATTAAAATTTAATTTGTAACTTAAAAGTTAGATAATTTAGTAATGCAAATTTGTGTTTTATTATCTTGCAACAACTAAGTCAATTACTAACTTAATGAGTAAATCTTTATCACCATTTACAAAGGCCCAATTATTACCACAAGAAGAAACTTTAGAAGTTTTTAAACAAAAAGGTGAACTTTTTATTGGTATTCCTAAAGAAACACATTTTCAAGAAAGTCGTGTTTGTCTAACACCAGATGCAGTTTCGGCATTAACAGCTAATGGACATCGCGTTTTATTTGAGTCCGGTGCTGGAGAAGGTGCCAATTTTAAAGACAAGGATTACAGTGAAGCTGGTGCGGAAGTTACCAAAGATACAGCAAAAGTATACTCCTGCCCTATGGTTTTAAAAGTTGAGCCACCATCATTAGATGAAATAGCACTGATTAATCCACAAACGATATTAATTTCTGCATTACAAATAAAAACTCAAAGTAAAGCTTACTTTGAAGCATTAGCTAAAAAACGAATCACAGCACTTGCTTTTGAATATATAAAAGACGAAGATGGAGCTTATCCTGCTGTGCGATCACTTAGTGAAATTGCAGGCACTGCGTCTATACTTATAGCATCAGAGCTATTGTCTAACGTTAATGGTGGTAACGGATTAATGATGGGAAACATCAATGGTGTACCACCAACTGAGGTTCTTATACTTGGTGCAGGTACTGTTGGTGAGTTTGCTGCACGTTCTGCTATTGGACTTGGTGCAAATATTAAAATCTTTGATAGTTCAATAACCAAATTACGTTGCATACAAAACAATCTTGGTAGGTCTGTGTATACATCTACAATGCAGCCAAAGAATTTACTAAAAGCATTAAAACGATGCGATGTTGCTATTGGTGCTGTTAGAGGCACTAATCGTTCGCCTGTTGTGGTTACAGAGACTATGGTAGAGCATATGAAACCTGGCTCAGTGGTTATTGATGTAAGTATTGACATGGGAGGTTGTTTTGAAACTAGCGAAGTAACAACTCACGATCATCCTACGTTTGAGCACAATGGTGTAATACACTATTGTGTGCCAAATATACCTGCTAGATATTCTAGAACTGCTTCTGTGTCTATAAGTAATATTTTCACCCCTTACCTACTTCAAATTGGTGAACACGGTGGATTAGAAAATGCTTTGCGTTTTGATAGAGGATTAAAAAATGGGTTGTATTTTTACCACGGTATTTTAACTAATAGATCCGTTGCAGAATGGTTCGGTTTAGATTATAATGATGCCAACCTATTAATTTTTTAATTTATCCCATTATATGAAATTTACTCAACGCTTAGCTTATTATCTAGGCGGTTTTACTATAGGTCTCATTATATTAATGTTCTTCCTTAATGGTAAAGATGCTTCTTGTGATTATGGACCTAACGCTAGAACAACAAAAAATATAAGCTCAAAAACTATTCAATATTCAAGTGAGGTTTCAAATTTTGTAACTGATCATTCCATTGATTCATCAACGGTTGTAAATCTAATTAAATATGGAAATGTTGATTTTTCGAAGAGTAATACTAAACTAGATTCTTGTAAGATTTATTATATAGATAATATATATAAAGACAAAGGCATTGAGCTCAGTATTGAGAATTGTGATTCAATAGCTAAAATATTAGTTATGAGTTACATTAACGAATAAAATTATAGTTTCATAGTATAAATATCTAATCTAGATATATAATTGTAATATTTGGATTCTTAACTTAAATCTACCAAAAAATGAAAATACTTGTAACTGGTGCTGCAGGATTCATTGGCTTTTTTACATCTAAAGTACTATTAGAAAAAGGACATGAAGTTGTAGGTCTAGACAATATTAATGACTACTACGACGTTAATCTTAAATTTTTAAGATTAGAAGAATTAGGTATTAAAAGAAATGATGCCGAAAACTTCAATAATTTATGTAAAAGTACAAATGATAAATTTTCGTTTGTAAGAATGAATCTTGAAGACCGAGAAGCATTACCAAAACTTTTTGAACAAGAAAAATTTGATGTTGTTTGTAATCTTGCTGCACAAGCTGGTGTTAGATATAGCCTTGAAAATCCAGAAACTTATATAGATTCTAACCTAGTTGGTTTTTTGAATATTCTTGAGTGTTGTAGACATAATGATATTAAACATTTAGTATATGCAAGTAGTTCTAGTGTTTATGGGCTAAACGAAAAGATACCATTTTCAACAGACGATAATGTTGATCATCCGATAAGTCTATATGCAGCCACAAAAAAGAGTAACGAATTAATGGCTCACACATACAGTCATTTATTCAATATTCCTACCACTGGTTTGAGATTTTTTACTGTTTACGGACCTTGGGGAAGACCTGATATGGCAATGTTCTTATTTACAGATGCTATTATAAACGATAGACCTATTAAGGTGTTTAACCACGGAAAAATGGAGCGAGATTTCACTTATATTGATGACATTGTTGAAGGTGTCGTCCGTATTTGTGAAAAATCAACACATGAACGCATTGATAACAAGACTTTGTATAAGGTCTATAATATTGGCAATAATAATTCAGTAAAATTATTAGATTTTATCAAAGAAATAGAATTTAATTTAGGTAAGGAAGCTGACAAAAATATGATGCCAATACAACCAGGTGATGTAGAAAAAACCTGGGCAGACGTAGATCAACTTATAAAGGACTATGATTATAGGCCTAACACCTCTATAAAAGAAGGAGTTAAATCGTTTGTAAATTGGTATAAATCATATTACAATAAATAGCATTAGCGTAATGCAACGATTAAATAAACATTTCTATTTAAATTAAATGAAGTTTATCGTAAAAACTAGTCGTTGATATATTAATTTGTATATAATTAAATAATTCCAACACTTTTGTGACGCTAAATAAATTAACCCGAGTCAAACACATAAATATAAAATGAAAATTTCTAAAATTTGCTGTATTGGAGCTGGATATGTAGGTGGACCTACAATGGCTGTAATCGCTAAAATGAATCCAAACATACAAGTTACCATCGTAGACATTAATGCAGAACGAATAGCTGCATGGAACGATGAAGATGTTTCAAAATTACCAATATATGAACCTGGATTAGCTGAAATAGTTGCTGAAACCAGAGGTAAAAACCTGCACTTTTCAACAGAAATAGATAAAGCCATCGATGAATCTGAAATGATTTTTATTTCAGTTAATACTCCAACCAAGACATATGGTAAAGGAAAAGGAATGGCTGCAGATTTAAAGTATGTAGAGTTATGTGCCAGAAATATTGCAGACGTAGCTAAAACGGATAAAATTGTAGTTGAGAAATCTACATTACCTGTAAGAACAGCTCAGGCCATTAAGAGTATTTTACACAATACAGGAAGTAATGTAAAATTTGACATTTTATCAAATCCTGAATTTTTAGCTGAGGGCACAGCCATTCAAGATTTATTAAATCCAGATCGTGTTTTAATTGGTGGTGAATCTGAAGATGCAATAGAGGCTCTAGCTAATATTTATGGTAGTTGGGTACCTCAAGATCAAATCTTAAGAACTAATGTATGGTCTTCAGAATTATCTAAATTAACAGCTAATGCATTTTTAGCCCAACGTATTTCTTCCATAAATGCTATTTCTGAGCTTTGCGAAAGAACTGAAGCTGATGTGAGCGAAGTTGCGAGAGCAATCGGTATGGATTCTAGAATTGGTTCTAAATTCTTAAATGCTTCAATTGGTTTTGGTGGATCATGTTTTCAAAAAGACATATTAAATTTAGTATATATAGCTAGAAGTTACGGATTAAATGAAGTTGCTGACTATTGGGAACAAGTCATAATATTAAATGATCATCAAAAGAGAAGGTTTTCTGACAATCTGATTAGTACACTTTATAACACTGTATCAGGAAAGAAAATTGCTATGCTTGGTTGGGCATTTAAGAAAGACACAAACGATACAAGAGAATCGGCAGCAATATATGTAGCTGACCATTTATTAAGTGAACAAGCTAATATTGCAGTATATGACCCAAAAGTGCCGAGTAAAAAAGTTTATGCTGATTTAAACTACTTACAAACACGTTCAGAAGAAGAAAACAAAACATTAGTAGAAACTTTTGAAGATCCTTATGAAGCTGTAAAAGACGCTCATGCTATTGCTATAATGACAGAATGGGATGAGTTTAAAACTTACGATTGGAAAGAGATTTTTGACCTTATGAAAAAACCAGCTTTCATTTTTGATGGTAGAAACATACTTAATAAAGATGAAATGGCTGAGATAGGTTTTGAATACTCTTCTATTGGAAAATAATAAAAAAGAAATCCAATGCTGATGTTAACTTAAATACCTAGCATTGGATTTTTTTAATTAATAAACTGACTTCTTTATCGAACTATGAGCCTTTTAAACAACTCTTGTTCAATATCAGCTAATTTTATCAAATAAATACCTGGTCTTAAGCCACTTACATCTACTCTTGTAGTAGAAGAAACACTTAAACTTTCATTTTCAACACTTTTTTGATAAATGAGTTTTCCGGTTAAATCATATATATAAAAACCTGTTAATTGATCACTTCCCGAAAGCTTGATATCTACATAGTTGCTAGCAGGATTAGGATAAACTGAGAACTCAAATTCTAAAGCAGGTCCATCTATAGGTTCATCAATAACTACTTCATCATCACTACAATCATTATCTACAAAAACTGTTACGAAGTCTTCATCGAAATCTAAAGCATTGAATACAGTTACTGTATATTCAGTTGTTTCAGTTGGTGACACTTGTATAGACTGTGTCGTTTCGCCTGTACTCCAAACATATTCATCACCACCAGTTGCTGTTAATGTTACTATATCGCCTAAACATATCTCTTGATCTTCTCCTGCATATGCTTCTACCTCTGGTATAACATTGACTGTTACTTGTTTCTCATCGTAACAATCACCTATGTAGCCTCTTACCTCATAAGTTGTTGTTTGAGAAGGACTAACAGCAATATTTGGCTGTGTTGCGCCATTATTCCATTCATAGGTGTTTGCGCCAGATGCAGATAATGTAACGAAATCACCACTCATAATGTCTACATTATCTCCATTTAGAATCACAACATCTGGATTAGGATTTACAAAAACAGTAACATCGTCTGTATCTTCCTGTATACCAGAAGAAACCGTTACAGTATAAGTAGTTGTTGACAAAGGGCTGACAACAATAGTTTGTGTTGTTTCCCCTGTACTCCATAAATAACTATCACCAGGACTACATGTTAATACTACTTCATAACCTGAATCTTCACAAACATTCTCGTCTTGCCCAGCTGATACAACTAAAAGTTCTTCTACCGTCACCGTTACCTGTGCTTCAGCTGAACATGTTGCTGTTGTACCTAAAACAGTATATGTTGTAGTTGAATTTGGAGTTATGACTATAGTATCACTTGTTTCACCAGTACTCCATTGATATGTATCTGCACCAGAAACTGTCAATTGTACACTTTCACCTTCAACAATAGTTAAATCTTCAGTTATTGTTAATATTGGCGAGCTATTAACCATTACGGTCACCTCATCTGTACTTGAACAACCATTAGAAATTACTTCAACGGTATAAGTAGTATCTAAACTCGGTGTTACAGAGATTGAAGCTGTAGTTTCACCTGTACTCCACAAGTATTCATCTCCACCACTAGCAGTAAGTATTGCAGAATCACCTTCACAAATGGTTTGGTCATTGCCAGCTGCAGCAATAGGTAAATCATTCACAATTACAGTAACAGAATCGTCATCACTATTTCCAAAACCATCAAAAGCAGTAACCGTGTATGTAGTTGTAACTGTTGGACTAACTTCTATTGAAGTTGTGGTTTCACCATTACTCCATAAATAGGTTTGCCCACCAGATGCAGAGAGCGTAACGGACTCGCCTTGGCAGATAGTTTGATCTGGTCCAGCGTTCGCAGCGAACGCTCCTGGCAAAACCGTTATCTGATTACTTCTAAGAAAACGATTCGGTATTTCCCCTTCTGCAAACTGTGTATATCTTGCTTCGATTTGAAAAGTTTGATTTATCGATGTATCTAATCCTGTAATTGTTCTTGTATAATTTGTAGCAGTAGCATTATCGTTTTGATCAACTTCATTTATTATGGTATCGAATCCACCTTGTGGTTCTAAACTACCTGTATCTAATTCAAATGTTAAAATATAATCATCACCACTAAGAATAGCACTTACCAGCACTGGAGGTAATGGTAATAGTAATGACTCAACGGTTATGGTTGAACTATCGGTAAAGCCACCATCGTTGGATGTGAAAGTAATATCTACTACCCCTTCTGAGATTGCGGTTACAAGACCCGTATTTGCGTCAACTGTAGCAATGTTATCATCAGAACTTGACCAGAAGCCTGTTTGATCCGTAGCATCATTAGGTAGAATCTCAACATTTAAAGTTAATGTTTCACTAACATTTGTAGTAACTGTTTCTGGTGTTACCAAAACACCTGTAACATTAACTTCTGGACTAACATTAACTATTCTTGTAACCTCTTCAGCAGCATTACCTTCACTGTCATTTACATTATATGTTATCACATAGGTACCAATGCCAGAAGTATCTACGGCATCACCACCAACAACTATACTCGAAGTAATATCACCATCCTGTTGGTCAAAGGCAGTAGCTCCTTCATCAGTATAAGCACCGCTATTTACAATAACATCAACTACTTCATCACCTAGTAAGATAATTTCAGGCTCTTCAACTGGAACAATTGCCCCATCTACTTGATTTAAAAATACTTCTAAATTAGTATAACCTGCATCTAAATCATTACCATTATTATCTGCTACATTTGGATTTAAACCATTTGCGGTTTCCCAAGCATCTGGCATACCATCATTATCAGTATCGTATCCAGTAGGTCTAGTATTTGTAGGCAATGTTGGATGTGGTATACTACTTATGTCATCAAAAAAAGATCCGTTATAGGTATCATTAATAATCATATTTAAATCACCTGTATCTTTAGAGTCTCGATATATATTTATTGAACCATCTGCATTTAGTGTTTTATAAGCACCTAAATCTCCACCTACAACAACGTTATTGTAAGCATCGTTTGCGGTCTCTATTGTAAAGTTTTCCCCAACTAAAGGAAATTGAGTACTTGTAAAAAATTGGTCACCAACAGGTGTATTAGGTGTATAAGGAGCATCACTTGCAGTAAAATAAACCCACATATCTCTATCATCGCTTTGTGGTGTCTCTCTTTGACCTGTTACTATATTTCCTGAAGTATAAATTAAAGGACTTTTATTTATTTTTGCTTGAAGCTTTTGTAAAGTATTAGCAGATATAACTCCATCACCATACCATGCGTTACTTCTAAGACCACCTACTGAAGGTTTATAATAATTATTCATTACGTTATAAGTTCCTTCATGAGTAATTCTTATTAATCTAGTTCTCCAATTATATACTACATTATTGATAATATCGTATTGTCCATTACCTTTAGGATTAGGAAATCTGTGAGAAATACTACTATATACATTATTTATAAAAGTAAAGTCGCCTTCAACTTCATCAACTCCTAAGATACTTCCAGTTTTGCTATCTTGAAAAAAGCAGTTTTGAATCGTAACATTCCCCATTGTTCCAGAAGTATTTCCCCAAGTCGCAGATTGATCCATTCCGTGGCTAAACGTACAATGGTCAAAGATTATATCGGTACCACCTAAGTATTTAAAACTATCAGGCAAATATTGACTTGTGCCCACTTGAATAACAATACCTTCATTTCTAAATCTAACATAACGTATAATTACATTATCAACATCTTGGAACATTAGGTATGAAGTTTTAATAGTAATTCCACCTTCTGGTGCTGTTTGACCCGCAATAGTCATATCGTCATAATTACTACCATTTATTATTACTGCAAAAGCTCCTTCTTGGGTTGCATCAATTTCACCGCTAACGTCAAAAACTATTGTTCTTGGTCCTTGAGTTTGAATGGCTTCTTTAAGTCCTCCTGGAGCATCCCAATCTAATGTTGTTACATGTATTACTTGTCCTCCGCGACCACCAGTTGCATATGCACCTGCACCTTTAGCGGATGGAAATGCTAATTGTTGGGCAAAAGTATTCTGAAAACTAAATGTTAATAAAATAAAAAGGAGTGCGGAATTTAATCCACATAAGGTTCTTGCTCTTAGTTCTTTCATTTTGGGGGCAATTTAAAATCTAAGTAGGTTTATTATAAATCCAAATATATTTAACAGAATAAGATTTAACGTCAAAAAGCTAAACTATTCGATAAAAAGATTATATTTGTAAGTATAAACCTACCAATGTGCTATTAATCTAATTTATTTGCACAATATACGACCAGAAGTAGGTTGTTGGACGTCAGGTTAATAAACTTTTATTAACATGTTATCAAAAACGTCGTCTTTTTAAAAGACCATCAATAATTGTAAGTTTACTTTGTTTATTAATGGAATGACAGGCAAGTAATTTTTTATCCCAATTTGGTAAAATGCTATTTACGGTTTTCTCAGAATAATCATTAGTTGTTAAGACTTCTATTTTATTAATTTTCATACTGTGTCCATATCTTTTTGCACAGTCTTGTGAAGGTCTGTATAAATTATTTTTTTCATCTCTAAAGATATTACCAGCAGGACGAGATCTTCTAACATCAGAAACTATTGGGTTCTTAGGATGACTTATCCACTCATCGGTTAGTAAACTGTCTGAATAAAATAAAAATAATTCGTCAAGAGAAGAAGCACCATTATTTTCTTTTACATTACAAAATAACCAATACTTATTATCATGTTTCAATATAGTAGAATCCACAGCATGAATTCCTTTCATAAGCGTTTGCTTAAAGCTCCATTTATAAGGAAATTCAATACATTCATAAATATCCACACTATTGTTAGCTGCAGTTTCAGGAATTAAATATAATTTACCATCCTCTTCAATAATAAAGGGATAAGACATGTGGTAATCGTTTTCTATAATAGTTTTAGGCTTTGTATAATTACCTTTTTGATCTAATTCCATTACAGATATTTTACCTAAACCTTCTTTATATATTAATTCTTCTATAAAAAGATAATACTTATTGTCTTTTTCAACAATAAATGGATCTGCCCAAAACCTGTCCTTAGGTGGCACTATCTTTTTAAATCTAAAAAATGATTTAGACCACTCTTGTTTAGAATTGAATTTAAAAAGTAGTATCCATTGATTAAAATAAAATGAATTATAGAAAAGAGAGTTAATCTTTCTTTTGGCAATAACTCCCATAGCCTTTAGAACTTGTAAATTTGTTGGTGTTAAAAACAATCTATTACTATAAAAATCCAAATCTTCAGACTTATCTAGACTATTAAAGAACTCATCTGGACCTAACGTATGTAACTCTTTTAATTTTCTAGGCATCATATTTAACGCCTTCCAATAATATTTGTTTTTATTTCGTTTGACACTTAATTTTTCTGTAGAACTAAATGAATCTGACAACTTTAATCCTCCATCTAAATCTTCTGATAAAATCTGTAGTATTACACCTGTCACATCCCAATTTTCAAATACCTCCCAAGTACCTGCAGGTCCACCTCTGTTTACAGTATTATCACCATGATGATATGACCAAATACCATATCTAGCTATTTTCAGTATATCTCCTCGTAATATTCTAAATCCTAATCTTATTAAAATATCCAGATCATATTTTTTTATTTCAGCAATATCATCTTCTATAATATAATCACTAAACTTTTTCTGTTTAGGAACAACAACAATTTCGTCACAACTAACCAGTTCTTTAACTTTTTTAGACTTAAAAGCATCTGGTGTAACTTTAAATAATTTAGAATCTATTTTGTTATATAAAATCCATACTAGCTTTTTTCTCAGTTCATAAATTGTTCTAAACTTAGACTTCTTATTATTACTAGTACTACCATTCTTTATTATAAGGGATATTTCAGCATAATCTGAAGAGTTTAATATTTCAAGCATTTTATATGCCCAATTAGGAATATTGTCACTGTCTACTAATAATCCTATTTTCAATTTGCGATTCATCATTATAATAAAGTATTGAGGTAAAAGCTTTTGTAATTAAATAATTGAAGAAATTCAAATATGCGATATTTTAATTATATAAAAAAAGTTTTTTGTTCATTGAACTCTTTATCGTATTAAAGAGTAAAGTAAAGGTGAAAAACAAACTATAACTTGCTCATTTTATTACATAAACGAATTTATCTGTAATGTCAACCCAAAAAAATGGCATTTATTTCTCTTTTATGCATATTTACGCAAAATTAACCTGCTTATGGATTCAACCAAAAAAGAAAAGAAAAGTAGATTATATCACTTAGATTTAATTCGTTTTTTTGCTGCTTTATATGTTGTGCTATATCATTATGGATATAGAGGCTATGCAAAGGATAATTTCTCTATATTACAATTCCCAGAGTTAGAAAGCTTTTCTAAATACGGTTACTTAGGTGTTGATTTGTTTTTTATAATAAGTGGTTTTGTAATTCTTTTATCTGTAAGTAAATCTAGTTTTATAGACTTTATGATTTCAAGAATAACACGTTTATATCCAGCTTATTGGTTTTGTGTAATTCTAACAGCGTTAGTAGTTTATTTCTTTGATGGAAATATTTTTAAAGTAACCTTACCACAGGTTTTATTTAATCTAACCATGTTAAATGGCTTTTTTGGTATTGAATATGTAGATGGAGTGTATTGGTCATTATTAATAGAACTCAAATTTTATATATTAATAGGTTTGATATTACTATTTAGATTGATGAAGCATATCAAACTTTTTGCTTACATTTTATTATTCTTCGCTATTGCTCAATTAATAATTCCTTTTAAAGATGCGCCTACATTACTAAAAGTTATTTACTATGCAACTTTTGCAAAGTATAGTGCATACTTTGTTGCAGGAATGTTTTTCTTTTTAATCAAAACTGGAAAAAGATCAATTTTCAATATAATTCCTATACTTATTTCCTACGTAGTTGCAATATTATACGCTGTAGGTAAGGTACAAGACAGGAATCTAAGATATGATAATGCATACGATGAGAACGTAGTTGCTATTCTTATCACAGCATTTTTCATCCTCATGTTTTTAATAAGCTATGGTAAGTTAATGTTTTTGAATAAAAGAATATTTTACTATTTCGGTATACTAACCTACCCTTTGTATTTAATACATCAAAATATAGGTTTCATAATATTTAATACACTCGGAAAATCAATGAACAAATGGTTATTGCTTAGCATAGTTTTGATTCTTATGATATATGCCTCATATTTAATCCATAAATTTATCGAAAAGCCTCTAAGTAGATCAATAAGAAATAAGCTAACCAGTAGCAAAGTTTTAAATAATATAAGACTAAAGACAGAGCCCACAAGCTAATTGCTAAAAATTACAAGATGCATCAATTCCAAATCAATATTTCAATTAAGAAATTAAATACCTTAAATCCTAAAACGGTAATTAACATCATTATCAATTTTTAGACAACATATATTTTAGATAATTCTCATATAACTATAACACTTAAAGAAAAATCAAATAGCTTACAAATAAACAGAAATGGCTTCTATAAATATAAAATCATTAATTTCTAGTTTAGTTTCAAAGCTAAAAAGTCCTTTAGTAAGAAATGTAATTATTGTAGCCTTAGTTACACTTTTTATAAAGGTTTTGGCCTTTTATAAAGAAACAATTATTGCCAGTAAATTTGGTTTAGGATTCGATCTAGATACATTTTTAGTTGCCTTACTTATACCCTCTTTTATTCAAAGTGTATTTCTTAACTCATTAACAAACCTGTTTATTCCAAATTACATTGTAGAGTTAAAGAATAAGGGTAACATTGCTGGTTTTCAGAGTATCGTTTTTTTAATGGCATTTGCTGTAGCTCTATTCTCAACACTTTTAGCATATTTTGTTATTGATTTATTTCTTGAAGAGGTGTTTCCTAACAAATCCGTAGAATATTATTTACAAGTAAAAAAGCAACTTTTCATCATTTTACCTTGTTTAGCATTATGGGGATTTACTTCTGTCATATCTGGTCTTTTAGAAATTAGCAATAAATTTTTGGTATCAACAATTCAAGGTGTCTTCCCTATCCTTACTGTAATTTTATGCTTGTTGTACTTCAAGTCTTACTTTGGAGATATGGTTCTGGCTTATGGTAGTCTCTTTGGGAGTATCATTAGTTTTATATTTATTCTATTATTTGGATTACACCATAAAGTTATATACATAGGCAAGCCGGTAATGAACAAAAACTCTTGGGAAATGGTGAATCAATTGCCGCCAAAAATTTCTTCAAGTTTTTTATCTGCTATGAATAATTTTATCGATCAGTTTTTTGCTGGTCAACTAGCTATAGGCTCTATTGCTGCTTTAAATTACGGCAATAGGTTTCCTGCTTTTGGTGTCACAATTGTTATTATGGCATTTGGGAGCGTTCTTTTACCACATTTTTCAAGACTAGTCAATGAAGACTTAAAAATGGCATACAGCCATCTTTTTAAGACCTTAAAAATGATTTTTTTCTCAGGTATTATAGTAGTAGTCATTCTTATCTTATTTTCTGATTCAATTATAGAATTGTGGTTAGAACGTGATGAATTTACTGCAGAAGATACTATTAAGGTATCTAGAATTCAGCAAATTCTTCTCATTAATGTACCTTTTTATTTGTGTACCAGAATAATAGTTAAATTCTTAACAAGCATAAATAAAAATAAATTTATGGCTTGGGTGTCACTACTCAATTTAGTAGTCAATGTTATTTTAAACATAATATTAATAAAATACTATGATGTTTATGGACTGGCATTTAGCACAACATTGGTATTAATTATTAGTAGTTTTTTCTATTTTGGTTTTACTTATAAACAATTTAAAAAATTAAGTTTATGAAAATTGATTTTCTAGTCAATTCTTTAGTTCCAGGTGGAGCGGAAAGAGTTCTTGTTTTACTTGCAAATTTTTTTAAAAAACAAGGGCATGATGTTACGATAATAACTTTTAACGAACCCGAGATATGGAAGCCAGATCCAGAAATCACAAGAGCAAGATTACATGGCGGAAAGATTAAGAATCATATGGTAAGGAGTTTGGTTAATCTTACAAAGTACTATTCTAAAAAGAAAAACAGACCAGATGTGCTTATTTCATTTATGATTCAAACTAACTTAATAGGTATACTAGTTAGCAAGCTATATAGAATAAAGGTTATCGCATCAGAGCATAACAACCACCTGAAAGAGACTGATCGCATAGGACGAATGACAAGAAAATATTTTTATAGATTAGCCAATAAACTAACCGTATTAACTCATTTTGATAAAATTCACTACGATAAATTAGGTGTAGACACTTATGTAATGCCAAATCCATGCACATTTGATATCTATGAAGAAGAAATAAGAAAAAGAGATAAAATCATTTTAGCTGTTGGTGCTTTAAATAGATATCATCATAAAGGATTTGATAATCTTATTAAATTGATAGCACCTATCCTAAAGAAACACAAGGATTGGAAGCTTAAGTTGGTAGGTGGTGGAACCAAAGGAACTAACTTTTTAAAGGCACTTGTAGATGAGCATAATATACAAGACAAAGTTATATTTACTGGATTTTCAACAGAGGTATCTGATATAATGAAAAAATCAGATATTTACATTATGACGTCTCGTTGGGAAGGATTACCAATGGTACTTATAGAAGCCATGTCTCAAGGTTTGGTTTGTATTTCTTATGATTGTAAAACTGGTCCCTCAGAAATTATTGAAAATGAAACAAACGGAATTTTAGTTGAAGATCAAAATATTGAAGAAATGTCTCTAAAATTAGAGGATCTTATTAATAACCCAGATAAAAGAAATAAATTAGCAAAATCTGCCACAGAATCGTTAGACAGGTATGATATATCCTCAATATATGATAGGTATATGAAAATTATAAAAAGCTTTTAATGTGAAACTAAAGACATTAATACATATCTGTTTTCTGTTACCTTTTGTTTTTACTTTATTTAATGCACAGGTTTTAATAAGTATCTTAGTATATGATGTATATGCTCAGATAATGGCTTATGCAAATTTAGGCCTGCTCGTTTTAGGTGTTGTCCTTTTGTTTAAAAATCATGGGGAATTCTCTAGAACAGCTAAAATGTGGATAATTTTTTTCATACTTTATTTTACAATTGGTATGACAGCTGGTATTATTCACGATCATCCTGCTAATATAATTGTCAGCATTATCCCTTTATTTTATGTTGTTGGTTTCTACTACTACCTAAGTTTTGAAGAAAATAGAGTTTTATTTGAAAAGGTAGCATTTATATGTCTTATAATCGTTTGTCTATTATGTATTCATTGGTATAATATAAACTTTGATTTAGATAAAGGTGGCGTACATATATACACCGTAGACAGGGCACAAGGAGTTTACGGAGATGCAAATAACATGGCCTTAACTTCAATAATAGCTTTTGTTTTTGTCTACAAGGTTTTTCAGCCAAAAAATAAAATGCTTTTTATTTTAAAATTAGCATTATTATTTGCCATGTTTTATAGCTTATTTGTAACTTTTTCAAATACAGGCTTCATGGTACTTATTGTATCATTGGTAATGTTAAACCACAACTTTTTTAAAGGCATACGACTTCTCATAGGAATTATATTAATACCTGTACTCTATATATTTTTACTCAACTTAAACAACTTAACAGCAGACCTAGATTTGGTTGGGCAGCAGCGTGATAAAATAAATAACATTGTTAATATAGTATCTCTCAATTTTGATAAGGTTGATGATTCTGGGCGAAATGAGTTGGTTGCGAAACTTTTAACTTACGTATACGAAAATCCTTTTTTTGGTAATGGTGTAGATTTTGCAATTTCAAAACACGGTCATAATACAATTATAGGTGTTTGGGCAGATGCTGGTTTATTTGTCCTTTTGTTTTTCTTAGGAATGCTCTTTACTTACTTTGTTAGGGCCATAAAATCTTCCACTGAAACTAGATTCTTTGTTTTACCTCTTTTAATTGCTATGTGCATATTTATGCTTAGTCTCCAAACTATAATTAACCAACCATATTTGATAGCCTTTTTTATGTACATTGGGTATAAAATAGATTTTGCTCAAGACAGCGAGGTGGAGGATGTAACACAAATTGAAGAGTGAAATTTTAAACCAATTTTAATTCCTGATGTTTAAAATCAATCATAAAGTATTAAATGTTATATTACTAATACTTCTCGCTGTCATAGTTGTAAGAAACGACTACTTAAGTAAGTTAGGATTAATCCTATTCAAAGACAGTAATCACAATTATAAATCAAACAGAGAATATAAACGACAATTAGACTTATACAAGGTATACTCAAAAAAGCAATGTAATTACGTAATGCTTGGTAACTCAATAACTCAATATGTTAATTGGAACGAGTTATTAAATAGAACAGACATTATTAATCGCGGTATTGGTATAGATGTTACTGCTGGTTTTAAAGACAGACTAAATCATGTTACCAATTTAAAACCCAAATATTGTTTTATTATGGGTGGTATAAATGATATTCTTTTCAACATAAAGGTTGATGAAATTCTTGCTAATTATGAAGACATAGTTCTTACTTTAAAAGCCGAGAATATTATTCCAATAATCCAAAGCACCCTCTTTGTTTCTGAGAGTTATGAAAATGCAAATTCTATAAATAATAAAGTGTATAGTCTGAATTCAAGACTTATTCAATTAAGCAAATCACTTAATGTAAAATATTTAGACTTAAACAATACACTTTCCGCAAATAAAAATCTCAAAGATTCTTACACCACAGATGGAATTCACCTCAATGGAAAAGGCTACCTTGAATGGAAGAAAATACTTGCTATGGAAATGAAAAATCACCAATTATCCGATTAATAGTAACTGTTATTGCAGATAAAAGTAATTACTTGACAGTTAAAGGAATAATTTTGATTTTTTGACATTGTTAATCATATTTGTAACGTAATCAACCCAAATCTAAAAGCGAAATGCGAATAGTTATTTCCCAAGTAAAATTAGTCTGTTATAAGACTCATATTCAATTGTTTTAGATGAAAAAATTTCTGAAACATATAACCTATGGTTTCTTTTTCTTTGTGCTAATCAATCTTTTAATTGTATTAAAGTACGAGTATCCAGCATATAAAGCTATAAAAGAAAAAACCCACAAAAATTACTTAAAGTGGAATAGTATCTATGAAAATAAAAACAATTACGATTTAATAATTTTAGGATCAAGTAGATCGTATACTGGTTTTAATCCAAAAGTCATAGACTCTGTATTAAAACTAAAATCATTTAATATGGGAACTTCTGCACAAGATATAGCAGAGTCCTATCATTCTTTAATTGAAATATTAAATCATCAAAATCCTAAATACATAGTTCTTGAAACATACTTTGATCTATCTGACGATGTACACGATTATTATCAGATTTTTTCAAATGCTTCTTTTTTCAAATCTTCATCAAATAAATTTGAATTAATTACTAATGGTTATGGAAGTAACGGAATAGCTAACTATCTCATACCATTAATGAAGTTTAATAATTACATAAAACAAGATATTAGAACTCTTTTTTCTAACGCTGCTCAAAAAGCACCTGAGACCGATTGGTATAAAGGATATTTAAGAGACACGTTAATTATTACTAAAAAGAAAATAGCTGCTTTAAGTCCAGTGCCCAATTTTGATAATACATCTTTTAATAAAGAGCGATTTAATACTTATTTTAATAAGATAGACGAGTTAACCAAAT
The DNA here is from genome assembly GCF_056160445.1 of Winogradskyella sp. ABM4_392. NCBI lineage: Bacteria > Pseudomonadati > Bacteroidota > Flavobacteriia > Flavobacteriales > Flavobacteriaceae > Winogradskyella > Winogradskyella sp. ABM4_392. Next base: position 159,780 of record NZ_JBSWXE010000002.1, read on the forward strand.
CTAAAGGAATTAAACTAATAGTTTTAAGAACTCCTTATCCTCCTACTCGACTTAAATTAGATGATAATACAGATGAAGAAAGTTTTTATAAAAACTATTTTAAAAACATTAAAGATGTTAAGTACTACGATTTAAATCATTATAAAGCTAATATATTTAAATATAGAGATGAAGACTTTTCAGATTATCACCATGCTAACCTAACAGGCGCTAATAAAATTAGTCTTCAACTCTCTGATATTATAAAAAACCAATCAAACTAATTAATAACAATTATGCTATTTAATTCAATAGAATTTTTCATCTTCTTACCAATAGTATTCACTATATACTGGCTCATTGGTAATAAGCGCATTAAACAACAAAACCTTTTGATTGCCATAGCTAGCTATGTGTTCTATGGTTGGTGGGATTGGAGATTTTTGTTTTTGATTTTGTTTAGCTCTTTAGTAGATTATACTATAGGTCTAAAGCTTAAATCCGAGGATAAACCATCCAAACGCAAGGCCTTATTATGGGTTAGTATTTGTGTAAATCTAGGTTTCCTTGGTTTCTTTAAGTACTACAACTTCTTTGTTGATAGTCTTGTTGACTCCTTTACCTTTTTTGGTAGTGAACTAAGCATTAACACATTAAACATTATTCTTCCAGTAGGTATAAGTTTTTATACTTTTCAAACTTTAAGCTATACCATAGATGTTTACAATAAAAAATTAGAGCCAACCAAAGATTTTCTGGCTTTTATGGCTTTTGTTAGCTTTTTTCCTCAGTTAGTTGCCGGACCTATTGAAAGAGCCACTAACCTATTACCACAATTTCATGTAAAAAGAGAATTTGTTTATAAGAATGCTGTTGATGGGTTACGCCAAGCACTTTGGGGATTATTCAAAAAAGTTGTAATTGCTGATAATTGTGCAACTTATGCCAATATGATTTTCAATAATCAAGAGGATTATTCTGGCAGTACACTTCTTATGGGAGCATTTTTCTTTGCTTTTCAAATTTATGGTGATTTTTCCGGGTATTCAGATATAGCTATTGGTATTTCGCGTCTATTTGGTTTTAACCTAAAACGGAACTTTGCTTTTCCTTACTTCTCAAGGGATATTGCAGAATTTTGGAGACGTTGGCACATTTCCTTGTCAACATGGTTTAGAGATTACTTATACATTCCGTTAGGTGGTAGTAGAGGTGGCACAAAGATGAAGGTCCGAAATACATTCATAATTTTTATTGTAAGCGGATTTTGGCATGGTGCCAATTGGACTTTTGTAGTTTGGGGTGCATTAAATGCCATATATTTCTTACCTCTCCTTCTTTTAAATAAGAATAGAGTAAACACCAACCTTGTTGCAGAAGGAAAATATTTACCAACAATAAGGGAGGTATTTCAAATGGCAACAACATTTTTTATAACCTTAATTGCGTGGATATTTTTTAGAGCAGATAATGTAACAAATGCATTTGTATACATTAAAGATATGTTTACAACATCATTATTTACTACACCTGAAATCTTACCATTTACAATTTTAGGATTAGTAGCTTTCTTTACGTTTATAGAGTGGCTAGGAAGGTCTGGCGAATATGCTATTGAAAAAGTTGATTTTATGAAACGCCCGGTTCGATGGTGCTTCTATTTCTTACTGGTTGTATTAATATTTAGCTTTACTGGCGAGCAGCAAGAATTCATTTACTTTCAATTCTAAGTTTGATGAAAAAGTTTATTAAAAACTGTGTTTTATTTTTTCTATTATTATTAATAGTAGGTGAATTTGTAGTAAGGTTTACTCATGCTGTTTCTGATATACCAAGAAGAACAATAGATAATACAGGTATTCAAAAATACTTTACAAATCAAACAGGTTATTGGAAAGGTGGTGACCATAAATGGAAGATTAACGAATTAGGCTGGCCAGGTGATTTACCCTCATCTTTTGATAATTTAATAACCATTATTGGCGACTCTTATATCGAAAATTTCATGAATCCTAACGAGTGTCATCAGGCTCCTCTATTAAAGAAAAGAATGTCGGACTACAATTTCATGGAAGCAGGAAGGTCTGGTGTATCTTTTATTGAGGCAATGGAAATCAGTAAACATTTAGACACACTACAGCCTGTACAAACCTTAATCTATGTTAATGATAATGATTTCTATGAGAGTATTACCGAGATTAAAAAAATGAGAGATATTACTCAACTCAACTTAGAAAAAGATCAGATAATATATGGTGAAATGAAATCACCAGGATTAAAAAAAGTTCTATACAATTGGAAATTACTCTACTATTTTTATAACAGATATCCTATTAATTTTTCAAAAGAGAAAAAAGAAAATGAAATAAAAGAACCAGAGTTTGATAAAGCATTAAAGTTTAAAAATGAAATTTTAGAATTATTTAAGTACATAAAAATTAATTATAAAACATCAAACAAAACTTTAATTTTTCACCCCAAAACCAACGACTATTTTATAAAGTTGGCCAAAGAACATGGATTTAGAACTATCGTATTAGACTCTAGTAAGGATAATAAATCATGGACATTTGATTACGATTCTCATTGGACATGCTATGGACACGAACAAGTAGCCAATCAAGTTACGATTGGGTTGAATGAATACTTAAAAGGAAAAGGCCAATAAATGATTAAATCTAAATCTGATTATAAAGACTATCTTAATAAAGATAAAGTTGCTCTAGGAGTCAAATCCTCGAGTCTTGAGAGTAAGCTAATTAATTTTATCTCGCCAAATCCTATATGGACGTTTCAAAAATCGCTGAGAAAGTTAGAATATTATACAAATTGTAAAAACAAAGGATTAAATAAAATCTATTGTTATTATTTAAGATACAGATTCAAAAAAATATCTATAAAACTTGGCTTTTCAATTCCTATTAATGTATTTGGACCGGGACTTTCAATTGTACATTACGGTACTATAGTCGTCAATTCTGCATCATCAATAGGTGCAAATTGTCGTATGCATGCTGGTGTAAATATTGGTGCATCTGGTGGTAAAAAAGAAGCTCCGCAGTTAGGTGATAATATATATATAGCACCAGGAGCAAAAATTTATGGCAATATAAAAATTGCAAATAACTGTGCTATAGGTGCCAATGCAGTTGTTCATAAATCTTTTGAAGAAGAAGGTATTATGATTGCAGGAAATCCAGCAAAAAAAATAAAAGCTATTGACATACGAAAAATCATAAAACATATTCAATAGTTTTTTAAAACTTCCTAAATCCAAACCAAAATGGAATCCAACCAAAAAACAAAAATTCTATTCGTTTTGCCTTCATTAGTACCAGGCGGTGCAGAACGTGTAATTTCATTTGTTGCAAATAATATAGATAGGGATATATTTGAACCTGTTCTCGTAATAGCAGGTTTTGATAAGGATAATGCTTATGATGTTAGCAAAACAAATACCATCTACTTAAAAAAGTCTAGAATCCTTACTGCTATACCCTCTATAATTACAACAATTTTACGCTTAAAACCTGACATTGTGGTTAGCTCCATATCTCATGTTAACACAGCCATGTCAATAATTTCACCACTGTTTAGAAAAACAAAATTTATTGGAAGAGAATCCACAGTTTTAAGCAAACGCAAAAATGAAAAAAAATCTAGAAAATGGTCTCCTGCATATTTTTTACCTGATGGTTTCAAAAATTTAGATAAACTTATTTGTCAATCTCAAGATATGGCTGAGGATATGATAAAAAACTATAACGTACCAAAGGAAAAAACATGTGTTATTAATAATCCTATCTCTAGCTTACCTAAAGTAAAACAAAATAAACCAAAGGAGAACGAGAAAAGATTTATTACAGTAGGAAGATTAACGGAAGTAAAGGGTTATGAGCGTATTTTAGAAATACTTTCAAAGCTAAAAACACCTTTTGTTTATACTATTATTGGTAATGGTAGTTTGAAAGAACAAATATTCAGCAAAGCTAAAGAACTAGAAATAGAGAAAAACATCACTCATATTGAGTTTTCAAGTGAGTTAAGTAAACATTTTTCAGAAAACGACATATTCTTACAAGGCTCTTATGTTGAAGGTTTTCCTAATGCAGCTCTAGAAAGCTGTGTAGTTGGTACACCTGTAATAGCCTTCAACGCTCCAGGTGGCACAAAAGAAATCATTGACAATGGAGTTAACGGATACATAGTTGAAAACCAAGAAGAGTTTTTAGAAAAACTGAACGAAAACAAAACTTGGGACCCAAATATTATCAGAGATTCTGTATACAAAAAGTTTAATAGTGAAAAGATTTTAAAAGAATATGAAAATCTTTTTTTAGAGGTGATGAAGAAATAATTCATTTTTCTTTTTAACATAGAAAATCTACAATTATCGATAAAATAAGTTTAGTCTATTAATTGTTGCTATGTTTGACACTAATATGCATAATATCAACAAGATATTAATTTTATGACCCCAAATCAGAAAAAAAATATTACAATTCTAGCCATATCATTAGCAAGTGGTGGCGCCGAAAAAGTTATTAGCTTACTCTTAAAAGAGTTAAGACACGATTACAATGTTACTTTAGTCCTTTTTCATAAAGTTTTACACTTCCCTGTTCCTGAGGGTGTAGAAATTTTCGCTATGAGCGATAAACATGCTAACAGACCTTTCTACAAGAAGTTTTTTGATTCAATTAGCTTTATTTTTAGGTATTACCGTTTTATCAAAAAGAATAATATTGAAATCTCTGTTTCATTTTTAGCATTTCCGAATTTAATAAACGGAATTGTAGCAACATTTAATAAAAATGTAAAAACAATTATTAGCGAAAGAGGTTTTCCTTCAGACAATGTAACTAGTAAGTTATCCTTTTATATTTCTAAGATCTTTTACCCTATTTTGTATAATAAATGTGATAAATTGTTTTCTAATTCGGTTTATATAAATGAAGATTTAAAAGATAATTTTGGTATAAAAATTCCTATGGAAGTTATCTATAATCCTATAGAATTACCAAGCAAAGCAATACACCCAGAAAGCCTGAACAACAACACAAACAAGTTAAAGCTTATTACTGCAGGTACCATCAACAAAAGAAAAAATCAAATCATGGTTGTTAGAGCCATAAAGGAATCTAAATTAGATTACGATTTTTCTATTCTTGGAGATGGCGATTTAAGAACTTATCTAACAGAAGAAATAGCAAAGCTTAAATTAGAAGATCAAATTACACTCAAAGGGAGAGTAAAAAAAGTAAATGAATATCTTATAAATAATCAATGTTTTGTGTTATCATCCTTTACGGAAGGTTTCCCAAATGCATTAATAGAAGCTATGGCTATTGGTTTACCAAGTGTATCTACCAATTGCTTGTCTGGTCCGTTAGAATTACTTAACGAAAACGAATCAATTAACATAAAAAATGGTGAGTTTCATATAGGAAAATACGGTTTGTTGGTTAATAACGACGATCATATCGGACTGAGTAAAGCTTTAGATTATTACCATCAAAATCCTGCTGAAAGAGAACGATTTAGTCGTCTTAGCTTAGAACGCGCAAAAGCTTATGAGCTAAAATCTATTTACAGCCAATTCAACCAATTTATTAAAAGCTAAAGTATATGTGCGGAATTAACGGACTTATAGATAAAACCAAGATGAGTGAAGACAAAATGTCTTCTGTTCTCAATGCTATGAACAATCTTATCATTCATAGAGGACCTGACGAGGATGGTGTTTTTGCAGATCAGAATGATAATTGTACTGTTGGCATGGCGATGCGTCGTTTATCAATTATAGATTTATCATCCGGAAAGCAGCCTATTTTTTCTGATGATAAGCAGATTGTTATTGTTTTTAATGGTGAAATCTACAATTACAAAACTATAAAATCTAGATTAGTATCAGAAGGTGTTACTTTCAACACTACAAGCGATACTGAAGTTATCTTAAAAGCTTATGAAAAATATGGTGTTGAGTCATTTCAATGGTTAGATGGCATGTACGGTTTTAGTATATATGACAAAAACATAAACAAGCTTTTCATCGCAAGAGATTTCTTTGGTGAAAAACCATTGTATTACACTCAAAATGACAAGCAGTTTTTATGGGCTTCAGAATTAAAGTCTATTATAAAAACTATTGACTATAAGCCAAATATCTCAAAAAAAGGATTGAATCTTTATTTTAGATTAACCTATATTCCTGCTCCACATACAATTTATGAAGGCATTCACAAGTTAGAGGCTAATCACTATTTAGAATATGATTTTGAATCATTCCAATATAGTATCCATAAAATCAATCACGAACCAGCACCAAAAACAGCAGATATCTCTTTTGAAGATGCTAAGGCAAAAACAAAAGAACTGGTTTACAACAGTGTAGATAGCAGATCTATTGCAGATGTTGGCTTAGGTACATTTTTATCTGGAGGTGTAGATTCATCTATTGTTTCTCTTTGTTTATCGCAAGCAACAGACAAAAAGATTGATACCTTTTCGATAGGTTTTAAAAAAGCATCTTATGATGAAACCGACAAATCTCGTGTGGTTGCTAAAATGTTAGACAGTAATCATCATGAATTTATTATAGATGAAGATGATTTAAAGCACAATATCCATGAGATACTCGTTAATTTTGATGAGCCTTTCTCAGATACTGCAGCCTTGCCTACACACCTACTTTCTGAAAAAACCAGAGAGCACGTTACTGTTGCTTTAACTGGTGATGGTGGTGATGAAGTATTTGGAGGTTACAACAAATATTACATTGGTAAGATGAACAAAAGGTATACCAGTGTGGTACCAAAAGCGCTTCATAAAACTATTGCTAAGCTGAGTAATAAATACTTAATCAATAAAGATGATACGCGTGGTAAAAGATTTCAAATTAATAAGCTGCTAAATGCTATTAATTACGAAGGTGATTTTTACTGGGACATCATTTCATTAGCCAATACCAGCAAACTACTATCAGAAATAATGAAAGACGATTATTACGATAGTGATTTATTTCAAGAGTATAAAAAAGTTTTAGGTAAACAAAAGATTGAAAGTCTTACAGACTTTAGGCTTGTAGACAAGATCTTAAGTCTTGAAGGTGGTATGTTAGCAAAGGTAGACAGAACCAGTATGCTAACCTCTTTAGAATGTAGAGCACCATTTTTAAATAAGTCTATTTGGGAATTCACCAATACTTTACCAGAAAGCTACTTAATGAAAGGATGGAACAAAAAGTATATTCTAAAAGAAGCTTTTAGAGATCAATTTCCGCAAGACTTTTTAGAAAAAGGGAAAAGCGGATTTGGCTCACCAACAGGAGATTGGCTAAGACAAAGTCTGCGAAAAGAATTAGAAAGTTATATAGAGCCAGAAATGCTGAAAAAACAAGGCATTTTTAAAGTAGACGTTATAACCAAGTTGGTTCAAGATCACCTTGATAGCAAGAAGGATAGTACGTTTAGAGTATGGTCTTACTACTGTTTTCAAAAGTGGTACAAATTTAATTTTCTAAATGAAAACTAATACAATGCAAAAGAAGAGAGTACTTATTATAGCATCCTTTGCTGGTTCTTTAATTCGGTTTAGAGGCGATTTTATCAAAAGCCTAGTTGCTAATGGTTTTGAAGTTTTTACAGCATCACCTAGTTATACCGAAGAGGACTTACAATTAATAAAAGAACGAGGTGCACATCCTATAGAATTTAATTTACAACGTACAGGTTTAAATCCTTTCAAGGATTTTAAATCCATATTAGAATTAAAATCTATCATGAAGGAAAACAAAATAGATTTGGTGTTTCCTTATACGGTAAAACCTGTAATCTACGGCTCATTAGCTGCTAATATGAGTAAAGTTCCGGTAATTTCATTAATTACAGGATTAGGCTTTGCGTTTACAGGACTTACACGAAAAGCAAGAATTTTACAGCGTTTTAATGAAACATTATACAAGCTTTCAATTAGAAAAAATAAGTTTATTGTCTTTCAAAACAAGGATGATTATCAACTGTTTTTAGATCGTAAAGTAATTTCAAAAAAACAACCTGTAGCGTTTGTAAGTGGCTCTGGTGTTAATCTGAATGAATTCACTTTCAAAGAAAAAAATCCGACAGATAAAGTTAGTTTTTTACTTATTGCCAGATTAATCAAGGAAAAAGGTATTGCACTATACATGGATGCTGCCAGAGCATTGAAGCCAAAATATCCAAATGCTGAATTTCATGTTATTGGAGCTTTAGAAACTTCACCTAGCGCCATTAGTGAAGATGAATTACATGACTTACATGAGAAAAATATTATCGTTTTTCACGGAAGGCAAATGGATGTTGACAAACATCTTCATCAAAGGGATGTTTTTGTACTTCCAAGTTACTACAGAGAAGGCATACCAAGAACAACTCTTGAAGCGCTTGCCTGTGGAAACCCAATAATTACGACAGATTCTGTAGGTTGTAGAGAATCTGTAAAAGAAGGTGTAAACGGAAAGCTAATAGAGCCTCAAAATTTAGAAGCTTTAATTGATGCCATGGAATACTTTATTACCAATCCTGATAAAATAAAGGAAATGGGAATCAACAGTCGTAAATACGCTGAAGAACGTTTTGACGTGAATATAATTAACAACGATTTAATTGAACTTATCAATAAATCATTAAACTAAAGGCTGTTAATTTATTTTAAATTTATAGATCACTAAAACGTAAATAACCAACAAATAATCAACCAATTATGTACAAGTTATTTTTTAAAAGACTAATCGATTTTATGATTGCTTTGATAGGACTTTTAATTCTGTCTCCAATCATAATTACCATTATTATTTTATTAGCTATAGCTAACAATGGTAAACCGTTTTTCTATCAAAAGAGAACAGGAAAAGGTGGAAAAATATTCACCATAGTGAAGCTAAAAACTATGAACGACAAAAAAGATGCTAATGGTAATCTTTTACCAGACCATGTAAGAATTACCAAAGTCGGAGACATATGTAGACGCTACTCTTTAGACGAAATTCCTCAGTTGTTCAACATGCTTAAAGGAGATATGAGCTTAATTGGTCCTCGTCCTCTACTTCCAAAATATCTTCCACGCTATACAAAGGAACAGTTTAGAAGACATGACGTAACTCCTGGAATTACAGGTTGGGCACAAGTTAATGGCAGAAATGCCATAAGCTGGGAAGAAAAGTTTAAGCTAGATACTTATTACGTAGATAATCAATCTTTTATTTTAGATTGTAAAATCTTCTTTAAGACCATACAAAATGTTATTGGCAAAAAGGATATAAATTCTTCTACAAACCAACCGATGCCAGAATTTATGGGTACTGAAGGTAAAGCTTAATGACTAAGGTTTTGATATTATTTAATCAGACCTTAAATCTTTAGTATTTAAACTATTGGAGCTAAAATTTAACAACGTAAATATTTACCTTTTATCGTGTTTATTTGGGATGAGCAAGAATATTAACGCATATTTAAACCGATTTTAGATCGTGTCCCAAATCCCTCTAAGACATGAAATTGAGACAGTAATTATTAATTACTAAAACAATTTTACTTATGAAACCGAAAATATGGTTATCGTCACCACATATGAGTGGCAATGAACAGACTTACATAAAAGAAGCTTTTGATACCAATTGGGTTGCTCCATTAGGACCTAATGTGAATGGATTTGAAAAAGACTTAGAATCTTACCTAAATGAAGACAGATATGTTGCAGCATTAGCTTCTGGCACTTCTGCGCTTCACTTAAGCTTAATACTTTTAGGAGTTACAAATGGTGATGAAGTTATCTGCCAGAGCAAAACGTTTTCAGCTTCAGCGAATCCTATTATCTATCAAGGTGCCACACCTATTTTTGTGGATAGCGAAGTGGAAACTTGGAACATCTGCCCTATTCAACTAGAAATTGCAATTAAAGACAGAATAGCAAAAGGCAATAAACCTAAAGCAATAATTGCTGTACATCTCTATGGAATGCCTTACAAGGTTGATGAAATTCATGATGTAGCAAAAAAATATGAGATTCCAGTTGTTGAAGATAGCGCTGAATCTCTAGGTAGTCACTATAAAGGTCAAAATTGTGGTACGTTTGGTGATTTATCTATTTTATCCTTTAACGGAAATAAAATCATAACAACTTCTGGTGGTGGTGCTTTAGTGACCAGAAAAGAAGAACATAAAAAGCAAGCTGTTTTCCTTGCAACTCAAGCCAGAGATAATGCACCTCATTATCAGCACACGCATATAGGTTTCAACTACAGAATGTCTAATATCGTAGCTGGTATTGGAAGAGGACAAATGACTATTTTAGATAGCCACGTTGAAAAACGTCGTTCTAACCATGAGTTATATTACAATAATTTTAAAGACAATAATCAAATAACTTTTTTAAAAGAACCTGAAGGTCACTTTTCTAATCGTTGGCTATCTTGTATTCTTTTAGATTCTTTTGAAACAAGAGAAGGATTAAGATTAGCTTTAGAAAAAGAAAATATAGAATCCAGACCATTATGGAAACCAATGCATCAGCAACCTATTTTTAAAGATGCTCCTAGTTACCTAAATGGTGTTTCAGATGATCTGTTTAATAGAGGGTTATGCCTACCAAGTGGATCAAACTTAAGCAATGAAGAATTAGATAGAGTAATTTCAGCTATAAATATGTATTTTGCAGTATGTTAGAAAAATTTCTAAATAAAATATCTCAGAGATATGCCTCTAAATGGGTAGTGCTGCTATTTGATATAATGGTTGTAGTTGCTGCTTTTTTCTTGGCTTATTTAATTAGGTACAACTTTATTTTAGATTTTGATTTTTCAAAACTATTACAACAAGTACCTTATGTAATGGTTGTGGCTGCAATAAGCTTAATTGCCGTAGGGTCTTACAAGGGTGTTGTAAGATTTACCGGTTTTAAAGACATTATCAATGTTGTTATTGGTGCCAACATCTTAGCTACAATACTCATATGCTGTACTTTTCTGAGTAGAAAACTTCTAGGAGATAATAGTATTTTTAATATTTCAGGATCAATTATCTATATACATTTATTATTAAATATCCTTTTTTTAATTGGAGCAAAACTATTTATTAAATCTCTTTATAATCAAATAACACAAGACGTTCATAAAACTGCTAACGTACTTATTTTTGGTGCTGGAAACTCTGGAATGCTTACCTATGATGCTATTCAGAATGACACTAAAAACGGGTTTAATGTTGTTGGTTTTATAGATGATGATGAAAGAAAAATTGGAAAGAAAATAAACTTAGTAACAGTTTATAGCCTCACAGATATTGATGAAAATTTCATTCAAAAGAACGAAGTTGAAGATGTTATTATATCTATTCAGAATATTGATCCTTCAAGGTTACTTCAAATAACAGGAAGCTTATTTAATCTTGGACTAAAGGTAAAGATAGTTCCTCCTGTTCAAAGTTGGATAGATGGTGATTTAAGTGTTGGCCAAATAAAAGAAGTTAAAATTGAAGACTTATTAGGGAGAGAGCCAATTCACATTAAAAACCCAGACTTAATAGATCAATATGATAACAAAGTTATATTGATTACAGGTGCTGCCGGTTCTATTGGTAGTGAAATATCTAGAAAAGCTAGCCTTTATAACTATAAAAAGCTAATACTTGTAGATAATGCTGAATCTGCTTTATATGACATTCAACAAGAATTTAGACAACAAGGTTTAGATAATATCATCGCTATTGTTGCTGATGTTAGAAATAAAACCAGAATAGATCAGATTTTTAATTTATATAAACCAAAAATTGTATTTCATGCAGCAGCTTACAAGCATGTACCGCTAATGGAAAACAATCCTTTTGAAGCTGTAAGTGTAAATATTGCAGGCACTAAAAATGTTGTTGATGTTGCTGTGAAGCATAGTGTAGATAAATTTGTATTGATTTCTACTGATAAGGCTGTAAACCCAACAAACGTAATGGGAGCAACTAAGCGTATTGCTGAGTTATATGTATCATGTCTAAAAGGAAAAGGTCACACTAAATTCATAACGACACGTTTTGGAAATGTATTAGGATCTAACGGTTCTGTTATTCCACTTTTTAAAAGACAAATTGAAAAAGGAGGCCCTTTGACAGTTACCCATAAGGAAATAACACGATATTTCATGACAATACCTGAAGCATGTCAGCTTGTTTTAGAAGCAGCTGCTATGGGTAATGGTGGTGAAATTTTTGTGTTTGATATGGGTGAACCTATTAAGATTTTCAACCTTGCCAAAAACATGATTATACTATCAGGTTTACGCTATCCAGAAGATATTGATATTAAAATCACCGGTTTACGTCCAGGTGAAAAAATCTATGAAGAGTTGTTAGCTGATGGCGAAAACACAAAGAAAACATATCATGAAAAAATAATGATAGCAAAAACTAGACATGTTGATATAGATACTGTTGAAAAACAAATCAATAAATTAACAAGTATTAACTCATTAACACAGCCATTGGAAATTGTATCGTATATTAAAGCGTTAATCCCTGAATATATATCTAACAATTCTACTTACGAAGTTTTAGACTCAAAAAAATAATTTACAATACCAAAAACTACTCCTAAAAACAGAATCATGAAAAAACGTAACCTTATACTTCAATTAATAGCTATAATAGTATTGACTTCTTGTGGATCTCGTAAAAATATTATTTACTTCCAAGATGAGCCTCTTCAAGAAGATGTTTTGGTATCAGAACCTAAAGAATTAATATACAAACCTGACGATATTCTTACAATTAATGTTTCTGCTCTAGATCCTGCTACTGTTGCCCCTTTTAATTTAACTTTAATTTCTGGTGGTAATTTAAGCAATCCCCTAAATGCTCAAGGTGGATTACAACAGCAAACTTACTTAGTGGATTATGAAGGTAATATAGAATTTCCTGTCTTGGGAACTTTAAAGATTGCTGGTCTTACTAGAACTCAATTAACAGATATGCTTACAGAACAAATAAGTGAATATGCTAAGGATCCTATTGTAAACGTAAGATTATCTAATTTTACTTTTACAATATTAGGAGAAGTACAAAGTCCTGGTACATTTACAATCCCAGATGAGAGAATTACTATTATCGAAGCATTAGGAATGGCGAATGATTTAACGATTTTTGGAAAACGTAAAAACGTTCTACTCATTAGAGAAATTGACGGTAAAAAGAAGTTTGCTAAGGTAGATTTAACCTCAGTAAATGCCGTTAATTCACCAGTATATTATCTTCAACAAAATGATGTCATCTATGTTGAACCTAACAACGCAAAAATCAGAGCTTCATCTTATAACCAAAACAATAGTGTATTAATCTCTGCTATCGGTACTCTAGCAACCATTATTGCAGTATTTTTAGTGAGAAATTAAGAAGAGAAATATAATTTATGAAATCTAATACATCATCATCTGTAGAATTAAAACAAACTTTAGAACTATTCCTATCGTACTGGAAATGGATTTTGCTTTGTGTAATTTTAGCTGTTATCCTTGGTTTCACACAACTTCGTTATGCCGATTTCATATATAAAGCAAATGCAACAATTAAAATTCGAGATGAAGAGCAGTCGCAAAAGTTACCAAGTTTAGATGATGTAAAAGCAAATGGTTTGTTCTCTGGTGGTGCTGATAAAATTAAAGATGAGATTAAAATTATAAAATCTCGTGAAATTGCCGAAAGTATTATTAAAAGACTAGATCTGAATATTAGGTATTTTGCTGATGGTAAAATAAAAGAAAAAGAATACTATAAAAACGCACCAGTTAAAATAAGTTTTTTTGAAAGCGACTCAATCATTAACAAGATTAAAGCAGTCTTACACTTAAAAATAAAATCCCCTACTCAGTTTTTATTATTTAATGACAAAGAACAATCTTTATTTGAAAACAGAGAAGATTCTGATGGTAAACTATATGATTTTGGTGAAAAAGTTGAGACTTCATACGGTGGATTTGTAATCGTTCCTAATGTAGGTGAAAATGCACCTATAGTAGGAAGCAATCTAAAAATTGCTATCACGCCAATATCAAAATTAGTTTCAGCTTATTCAAATAACGTCGAGATATTTACCGAAAAAGGATCTAGTGTCATAAGCTTAGAGTTAAAAGAAACTGTTGCCCAAAGAGCAATTGATTATTTAGACGAGTTAATCAATGAATATAATAACGATGTACTTAAGGATAAAGAAGAGGTCGTAAAGGTTACTTCAGATTTTATTACTAATAGATTACAAAAAGTTTCTAAGGAGTTAGAAGAGGTAGACTATACCGCTGAAGAGCTCCAAAAAAGCAGAAACATTACATCTTTAGGAGCCCAAACAGACCTTAATTTACAAGCTAACAAACAACTAGAACAACAAATTGCTAATACTGCTACAGATATTCAATTAATCTCTTTTTTGCAAGAAGAAATTCAAGCCGAAGATAGAAGTAGCGATATGATTCCTGCCGATGTAGGTATTGGAGACGCCTCAACAGCTCAAATGATATCTAGCCATAATGAGTTAGTTGCTGAACGTAACAGAATACTAAAAAATTCAAGTCCAAAAAATCCTGTCGTTATCAATCTTAACGATCAGATTAATGCCATTAAATCTAATTTGGAACGTTCACTAAGCAACATGAAGCAAACTTCTGAGCTAACATTAAATAACTTAAATAAAGAAAACTCAAGAATTCGCGGACAACTCTATGCAGCACCAACAAAAGCAAGACAATTTAGAGATATAAAAAGACAACAAGATATTAAAGAATCTTTATATCTATATCTTTTAGAAAAACGAGAAGAATCTGCTATTAGATTGGGTATGTATACACCAAATGCCAAAGTAATTGAGAAAGCATATTCAACGTACCTACCAGTAGCACCTAGTCCAAAAATGACTTATATAGCGTCACTTCTAATTGGGCTATTAATCCCTATAGGTTTCATTTACATATTACAATTAGTAGATACAAAATTGTATACTAAAAACGACTTGATTGATTTATTACCTATCACTTATTTAGGTGATATCCCAAAGACTGGCAAAAAAGAAAAACTAATAAAGCGAGTTGACTATTCACCTAAAGCTGAAGCTTTTAGAATAGTTAGATCTAATATAGATTTTATTCTAAGAGATTTAAAAAAACAACAAAAAAGACTTTTTATTACTTCTACCAAAGCGCAAGAAGGTAAATCTCATACGAGTACTAACCTCGCAAGTTCTATATCTTTTTCTGAAAAGTCTGTACTGTTAATTGAGATGGACATACGTGTTCCTAAAATTTTAGACTATCTAGGAATTAAGGAAAAACCAAGTAAAGGCTTGTCTGATTATATTGCGGATAGCACAATAAAACCTCAAGATGTTGTTGTAAAACATCCTGAAAATGAATTTTTGGATATTATTCCGTCAGGTACAATACCTCCTAACCCATCAGAATTGTTGATGAGCCCAAGAGTAACTGAGCTTTTTAAATATTTCGAAAACAAATATGATTACATTGTTGCAGACACCTCTGCTGTAGGGTTGGTTAGTGATACTTTACTAATATCTGAATTTGCAGATCTATTTGTTTATGTGGTTAGTGTAGATAATGTAGACAAAAGAAGACTTGTAAATATAGCTCAACCATTATACGATGATAAACGACTCCCTAACATGACAATGCTTTTAAATGGTGTTAAGCCTGGTAAAAAAGGATATGGTTACGGATACGGTTATGGCAACAATCCAAATAAAAAGAAAAAGTGGTATAGCTTTTCTTAAAACGATTTAAACGTCTTATCTACAAAAGGTAAGACGTTTATAATTTTCGCCTCTTTCTCTCAGTTTTTAACAATGTTAACTCTCTATTGGTCTGCCCAGCAACAGAGGTATTCTCTTCTGCTCTTCTAATTAAGTACGGCATAACATCTTTTACAGGGCCAAAAGGAATATACTTCGCAACATTGTAGCCTTCAGAAGCTAGATTATAGCTAATATGATCGCTCATTCCATATAATTGACCAAACCACACATTATTATCTTCCTTAGCAATATTATACTTCTCCATTAGCTCCATTGCTAAATAACAACTTTCCTCATTATGCGTTCCAATGAAAACTGAAATTTCATTTAAATTTTCAAGGATATAAACAAGTGTACTGTTGAATGTATCATCAGTTGCTTTTTTGTTCTCACAAATTGGTGAGTTATACCCTTTCTCCTCTGCTCTATTTCTTTCCTTCTCCATGTAGGCACCACGCACTATTTTCATTCCAATATTAAAACCTTCACTCTTTCCTCGTTGATGTAATGTTTTAAGGTAATCTAACCTATCCCAACGATAACATTGAAGTGTATTATATACTATTGTTTTTCCTTTGTTATACTTGCGCATCATATCCTCAACCAAATCGTCTGCTGCATCTTGCATCCAACTTTCTTCAGCATCGATTAAGACTTCAACATCTTTTTGTTTAGCTAGCTTACAAACAGCATCAAAACGCTCTACAATTCTGCTCCATTCTTCCTTTTCGGATGCAGAAAATTCTTTCCCTTCAGTCTTCTTTTGATATAATAAAAATCGTCCAAATCCTGTTGGCTTAAAGACTACTATCGGCATAGCTTCTCGTTCTTCACAGAAATGAATAATCTTTAAAATCTTTTGAAGTGCGTTATCAAACTCCTCCTCTATTTCTTTACCTTCTACTGAATAATCTAAGACGGAACTAACACCCTTAGTATACAGTTTATCAATAACTGACAGACAGTCTTCCTCATTTACACCTCCACAAAAATGATCAAAAACGGTAGATCTAATCAAACCTTCAACAGGCAAATTGGCTTTTAGCGCAAAATTTGTTGCAGCTGTTCCTATACGAACCAGAGGTTGAGATGAAATCATTTTAAATAAAAAGTAAGCACGCTCTAACTCAGAGTCAGATTTTAGTGCAAATGCAGTTGCTGTGTTTTCAAACAGAGAACGATTAATCATAGATATTGAAAATAATATTACAAATATATTTAATCCTAAGCGTATTTTTTTCTAAAAAAAGGGAGTATTTTCACACCAAAATTGAGGATTTATCAAAATGAAATCAATAAAGACAAAAAATGCTATAGTTCATTTTAACGATAATGTGTATAGAGAACTAAATGCATACATAAAAACTACAAACCCTTCAAAAATATTTGTACTTGTAGATACAAATACACATGATGCTTGCCTACCAAAGTTTTTATCACAACTAGAGTCTGGTGATATTGTTTTTGAGGTTATGGAAATGCCAGAAGGCGAAGACCACAAAACTATAGATATTTGTACTGGTGTGTGGGAAGCTATGTCAGAATATTACGCAGACAGAAAAAGTCTTATGATAAATTTAGGAGGTGGAGTCGTCACGGATCTTGGTGGTTTTGTAGCTAGTACTTATATGCGTGGTATAGATTACATCAATGTACCTACATCTCTTTTGGCTATGGTTGATGCCTCTGTTGGTGGTAAAACTGGTGTTGATCTTGGCAATTTAAAAAATCAGATCGGTGTTATTAGTGAAGGGAGCATGGTATTAATTGATACATCTTTCCTAGAGACATTACCAAAAAACCACATGGTTTCTGGTTATGCAGAAATGTTAAAACACGGACTTATAAATGACGAATCTTATTGGCAAACTCTAATAAATTTTGAAAATTTAGATGGCTCTGCATTAGATAGTATGATTCATGATTCTGTTGTTATTAAAAACAAAATCGTTTCTGAAGACCCAACAGAACAAGGTCTTAGAAAAATTTTAAATTTTGGGCATACTTTAGGGCATGCAATTGAAAGCTATTTTTTAGGTAATGCTGACAAAACTCCTCTTCTACATGGAGAAGCTATTGCGATTGGGATGTTATTAGAAGCTTATATATCCACAAAGACTGTAGGTCTTTCTAGTAAAGAGTTTAAAGATATTGAAAATGGTATTCTAAAAACTTTTTCTAAAGTTGAAATAACAGAAAATGATCAAAAAATTATAATCAACTTGCTGAAATATGATAAAAAGAATAGTCATGGAAAAGTAAATTTTGTTTTACTAGAAGCTATTGGTAAGCCAAAAATAAACTGCGAAGTAGACAATGATATTATACAGGATGCTT
The DNA here is from genome assembly GCF_056160445.1 of Winogradskyella sp. ABM4_392. Lineage (NCBI taxonomy): Bacteria > Pseudomonadati > Bacteroidota > Flavobacteriia > Flavobacteriales > Flavobacteriaceae > Winogradskyella > Winogradskyella sp. ABM4_392. Next base: position 177,906 of record NZ_JBSWXE010000002.1, read on the forward strand.
TTAAGTATTACACATCTCTATAAAAAAAAACCCTTAGTAAAGAGCTAAGGGTTTTTCTTTTAACGAACTAAATATCTTTGACCATAATTTATAATTCGTTGAAGATTGTATGCATTAAACGCTTCTTATCATTAATACTTTCTTCTAAAGATATCATTGTTTCTGTTCTATAAACACCTTCAATGTCATCTATATTGAAAATAATATCTTTTGCATGCATGGTATTTTTTGCTCTAATTTTGCAAAAAATATTGAATTTTCCTGTAGTTATATGTGCAACTGTTACATAAGGAATACTCTCAATACGCTCTAATACAAACTTGGTTTGCGATGTATTTTGAAGAAAAACACCAACATAAGCAATAAATGAATACCCTAATTTTTTATAATCTAAAGTTAGCGAAGAACCTTTAATGATTCCTGCCTCTTCCATTTTCTTAACACGCACATGAACTGTACCTGCAGAAATCAATAATTTTTTTGCTATATCTGTAAAAGGAATACGAGTATTATCTATTAGCATATCCAATATTTGGTGGTCTACTTCGTCTAATTTAAACTTTGCCATAATTATATAATCTTTAAACTTTATGCAAAAATAAAGGATTTTTATTATCAATTACGCATCAAAAACGAGTTTTTTTAAGGTTTTAGTGAGATTTTTTCATTATTTATCAATACGAAATCGTTTTCGTTAGTAACTTTTATCACTGTATCATCCTGATTTTTTACAACTTGCCCTTTTGCATCAATCTCTTTATGACCATAAAAATCATCTAACTTCGAAATAACTTCAATTGTAGGAATAAAGTCAATAGTTTTTTCTACCAATTCTTCTTTATAAAGTATTCCTATATCAGTTAATTCATTAGTATTCTCCTCTAACTTCACATTTCTAATTATGATATCGTAAAACTGTTTAGCGTTTTCTGGGATTAAAAAATAATCTTTATGTGTATTTACATCTATGCCTCGCGAAATAGCATCTAATCCTTTTAAAATAGCCACAAACATCAAATATCTAACTTCTTCCCTTTTGTAGTCGTTAGGAAAATGACCAGCTTCAAACAAAACTGTTGGTATATCTAAACTTTGAAATGTATCACCAACACAGTTTAAATTAAAACCATCATCATATCTTGCTACACTATTTGGAACATTATTCTGCAGTAAAGAATTAATCTCAACAATCAATGCCATAGCTTCTTTTCTGTTTGGTGTCAGGCTACGCTCAGCATCTTGTGAAGGAGATAAAAATGACAAAATAGAAGAATTGTTTGTTGAACCAACATTATAAATGGTGCGCTGTCCGTGGAGATTAAAACAATAGTGTGGCTTAAAATCATCAAATACTTGTCTTAACACCTTACTCTCTGGCTGAGATAGATCTTGCGCATCCCTGTTGAGATCAACCTCATTAGCATTAAAACGTGTGTAGCGTTCTGCACCATCAGGATTGAGAATTGGAATAATCAATAACGTACATGACTCTAAAATCAAATTCGGAAAGTTATTATTAGTAAGAAACAGATTAAAACAATCAAAAAGTGCTTTCGTTGTTGTAGACTCATTTCCATGCATCTGAGACCACATTAAAACTCTCTTAGATCCTGTTCCAAATTTTAAACAATAAATAGGTCTATCTTCAACAGAACATCCAACAATCGAACTCATAGAATGTGGCATTCTTTTCAGACATTTTTCTATATGAGAATTGGTAATATATCTACCAAATAATTCCGGAGTTTTAAGTAAAGAATATAAACTTTTAAGTTGCTCTAATTCCATCAACGATTTTTATGTGTTACAAATGTAACTATTTGATTTTTTACAATTGTAAACAACAAAAACAATGGATTGTGTTACACATGTATACATTAATACATGTTATAAAATCTTATAGCACCAAAATAATTGAAAAAAATTCAATAGAAATACTTAATTGAAATTATTTTATTTGTTTTCAGTGTTTTATATATTATTTACGAAGTTTTACTTTAATTAAAGAACAAAGATTAACATAAGAATATTGACCAAAACAACACTATTGTTTACATTTGTGTCGTTACAAAAAAGAAATAACTGTTTACAATGATAAACTCATCAGATTTTGCGGCTCGATTACAAAAAGTCATAGATTTTTATGACGAAACCGCATCTGGTTTTGCAGAAAAAATTGGTGTCCAAAGATCTAGTATTTCTCATATTCTTTCTGGCAGAAACAAACCAAGTTTAGACTTTGTAATGAAGGTACTTCACTCCTATCCTGAAGTAGAATTGTATTGGCTATTAAATGGAAAAGGAAATTTTCCGACCACAGAGAATAAAATTTCAAACTTTCCAAATCCACAGTTAGATTTAAAAGTTGACAGCACTAGCGAACCTGAGGTAAAAAATTCTGAAATTGAAAAAATAGTTATCTTTTACAAAGACGGCACATTTAAAAGTTATGAGCCTTAAGCTTAACTTCAGAATTTGCTCAGATATAGTTTATCAATTAATTATCTTTGCGCAAACCTTAAGTATGAAAAATATTTTTTTGCTTTGTTTATTACTACCACTTACAAGCTGTTTTGAAGTAGAACGTAACTGTGATGATTTTAAAACAGGAGAATTTGAGTTCAGCTATACCATTGATGGTGTAAAAAAAACTGGGAGGTTTGTTAGAACAGATACACTAAATATAGACTATTACGAAGGAAAAATTGATTCCTCTTCTGTACGCTGGATAAATGATTGTGAATTTATTTTAAAGAAACTTAATCCAAAAACAAATTCTGAGCGAGACGCTATTCACATGAAAATACTCACAACAGATGGTACATCTTCTTACACCTTTGAATATAAACTTGCAGCAAAGAAGCCAAACAAACCCTTAAGAAGCGAAAAAGGAGTCGCATACAGAATTAATTAAACAACATGTTAGAATTTTTATTAACATCTGACGCTATTATGGCGCTCTTAACGCTAACCTTTCTGGAAATTATTCTAGGAATAGACAATATCGTGTTCATATCTATTGCGGCCAATAAACTACCAGAAAACCAACGAAGTAAAGCCACTAATATTGGTCTGATCTTAGCAATGGTGCAACGTATTGTATTATTGTTTTTTGTAACCTTTCTTATTGGCTTAAGTGAGCCTTTTTTAGAATATGAATCTGATTGGTTTAAAATAGCGCTTAGTTGGCAAGCTATTATACTATTTACAGGTGGACTCTTTTTAATTTACAAAAGCACATCTGAAATAAGGGAAAAAGTAGAAGATCCTGGTCATGATGAAAAAGGTGTGAAATCTAAAGTGATTAAATCGCTTTCTCAAGCTATAACACAAATCTTAATCATTGATTTTATTTTCTCAGTAGACTCTATCTTAACTGCAGTTGGTATGACCAATGGTTTACACCCAAATAGCAACTATACTTTAATATTAATGATTATAGCAGTTGTTATTTCAATAGTTGTAATGATAGGCTTTGCTAATCCTATTCGAAAGTTTATAGACAGAAATCCAAGTATGCAAATACTAGGTTTAGCCTTTTTAATTCTTATAGGCTTTATGCTTATTACCGAGGCAGCTCACCTATCCCACACTGAATTCTTTGGAAAAACAGTTGGCGCAATACCAAAAGGTTACTTATACTTCGCAATTGCTTTTTCATTGTTTGTAGAATTTTTAAACTTTAAGACTAAAAAAAAGTAGTACAAAAGTTATATAACGTTGTTTTCAATCCGCTTAACTAAAATATCAAACCTTTTTGGGTGTTGAAAAATGGGTTTTACTATATTTCAGAAAATTTTTGTAAGATTTTTTATGAACCCAAATCCATAAAGCCTTCATTCAATGCTTTTTAACTCGATTGAATATCTTATTTTTTTACCTATAGTCGTTGTTCTATACTGGTTACTAAAGTCCAATTATAAGAATCAAAATATACTCTTATTAATTGCTAGTTATGTTTTTTATGGTTGGTGGGATTATAGATTTTTATCATTAATTATTTTTAGTTCCTTTTTAGATTATTATGTTGGCCAAAAAATTGAAGCAGCCCAGATTAAAAAGAATAAGAAAAGGTGGTTACTGGTCAGCTTATGTTCTAACCTTGGATTATTAGGTGTTTTTAAATACTACAACTTCTTCGCAGATTCTTTTGCCAGTACAATGTCTTTTGTTGGATGGCAAGTCAATGATTTGACATTAAATATAATATTACCTGTTGGAATTAGTTTTTATACTTTCCAGACACTTAGTTACAGTATAGATATCTACAGAGAGAAAATAAAATCATGTAAAGACATTGTTGCCTTTTTTACTTTTGTAAGTCTATTTCCACAACTGGTTGCTGGACCAATTGAAAGAGCTTCGAATTTAATTCCTCAGATTGAGAGTAAACGCTCTTTAAATATCAATTTATTAAAAACTGGTATTTTTCAAATTTTCATAGGTCTATTTAGAAAAGTTGCTATTGCCGACAACTTAGGTGTATATGTTGATTCTGCTTATGCTAATTACGACATTCATAATGGCACAACTTTATTAGTGGCTACTGTCTTTTATGCATTCCAAATATATTTTGATTTTTCCGGATATTCAGATATTGCAATAGGTAGTGCTAAACTATTTGGATTTAATTTCAATAGGAATTTCAATTTCCCATATTTTTCAAGAACTCTCACTGAATTTTGGAGACGTTGGCATATGTCACTATCATTTTGGTTAAGGGATTATCTGTATATATCCTTAGGCGGAAACAGAAAAGGAATTGTAATTACATATCGAAATCTTATGCTTACAATGCTCCTTGGAGGTTTGTGGCACGGTAGTTCTTGGAATTTTGTTATTTGGGGAGGAATTCACGGCTTATTTCTAAGCATAGAAAAATATACTTTTTCTGCATTAAAAATAAAAACCTTTAATGCCTTTGGATACATCTACACTTTTATAGTGGTTTTAATAGCATGGGTCTTCTTTAGAGCTGTAGATTTTGATACTGCTTGGTCCATAATAAGCAAATGGTTTACATTAGACTTTGGAAGCCTTTTTATTGGTGACTCAAATGCTTTCGTTAATGCTTCTCTGTTAATGATATTAGGCCTTTTGATTGATTTAAGGATTTTTAGATCAAATACTCCTCTTGAAGAATATGGTAGTAAGTTTAACATTGTACGACTTTCGTTTATAGTATCGGTAATCATTATTATGCTATGCCTATTCTATTCTACTGCTGAGAACTTTATTTATTTTCAATTTTAGGTATGGACTCAAAAACAATAAATAAACTCTTAAAAATCATATTAATCACTTTAGTGATAAGTTACGCTATAGACAAACTGGTGTTCTTAGGACTCAATACAATGAGTGATAAAGTAATGACTGGACAAGCTATTGGAAAGTTAAATCAGTTTCTAACTATTAAAGATTCAACAGATTTTTTAGTTTTTGGAAATTCTCGAGCCAATCATCATTTCGATATGGATTTATTTAACACCAAAGGCTATAATATGGGAGTTGATGGCACAGGTATAGCCTACACTAGCACACTCGTAAGTACCCTTAAAAAAGATAAACCGCAACTAATATTAATACATATAGATACCAAGAATTTTTTTGATAAGTCCTATGATGGGTCTGATATTAGAGGTCTAAAAACTAAATTTAACAGAGACGAGAATATCACCAAAGCACTTAAAAAATCAAATCAAATATCACCAATACAAAACTTTTACTATAGCATGAATTATAATGGTAACGCTATAAGTATTTTAAAAAATTATTTTAAACCTAGTTACGATTACAGGTCATATAATGGTTATAATCCAATAATTATAAATGAGTCTCAAAAACCTATGCGAGATGCTTTACTGCTGAAGGATAATTCAATTGAGTGTGAAGAGGATATTGATATTAATCCAATAGCTCTGGAATATTTAAAGAGCATAAAAACTTATATAGAAAACTCAAAAAACAAAACTTTTATATTCGTTACCTCTCCAATTTATGATGATCCTTGTGGTAAGGATAATAATCTTTTTAAAGGCATAATGAAGGATTTAAACCTAAATTATAGCGATTATACTAACTTATTTAAAGAAATCGGAAATGATAATTCCTATTGGAAAGATAAAACACATCTCTCTGATATAGGAGCTAAACAATTTTCTAAATTTTTTCAGAAAGAATTAAAAACTCAGATGTAATACTAAAAAAGCGTCACCTGACCTTTATCATCCACGTCTAAATCGTCGTCATTATCATCCGCTTTAGTTGAAGAATCATCTTTAGGTTGTTCTGTTTTTTCTTCCGTTTTATCAATATCTAAATCCACAGAAACGGTTTCTTCATCTACAACTTCTAACTCATCAGCATGGACTTCTTCTGGCGCTTCAAAAGGTAAAGGATCTAATAAATTTATTTGATTTATCTTTTCTTTAGTCAATTGATTTCCAAGCGCATTAATACCTTTTACTGCAATAAACTCTTCAAGATTAACCTCCATGTTAGGTTTACGATCTTTACCACGCTCTTTGGTAAACTCAACCTCAGCCATTGGCCTCCAATCTGTAGATACAATTTCTAATTGCGACTCTGGATGACTGGAAATAAATGTTTCTTCTTTTCCTTCTTGCTCAATTAAAAAACGCTTCACGTAATAACGTTCTTTTTCACCATCATAGTAAATTGCTGAAATTGGTTTTTTCGGGATCCATTTTTCAAGCACAATCATATCGCTATCAAAATGTGTTGTTAATTCTGGGATAATAGTTTTTACATTTCCTGATTGGGTAATTATCAGCAAGCGATCTTCACCTCTAAATTCGCCTATCAATTCACCTCTTTCATCAACATTAAGACGCTGTACTGTATCATCAAACCAAATTTTACGTGGCTTTAATGTAGATACACCTTTTTCTTTTAGCTCTATTCGTTTTATAGAATACTTTGTAACCAGATTTCCTTTAGAAGAACGTCCTTTTATTAAAATATCAGCAAAATCGAGATCCCACTTCAATTTCTTAATACTACCAACTTGACGCAGTAATACGGTAACAACTTCGGCTTCACCATTAGGGTTTGCGGAGAAATACCAAACCATCGAACCTTTATTTCCATTGGTTAAATCATACTCTCTATCTCTGGTAATACTAGTTACCGCGAAACGCTTTACATAAGATGGTCCTTTCTTTCCATCTCTGTAAATCATATTGTAAATGGTACGCTTATCCTTTTTCTTGAATACAGCAACGTGGATTATATTTTTACCAACAAAAGTTTTGGAATCTACTTTAGTTACCATCATTTTACCTTCTTTGGTAAATACAATAATATCATCTATATCGCTACAATCGCAAACATATTCATCACGTCTTAGCGAGGTTCCAATAAAACCTTCTTCCCTATTGACGTAAAGCTTAGTGTTTCTAATAACAACCTTTGTAGCATCTACATCTTCAAAAGCGCGTAATTCGGTTTTACGCTCTTTCCCTTCACCGTAATCTTTCTTTAATCGCTCAAAATAAGCAATTGAATAATCTATAAGATTGGCTAAATGATGCTTTACTTCTGCAATTTGATCTTCTAAAGCATCTATTTTCTGTTGCGCTTTATCAATATCAAATTTAGAAATACGCTTTATTCTTATTTCCGTTAATCGAACTATATCTTCTTCGGTAACCCCACGCTTTAAATGTTTGATATGTGGCTGAAGCCCTTTATCTATAGCTTGAATAACTCCTTCCCAAGTTTCCTCTTCTTCAATATCGCGATAAATTCTATTTTCAATAAAAATGCGTTCTAAAGATGCGAAGTGCCACTGCTCTTCAAACTCACCAAGCTTTATTTCTAATTCTTGTTTTAAAAGCTGAACCGTATTATCTGTAGAACGACGTAACATTTCTGTTACACCTACAAAGAATGGCTTATTATTTTCAATAACACATCCTAATGGTGAAATTGATGTTTCGCAAGCTGTAAATGCATAAAGGGCATCAATCGTTTTATCTGGTGATAAACCTGATGGCAAATGAATTAAAATTTCAACTTCAGCAGCAGTATTATCCTCAATGCGTTTTATTTTGATTTTGCCTTTATCATTAGCTTTTAAGATAGAATCTATCAAGGATGATGTAGTTGTACCAAAAGGAATCTCTGTAATAGCAAGTGTATTTTTATCGACTTGCGAAATTTTAGCACGTACTCTAACCTTTCCGCCACGCATACCATCATTGTAGTTGCTGATATCTGCAATACCTGCTGTTGGAAAATCTGGATAAATTGTAAAGCGCTTACCTTTTAAATGCTTTACTGAAGCATCTATAAGCTCTATAAAATTATGTGGTAGAATTTTAGTTGATAAACCTACCGCAATACCTTCACCACCTTGCGCTAAAAGCAAAGGAAACATTACTGGCAAATTGATTGGCTCTTTGCGTCTACCGTCATAAGAGGCTTGCCACTCTGTAATTTTAGGATTATAAACAACGTCTAGCGCAAACTTTGATAATCTGGCTTCAATATAACGTGATGCTGCTGCTCTATCTCCTGTTAGGATATTTCCCCAGTTACCTTGGGTATCTATTAAAAGATCTTTTTGACCAATTTGAACCATGGCATCAGCAATACTTGCATCACCATGTGGATGGTATTGCATAGTATGACCAACTATGTTAGCCACTTTATTGTAACGACCATCATCTAAATCTTTCATAGAATGCATAATACGACGCTGCACTGGCTTAAAACCATCTTCTATAGCAGGTACTGCACGCTCTAAGATTACGTAAGAAGCGTAATCTAAGAACCAGTCTTTATACATTCCTGTTACTTTGGTAATCGTTTCTTGATTACCATTATCTTCATTTAATAATTCGTCATTTTGATCTTCTGCCATCTATCCTTCTTTTCGCTTTTTGTTTTCTTTTAGTGTTTTTCTTAGCGATTGCTTTACATACCTCATCTTACGTCTTTTAAGAAGCGTTACGTTAAAGCGCTCTTTTGCTTGTTTTCCGTCATAAGTCTTAAAAAGAACAACCAAAGACTTATAGAGGAAATAATCTTTTATTTTATACCCAATAAGTTGATGCCTAGCAAATTCAACTTTATTCTCTCGATAATTAATGTACTCTGTTAATATGAGACCTTTATTAAGGATTATAATTTTTGACCCATCACTGTCATACTCAAAATAACCTGCTATTGAATGAAACAATACTAAAACAACAAATAAACCCAGAAAAATAAAGAAGGTACTGTCCACAAAAAAATCAAGAGAATTAAAGACAGTTATCATTAATATACCAAAAACGATTAGTATAAAGTAGATGGAAACAACGGTGTTTTTTACAGTTCTATTGTCGGTTCTCATACGTTTTCTTCAACAATATCAAGTTCTACTTTAAGATTCTCAATAATGAATTCTTGACGCGATGGAGTATTTTTTCCCATATAGAAAGACAGAAGTTCCTCAATAGACATGTCCTTGTCTAACATCACAGGATCTAATCGCATATCTTCACCAATAAAGTGTTTAAACTCATCTGGCGAAATTTCACCCAATCCTTTAAATCTAGTAATCTCTGGTTTTGGCTTTAATTCTTCAATCGCATTTTTACGCTCTTCATCTGAATAACAATAAATCGTTTTCTTTTTATTTCTAACCCTAAATAACGGAGTTTGAAGTATATACAAATGCCCTTCCTTTATCACTTCAGGAAAAAACTGTAAGAAAAATGTAATTAACAACAATCTAATGTGCATACCATCAACATCGGCATCAGTTGCTATGACGATGTTGTTATATCTAAGGTCTTCTATTGATTCTTCTATATTTAAAGCCGCTTGCAAAAGATTGAATTCTTCATTCTCATACACAATCTTTTTGCTTAACCCATAAGAATTTAAAGGCTTACCTTTTAAGCTAAATACCGCTTGTGTATTAACATCTCTGGATTTTGTGATACTACCAGAAGCCGAATCTCCCTCAGTAATAAATAAGGTGGTATCTAAGTAACCATCCTTTTTGGTATCAGCAAAATGAATACGACAATCGCGAAGCTTTTTATTATGAAGACTCGCCTTTTTTGCACGCTCTTTGGCTAATTTTCTAATACCAGATAATTCCTTACGTTCGCGTTCTGCTTGAAGAATCTTTCGCTGAATCTTTTCAGCTGTATCAGGATTTTTATGAAGAAAATTATCTAAATATGTTTTTACAAAATCGTTGATGTAAGTTCTTACCGTTGGTAAATCACCTCCCATATCTGTAGAACCTAACTTGGTTTTGGTCTGACTCTCAAAAACAGGTTCCATTACCTTGATAGCGATTGCAGATACAATCGATTTTCTTACATCTGAAGCATCATAGCTTTTACCATAAAACTCACGGACAGTTTTAACAACAGCCTCTCTAAAAGCTGCTAAATGTGTTCCACCTTGCGTGGTATTCTGTCCATTAACAAATGAATGATATTCTTCACTATACTGTGTTTTGCTATGCGTTATAGCAACTTCAATATCATCGCCTCGCAAATGAATAATTGGGTAAAGTATATCACCATCATTAATATTTTCTGAAAGTAAATCCTTTAAACCATTTTCACTATAGTATTTTTCGCCATTAAAAACTATGGTTAACCCAGGATTGAGGTACACATAGTTCTTCAGCATCTTTACCACATATTCATTTCTGAATTTGTAGTTTTTAAAAATGCTTTCATCTGGCACAAAGGTTACCTTAGTCCCTTTTCGTCTCGAAGTATCGTCTAAAAATTCCTGATCTGTTAACTCACCTAAAGCAAACTCAGCAGAAGCCGATTTTCCGTCTCTGGTAGACTCTACTCTAAAATAGGTTGACAACGCATTAACTGCTTTTGTACCAACACCATTAAGACCTACGGACTTCTTAAAGGCTTTAGAATCGTACTTACCACCAGTATTCATCTTAGATACTACATCTACAACCTTTCCTAACGGAATACCACGACCATAATCTCGCACAATAACACGATCGCCTTGTATGGAAATCTCAATGGTTTTACCAGCTCCCATTACAAACTCATCGATAGAGTTATCGAGCACTTCTTTAACAAGAATGTAAATACCATCGTCTGGAGAGGATCCATCACCTAATTTTCCGATGTACATACCAGGACGCATCCTGATGTGTTCCTTCCAATCGAGTGAGCGAATATTGTCTTCAGTATAGTTAGTTTGTTCTGCCATAGACATTAGGACGAAATTAATGATAGAACGCTAATATAAGACTATAGCTTAAAAAATGAAACACGCTTTTCGTAAAGTAATTAACAATAAAGTACCGTTATTGTTGAGAACCTTAACCATTTTTTAATGTTTTGATAATTCCTCAGCTTTTTGCTTTAAAATTTCATTTCTGGCAATCATAATGCCTCTAATATGTCTTTTCAAAATTAGGCTATCTACAATTTTTCCCAGAATTCCGTATTTAGAAGAAAAATGAAGTTTATCTATCATTACGGTCTTACCGTTACGCGTTTCAAAAATATGGTCGTGTTTGTAAGATTTAAAGCTACCATCAGTCATTTCATCTGTAAATACATAAGGTTTTTTTAACTCGGAAACTTTTAAGGTGAGGTGCTGCATAAAACCAAGATGATTGGTTTCCCATGTGATAGAGTCACCTTCTTCTACAAGACCAGAAATTTTTCCCATAACTGGGATTTCATTTTTGTGCTTCAGAGACTGTTTGTAGAAGTTAACATCTCTTGCTAAATCAAAGCAAATCTCAATGTCTGATTCTATTTCAGTTTCTTCAATTATTTGGGGCATAATTTTTATTTTGTAGTAAGACACCTACATTTATGAAAGGTCACTTATTTTTTCAATTAATGTGGAAGTTTTTTATGTGTTTATTAATGAAACTATTAAGTCGTATTCTCTATAAAAATTGTAGACAAAACAACCTAGGCAAAACAATGTTGTAGGAATAAAAAATAATCTAATCCTTATATCAAGGACAATTAATAAGAATGAATGAAAAAATAAATTGTTCAAGAAAAAAGTTACACTTAAATCAAACATCTCATGTCTACCAAAAATCTCTTGAATTATTTCATGAAACAAAAACATTGGCAACATTGAACCCATGGCTATAATTGCACCTCCAATTACTGGAACATCATTTAGATTGTTTAATCCAGGATACTTGTTAGATTTTATTGAAGCAATGAGCATGTCATCTAGACGTTAAACAAGAAATGCATCACATCTCCATCTTTAACAATATAGTTTTTTCCTTCTACACGCATTTTACCTGCTTCTTTTACTTTGGCTTCACTTCCGTAGTTAACATAGTCATCGTAACCAATAACTTCTGCTCTAATAAAGCCTTTTTCAAAATCGGTATGAATTACTCCAGCAGCTTGTGGCGCAGTAGCACCAACAGTAACCGTCCACGCTCTTACTTCTTTTACACCAGCTGTAAAGTAAGTTTGCTGATTTAAAAGCTTATAAGCCGCTCTGATTAATTTTGCTGAACCTGGCTCGTCTAATCCTATATCTTCTAAGAACATTTGTCGTTCTTCGTAGTCTTCTAACTCATTAATATCGGCTTCTGTACCAACAGCCAATACCAATACTTCTGCGTGCTCATCTTTAACCGCTTCTCTCACCTGCTCTACATAAGCATTACCAGTGTTTGCAGATCCTTCATCTACATTACACACATACATTACAGGCTTGTCAGTAATAAACTGTAATGGCTTTACGTAGTCTGCATAATCTTCATCTGAAAACTCTATAGCTCTCACAGACACACCAGATTCTAAACCGTTTTTTATATTTAAAAGCACTGCTTCTTCTGCTTGCGCTTCTTTATTACCAGTTTTAGCAGCACGCTTTACTTTATCTAACTTCTTTTCAGTAGTTTCTAAATCTTTAAGCTGAAGCTCCATATCAATGGTTTCCTTGTCTCTTATAGGATCTACAGAACCATCAACATGAACAATATTATCGTTATCAAAACAACGTAATACGTGCAAAATAGCATCGGTTTCTCTAATGTTGGCTAAGAACTGGTTTCCTAAACCTTCACCTTTACTGGCACCTTTTACCAAACCTGCAATATCTACAATCTCTACAGTTGCAGGCATTACACGCTCTGGATTAACCAAAGATTCAAGTTTTGATAATCTTGGGTCTGGTACGTTAACCACACCAATGTTTGGTTCTATAGTACAAAACGGAAAGTTTGCACTTTGCGCTTTAGCGTTAGATAAACAGTTAAATAAGGTTGATTTTCCTACGTTTGGTAATCCTACTATTCCAGCTTTCATAATATTTCCTGCGAAGGCAGGAATCTTTTTTTAATTAAACTTCTTCTCTCTTTTTAAGAGATTGCAAATGTAATTAAATAGTAGAATAGTTTTTATTAAAGTTTTTTGAAAAGTTTGAGGGTGGTTTTTGGTTACGCTTATCGTTAAGATATAGTTCCGTTTTAATGAACTATATTGATTGATAAGCGAAGTTCGCATTTTTAAACCAACAAGTCAATACGTAACGTTACGTATTTTTTACAAAGCCTTATTTTTGCAGTCTAAATCTTAGCTTTTTGAAACTTAAAACATCAGAACTTAAAACCTTTTTAGACGAGAAAGTCCACCTGTACAATAACCCAAAATTTATTGAGAGCGACCCAATAGCATTCTTACTCTTTTCTTTATTCTTTTCGTTTGAGTTTAACTAACAATCTTCTTTTTTTTGAATCACGGTAATGGTCATTTAGTGTTTTTATATCCTTTAAATCTATATTAGGTATATAATTTTCTAATATCTTATAATTAGATATGATTTTTAACTGATTTCCATTAATAGATTTTACATCAAAAAAATATTCGCTGTATTTATTATTATACTTAATGTTACTATCATCCATACCCAATACTTCTATTTTGCAAGGAAATTCGATATTCAACATAAATAAATCTGAATAACTGTAATCTAAGTAATAGCTTAATGTACCTTTTTCTGAAGATTCTTCTATCTGATTATGTTTTATTAACTTATCTATGGATACACTGACTAAGCTATCATTAACAAAATTAACTACATTATTTAGTGTGCCTTTGGCATCAAAGACAAAACTAAATGGTTTTTCATCATTTTGTATTCTATTTAATACCGAGTCTATTTGAATTGTATTATCGTCACCCTCATATTCCCAGAGCGTATCATAATACTCTTCTACTTCTTCATTATTATTTAGCATTTCGAAAAAGGATCTTAAATCTGTTGATGTACCACCAGACACCTTGAACCTATATTTTAAATCTGTTCTTTTAGCCTCTAAATCTACCTTACTAAAAACAGTTTGTCTGATATAATTATAGTCAGAATTCATGCTAGGCAAGTTGATTACTTCTACGGTTATTGAATCTGCTTCAGCCAACTTTAAGTCTCTATTAATAAACTTGTCTTTCTTTTTTACTTCACCATTATTAATAGGCTTAACCAATACCGCACGCGTATCGTATAATGATGTAGGTATTTCATCAATTAAATACTTATAATTCTCTTCGTGAGGATAAAGAAATTTTAAGTGTCCTTTTTCATTCTCGATAGCAAAAAATATATGAGCAAACTCACCCTTTCTAATTAAATTTACATCTATTGGACCTAATCGCTTTTCGCGCGCAAAAACAGCCCAATATTTAATATCCAAATCTTCTAAAATCTGTCTGTAAAACCTCCTGATACTTAAAGGGTCAAATCTTTCCTCCTTTAAAAAATAACCGCTAGACTTTATAAGCTCGTGCCCATCTTTTATAGGTTCAATATTTATGGTTCTTAGTACTTCTTTGTGAAGTAAATTAAACTTGTAATACTTGGAGCTATCCTTCGCTTCTCCTATTACTCTTTTTTTCCATCTTTTGTAATATGATGAATTTTCATAATCTAGAGCCATAGGCTGAGTAAGAAAATTGAATTCTTCATTATAGACATCTTTCCATGTTCTTAACTCACTTTCCTTTTTCTCTAAAGTATAATAAAAATATGGCTTTTCACATGGTAAACAGTTATAATCATTACTCACTAAACTTTTTATTGAGTCTCTAGAGAATTGTAAGTAAACCAATGTATCGTTAGCAATTACTCTTGGTGTTGGAAATTCATTGTAAGTCTTATATCTTACTTGTAGATCTTGTCCAGTTTTAATTGTATACTGTGAATTAATACTTGGTAATACTGAGTTAAGGTCAACATAATCCATTAATTCATACCCTTTTAAATTCTCATAGTAAACATAGTCTGTTTCAATTGTATCACCTGGTTCTACACTTGGTATTGGGTAACTGATAGAACCAAACTTTTTATTGTCAGATTTTTGACTAAAAACCAGACTAGAGTCTAATTCTACAATTGTGCCATCAGCTTTTAAGGTTCTGATCTTGATGCTTTCCAAATGATTGCTCACATACTCATCTAACTTTAAAAAAGCGTAATCCTCTACACCTTGTATTGTGTTAACAACCAACTTATTATTTATAGCCACATATCTTTTGTGCCTAGTCCAATTTTTTACATAAGTTACATCTACATAGGAATGTAAATAATAGGCATCTGATTTTTCACATACTTTTAAAAAAGGGTCTTCCTTTATTAAAGGAAAAGAAGCTATGCTAAATAGTAAAGTGCTAAAACAAAAAACTAACAAACTAGTTTTTGCTCTTTTTGAAAACAAATGGCTCATTAATAATACTATTATATTCTGTTATAATTTTATTAGTCAAATCAACATTTTTACTATCAATAAAAACGTAATCAAAGACAAAGTTATATTTGAGTTCAATTTCCTTAGAGGAAATTAAGGTAATTTCAAATTTTAAGGATACACCTTCTTCCTCAAACTTATGATTTATTGTTTTAAAGTCTTCAATTTGTTCGTCTAAAGTGATTTTAAGAAGTACCCTCTTAGAAAAATTATTTCCTAAAAAGGTTCCACTCATTAAGGTTTCTCTATTTTCCGTTTCGAAAAGTCTAGGTAAAAAATCAAAGAACAAATATTTATTATTGTCATCACTAAAAGTCTTTCCTTTTATTGAAATATCCCCATTAAAATTTAATTTCTTGTATTCATTTATAGTTGAAATGTTAGAAATATCTTGATCTCCAAAAATTTCTTCATAATAAGTTTTTAAAATTTCAGTGTTATCCTTTTTTTTATTGGTATTTATTATACGCTTGAGATAATTACCAGATATTCCTTCATAGTTAATTTTAAAACTTCCTTCAATGATATCCTTATCACTATTTAAATCTAAATCAAAACGATATAAAATTTCATTACTTTCTGGTACAAATGGACTTACTTCGTAAAACTCACCACCCGAAGGGTCAATAATTAATATTGTTCGACCTTGTATACTCTGAATAGGTGTTCCCTCCACATGCACAGAATCCGTAGGGTCTAAGAGTATTTCCTTTCCATCGATTTTAGCCACACAAATAACATGATTAGCTGAGCCCAATGACGGAAAATCACAATCACTTACATGGTCAAAAGTAGCTGCTAGAGCTAAATTGCATTTAATCCCCTTATATTTTAAAGCTTCTGATAAAAAATTAGATAAATCTTTACAATCTCCTTGTTTATTCATAAAAACCTCATTAACATGAGATGGAATAAAAGCTCCCATACCTACCTCAATTGCAACATATTTAAAATTGCTCCTAACATAATTATATAGGATATTAACAATTTTTGTTTCGTCTTGAATACCAATAGTTAGTTGGTCTATTTTATTTATCGCAGAAACATTTAATCCTGTTTGATGAGATAAGTTTTTTAAATACCAATCGTTAAGATATTTCTTGGGCTGATTTTTATAAGAGTTTGGGTAAACCAATGTTCTCATTAACGGCACATTGATATTTTTATAAATTCCGAAAAACTGTAACGGATCTGGAATAACCTTTTTTGGCGAAACTTTTATTTTCCAAATTGATTTATCGTCATATTTTGTAGAATCTATTTTATAAAACGACAAAGAGTCTTCATCTATATTATTGTGACTTAATATATAGTCATTAGGTACTTCGATATGATACAAAAGTGTATCGATTTTATTATATGAAAAAAAAGGCAAACTTGTAAAGTACATTAACTCTTTACAAGAAATAGTATAATTTAAACTAATATCCTTATCAGCTGGTATTAATACAGATTTGATTTTTTTGCTTGTTATATAGTCTAATTTAACATCTTCTTCAATAATCTTATTTATTTTTATTTTTTTTAACCGCTTTCCTTTAATTTCAAAAAGCTCAAAATCATATACCTTTTCAAGTTCGGTATCATAAAAAACAGGATAAACACGTATATTTTCGTTCTTCTTAAATGTTATTGAAACTTCTGTTTTAAAAGATGAGTCTTTCTCTATTATTATTCTTTCGGATCTTTCAGCTAAATGTAGGTCTTGGGAAAATCCTGAAGCACCAAGAAAGAATGAAATTATTACAAATAAAAAGTAGGTATTTCGCATAAAAGAAAAATCAATTGTATAGATTTTACTATTTATCGCAATATAAGTCATTAAAAAATAATTATAATAAGCATCCTTGTTTATACCAACATTATCTTTAGACTAAATAGAATAACATCTGTAAATTTGTATTTGAAGCATCATATATCAGAAAAAAAGTTGAAACTCAAATCATCAGAACTTAAAACCTTTTTAGACGAGAAAGTCCACCTGTACAATAACCCAAAATTTATTGAGAGCGACCCAATACAAGTGCCACATCAATTTTCTAAAAAAGAGGATATTGAGATTGCTGGGTTTTTAACCGCTACCATTGCTTGGGGAAATCGCAAAAGCATTATTAACAATGCAACTAAAATGATTGTACTGTTAGACCATGCACCTTATGAGTTTGTAACCCAACACCAAGACTCAGATTTAGAGGCTTTGCAGTCGTTTGTACACAGAACGTTTAATGGAGATGATTTTATACAGTTTATAAAAAGTCTGCAACATATTTATAAAGCGCATGATGGCTTAGAAACTGTGTTTGCAAAATATGCTGAGCCCAACTCTTTACAACAAAGTATCCACGAGTTTAAAAAACTGTTTTTTGAGATTCCGCATTTAGAGCGTACCAAAAAGCATGTGAGCGATCCTCTTAAAAAGTCTGCTGCCAAGCGTATTAATATGTATTTGCGCTGGATGGTACGTAATGACAATGCAGGTGTAGACTTTGGCATTTGGGACAGCTTCTCTCCTGCGCAACTCAGTTGTCCGTTGGATGTGCATTCTGGTAATGTTGCACGACAATTAGGCTTGCTAAAACGCAAACAGAATGACGCTAAAGCCTTAGCGGAATTAGATGCAAACTTACGCAAGTTAGACCCTTACGATCCTGTGAAGTATGATTTTGCATTGTTTGGTTTGGGTGTTTTTGAGGGGTTTTAAATTCCTGCGAAAGCAGGAATCTCTGAGTGATAATTAATTCAACTAGATTCTGAATTACTGAAACTAGTTCAGCACAGGCAAGTTCAGAATGACAAATCAATATAAAAAATAACAAACAATTTACTGTCATGCTGAACTTGATTCAGCATCTAAAACTCACAAATAGTAGATTCTGAAACGAGTTCAGAATGACAAGACTATACCAAAAAAGGCTTCCGAACTGGAAACCTTTTATGGTATTTTGAGATTCCTGCTTTCGCAGGAATTGATTACCCTTTTAACCAAGCTTGTCTTAAAGCTTTTTGTGCTTCAGTAGCATTTTCATCTTCTACTAAAGATTCACTTTTAGCAGTAGCCTTACCTAAAGTTCCTTTTAAAGCTATAGCCTCTCCATTACGCTCTAAATCTAAGCTGTACTCCATACCTTCTTGCCAGCTGTACATGCCAGTAATAACTTGTTGTGCATTTTGTAAGGTTAAATCTTTACCGTTTACTTTCTTAATGATATCACCTGCTTGCACACCTTGAGAAGCCCAAAATGAATTTTTTAATGCCATTGGCGAAAAGAAAATACCTTTGTTAGGATCACCATCAAAAATGATGTTTTGTCCACCTGCAAAGATATAGTTTGTAGGTACTTCTGTTTCACCCTTTGTTAAACCAACCATTTCAAAAAACTCGTTATAGTTAATTGGCACATCACCTTCTACATGTGTTTTTAAGAACTCACCAACGCTAGGATATGTCATTTCAGTAATTTCTGCAATTATTTTATCATCATCAAAAGGTTTTTCTTTACCGTATTTAGCAGATAATTCTTTCATTAAAGACAACATGCTTCTGTTTCCATCACTTTCTTTTCGCATTAAAATATCGATGCACATCCCGATTAAAGCACCTTTCATATATACATTATAGTAATTATGTGCATAGGGCTCTTCTAGCACATTTTCACTCATTACAGTGAAACTCATGGCATCATCTAAATTTTTAGATGTTGCTATTTTAGTCATTATAGTATTGTAAAAATCTGTTGGCTCAATTAAACCTTCATAAACCTGAAAGTGTTGTGCAAAATACTCCGTTACACCTTCGTACATCCATAAATGCTTAGAGAATGTTGGCTTGTTATAATCGAAATAATGCACATCTTCTGAGTGTACCGATAATGGAGTTACAATATGAAAGAACTCATGCGCTACAACATCTATGATCGAAGCCGCTAAACCTTCTTTACTAGAAGATTCTGGTAATACAACCACTGTAGACGTGTGGTGCTCTAAAGCTCCCATACCTTTTGGTGCTGTATCAGAACCATCTGATAAGTATAAATAGATGTCGTAACGTTCTGTACTGTTAATATCACCTAAATACTTCTTTTGCGCCTGCATCATTTTATAAACCGTTTCTTTTTGGCTCGCTGCAGTATGAACTTTGTTTGGAGAATATACACTTAGTACAATTTTAATGTCACCAACCATAAACTCTTCAACATCTAGCTTACCATACATCATTGGGTTGTCGGTAATTTCAAAATAACGTTGTGCAAAATAACTGCTGGTTATAGACTTTCCGTCTGCGCTAGATTTCATTCCTCTGTCTTCTAAAGCCGAAGTTCTTACAAAGGTTGCTGGTGCAGTAACATCTAAAGCATATTGGTTGTTTTTTAAAGAATCGAAATAACCAATAAATCCATGAAGATTTAATACATAATTGTCTTCTTCAATATTTGTTCCAGCTGGTGAGAATGGGTTTTCACCACCTATACCACCAGTAGATTCAATATCAAAAGTATCATTAACGTAGTAGGTTAATTTATCTAAATTGGTAGCATCTGCAATCGTCCAAGTGTTGGTATCTACTTTAGTTACTTCAAGCTCATTACCTTTATAATCTAAAGCTTTCATACCTTCTACGTACTTACCGAAATCACTAACAGAATATGTTCCTTGTACTACTCTAGGCAATCGGTACGTTACCGTTTCTGTGGTAAAACGACCAGGATTAATAGTTACTGGCACTTTATCATCTACCACTGCTGTTAAATCTAAAGCAGTTTCGATAGGATTATTAACTGCTAAATCATCTGCTTTTGGCTTGGCTGAACCACAACCTACCAAAATTACACTTAAGCCCAAAACGGCTAAATAGTTCTTCATGAATAATTATTTATTTTTTTTTACGAGACGCACAAATCTACAATCTGTTACCACTTTAAATCTAAAGGTTTTGTTAAATTCGTGCCATGTCTCAGCCATTAATCAGCATTTTAATTCCTTTTAAAAACACAGAAGCCTTTATTTCTGAATGTGTTACTTCTATCATTAGCCAGACTTACACCAATTGGGAAGCTATTTTTGTGAATGATCATTCTGATGATGCATCTTACACTATTGTTGAAAAATTTTCAGAAAATGATGACCGAATTCAATTATACAATAATAAACATGAAGGTATAATTTCTGCACTCCAAACAGCCTTTAGTAACTGTAAAGGCGCTTATATCACTAGAATGGACAGCGATGATATAATGGTAGAAAACAGGCTTGAAGTAATGCTGAATAGTCTTTTAAAACACGGCAAACATCATCTTGCTGTTGGGCAAGTAAAATATTTTAGAACTGACGGCATTAGCAATGGTTATGCACGCTACGAACGTTGGCTTAATGAGCTTACCGAAAAAGGCAACAACTATTCTGAAATTTACAAAGAGTGTGTAATCCCTTCACCTTGTTGGATGCTACATTGTGACGATTTTGTAGCCTGTGAAGGCTTTGAGCCTAATCGTTATCCTGAAGATTATGATTTAACCTTTCGGTTTTACAGAGCAAAATACAAATGTATTCCTTGCGATAAAGTACTGCTCCATTGGCGCGATTACAGTACACGAACGTCCCGAACACACGAGCATTATGCTGCAAATTACTTTTTAGACATAAAGCTACATTACTTCTTAGAGCTAGATTATAAACCCGAAAAACCTTTAGTGGTTTGGGGAGCAGGAAAAAAAGGAAAAACAATAGCCAAGCTGTTAATAGAAAATGATATTTCGTTTTACTGGATTTGCAATAACAAAAAGAAAATAGGCAAAGAAATTTACGGACAAGAGTTATTAAAATACGATCACATAGAACAACTCAATCAACCTCAGAGTATTATTACCGTTGCTAATGAAGACGCACAAAAAGACATAAAACAGTATTACAAAACGTTAAAAATGCAGTCTATGACTGATTATTTCTTCTTTTGTTAAATTTCTCAAAAGCTAACTCTAGTAATAACACTTCGTTACCTATATTTGTTACTAACACATGAAGAAAATGAAACATGTTCCATTCTTAATTATGCTTTTATTTGCTTTTGCAAATAATTCTTATGGACAGAAAAGTGAATCTAACTTTACCGACGATTATATTACTTCAAATTTTGAAATTTTATATTCTGTTGATACTGAGATGGCCTATTGTATTGCGCCAATTGTTGAAGAAAGACTAGTATCAGATTTGGCTGACTCATCAAGTTTTTACAACCCTTTTAAAAAATTATCGCACTACATTTCTATTAGAACATCTTCTGATAGCTTAGTAAAAACCTACAGTTGGGATAGAATTAGTGGCGGAAGCTGGCATGATAACGCGTCTTATCTTCAATTTAAAACCAAATCTGGAAAGATAAAATATAAAAGATTAGACTCTGGTATTGAACGAGAAACCGGTGAGCCTACTGATGTTATCATCTATGATATTCACAATATTAAAATAAAAGATGAATCTTATTACTTACTACTAGGTTGGGGAACTCATGGTGGAGGACTTCATCATAGCTTAGCCAGAGTTTATAAGATTAAAGATGAAGAAGTCGTCTTATGTGATTCTTTTTTTGATGGTGAGAAATATTTACATGTTGGTGCTCCTAGAGTTGGTAAAATTGATTTACAATACAACTCTGAAACTAAAGAGCTAACACATAATCATTACGAATATGACGCATCTGTTGGTTTTTACGACCCTAAAGAGAATAAAAGAATATGGTTATTAGAAAATGATAAATTTGTTCTCCAGAAATAATTTAACTTAAAAAATTGAACACTAGGAATGCAGTTTAAACATCCCGAATTACTTTACGCACTTTTTTTACTGATAGTTCCTATACTTATTCATCTATTTCAATTACGCCGTTTTCAGAAAGTACAATTTACCAACGTAAAATTCTTAAAAGCTGTAAAACTTCAAACCCGTAAAAGTTCTCAACTAAAAAAGTGGCTGACATTACTTACCAGAATGTTATTGTTGGCTTGCGCCATTATTGCGTTTTCACAACCATTTATACCAAATACTGAAGATTTTAATGAAGCACAAGAAACCGTTGTCTATCTGGATAATTCATACAGTATGCAGGCCACAGGTAAAAACGGAAGTCTGCTAAATGAAGCCATTCAGGATATGATAAACAACTTCCCTGAAGATGAAAAAATAAGCCTGTTTACTAATACACAAACCTTTAGAAACACAAGTTTAAAGGCTTTAAAAAATGATTTAATTCAATTAGAGCACTCGCCTACGCAACTAAATTATGATGCGCTTTTTATTAAAGGAAAAGAATTGTTTTCTAAAGATAAATCGTCTTCCAAAAACCTTATTCTAATTTCAGATTTTCAGCAAAAAGACAATCCTTTTTCGGTTGAAACCGACAGTACAATTAACCTTAAGTTGGTTCAGCCAAAATCTGCATTAGTTTCTAATGTGAGTATTGACAGTGTTTATGTTGCGAATTCTAATGCTGAAACTTTAGAC
Source organism: Winogradskyella sp. ABM4_392 (assembly GCF_056160445.1). NCBI lineage: Bacteria > Pseudomonadati > Bacteroidota > Flavobacteriia > Flavobacteriales > Flavobacteriaceae > Winogradskyella > Winogradskyella sp. ABM4_392. The sequence goes on from NZ_JBSWXE010000002.1 coordinate 201,142, forward strand.
TTAAATGTAAAACTATCTAATCAAGGTGAAGCTATTGAGAATATAACAGTTTCCTTATTTAATGACGATGTTTTATTAGCGAAAAATGCGGTTGACATAAGTGAAAATACAGAAGCTACATTTTCGATTTCTAACAATGCCGTAATTAATGGAAAATTAGTGATTGAAGATGCAGGTTTGCAATACGATAATAGCTTTTATTTCAACATTAATGCTAAACCGAAAATTAAGGTTCTTTCAGTAAACGAAAATACCGATGATAATTTCTTAAAACGCATCTATACAGATGATGAATTTGAGTATAATTCTTTTAAAATAAACAATCTTAATTTCAATATTATTCCAGATCAAAATCTAATTGTTTTAAATGAATTAGAAAGCATATCTGACGCTCTAAGAACAGCTCTTGTGTCGTTTAAAAACGACGGAGGAAATATATTAATTATACCTTCAAGTAAATCAACCTTAAATACTTATACACATTTGTTTAAGAATTTAAACCTATCATCTTTAGGTAAAACCAATAATCAGCAAAAACGTATCATAACCATTAACTATAATCATCCGCTTTTAGCCAATGCCTTTTATTCTAAAGTTAGTAATTTTCAGTATCCAAAAGTAGAAACTTCATATAGTTTTTCTTCCAATGCAAATAGTGTTTTATCGTATGAAGACGGCAACGCTTTTTTAGTCGGAAACAATGGTGTTTATTCATTTTCGAGTGCCCTTAATGATGAGAATTCAAACTTTAAAAATTCACCTTTAATCGTTCCTGTGCTATATAATCTAGGCAAGCAAAGTTTAAAACTACCACAACTCTATTATTCTATAGGTCAACCAAACACAATTGCTATAAATGCTGTGCTTGGACAAGATGACATCTTAACCCTTGGCACAGATGAGAATACTGTAATTCCGCTACAAAAAACGTTTAGCAAAACTGTGGTATTAGAAACACAAGAGTATCCTGAAAATGCTGGTATATACGAAGTAAAAAACAAATCCGAAGTCATTCAAAACCTAAGTTTTAATTTCAACAGAGAAGAAAGTAATCTAAACTATTTAGATATTGAAAATATTACTAATACATCTGTTAACGATAGCTTAGCCACAACAATAAACGACATAAAAAGTAGCTCAACTATTAATGCACTATGGAAATGGTTTGTTATTTTTGCGCTAGTATTTTTAATAATAGAGATACTTCTACTAAAATATCTTAAATGAACGCACTCATAAAATCTGCCACCATCGTTGATTCTAAAAGTGAATTTCACAACGAAACAGTAGATATTTTAATTGAAAAAGGTCGCATTTCTAAGATTTCTAAACGCATTTCTAATCCTGATAATTACAAAGAAATTAAACTAGATAACCTCCATATTTCCCAAGGATGGTTTGACAGTAGTGTTTCTTTTGGAGAACCTGGATATGAAGAACGTGAAACTATAGAAAACGGCCTAAAAACTGCTGCTGAGTCAGGTTTTACTGCTGTGGCTCTTAATGCAAATTCAAATCCAATAATAGATAGTTTTGCTGATATTACGCTTGTTAAAGCAAAAGCCCAAAACAAAGCCACTAGCCTCTATCCTATTGGAGCTTTAACAAAAGCTAGCAATAGTACAGATTTGGCTGAGTTATTTGACATGAAAAATGCAGGAGCAGTTGCGTTTTATGATTATCAGAAACCTATTTCCAACCCAAATCTTATAAAGATTGCCTTACAATATGCAAGTAATTTTAATGGTTTAGTATTGTCTTTTCCTCAAGAATCAAAGATTTCTGGTTTAGGTGTGGTAAATGAAAATATAAACAGTACACGTTTAGGCTTAAAAGGAAATCCTGGTTTGGCAGAAGAATTGCAAGTTGCCAGAGATTTGTTCCTTTTAGAATATACAGAAGGTAAACTACATATACCAACGATATCTACGGCTAAATCTGTAGAACTCATTAGAGAAGCAAAGGCTAAGAAAATTAATGTGACTTGTAGTGTAGCGATACACAATTTAGTATTAACAGATGATAGCTTAGAAGGATTTGATACCAGATATAAGGTTCTACCTCCTCTGAGAACACAAAACGATTGCGATGCTTTAATTGAAGGACTAAAGGACGGAACGATAGACATGGTTACCACAGACCATAATCCAATTGATATTGAAGATAAAAAGGTAGAGTTTGACCACGCAAAATACGGCACTATTGGTTTAGAATCTGCATTTGGTGCTTTACAAACTGTATTTACCACAAAGAAAGTGGTTAGCTTACTAACCCAAGGGAAAGCTAGATTTGCTGTACCTGAAAGTTCAATAAACATTGGCGAAGTTGCTAACTTAAGTTTGTTTAATCCTGAAGGTAAATCCCAGTTTAGCAAAGAAAACATTACTTCAAAATCAAAGAACAGTGCATTTCTTGGCATGGAATTAAAAGGAAATGTTTACGGAGTAATTGCGAACAATAAAGTTGTCTTAAAAAAAATTTAATAGATGACAGAAAACACAATCAACGAAGGTAAAACACTAGCTTTAGTATCTTACCTTACTTTATTTGGCACTTTAATAGCCTTTTTCATGAATCAGGATAAGAAAAACACTTTCACCTCTTTTCATATAAGACAAGCATTAGGCTTAGGTTTGTTGTATATAATGATTGCTTTTGTTGTAAGCAGTTTTAACAGTATGAATATTAGTGTTGCCTTTTGGTTATTCTTTTCGGTATTGTACCTCTATGGTATCTATGGAGCTATTACAGGCAAAACCAACAAGATTCCACTACTTGGTGATTTTTTTCAAAATTTCTTTAAAAATATTGGTCAGTAATCATGACAAACCTACACTACCTAAAAAGACCGAGTTCGTTGTCTAATAATGCGCCTTTATTAATAATGTGCCATGGCTACGGTAGCGATGAAAACGATTTGTTCTCTTTTGCTCCAGAGCTACCCGAAGAACTTTTTATTATTTCTCTAAGAGCACCTTATGCTATGCAACCCTATGGAAATGCTTGGTATGCTATAAATTTTGATGCCGAAAAAGGAAAATGGAGCGATAATGTACAAGCCAGACAATCCGTTGATTTAATTGCTGATTTTATTGATTATGCTTGTAAAACTTATTCTGTTAACAAAGATAACGTAACGCTTTTAGGCTTTAGCCAAGGAACAATTTTAAGCTTATCTGTAGCGATGAATTATCCTGAAAAATTAAAAAACATCGTAGCACTTAGTGGTTATCTAAATGAAGAAATTTTACCAGAAAAGATTGACAAAGACAAAGTTTCTCACTTAAATATTTTTAGTTCTCATGGTTATGCAGATCAGGTAATACCTGTAGAATGGGCCAGAAAAACACCAGAATTTCTAAAGGCGTTAAACATAAATCATGTTTACAAAGAGTATCCAGTAGGACATGGTGTTGCACCTCAAAACTTCTACGATTTTAAAGACTGGTTAAAGCACTACCTCTAGCCTATTTTCGGATACATAAAGTATTCTACTAAAGTATACTTTAAGTCATTGTTTTCGTCTATATCGTATTTCACAAAGATTTCTCCCCAATATTCGCCATCTGTAAAGTTGGCTAAAATCCATTTGTGATTTACAATTCTTATTTTGTTGATTAACAATTTAGAACCAGTCATGGATACAAATGGCACAATAGGATGTTCTTCGCCTTCATAATCGTTCATATTGTAAAGGCCTTCTCTAATAGCATTTATCAATTCATCAGGATCATAGCCTTGAGCTATAAAGTAATCTAAAGCATTGTCATTTCTGTCAATATCAAAATAAGTAAGCTCAAAATTTTGGTCTTCTAGCTCAGTAATTGTTTTTTCTTGAGTTGCTATGGTATTTTTAAAAGTCTTTATGTCCTTTTCATATTTGTCTAAAATATTCTTAGAATTCACATATTGAAATATGAATGCTAATGCCGAAAAAATAAACAAGTACATAAAAATTCTATTCTTCATATCTATATTTTAAATGGTGATTTGTAAATTATCGTATGCTAAAAAAACGTTTTCTGGTAATCTTTGTTGTACATCATCATGAAAACCCATGTGATGACTAATATGTGTTAAATAGGCACGTTTAGGTTTTACTTTATCAATAAAATGTAATGCTTCTTCAAGATTAAAATGAGACATGTGCGGTTCTTCCCTAAGTGCATTTATTACTAATACTTCAAGATTTTTTAGTTTGTCAATTTCTTCATCAACAACCGTCTTCATATCTGTGAGATAAGCAAAATCCTTGAACCTAAAACCAAATACTTGTAATTTATAATGTAATCCATCTATTGGAGTAACCTTTAAATTACCAAGCTTAAATGGTTTATTTTTTATGGTATGCGTTGTTACACCTGGAACACCTGGATACTTTTCTTTTGATGTAAAAATATAATCAAAGCGTTTTTTAAGAGCCTTAAAAACACGCTTATGAGCATACAAATCGATATCGCCTTGTTTAAAGAAAAAAGGCCTAATGTCATCTAAACCCATAGTATGGTCAGCATGCTCGTGCGTAAAAACAATGCCATCTATTTTTGAGACATTTGCGTTAAGCATTTGTTGCCTAAAATCAGGCCCACAATCTATGACATAAACATAGTCGTCCCACTCAACTAAAACTGAAACCCTTAATCGTTTATCCTTAGGATTTTCACTTAAACATACTGGATGCGTACTACCAATAATGGGTATACCTTGCGATGTTCCTGTGCCTAAAAATGTTACTTTCAAATGCCTTTTAGTTTAAAAACAAAAATAAGGTTATTTTTTTGTTTGCAATACTAAATTAATACCTTTGCGATAACGATGTAATCCCAATAACCATGGAAGAAATAACGTATAAAGGCGACTTTGAAATAGAAAATATTCCTTCATTAAAAGACAAAGCCTTACGTATTAACCTTAATAAAGACATTTACGGTACTTTTGCCGAGATTGGCGCAGGACAAGAAACTGTACGTCAATTCTTTAGAGCTGGTGGTGCCTCTGGTACTATTGCAAAAGCCATGTCTGCCTACGATAAACACTTTAGTGATGCTATTTATGGTATCGAAGACGATAAGCGCTACGTTACTGAAGCAAGACTTCGTAAAATGCTAATTCACGAAGTTAATTTAATGGAACAGCGCATACCTAGAGACGACAATCCTAATAAGATTTTCTTCTCATATGCAAATACTGTTGCTACTATTGATTTCGCCAAGAAATATAAAGGACATGGTTGGGTTGGTATAAAATTTCAGGTAGAGCCAGAAGGCGAATACAGTGAGATTGTATTACATATTCGTTTTAAAGAAAATGATGCCAGATTACAACAAGAAACACTAGGAAAATTAGGAACTAACTTAATTTATGGTGCATTTTACAAATACAATCAACCAAGAAAGCTGCTCCGTTATTTATATGATCATTTAGATAAAGACCAATTAGAGATTGATACTATAAATTTCTCTGGTCCAGTATTTAAAGATGTAGATAACCGTTTAATGAGTTTACAGCTTGTTAAAAACGGTATGACAGATGCTGTAATGTTTGCACCAGACGGTAATAATGTTTTACCTGCTCGTGTACTTTACAAAAAAAATATTTTAGCACTTAGAGGAAGCTTTAGACCTGTAACCAAAGTAAACATGGATATGTATGAGAAATCATATGAAATGTTTATAAAAGAGAATAAGGTAGATAAAGAGAGGACTCAAGTAATTTTCGAAATTACATTATCTAACCTTAGAGCTGAAGGAGAAATAGACGAACAAGATTTTATGGATAGAGCAAGATTGCTTTGTTCATTGGGTCAAACCGTGCTAATTTCTAATTTTCAGGAGTATTATAAACTGGTTGAATACTTCTCTCAATATTCTAAGAATAGAATGGGTCTTACCATGGGAGTAAGTAATCTTGTAGATATTTTTGATGAAAAGTATTATCGTCATCTAAGTGGAGGTATCTTAGAAGCTTTTGGTAAACTTTTCTACAAAGATCTTAGAGTTTATCTCTACCCAATGCAAAATGAAGATGGTAGCATTACTACTAGTGAAAACTTAAAGGTACATCCACGTATGAAAGAGCTTTATAAGTTCTTTAAGTATAACGGTAAAGTAGTTGATATTACAGATTATGATGCTTCTAACTTGGCTGTATTTTCTAGAACTGTGCTTAAGAAGATTGCCAACGGAGATACAGATTGGGAAGAAATGTTACCAGAAGGAGTTGCTAAACTTATTAAAGAGAAAAGCTTATTTGGATGTGAGTCTGAAGAAGTAATTCATAAGTAAAATATTCATTAAATAAAAAAACGCAACCAAATTTGGTTGCGTTTTTTTATTAATGCTTCTATAATTTTACTCACTCAAAATCTGTGAAGTATGTGCTTTGGTTTTTACCTTAGTTATTACATCCTCTAGCACACCATTTTCATCAATTACAAAAGTGGTTCTATGGATACCATCATATTCTCTTCCCATAAACTTTTTTGGTCCCCAAACACCAAATGCTTCAATCACAGCTTTATCTTCATCTGCAAGTAAAGGATATTGAAAACCATACTTATTCTTAAAATTAGATTGACGTTTAGCACTATCTGCACTTACACCTAAAATCTCATACCCTTGAGTCTTAAACCTGTCATAGTTATCATTAAGATTACATGCTTCAGCAGTACAGCCTGGAGTACTTGCTTTTGGATAAAAGAATACCACTAATTTCTTTCCCTTATAATCTGATAATGAGATAGTATTTCCATCTTGATCTTTTGCCGAAAAATCTGGCGCCTTATCACCTACTTTTAAATGCGTCATAATTGCTTAAATTTCTTTTTGTAAAAATACAATGAATGACAAAGCAAGAAAAGGTAGATTTTGTTATAAATACGTTAAACTAGTCATCTGAGGTTACTTCTTCAAATAACAACTTCCATTGATTCATTATTTTATCGACCGAGTATCTCTTAATATTTTCACTGGCCATTTCACCCATTTCCTTTCGAGTATTTTCATTTTCAATTAAACTACATATTGATTCTGCTAAAAAATCGATATCTTTTGGTGGCACAAGAATGCCATCAACAGAATCTGAAATTATTTCTCTTGGACCATAATCACAATCAAAAGACACAACTGGAACACCAAATGACATTGCTTCTATAACTACTAATGGAAAAGCTTCTACCCTAGAACTACATACAAAAATTGATGACTCAAGATAGATAGGAGACATATCTCTAGTATGCTCTTTAAAATCTACATATTCAGAAATATCTAGTTTTTTGGCTAAAATTTTAAGATCAGTATCATGAGTATGCTTTCCTACCATTTTCAGTGTCCAATCAGGATGCCGCTCTACAACATTTTGCCAACTTTTCAACAGCATATCAAACCCTTTGATTGGATCATGTCTACCAACAGCTAACACAATTTTGCTATCTAAGTTCGCTCTATTTCCCTTTGCATCAATTATAATAGGATTGCTTATAATATGAATATTTTTGAGCCCTTTCCAATCTACACGATGTGCTTTGGACAGTAATACAAACTTGTCATAATGCTCTCCAGCACCAGAAAGGAATAGTTTCTTTATTTGATTTTTAACTTTTGTTTTTAGTGATTTTCTACCTGTTATTAGATTTAACTCTTTTAGATCATGTCTTTGGTAAATCATTTTATACTTCCCTTTTATAAATAATGGTAAATACAAACTGAAGATATCACTTTCGCAAACCATAACTATATCAGGACTTATAGTTTTAAGGGTTCTATTAATGGCTACTATCTTATTATAGTAGTCTTTGACTATACTTAAAGAAGATTTTAGAAAATGAAAACTGACAGCACTATCAACAGCATAAAAGCTTTTTTCCTCATTTTTATTCTGATCTAAAAGTATTAAATCAACCTTATAATAGTAATTCTTTATAAAATAATTAATCTGAAATGCAACCATCCTTTGAATACCAGATGTACCATTGATTTTATTTACGATATAGGCTAGTTTCACTTTAATTATTCAATATTCAACTAATTACAATTAAATTTTAAGATTTTGATTTTGCTATCAAAATAATAATCTAATTACTTGTTAAAGAGTGAAATATTAAGGATTAACTGGGTTATTTTATTGCAAAAAGTACTTTCTAATCTTTCGTTTTTATAAGATTTCAAAACCAATTTATTTAAATTTGTTTTTCTTAACCCAATTATGAATGACTAAACAAGAAAAGGTAGATTTTGTTGTAAAAACACTGAACAAACTTTATCCTGAAATTCCAATACCATTAGACCATAAAGATCCTTATACATTATTAATAGCTGTACTTATGTCTGCACAAAGTACAGATGTACGTGTTAATCAAATTACTCCGCTTCTATTTGAAAAAGCTGACAATCCATACGATATGGTAAAGCTTAGTGTAGAAGAAATTAGAGAGATTATAAAACCTGTTGGTTTATCTCCTATGAAAAGTAAAGGCATTTATGGTTTATCTCAAATCCTTATTGATAAACATAATGGTGAAGTCCCTAAAACCTACGAAGAACTTGAAGCTTTACCTGCAGTTGGTCATAAAACGGCTGCTGTAGTATTATCGCAAGCTTTTGGTATACCTGCGTTTCCTGTTGATACTCATATTCATAGATTAATGTATCGTTGGAATTTAACAAATGGTAAAAACGTAGTTCAAACCGAAAAAGACGCTAAACGTTTATTTCCTAAGGAATTATGGAACGACCTCCATCTTCAAATTATTTGGTATGGTAGAGAGTATTCACCTGCTCGTGGTTGGGATTTAGAAAAAGATATCATCACAAAAACTATTGGCAGAAAATCAGTTTTAGATGATTATTACAAAAAGAAAAAATAGGTGCTGGTTGGTATAATTATTGATGATTTTTCTGGAAACTATCAATCAATGAAAAGGGCATCAATAATCTTAATTTCATTACTATTATCATCATGTATACCCTATAAAATTGCGCCTAAATTTAAAAATGAAGATTACAAGGTAATAAAAGCTAAAAAGTTTAAGAAAACATTGGCCAAGGAAACCTCATTCATTTTTAAAGATCCTAAAGAGGCAAATGAATTCTATAATTATATAAACACTAAATACAGTCTTAACCATAATAACGTTGGGCTAAACTCACCTATTCAAATTAATGGCAAAACATACTTCTTTACTTATCATGAAGTTGAACGAACAGACCAAACCGCAAATATTGGCTTAGTGTTTACAGATTTAGTTTTAGATGAAAAACTAGGCGTTAAAGCTTTTGAAAATAATTATTCTAGCAGAAAAGGGCATTGGTATATAGTTATTACAGTTTATGACGAAAATTTAAAAAACTGTTTAATAGATAAGCATCCTAAAAAACAAGAAGTGCTTCAACATTTGAAAAATATGCAACAAGAGTATCTAAAAACACACAACTACGAAGAATTATTATTTACAAAAAAATCCTGATTTTTCAATCAGGATTTCTTCCAACTTAATTCTGAAGTGCTTCAAACTTCAATTTATTATAATGTATAACACTTAAAGCCTTTGAGTAATTCAAAAGGAAACTTATCGTTTCATCTTTTGGTTTTAGGTTATTATTCTTTTTTGGGGAAGCGTTAAAGTAAATGTTTGCCATATTACCAATATTAGGGTTTATATATGGCTAAAACGCAACTTAAAACACTTTATTGTATTAATTTGTTAAAATAATATTATTCTGCTCTATTACCTTACGCATATTAATAAGTGCATAACGCATTCTTCCTAATGCAGTATTGATGCTTACACCTGTACGCTCAGATATTTCTTTAAAACTCATATCTTGATACATACGCATTAAAAGTACTTGTTTTTGGTCTTCTGGTAATTCTTCAATAACTCGTCTAACATCTGACTCTACTTGGTCTTTAATCATACTTTTTTCAGCATTGAGACTAGAGTCACTTAATACCGAGAAAATACTAAACTCGCCTGCGTTGTCAAACTTAGGCATACGACTGTTTTTTCTAAAATGATCAATAACAAGGTTGTGTGCAATACGCATAACCCAAGGTAAAAATTTACCCTCTTCGTTATATTTTCCACGTTTTAAGGTTCTAATAACTTTGATAAAGGTATCCTGAAAAATATCTTCAGTAATATCTCTATCATAAACTTTTGAATAAATAAAACTGTAAATTTTCTGCTTGTGCCTTTCTATCAAAACTGATAATGCACTTTCGTCTCCTCTAATGTAGTTGCTGACCAACTCTGCGTCTTGGATAAGTTCTCTTTTCATAATATTACTCTTAGTAGCCAGAAGCTAACTTCTGTGCAAGGGGTTAAATTTGTTAAAGTAATATTATGCTATACGCAGGTGTTTTTATATGATTATGTGGTAAATATAACAACAATCATTCCGAAAAAACAAAATTTCCCGCCAAATTTTAACATTTCACCTAACAATAATGCATTTTATCAGCTTAAATAGATAACGTATCTTTGCAAAATTATATGCTCAACAATCCTATGAACACTACAGTTTTAGACGTTAACCCAAAAGAAAACATTATTATAAAAGGTGCAAAACTGCATAACCTAAAAAATATTGATGTTGTCATTCCCAGAAACAAATTGGTTGTTATTACAGGATTGTCAGGTTCTGGTAAGTCTAGTTTGGCATTTGATACCTTATACGCTGAAGGTCAACGTCGTTACGTAGAAAGTTTATCGAGTTATGCACGTCAGTTTTTGGGCAGATTAAACAAACCGAAAGTAGATTATATAAAAGGTATTGCACCAGCTATTGCCATTGAGCAAAAAGTCAACTCTACAAATCCACGTTCTACAGTTGGTACAACTACAGAAATCTACGATTATTTAAAGTTGTTATTTGCCAGAATTGGCAAAACCTACTCACCAATCTCTGGTAATGAAGTTAAGAAACATACGGTTACAGATGTTATAGAGTTTATAAAAACATTTGAAGAACGCTCTAAGTTACTTCTACTCTCTCCTATCATTTTGGAAGAAGGTAGAACTATTGAAAATAAACTTCAAACCTTATTACAGCAAGGTTATGCAAGAATAAAGTACAAAGATGATGTGCTTAGAATTGATGATGCCTTAAAACAAAGCATAACATCTGCAAAAGACCTATATCTTGTTGTAGATAGAATTGTTTACAAAGATGATGAAGATTTTCTTAACAGACTTGCAGATGCCATTGGCACAGCCTTTTTTGAAGGTGTTGGCACCTGTATTATAGAGTCATTAGAAGACAATAAGCAAACTGTTTTTAACAATAAGTTTGAATTGGATGGTATGACGTTCTTAGAACCTAATGTACATCTGTTCAGTTTTAATAATCCTTATGGAGCATGCCCAAAATGTGAAGGTTATGGTGATGTTATAGGCTTAGATGAAGATTTGGTGATACCTAACACAGCACTTTCAATTTATGAAAATGCTATTTTTCCTTGGAGAGGCGAAAGTATGAGCTGGTACAGAGATCAGTTGGTTAATAACTCGCATAAATTCGATTTTCCTATACACAAACCTTATTTTGAACTGAGTGACGAACAAAAAGATTTAATCTGGAAGGGCAACAAATACTTTGAAGGATTAGACAGCTTCTTTGCCGAGTTAGAATCAAAAGCTTATAAAATTCAAAATCGTGTAATGCTATCGCGTTACAGAGGAAAAACAAAATGTAATGTTTGTAAAGGTAAGCGCTTACGTGAAGAAGCCAACTACGTAAAGATTAACGGAGCAACCATTACGGACTTAGTAGACTTACCTCTTAATGAATTAACTGTATTTTTCAAGGATTTAAAATTAAACGAATACGAAGAAAAAATTGCCAAGCGTCTACTAACCGAAATTAACACACGTTTAGAGTTCTTAACTAACGTTGGATTAAGTTACTTAACTCTAAACCGAAGATCTAATACGTTATCTGGTGGAGAAAGCCAGCGTATTAACTTGGCAACATCTTTAGGAAGTAGCCTTGTAGGTTCTATGTATATACTCGATGAACCGAGTATTGGCTTACATCCTAAAGATACCGAACGCTTAATTAATGTCTTAAAAGCCTTGCGCGATCTTGGTAATACCGTAATTGTGGTAGAACACGATGAGGACATTATGAAAGCAGCAGACGAAATCATTGATATTGGCCCAGAAGCAGGAACCTTTGGTGGTGAAGTTGTAGCTACAGGAACGTTTAAAGATATCTTAACTTCAGACTCATTAACAGCGCAATATCTTAATGGACAATTAGAAATTAAAGTTCCTGAAAAACGCAAAACATCAAAATACCATGTAGATATTGTTGGTGCCAGAGAAAATAACTTAAAAAATATTGATGTCACTTTTCCATTAGAAATGCTTACCGTTGTTACTGGTGTTTCTGGTAGTGGAAAAAGTACGTTGGTAAAGAAAATTTTATTTCCTGCGATACAAAAGAAACTCACAGGCTTTAGTGATAAAGCTGGTCAGTTTAGTGAAATGAAAGGTAATTTCAGTAATGTAAAGCATGTTGAATTTGTTGACCAAAATCCTATTGGTCGTTCGTCGCGCTCTAATCCTGTAACTTATGTTAAAGCTTACGATGATATTAGAGCATTATATGCCTCGCAAAAGCTAAGTAAAATTAGAAACTATAAAGCCAAGCATTTTAGTTTTAATGTTGATGGTGGACGTTGTGAAACCTGTAAAGGTGAAGGAGAAGTTACTATTGAAATGCAGTTTATGGCAGATGTGCACCTTACTTGTGATACTTGTGGAGGTAAACGTTTTAAGAAAGAAGTGTTAGAAGTTCAGTTTGAAGGAAAATCAATTGATGATATTCTAAATATGACGATTGATGATGCTATTGCATTTTTTCAATCACACAACGAAACCAAAATACAAGGTAAATTACAGCCACTTCAAGATGTTGGTTTAGGTTATGTTACCTTAGGTCAGTCCTCTTCGACCCTTTCTGGTGGTGAAGCACAACGTATAAAATTAGCAACTTTTTTAGGAAAAGGTAGTAAAAGCGATAATGCATTATTCATTTTTGATGAACCCACTACAGGATTACATTTTCATGACATTCAGAAGTTACTAAAATCCTTTAGAGCTTTAATAGCAAAAGGCCACTCCATCATAGTTATTGAACACAATATAGATCTTATAAAGTGCGCTGACCATATTATAGACTTAGGACCAGAAGGCGGAAAACAAGGTGGCAAGTTGGTAGCATATGGTTCACCTGAAGAAATTGCTGCTAACAAGGCTTCTGTTACAGGAAAATACCTTGTAGAAAAACTATAACATGGAATTACCAAAAGGATTTCATAGAGAAGTTATTGAAGCCAAGGAAAATAACACTGTTGATTTTACAGAAACTTCTATAAAAAATAATGTTGAAATCACACCTCTAAAACCTGGTGGGTCTAATTTTAAAACACACGCCCTTGTTGAAAGCTCTTCTTCTCAATTAAGGTACAGACCATCGGTTGGTGGTGCGCTTTTTGGATTTTTATTTTTTGGAATTGGTTTAGGGTTTGTAATCTTTAACCTGATTTTTGAAGATGGACTTATGGATAATCCATCTTTATTTAATTTGTTTGGTCTAGCTTTTGGGTTAATATTTGCCTTTGCAGGAGGTTATATACTTTATCATTTATACAAGCCACGTGTTTTTGACAAACAATCAGGCTATTATTACAAAGGCTATAATTTTAAACCTAACGAACGAGAATTAGAACACCAGTTTAAGCTAAATACTATTATTGCTGTTCAAATTATAGGAGAAACCATTAGAGATAGTGATGGTTCTTATGGTAGTTACGAATTAAATTTAGTTTTAGAAGACAGTTCAAGACGTAATGTTGTAGACCATGGTAGTCTTAAAGCTATTATTGATGATGCACATATTGTTAGTGCATTTTTAAATGTACCAATTTGGCATGCAGAAACACCAAAATCCTAATAAAACAGAAACGATATAAACCCTAAAATCACAAAGGATAGTGGCAATACAAACAGTAAGAATAGAAAACTTACCACACCACTCTTTATAAAACTTAGGAACAAATTTTGTCTATAAAATGTAATTATAGCTATTAATAAATATAGAAAGGTAGATAGCGCAATTAACCAATCTATAACATCTGGTATTGGCCAAAATCTATTTACACCAAAAATTATAGTAAAAACAACAAAGAGAAACGAAAAGTAGTAGAAGCTAAATACCAAGTGATGCGAGTACCTTCCTCTTTTGAAGAAAAAAATCTTTAATAAAAAAGCAAAAATTGGTAATAAGAAAAACATAGCCAGAGGTATACTATCTATAAATGTTTGATAGACTTGCCCTAATCCCATGGTTTTATAAAATTTTAACCCTTGCGCATAGATCTTTTTAGTAAAATAGCCTGCATCATCAGGCATTCCCATTGCTTTATATAATTCCTTATCTGTCGCACCTTCAGCTATTAAAGAATCTATTTTTTCTTGATCAAAACTAAAAGACATTCCCATGTTCTCTTTAGGTATCTTAATGTTTGTTATTGAATCCAACTCTTTTAAATCTTCGTCATTTAATCCAATAGTTGTTCCATTATTCTTTATTGGTGCCACTAATTCTTTTATATCAATGGAATCTTGAGTTGATATACTATCTTTTGCAATCAATTTTTCAGATCTACTATCTAAAACACGCTGCATACTTTTATCAAGCTCTTCCCTGCCTTCTCTGGCGTAAAAACTAAAAACAAAAAAGAAGATTACTGCAACAAACAAATACATTTGTGCAGGATGTAAATACAACAATCGCTTTCCCTTTATGAACTCTTTAGCCAAATAACCTGGTCTAAACATTAAAGGAATAAAACTTTTTAAAAACCGAGCATCAAAAGAAAAGTAATTACTTATTGTATTATAAAACAGTACTCCAAGGGTAAGTTCGTCATTAGTTTTTTGTCCACAATGCGGACAAAACTTAAATCCCTTTTCATATTGCTGTTCACAATTTTGACAAGTATCTAGGTTGGCACTCATAATTGTTGGTTAGCTTCACTAAAAGTAATCATTTTTTATAATAACATCCTTCTATCATTTCCATTTAATTAAGAAAAATCACAATTACGCAACACCTAAAACACTGAATAACAAACTTTTGAAATCTTGGCACGTTAATTGGAATTTCTAAAGCATTAGACCTAAAATTCTAGACAAGCTAGAATTGGGTAAATCTTAAAAACCTATACATTATGAAAAGTAAATTACTTTTTATGGCAATGGTGTTAGTAGGACTAACATCTGCCACAGCAACAACAGCAGGAGATGCTGTTTTAAATGGGGAAGATTTAAAAACTAATCGTTTTGGTTTTACACAGCCAATATCGTTTGTAGAGCGAGGTGTGGAATTTTTAATCTTTCCGGATGGAAGCTTTGATTTTAATACCGAAGTGTTTACCACTAATCCTGGTAATGACGATTTCTATTACAGACGTAATAGACGTAGTACAAACCGAACCTATGGTGCCCCAAACACAAGTCAATACCATACTGGCAGAGGTGTTATAGTTAGACATGATCGATTAGGCAGAGTAAGACAAATTGGTAACGTGTTTATTAACTATGACAGACAAGGAAGAATAAAACGTGCAGGTACAGTGTATATGACTTATAGACGTGGACAACTGAAACAAGTTGGTGGACTAAGAATTCTTTACAACAGATATGGTATGGTTATCGGAACCAGAGGTTTTGTAAATCATAATAATATTGGAAACGGCATATATGAATCAGATAACCATTACCCATATAGTTATGAAGATGATTGGGACGATAATTGGAATGATAATGAATTTTACTATTACCGAAAGAATGGCAAAGTAAAAAAGCAAAAAAAGATTAAAGCATAATAAACCATTACAATTAATCTAATGGTTTCTAAACCCTGAATATTTCCCCAAATAATTCAGGGTTTTATATTTTTAATAAATATCTAATTTTCAATACATTAAGTTTTTTGGCACGCTGTTTGTTTTATAGATAACGAGTTTAATTTAAAACCCTTTATTATGAAACGGATTCTATTTTTATTTGCAAGTTTAGTGGCTTTTTCCACAGCTTCATTCGCAACCACCACAACAACATCAGAAGCAGATGCTTCAACAAATAACTATGTGAGAGGTTATGGCAATTCTTTCATATTTACAGAAGGAGGTATTGAGTTTTCTGTTTACAGAGATGGTCAGTTCGACTTTTATATTCCAAATTATGGACCAGACGTAAACGTAAATATAGATGCACCAGGTTTTACGCTTAGTTTTAATTCTGGATACGATTACAATCCTTACGTGCAGTATGATCGTTTTGGTGCCATCATTCAAATTGAAAATACACCTATCTACTATGATTTTTACGGAAGAGTAAACCAAATTGGTGACATTTTCATAACATATAATAGTTTTAACAGAATTAGTAGAATTGGTGGATTAAATGTGTACTACAGAAATAATGTATACTGGAGATACGATGGGTTTATTAACATCTATAACAGAACATATATTTACAGACCATGGCACAGGTTCTATATTATTCCGCCAGTTAACTTCTGTGTAATAAATGTAAATCCGTACAGACAGTTTTATTCACCTGTAAGACATATTTGGTACAGACCTTATAGAAACAATGTTAGATACTATAATGTTAATGCTGGTAGACGAGGAAACACTCAGGTTGTTAGACGAAACAGTAGTGACAGTTATGCGCAAACACCTAGAAACAGAAGCGAGCGTACAATACAAAGAACGGTTAGCAGAAGAAATGCTGAAATTACTAGAACTCGTACGACACGTTTAGCTGAACAAAATACAACACGTACAACTAGAAGTACTACAACACTCACTACTAGAAGCACAACATCTCGTAATTCTGAAGCTGGTACTTCACGTAGTGTTACAAGAGACAATAACACCTCTGGAACACGTTCTACAAGTCGTATATCTTCGCCAAGTACAAGAAGTAATAACGATAGTAGAAGCATTAGAACTACAAGATCTAGTACAAGAGTGTCAACACCTACAAGGTCTACACGCTCTAATAGTATCTCTAGAAGTACAAATTCTAGAAATAATGTGACCAGAAGCAATAGTTCTGTGTCTAATAAAGTGAAGAGAACAAAAAACACTTCGATATCAAAACCAAAGAGCACTAATTCTCGTACATATAGTAGAAGCAGTTCTCAAAGTAACAGACAACGAAGTACAGTTCAAAATAAAAGAAAGTCATCTTCAGTTTCGGCAAGATCTAAAACAAGTAGAAAAAGTAATCAAAGTTCTATCAGATCAAGCTCAAGACGAACTAGAGGATAAAAGATAAAACATGATTTTTTTGGTTGGTTAGTAGAAGTCCCGTATGATGTATGCCTCAGAGCACCTTACGGGATTTCTCATTTATAAAAAGTACCTAAAGCTTTAGGTACTTTTTTATTTGTATAGATATATCTTCAGATATATTTAACTTAAGTACTAATACAAAATATACTATTAATATTACAGTAGACTTCAACGTTATATTCATAATGGGATGAAACGGAAATTCCCAAAAATACATCGTTAAAGTTATGAATACGAGGAGTAAAACCATTTTTAAAGTTGAATTTGAAAACGGCTGAACATTAAGTTTTTGTTTTACAAAAACAATCTTTACGGTATTATAAACAACAATTGCCAAGAATGTCGCAAATGCTGAGCCTTCTATTCCGAAAATAGGAATAAATACAAAATTGAGAACTATAGCCAAAACCGCTAATAGAACACCAAACAACAGAACCATTTTATAATAATCGCTATTAAATAAAATAGCATTGTTATTTCCTAAACTATTGTCATATAGCTTAGCAAGGCTCACAAGGAGCACCACAAATAGTCCGCCTGTAAACTCCTCTGGAAGAATTTTATAGAGCTCGTTGATATTCAGAATAATTAAAAGAAATATAAATCCACTTACCACTAATAAACTTATAGAACTACGTTTATAAAGATTTTCAAGTGAACCCATATCTTTTTCATTCAGATACTTTGCCGTTAGAGGCATCATTATCTGGTGCATTGATCGTTGTGGTACAGCAATTACCGTCGCAATAAAGATTGCTACACTATAATAGGCCACTTCTTCAATGTTTTCTAACATTAGACCAATCATAAACTTATCTATATCTAAAATAAGCATGGCTACAGAGCCAGCTACAATCATTAAAAGTGAATACTTTATGATTGAAGAAATGTCTTTAATTTTTTGAAACTTTAGCTCTGGAAATCGTACAGTATAAGCATACAATTTCATAATCATCATACGCAAAACATAAACAATCACTAAAGCTAATATGAATTGATCTGCTGTTAACCATTCTAGATATACCGAAATAAGTAATATCATTATTGCTACACGATGAAAAATTTCTTTCATCACATTACCAAAAACAGTTTTTAGCTGCACTTTAGACCATGCGAAGAATATCTCGAAATAAGCCATGGCTACAGCCAATATGAAAATGTGCCATAGGTAATTGCCTGCTATATTATTTTCTCTTGAAAGTAGACTTGAAAGACTTTCATAAGACAGCCAACCAATAATTATAGCTGGAATTATAAAGACAAAAGGCAAGAACAACATCAGCGTTAAAAAGCTGTTTAAGCTATTTTTTGTTTTGAAAGTAGAATAGTATTTAATGATGGCATTGTGTACACCAAAAGCCATAAAAGGCATCATAATATTGGCTGCAGATAGTAAAAATGCAACCAAACCATAATACTCATCGGTTAAAAAATTAGTGTAAAGGAAAAGTGTATTTATGGCACCAATACCAAAACCTATGTAAGTACTAATAGTATTTTTAAATGATTGATTTAATACGATTCCCATTACCGCAAAATACAACTTAAGATATTAACTTGAAGATTACATCGCTTTTATAATAGCACTCAAACGTTCTGTTAGGGCTTTTCTACTGTATGGCTGAAGACCAATAGCATTTACATTGAGGCTATTTTTTTGATAGGCTTCAAAATACGTTACTATTTGAGATTTTAATTTTTCTTTCTGATTATAATTAAAATATACTCCAGTATTAGTTTTAGTTATAATCTGTTGCACATCAGAGTCGTCTGGACCAATGGCTAGTATTGGTGTTTCAGAAATTAAATATTCAAATAATTTACCAGGAATAATAGCTTTAGTGTCTTCTGAATCTATTTCTATTAATAATAATAAACGAGATGCCATCTGGTACTTTATAGCTTCATCATGACTAACATAACCTACAACATTCGTGTGATTTTTAAGTCCTGAATTGTGAATAGACTCTAATACATCATCACTTACAACACCAATAAGGTTTAATTGAAATGCTTTTGAAAATGCTTCATTTTCAGAGATTAATTCTGATAAAACCTCCCACAAAATTTTTGGATTTCTATCCGATAACAAGGATCCAATATGAGACAAGGTGAATTTTACGTCCTTTTCTTCTACTCTAACGGAATGAGTATCGTAACCATTAGTTATAACTGAAATAGGTTTGTTGGTTTTTGTTTCAAACTCGATTTTAGTATGGTTGCTGGTAACAACAATTTCATCAGCAGAATTTAAAACTTCTGTTTCTAATTCGACATGTTTTTGATGCGATGATTTTGAAAGTTTCAATGCTTTGTGATAACCAATCGTCGTCCATGGATCTCTAAAATCTGCTATCCATTTAATATTCAAACTTTGCTTTAGTTTTAAACCTATAACATGCAAACTGTGAGGCGGTCCAGTACTCACTACTGTTTCAATATGGTTTTCTTTAATATAATTTGAAAGAAACGCAACTGAAGGTTGAATCCAATTTTTACGCGCATCTGGAATAAAGAAATTACCACGCACATACAGCATCATTTTTTCTACAAAAGATTGCTTTTTAGCCTTTGGTATAACACCAGAACTAATTTTTTTAGAGCTCTTTTTAGATAAAAAACTTGCCATTTGGTAAGGCTCTTTAATAGGCTGTTTAATAATTGTAACGTCCTCTGGAATTTCATCTGACAGACTTTCATCAATTATGGGATAATTAGGATTTTCCGGACAATATACAATTGGTTCTATATCAAATTCAGGTAAATACTTTACAAACTTTAACCATCGCTGGACACCTGGTCCACCTGCTGGTGGCCAATAGTAAGCAATTATGAGTACTTTTTTAGAATTCATAATTTAGAAGAGCTACACAACTTCTTTTTCTTTCTTAAACTGAAGAAATACACCTAACAACAATAAAACACCAAAAATAGCAGAACTTGCTAATGCAATTTTACTTCCAGTTTCTACGACCTGTGGCTCAAACTTAAACTCAATAGTGTGCTTACCTGCCGGAATTTCCATACCTCTTAAAACATAGTTAACTCTAATGTGTGGTTTTAATTCACCATCGACATAGGCATTCCATCCATCTTTGTAATAGATTTCAGAGAAAACTGCAAAACCGTCGTTGCTATTATTAGATTCGTATTTAAGGTAATTAGGCTTATGTTCTTTTAAATTTATTGAAGCTGTTGAATCTACTTTAAAAATTGAACTTTCAGGATAACTACTATAATCAGACATTGTTGCAACTGCCTTTTGTTTAGTATCTAATGTACCCAAAGCTTTTATTTCGTCATTGGCACTTGGTAATTCTTCTAACTCACGAACAAACCATGCGTTTCCATTGGCATTTGTGTATTGCTTGGAAGCAACTATCGCTCCATTTTTATTCTGCTCAATAATATACTTGGTATTTAGCATTTCCAAAACGCTTAAGCTTACCCTATTGTTTTCAAAATCTAAATAAAAATCACATAATTCTTGATATCTACCAATTTTTGCAGCGTGGTAACCAAATAAAGAATTATGAAAATATGAAGCTCGTGCTGGATACTTACTTGACAAATCTAATACTCTGAAATGACCTTTATCCTTTAAAATTGCTTTATCAGCAGCATTTGGCTGGTAAGGTCTATCTACTTTTAGTGCCGAAACAAAATTATCGTTGTTAACATAGTTTCTATTAAATGACACCAAGTCAAAAAGAATTAAAACAGCAAAAGCCACAACCACAAGACTTTCTGACAGCTTCTTTTTTAGGAATAAATAAATAGTACCTGCTGATAGCAGTACTAATATTAATGACCTTATAGTGTCTGTTGTAAATAAAGATTTTCTATCATCAATAACTGCATCTATAAAAGATTGACCATAAGCCTTTATATAGTCATCATCATGCAAACCTTTAAAATCAAAAAACAAATTTTTGAATAACAAAAAGATTAGTGCTAAACCAGCTGTAATTATTGTAGCATATTTAAGAGCTTTGAGCTTTTCTTCATCTTTAAGAAAATCATTAAAAAGTCTTACCAAAGCAAAAATTCCGAGTACAGGCACGCATAATTCCAACAACACCTGAATTGATGTTACAGCTCTAAATTTGTCATAAAGAGGAACATAATCAATGAAGAAATTTGTAATAAAACTAAAGGGTTCTGTTTTTCCGTAGGATAATAATAAAGAAAAGATTGTACCAATAACTAACCACCACTTTAAACGTCCTTTAACCAAAAATAACCCAAGGACAAATAAAAATATAATAACCGCACCAACATAAGCAGGAGCCTCTACTATAGGTTGTTCTCCCCAATACATTGGTGCACTTTTGGAAGCGTTTAAAGCGTCTATTGGAGAAACACCTATGTCAACATAAGCCTTGTAAGTTTCTGAGTCTTTACCTACATCCTCGTAATTACCACCACCCATAAATCGCGGAATAAACAGATTAAAAGTTTCTGCCAAACCGTAACTATATTGTGTAATATAATCTTTATCTAAACCAGAAGTAGCTTCTTTTGGTGAACCGTCAGGATTTATGGTGAGTTCACTTTTACCTCGTGTGCTTTCCTTGGCATATTCTTGCGTTGCCATTAAGTTAGTTGCATTAAGCCCAACAGCTAACAGGGCAGCAATTGTCAATAATCCAACCGATTTAAAATAATGAGGCAAAACTTTCTTTTTGTAAGCATCTATTAAATAAACTATACCCAATATTATCACTAAGAACAATAAATAGTAGGTCATCTGAAAGTGATTGGCAACAATCTCTAAACCTAAAGCAACTACAGTGAGTAAAAACCCCAGAATATATCTTTTTCTAAAAGTGAGAATAATTCCTGCTAAAACCATTGGCATATATGCAATTGCATGCGCCTTGGCATTATGCCCTACACCTAAAATTATAATGAGATAGGTTGAAAAACCAAAAGCTAAAGCACCAAGCGCTGAAAGCTTAAAATCAACCTTTAGGGATAAAAGTAGAATATAAAATCCAATAAAATAGAGAAACAGATAATCTGCTGGTCTTGGTAAAAATCGTAATGTTAAATCTAGTTTTTTGATGTAATTGTGCGGATACTTAGCTCCCAGTTGATAGGTTGGCATACCACCAAATGCACTGTTAGTCCAATACGTTTCTTCACCAGTAGATTGCGCAAAATCTTTTTGTTGTTGCGCCATACCAATGTAGTGCATTATATCACTTTGAAATATTTTTTTGCCTTGTAAAACCGGACTAAAATAAGCTAATGATAATATTACAAACCCTAAAAGAACAAGGATATGTGGTAAAATTCGTTTGAATGAAAATGACATGAAAAAGTATCTAAATAATTCAGATTGAAAAGTACTTAAAATTTAATGACAATCTCAAATTTGAGACCATTAAAATCAATCTATTTCTTCGTAATCAATATACTCACCTACTTCGTCATTAGAAGATTTCTGGCGTTCAGGCATCTTGTCTATAACTGTTTCACCTTCTCTACGTTTTTGTTCATTACGTTGCTGTGACTGATTTTGAAATCCTCCAAATTGTTGTCCAAAACGTTGTTCAGCTTTTTTAGCAACGTATTTCATAAGAAAAGGTGCAAAAAGTCTTGCTAAAATCTTCAGCCCATACCAAACTAAAAGAATAATTAATATTGTTCTCAATAATCCCATAAGAGATGCTTCGTGTACCATAAAGAAAAGTAATGTCCAAAAATACAATTATACTTCCTTATATTCCGTTATAATTCCTTAAAAAAACTATAAAATCTATATATTTGAACCTAAACCAAGAAACTATGAGAGTTCTCAAATCCTTTTTTATTCTGCTTACAGCACTAACCTACAATATTGCAAATGCTCAATATACAGAAGTTATTAACTCTAACCGTCCTGGTGTTTCAGAAAGTGCATTTTCAGTAGGTACTAATGTTGTACAAGCCGAAATAGGAGCATTTACTGTAAAAGAAGAGCATACACCTTTACAATATGAAGTATCTGGCTTTGGAATAGACTTTTCAATTAGATATGGTCTATTATTTGAGCAGCTCGAAATTTCTTTAGATGGTGTTTATCAAAACGATACTTTTACGAACAATAGTGCTTCTGTATCTTTTGAAGACAAACGTGCTAATTTTAGAAACTTAACCTTAGGTGCAAAATATTTAGTTTACGATCCGTATAAAAATGCTGAAGAAGCTAAGCCTAACCTATATAGTTATCATGCGAATAGAAAATTTCAGTGGAAATCCTTGATACCAGCTGTTTCTGTTTATGTTGGTGCAAATTTTGACACTAAAAACAATCCTTTTGTACCCTATACTCCCTTCAGCAATTCTGGTGATGAAAGCAGTATTAGTCCAAAAGTTATGATTGCAACCCAAAACAACTTTAATGGTGGATGGGTGTTTGTTATGAACTTAATAAAAGATAGAATTGGTTCTGATTTTTCTGATTTTCAATACATTTTCACACTCACGCATTCGTTCACACCGCAATGGGTTGTATTTGGTGAAGCACAAGGTATAAGCAGTGATTTTTATGCTGATAATATTTTTAGAGTTGGTGGTGCTTATTTATGGGACAAGAATTTTCAACTAGATGCCAATATCGCTTTTAATACCAAAGACACTCCTTCAGTTTTCAATATTGCATTTGGGGCTTCTTACCGATTAGATTTTCATCAAGACAAGGAAATTGACAATGGTAATGGTAACACAGGTAATTTTAAGAAAAAACGAAAAAAGAAAAAGAAGAAGAAAAAAGAAGATGATTTTGACTCTGATGGCTTATAAATTTCTACATGATTACAGTTAAAGAAGTAACCGACAAAAAAGGCCTAAAAACCTTTGTAAAGTTTCCGTTTTCACTCTACAAAGACTCAAAATATTGGGTTCCGCCTATTATAAAGCAAGAATTAGAAACGTTTAACAAGGATAAAAATCCAATATTTAAAGATGCTGAAGCTAGGTTTTTCTTAGCCTATAAAGGAAATTCTGTCGTAGGAAGAATAGCTGCTATTGTAAATTGGCTAGAAGTCAATAAACAACAAATAAAAAAAATGCGCTTTGGTTGGTTTGATTTTGTTGATGATATGGAAGTGAGCAAAACACTATTAGATACCATAGAAAATATTGGACGCAATCATAAGCTTGAATATGCCGAAGGACCTGTTGGGTTTTCTAACCTTGATAAGGTTGGTGTAATGACAGAAGGTTTTGATAGTATAGCACCAATGATTACGTGGTATAACCATCCATATTATGCAAATCATTATACAACTCATGGTTATGCTATTGAAAAAGCATATTCGGAAAGTAAATTTCCTTTTAAAAATGTAAAACCAGAAACATTTAAAAAGGCTCAAGAACTTATAAAGCGTAGATATAAATTAAAAGCTTTAAAATTTACTAAGACTGAAGAAGTAATGCCTTATGCTGATAAGATGTTTGATCTGTTCAATGAAAGCTATGCATCCTTATCGTCATTTGTTGAGATTACAGATATTCAAAAAGAATATTTTAAAAAGAAATTTATCAGTTTTGTTAATCCTGAATATATAAAGTTTGTTGTAGACGAAAACGATAAATTAATTGGTTTTGCTATTGTAATGCCAAAATTTGCCGAGGCTCTTCAAAAGGCAAAAGGTAAACTATTCCCATTTGGTTTTAGACATATTTTAAAAGCCAAGAAAAATAGTAAGGATGTAATTTTTTATTTAATAGGAATACATCCAGACTATCAAAATAAAGGTGTTCATGCTGTAATTTTTAACGAATACTATGAAACCTTTACACAAAAAGGTATTGAAACTTGCTACAGAACACCAGAATTAGAGGACAATGAAGCAATTCATAAAATATGGAAACACTTTGACCCTGTTGTTTATAAGCGACGAAAAACATTCCGAAAAGATTTATAAAAGAAAAAGGCTCTGTAATTAAACAGAGCCTTTTTTATTGTTAAAATAGAAGAATTATTCTCCCATTGCAGCAGTTAATGCTGCAGACATTCTTTTATAAGTACCATTTTCTAAACGCTCTCTAATAGCATCAAAAGCATCTAAGGTTTCCTTTACATCTTGTAATGTATGCGTTGCTGTAGGAATCATTCTTAATAGAATTAATCCTTTAGGTATTACAGGGTAAACTACTATAGAACAGAATATCCCATGATTTTCACGAAGGTCTTTTACTAAAGCCATGGCTTCAGGAATACTTCCTTTTAAGTATACAGGAGTAACACAGCTCTGCGTTGTTCCGATATCAAAACCACGTTCTTTTAAACCAGATTGTAACGCATTTACAATTGTCCAAAGGTTTTGCTTCAATTCTGGCATTGTACGTAACATATCTAATCGCTTTAATGCACCAACAACAAGCTGCATTTGTAACGATTTAGCAAACATTTGCGAACGTAAATTATATTTTAAATAATCAATGATTTCCTGATCACCTGCAATGAAAGCACCAGTGCTTGCCATAGACTTGGCAAACGTTGCAAAGTATACATCGATATCATCCTGTACTCCTTGCTCCTGCCCTGCACCAGCACCTGTTTCACCTAAAGTTCCAAAACCATGTGCATCATCAACAAATAATCTAAAATTGAATTTCTTTTTAAGCGCTACGATTTCTTTTAATCTACCTTGCTCACCACGCATACCAAACACACCTTCAGAAATCACTAAAATTCCACCACCAGTTTGCTCGGCCATTTTTGTAGCTCTCTCAAGGTTTTTCTCCAAGCTCTCAACATCATTATGCTTATATGTAAAACGCTTACCCATGTGCAAACGGACACCATCAATGATGCATGCATGCGCATCAACATCGTAAACAATAATATCATCCTTAGAAACCAATGCGTCTATAGTAGATACCATTCCTTGGTAACCAAAGTTTAACAAATAAGCTGCTTCTTTATTTACAAATTGAGCAAGTTCATTTTGTAATTGTTCGTGCAAATCTGTATGACCAGACATCATACGAGCTCCCATAGGGTAAGCAGAACCATATTTAGCAGCAGCCTCAGCATCTACCTTTCTCACTTCCGGATGATTCGCTAAACCTAAGTAGTCATTAATACTCCAAGTAATCACTTCTTTTCCTTGAAATTTCATTCTATTCGAAATTTCTCCTTCTAACTTTGGAAATACAAAATAACCTTCTGCTTGAGCAGCCCATTTTCCTAAAGGTCCTTTATCTCGATAAATCTTTTCAAATAAATCCTTCATACGTTGCGATTGCTATTAATTCTTCTATTCTAAAGTTAAGGTATTAAAACAGAAGTTAACATTATATTAGTTTTATTAGTGGGAGCAAAATTAGGCAATATTATTATGCAATCATAATATTATTTAACCTAACTATTCACTAAGTTTTAAACATAAAAAAAGCCTGCCCTAAGTAGGCAGGCTTTATATTTTTAGTTAATTATTTACTTTATGTATTGAATTGTCGTAGAAACTTCGTTTTTACTATCAAAGAATCCTTGGTCTTCCATCCATTTATCACTGTAAACTTTACTCATATAACGAGAACCATGATCTGGGAAAACAACAACAACCTTATCCGTTGGTTTAAACTCTCCTTCTTCGTTTAATTGTTTTATAGCTTGCATTGCAGCACCACTTGTGTAACCAACAAATAATCCTTCAGTGTTAGATATTTCTCTTGCTGTATGAGCACTTTCCTCATCAGTTACCTTTATAAACCTGTCGATAACATCAAAATCTGTAGCTGTTGGTATTAGATTTTTACCTAAACCTTCAATTCTGTATGGGTAAATCTCTTTTTCATCAAACTCTCTTGTCTCATGATATTTCTGTAATACAGAGCCATAAGCATCAACACCAATTATTTTTACGTTTGGATTTTGCTCTTTAAGGTACTTAGCAATTCCAGAAATGGTACCTCCTGTTCCACTACAAGCAACTAAATGTGTAATTTCACCATTAGTTTGATCCCAAATTTCTGGACCAGTGGTGTTGTAATGAGCATCAATATTTAATTGATTAAAATATTGATTGATGTAAATAGAACCTTTAATCTCTTCGTGTAAACGCTTTGCAACTTGGTAATAAGATCTTGGGTCATCAGCATTTACATGAGCTGGGCAAACATAAACCTTAGCTCCCATAGACCTTAACATGTCTATTTTGTCTGCAGAAGACTTTGAGCTCACAGCTAATATGCATTCGTAACCTTTAATAATACTAACCATAGCTATACTAAATCCTGTATTACCAGAAGTTGTTTCTATAATTGTATCACCAGGTGTTAAAATGCCCTGACGCTCAGCTTCTTCAATAATGTGTAATGCAATTCTATCCTTAGAAGAATGACCTGGATTGAAAGCTTCTACTTTAGCATAAAACTCACCATCGTAGTCTGCGGTCATTCTGTTTAACTTGATAAGTGGTGTACTACCTATAAGTTGTAATACGTTATCAAATACATTTTTGATTTTGTCCATAAATGCTATTTAATCAAGTGCAAAAAAATTACACTCTAAAACCTCGCAAAACTAATACTTTTTTTTTAAATCAACTCGAAATACCTTCTAAATCTAATAGAAAAGCAAATTCTTCCGCGTCTTCTTTAATACTTTCAAAACGTCCAGAAGCACCACCATGTCCTGCATCCATATTAGTTTTAAGGTATAATCTATTATTATCGGTTTTAAAATCCCTAAGCTTAGCGACCCATTTTGCAGGTTCCCAGTACTGAACTTGAGAATCGTGTAAGCCTGCAGTTACCAACATGTTCGGGTAATCTTTTGCTTCAATATTATCGTATGGAGAATAGGATTTCATGTATTCATAATACAATTTGTCATTAGGATTTCCCCATTCATCATACTCACCTGTTGTAAGAGGAATTGAATCGTCTAACATAGTGGTAACCACGTCTACAAAAGGCACAGCTGAAATAATTCCATTATATAGTTCTGGTGCCTTGTTAATAATTGCTCCCATTAATAAGCCTCCTGCACTTCCTCCCATTGCGTACAAATGCTTTGAAGATGTATATCGTTCTTTAATTAAGTGAATTGAACACGCAATAAAATCTGAAAATGTATTCTTTTTATTTAAGAGTTTTCCATCCTCATACCATTGGCGTCCTAAATACTCTCCACCTCTAATATGAGCTATTACATAGATAAAACCTCTGTCTAACAAGCTCAATCTTATTGTAGAGAAATAAGGATCTACTGTGGAGCCATAACTACCATATGCATACTGTAATAACGGATTATTACCATCCTTTTTAATCCCTTTTTTGTACACCACAGACATTGGTATTTTTGTTCCGTCCTCAGCAGTTGCCCATATACGCTCAGATATATAGTTTTCTTTATTAAATTTTCCGCCTAAAACCTCTTGTTCTTTTAAAACTGTTTTGGTTTTTGTTATCATATTGAATTCAATAACAGAAGCAGGAGTGGTTAGTGCATTGTACGCATAACGCAAAGTGGCTGTATCGAACTCTACATTGGTCGTAGTGTACGCTGTATAAGTTTCGTTATCAAATGGCAGATAATAATCTTGTTTATTATCCCAACGTATTATCCTAATTTTATTAAGTCCATTATCACGCTCACTAACTACAAGATAATTTTTAAAAATATCTATGTTTTCTAAGAGCACTTCTTTTCTATGCGGTATGACTTCTTCCCACTGATCTAATGACCTATTTTTTTCCGGGCATTTCATTAACTTAAAGTTAATAGCTTTATCCTTGTTAGTAAGAATATAGAAATAACCATTATAGTGCGAAATGCTATACTCCAAGCCTCTTACACGAGGTTGAAAAACTTCAAATTTACCATTAGGATTATCAGCATTAAGAATATGATATTCATTAGTTAAGGTACTATAACACGCAATAATGATATATTTTCTTGATTTTGATTTGTAAACTGTTGTACCAAAGGTTTCATCTCCTTCTTGAAAAATTAAAGTATCTTCTTCTTTTGAGCATAGTTTATGCCTAAAGATTTGATATGCTCTAAGGGTTATTGGATCTTTTAGTGTATAAAACAAAGTTTGGTTGTCATTTGCCCAAGTCGAAGATCCTGTTGTGTTTTCAATGCTATCTTTATAAACTTTGTGAGTTGCTATGTCTTTAACCTGAATGGTATATTGCCTTCTACCAGTTGTATCTATGCCATAAGAGACTTTTTTATTATCTGGGCTAATACTAATACCAACAAGTTTAAAATAGCTTTGTCCTTCTGCCATTTTATTACAGTCAAATAGCAATTCTTCAGGGTTTTCAAGAGATTCTTTTTTTCTGGTGTATATTGGATAATCCTTGCCTTTTTCAAACCTGGTAATATACCAGTAACCATTATATTTATACGGTACAGAAGAATCATCTTCCTTTATTCGGGCTTTCATTTCTTCAAATAAATCCTTTTGAAATGCTTTGGTATGTGCCATTTGAGCATCACAATAAGCATTTTCAGCTTTTAAGTAGTTTATAACCTCTGGATGCTCTCTATCTTTCATCCAGAAATAATTATCAACTCTCACATCACCATGTTTTTCTAATTGGTGAGGAATCTTTTTGGCTATTGGCGGATTTACTACAGAGTTCTTACTCATATTGTTTTTAAGAAAATTTTAATCTGAAAAAGTGTCGCAATTTAGTAATTTTGCATCGTAAATTTTAAAAGACAAAGATATGTTTGGAGATATGATGGGAATGATGAGCAAATTAAAAGAAGCTCAGAAAAAAGTTGAGGAAACTAAAGAACGTTTAAATACGGTTTTAATTGACGAAACCAGTAGTGATAACAAGTTGAAAGTAACAATTACTGCAAATAGAACAATTAAGTCTATTTCAATTGATGATGAGTTACTTCAAGATAAAGAAATGCTTGAAGATTATCTTATCCTAACCCTAAATAAAGCCATTGAAAATGCAACAAATGTAAACGAAACCGAAATCGCTGCAGTTGCTAAAGAAGGCATGCCAAACATACCTGGTATGGATATGTTTAAATAGTTTTATAAACTCTTAAGCGTTTTTAACACTACTTCATGCATATTGTTGGTGTAATCTAAATGCGTTACCATGCGTAACTTGTTACTACCCATACCAATAATATGTATATTTTTTTCTTTTAATCGGTTAAGAAAATCCTCCTCACTAATTGTATCATTTACTTCAAAAATGACAATATTAGTTTCTATAGGTTCTACTTTTTTGATAAAAGGTAATCCAGACAGAACTTCACCTATTTCTTTAGCTTTTTGATGATCTTCCTCAAGACGTTCAATATGATTATCTAAAGCATATAAACCTGCTGCAGCTAAATATCCTACTTGACGCATTCCACCACCTAGAATTTTTCTTATACGAAGTGCGCCTTTCATAAGCTCGTTTTTTCCTATGAGCACAGATCCTATTGGACAGCCTAAGCCTTTACTTAAACAAACAGATATAGTATCGAATAATTCTCCATATTGCTTAGCACTTTCTTGTTTGGCAACCAGAGCATTCCACAGTCTTGCTCCATCTAAATGATAACCTAATTTATGCTTAACAGCAACTTGCCTAATCTTTTTTAGTTCTTCATAATCCCAACATGCACCACCACCTTTGTTTGTAGTATTTTCAATCTCAATTAAAGAGGTTAATGGACTATGATAAAAATCTGGAGGATTTATAGTAGCTTCTGCTTGTTCCGCAGTAAACAATCCTCTATGACCATCTATTAATTTGCATGATATACCACTATTAAATGATGCACCTCCACCTTCATAATTATAAATATGTGCGTACTTATCACAAATAACTTGATCACCAGGATTAGTGTGTAACTTTAGTGCTGTTTGATTTGCCATTGTACCTGTTGGAAAAAACAAAGCTTCGTCCATTCCAAACATTTCTGCTAGTCTGTTTTCAAGTGCATTTACTGAAGGATCTTCTTTATAAACATCATCACCAACTTTGGCAGACATCATAACATCTAGCATTTCCTTTGTTGGCTTTGTAACTGTGTCGCTTCTTAAATCTATTATCATAAACTTATTTATCTGTTGTAAAGATAATATTCTAAGACATTTTCTTTTTAAGAATTTTTGAAGATATGACGTTGTTAATTATCCATATAAACTTACACCAGACGACCAATGGATCTTTTAATAAAAATTTAATCGGAGTATTATTAAAGATAAACTTGATTTTGAAAATTAATAAAGGATTAATTAGTATCCGATTTAATAGCCCATCTACATTAACAAAGCTTTTATTTTCTACAGGTTTAAAATTAATTTTTCTTTGCATTGAAGACAAACACAATATGTAAGGAAAATTTACATTCATCATTGCAGAGGCTTCTGTGTTAAACCAAAACCTAGGGTTAATCTCAATCACTTTGTAGGTCTTTTCTATTTTATCAAACCTAAAATCAATATTCGCAACACCAGACCAATTTAGGGATAACATTAAATCTTTCATTAATTCTAATAGACTGTCATCATTAAAAAAAATAAATTCAGTTTGAGGTGTAACTTTAACGCTTTTTACTAAAGCTGCTTTTTGCATGGTATAAGCTAGTAATTTGCCCTTTTCGCAAAATACATTACAAGTTACATCAAAGCCTTCAATAAAATCTTGGAGTAAAATTTCGTGGTTTTTTTTGGGCAACTTAAGGTAATCAATAAACTCTTTTTGATTTTTTAAGAGAAAAACACCTGAACCACCTTGTGTATCTGTTGTAGGCTTTACTATAAATGGGAAACTTAGTTTAGAATGATAATTTGTAGTCTCAGCAGATATTAACTCACTATTAGGACAAGGGATATTATTTGATTTTAGATGCTTATACAATAAACCTTTATCCATTGCTAATCTTAAAAATGATAATTCTGGCAATGTACAGAGTTTACCTCTACTCTTCAACAAGTGTTCATTTTCAACTATTCGCTTCGTTGTTTTATCTAGGACTGGTATTATACAATCTATATTATTGTTTAGAACAATGTCATCAATTCTATTTAACCATTTAGAATCTGTAGTAATTGGATCGTAAAAATACTTTTCAATATACCTTGAGTACTTAAGACAACAACTATTATTAGTTGATAGATCAAAAAATCTATTTGTGTGAGAAGAAAGCACATATATCTTTACGTTTTTCATCAAAGAAAAACTATACACTACATTATAAATCAATGTGGCTTCACCATCTGGTATCAAAACAGAAAAAGTGTTACGTTTCTTTTTCATCTAAAAGTATTTGGAGCTACTAATAATCATTGCACATTTAATAACAACTTAAGTGTAAACGATGGATGGCATTTAAAAAGTTGCCCAAAAGTAAATAATTATAAACCAGATAAAATTTTCTTCGATAAATGGAATACTTATTCAGTTATCTGAAAAATTGTTTTTATCGATAAAAATTGAAGTTTAACTATTCAACTAATAAATCTTCAACTTTATCAACTTTTTAATGTGTTAACATTTTTAACAAATATTTTTACACAAATAATGCTATTAACCTAATTAATAATTATGAAACACATTACTAAATTAGTATTGCTTGTGGCCCTTGTAGTTTTTGCCTCATGTCAAAACGAGAGCACACAAGAAACTGAAAATCAACAACAAGACCCCTTAAGATTCGATGAAAAGGGCATGGTTGTATCTGACGGTGAAGAAGACAAGGAATTAATGTTCAACGAAAGAAGTGAAGACCTTGTATCTCCATCTGAAAGCTTCACAATAAGCGGTGAAAGCTATGGAAGCAACTATGGCGGTAACAATAATACAGATTGTACTCCAGATTTACTTGACACTGGTTATGATGCAACTGTAAACATTGAAGTTATAAGTAAGCCAGGAACAAATGGTTACTTTGATATTTCAATAGATGGTGCTGATATCATATCGGCTTACTGTTCTGATAGAGAACCAACACTGAGAGCAACTGATGATTTCTTAGATTTCACAGTAGTATCTACGTATGATACAGCTATTTTACCTGGTGGTTCTTTCGGAGACGTTTATACAAATCCTCAAAACTTTGACAAAGTTAACTGGATTTTAAACAATATTGACATTAGTGCTGGATCACAATATACTTATGGTCATGTGCAATATGCAATGTGGAGACTTATTGAAGGACCTTTCGTAAATGATTTCCCTAATTACTTAACAAACCCTGTTCTTCAGTGGAATGAAGAAATTGACGGTGCATTAGGAGAAGAAATTTATGATGCTGCAGTGGCAAATGGTGAAGGATATACACCAGGATGTGGTGAAAAAGTAGGATTACTTTTAATACCTGAAGATTATGATAATGTACAAGCGTTATTAATCTCAAAAGATTTACCTGAGCCTGAATGTAACGATTGTGTAGGTAAAGTAAACCAAATAACATTTAAGTGGGATTGGCATAACGATTATAGAGTAAGATTATACCAACGTTACGAAAACACTTGTTATGCTGTTAAAATATTTGACGATGTTGTAGGTCAGGATGATGAAATGGCTGTTAGTGGTGCTAACCATGATGGTACTTTCGGTAAGTGGATTTATGTTTACGTAGGTAACTGTTATTACACTAAGTTTAAAACTAACTGTTACTTAAACATAGGACCTGGCTACAAGCGTGGTGTTGTTGAAGTAGTTAGTGGAACTAGTACACAGGGTGGCGAACTTTGTGAATACGAGCCTCCAACACACTACTGTTGGTGGTGGTAATCAATTATTGTTACCAATAATAAAATACAAACCGTCTAAATCAATATTTAGGCGGTTTTTTTATTTCCACATAAAAAAGCATTTCAAAAATTATGGCACTTTATGTATGGCTATTATATTTGCAGAAACACCTAAATTTATGATAACATCAGATCAAATTAAAGATCTTAATTCCCGTCTAGACATACTTAGACAGTATCTTTGACTTAGATACTAAGCTCATAGAAATTGCCAACGAAGAAGAACAAACCTTTGACCCTAACTTTTGGAACGATTCAAAAAAAGCCGAACAGGTTATGCAATCTATAAGAGAAAAGAAAAGTTGGGTAAATGATTTTAATGCTGCCAACACACTTTTTGAAGATTTAGAAGTCATTTACGAATTCTATAAAGAAGAGGAAGCCTCTTTGGAGGATGTAGAAAATCGATTTGGAAAAGCTGTTAAAGCTATTGAAAAACTTGAGTTCAAAAATATGCTTTCTGAAGAAGGTGATAGTTTAAGTGCTGTTTTACAAATAACCGCTGGCGCTGGTGGTACAGAATCTTGTGATTGGGCAAGTATGCTTATGCGTATGTACTTAATGTATGCTGAAAAAAGTGGTTTTAAAGTTAAAGAGCTCAATCATCAAGAAGGTGATGTTGCTGGTATTAAAACAGTAACATTAGAAATTGAAGGCGATTATGCTTTTGGGTGGTTGAAAGGTGAAAACGGTGTACATCGTTTGGTAAGGATTTCACCTTTTGACAGTAATGCAAAACGTCATACAAGTTTTGCATCAGTATATGTATATCCACTGGTTGATGATTCCATAGAAATAGAAATAAATCCGGCAGATATAGAGATAACAACAGCACGATCTAGTGGAGCTGGTGGGCAAAATGTGAATAAAGTTGAGACAAAAGTTCAACTATTACATAAGCCTACTGGTATACAAATTCAATGTTCAGAAACACGCTCACAGCATGATAATAGGGCCAGAGCAATGCAAATGCTTAAATCTCAGCTGTATGAAATAGAACTTCAAAAACAAATGGCACAACGCGAAGATATTGAAGCTAGTAAAATGAAGATTGAATGGGGAAGTCAGATTAGAAACTATGTTATGCACCCTTACAAATTAGTTAAAGATGTGCGTACAGCACACGAAACCGGTAATGTAGATGCTGTAATGGATGGTGATTTAGAACCATTTTTAAAGGCATACCTTATGATGATGGGACAGAAAAGTGATGAGTAATAGTTTCAAAAAACTATTGGCATAAAAATTGAACAATAAAATAGTATGATAACAATTTACCATAATCCAAGATGCAGAAAATCTAGAGAGGGTCTAACTTTACTGGAAGAATCCGGCAAAACCTTTGAAGTTGTAAAATACCTTGAAGATTTATTAAATGAGGAAGACCTCACGGCAATTATCTCAAAATTAGGCATAAAACCAATTGATCTGATTAGAAAAAATGAAGCTATTTGGAAATCAGACTATAAAAGCAAAAAATTATCAGACAAGCAAATCATTAACGCTATGATTGAGCATCCCAAACTAATAGAAAGACCTATCGTTGTTAATGGTAAAAAAGCCGTAATTGGCAGACCAAAAGAATTAATACTAGATATTATATAGTTTTATAATCATGAAAAAAATAACATTATTAGCTTTAGCATTACTCCTAGGATTTAGCTTAAACGCTCAAACTCGTAGAGATCGAATGGGAAATCCCATAATAAACAGAGAACCATCAAAAGAAGAAATAGCAAAATACGAACAAAAGTTAGAAGAACGTAAAGACGAATATATTGCAAACTTCTTGACAACACTAGAGGCTGACGATTTTCAAAAAGAAATTATTAAACAATATCTTAATTCTTACTTCGAGGCAAAAAAGGAAGTTTTAAAAGTAAAGTACGAACGCATTTTTGACAGAGAACAAGCCATAAAAAAATTAGATGAATCTCACTTTAAGGACTTAGAAGAGTTAATATCAGAAAATGATATGACCAAAATTAAAGATATGATTAAAGGCGACTTTGACGAAAGTGAGGTCAAAAAGAAGAAGAAGAAGAAGAAGAAAAAACGCAAGAAGAAAAAGAAAGACAAAGACCAATAGTCAATATCTATTCTAAAATTGAAAATCCGTATTTTCCTTTAACATAAGATTAACCAAATGCACCGCAAGTAAAAGTAATTTTGCTCATCTAAAAAAGCAAAACAACTAACCACTTGTGATGAAAATAAATTTACCTCTATTCCTAATCTTATTGTTTAACCTCTCATTATCTTTCGCTCAAAAGGATATAAAAATTGAGGGTAAAGTAGTCGAAGAAGGCACAAACATTCCGCTCGAATACGCCACAATAACTCTAAAAACTACTACTGACAATAAAGTTGTAACTGGAGGTATTACTGACATTGATGGAAAATTCAGTATAGAAGTTGCCTCTGGCTCATACAATATATATGTAGAATATATTTCTTATGTAACAAAAGAATATTTAAACAAAACACTAACAAATTCTATTGATCTGGGCACTGTAAGTTTAGCTCTTGATGTAGCTTCTTTAGATGAAGTTACCGTCGTAGCTGAAAGAACCACAGTAGAAATCAAGCTCGATAAAAAAATCTATAATGTAGGTAAGGATTTAACCGTAAGAGGCGGAACCGTTAGTGATGTGTTAGACAATGTACCTTCTGTTTCTGTAGATGTAGAAGGTGCTGTATCACTTAGAGGAAATGATGATGTTAGAATTCTCATTAACGGAAAACCTTCTGGTTTAGTAGGTCTAAACTCAACAGATGCTCTTAGACAATTGCCAGCAGAATCTATAGAGCGCGTAGAAGTAATTACCTCACCATCTGCTAGATATGATGCTGAAGGCTCAGCTGGTATTCTAAACATAATTTTAAGACGTAGTAAACTCGAAGGGCTAAATGGTGCCATTACAGTTAATGGTGGTTATCCTTGGCAAGCAGGTGTATCTGGAAACATAAACTACAGAACTGGTGATGTAAATATATTCAACACAACAAGCTACGATTACAGAGAATCGCCAGGTAATGCTACAAATGAAACAGAGTACTTTAACGATGATGAGCCTAGTACATTCTTAACGGAAGACAGAGATTTCGATCGTATACGTAAGGGTTACAGTACTAATACAGGTGTAGAATGGTATATTAATGAAACAAGTTCTATTACAGCTTCTTTGGTTTACAGAGATAGCGATAATGAGCGCAATACATTTAATGTTACCAGAGAGTTTGACGCAAATAATACTTTACTTAATACAACCATTCGTAAGGATCCAGAATTTGAAGACGATAAAACAGTACAGTATGCTCTCAGCTATGACAAACAGTTTAATGGTGACAGCCAACATAAGTTAACTTTCGATTTTCAATACGAAGACAGTAGAGAGTTAGAACAGTCTATCATAAACCAAAATGGCTTTGATGTAGAGTTTGTAGAAACCGATGAAAACCAAGACCGTATACTATTACAAGCCGACTATGTGCAACCAATTAATGAAACTGGTCAGTTAGAATTAGGGTATCGTGGTGAGTTTTTCGACTTGTTCACAGATTACTTAGTTGAATCTAGTTTTGATGATGGAGAAACATTTCAGGTAAACACCAACTTGAGTAATTCGCTTAACTTTAAACAATACGTTAATGCATTCTACACGCAATACGGTAATAAAATAGGCGAAAAATTCTCTTATCTATTAGGATTACGTTACGAAGGCACCAGAATAACAATAGACCAAGTTACTAGTGGAGACTTTGATAAAAAGGATTACCATCAATTATTCCCAACTGTAAATCTGGCATTTGAGTTATCCGAAGATGAAAATATTACTTTAGGCTACAACAGACGTATAAGACGACCACGATCTAGATTTATTAACCCATTTCCTTCGAGAAGTAGTGCTACTAACCTATTCCAAGGAAATCCCGATTTAGACCCAAGTACGTCAGATGCTTTTGATATCGGTTATTTTAAGAAGTTCGGTAAATTATCATTAACAAGTTCTATCTATTTCCAACGTGCTAAAGATGCATTTAACTTTGTAGCTCTAGAAACCGATAATTTCTACATTTTTGAAACCAACCAGACAGTAAATGTTAACGATCCTGATTTTGAGCAATTAAATGAAGATTTTGATCTTGTACCAGTCATAAGACGAACACCAATAAATCTTGCTACTAACGATCGTTTTGGTTTAGAATTTACTTTAACATACAGACCAACAAAAAAGTGGAATCTTAATGGTAATTTCAACTTATTCAACTCAAGCACTAGAGGTGATTTTGAAGGACAAAACTTTGACGCGGATAACCTTAGTTGGTTTGTGCGCTTAAACAACAAATACACATTACCAGGCAATATAGACTGGCAAACACGCTTATTCTACAGAGGACCAAGTGAAACGGCTCAGAGCAAAAATCAAGGTATATTTTCTACTGACTTGGCATTTAGTAAAGACTTATTTAATGATAAGGCATCTATAGCCTTTAACGTAAGAGATGTTTTTAACTCTCGTAAGCGTAGAAGTGATAACTTTACAGATACCTTTACTAATTATAGTGAGTTTCAATGGCGCGTACGTTCATTTAATTTAGCATTCACATATCGTTTCAACCAACAAAAGAAACGCGAACGTGGTGGACGTGGTGAAGGTGGTGGAGAAGATTTTGATTTTGAAGGATAAAAATCTATAGCATTTTAGCAACAAAAATGACCTTTCTCATATATGATAGGTCATTTTTTAGTTAAATTGCTTACATGAATACCATTGCAGAGCGTATATACGATTACTTAAAGGGTTTTCCACCATTCAATTTATTGACAAAAGATCAGCTTCTATCTGTTTCAAAATCAGTTGATGTAATTTATTTAGAAAACAATCAGTTTCTTTTTGAGATTGGACAGCCTGTTGTTAATCATTTTTATGTTGTGCGAGATGGTGCAATAGGTCTATTTAGAGCAAATAATAATCTTGTAGACAAATGCGACGAAGGCGATATTTTTGGTCTTCGTGCCCTACTTCGCAAAGGAGAGTATAAACTCAACGCAAGAGCAATAGAAGAAAGTATTGTTTACAGTATCTCTCTTGAAAATTTGGAAGCTTATATTACAGCTAATGTTGATGCAAGCCAGTTTTTAATGGCAAGTTTTGTCTCTAACACAAGAGGAAAAAATCCTAATGATGACGATTTTGTAAAATCACTACAAAGCTCAACTGAATATACTTATTTACAAACGGCAGACTATTCTAAAAATCCTATTACTTGTGGCATTGACACCAAAATAAATGAAGCTGCAAGCATCATGACCGAAAAGCATGTAGGTTCTATTGTAATTACAAAAGAAAATAAACCTATTGGGATTATTACAGACAAAGATTTAAGAACAAAAATTGCAACAGGCAAACATTCTATAGAAGATTCGGTTTCTAGTATAATGTCTTCACCTGTTATTACTTATCCTGAAACCATTACTGTTGCCGAAGCCCAAATTGCCATGTTAAAACATAAGATTACACACTTATGTATTACCAAAGATGGCACAAACGATTCAGAGTTAACCGGAATACTTTCTGAACATGACATAATTGTTCTCAGAGAGAATAATGCTTCAGCACTAATCAAAGAAATTAAAAGAAGCCGTTCTGCGGCACAACTTAAAGATATAAGACGACGTACAGAAAAACTATTAACACGTTATTTAGAACAAGATATTCCTATAGATTTTATTTCAAGATTAGTATCTGCTATAAACGATACTATAACGCAAAGAATCATTGAGTTTTCTATTGCTAAAATGGATAAAAAACCACCAACAGAATTTGCATGGTTAGCAATTGGTAGTCAAGGTCGGCAAGAACAATTATTAATGACAGATCAGGATAATGCATTAGTTTTTGAAGATGTTGATGAAGAAAAGCATAATAGTACGCAGTCATACTTTTTAAAACTATCAGATTATATAAATAAAGATTTAGAAATAGTAGGTTTTGAATTGTGTCCAGCAAAGATGATGGCTAATAATCCTAAATGGTGCAAATCGGTTTCAGAATGGTCTCAACAATTCAATAGTTGGATTACCACACCAGACCAAGACAACCTTATGCTCTGCACTATTTTCTTTGATTACGAACATGTTTATGGCGATTTAGAACTTGTGAATCAATTGTCTGAAAGCATCTTTAAGAGTATTGATAGTTATGACATCTTTTTAACTTATTTAGGAAGAAATGCGTTGCAAAATCCACCACCATTAAGCTTTTTTAGACAGTTCCTAGTAGAAGACGATGGCGAACATAAAGACCAGTTTGATATAAAAGCTCGTGCTATGATGCCTCTGGTAGATGCAGCAAGATTATTAATTCTTTCCCACAATATAAAAGCTGTAAATAACACTATAGAACGCTTTGAAAAACTCGTAGAATTAGAACCACAAAACAAAGACACCTATTTGTTTTGTATAGAAGCTTATAAAAACCTTTTAACCTTTAGAACAGAACAAGGTCTAAGACATAATGATTCTGGTAGGTTTATAGATTTAGAATCCCTAGACAAAGGCAATCGTCTACAATTAAAACGTACTTTTAAAGCTGTAAAGGATGTACAAGAACTTATAAAAATGCGCTTTAAACTTTCTCAATTACTTTAAAATGAATTGGTTTAAACGGAAATCTTACCCTGAATTTTGGGAGAATTACAAAAGTTGCTTTTCAAGAACACAAAAGCAAAATATTGAACACATACGATTTGTAGTTTTTGATACTGAAACTACAGGATTGAATACTAAAACTGATAGAATTTTATCAATAGGCTGTATAGCTATAGAGGGATTAAAAATTAAAGTATCAGACCAATTAGAATTGTATATCAAACAAGAAACATTTAATGCTGATACTGTAAAAATACATGGTCTATTAAAAGAAGGAAAACTTATTAAGCATGAAGAGCCTGAAGCAATAGAGCATTTCTTAGAATATATTAAAAACGCGGTTTTAGTGGCTCATCATGCTGCATTCGATGTTGCCATGATCAATACAGCTCTTACAAGATTAGGATTACCAAAACTAAAGAATCGAGTTTTGGATACAGGGCAGATCTTTCAAAAAACAAAACTAGACACTAGCAAAACTCATTTTGGTCTAGATGAATTATCTAACCGATTTAATATACCGCTTCATGATAGACATACAGCCTCTGGTGATGCCTACATAACTGCATTACTTTTTTTAAAGTTAGTTTTTAAGTTAAAATCAAACTCTAAAATTACCTTGAGTGATTTGGAAAGGATTCCTAGACGTATTGGGCTTTTGTAACCAATATTTTACAAACAAAAAAACACATTCAAAATTGAATGTGTTTAAATTTCTTGGCTGATTAAGTACTATTAGTTTATAATTACTTTTTCTGTTCTTATCGCACCTAAAACATTAAGCTTTACGATATATACACCAGATTGTAGCGCTTCAACATTTATTGAGTTTACTGTACTTCCGTTTTCTAATGTACGTGTTAGCACCAATCTACCTTGAACGTCGTAAAGATTCAATTGCGCAGAACCATTCAACTTACCATTAACATTCAATACATCTGGATTACTACTTGTAAAAATCTCTAATCCACTGATATTATTTGAATCATTAGACAATGTAGAAGGTGAAAAATGCAAGAAAAATCTACCAGTACCTTGTAAATCTTCAATTGCTGTAAAGCTATAGCTATTTGTATTTAACAGGGTGAAAGTGTTTTCTAAATTATCTTCCAGATAAACATTAATGTCCTCAGACAAATCACTTTCATGAATATTAACATTTATATTATCACCATTTGAAGCATTGATTCCTAATGGCACCACAACACTTTCCACATCTTCAAAAGACAAACATTGGATGGCTAGGTCTACTCCAACATTATCAGCAACTAAATGAGAATATAATGAGAAATTAGCATCACTTGCATCTAGAGATCCTGCATCATAACCTATATCTAAACCAGATGAACAATTCTCTGAAAAGTAGAAGTCCGTATCGTAATTATTAGCAGCATTTTCAATTCTTAAACTCAGGTGAGAGATTGAACTACTGTTTCTACCCAAAATAAAATCATCATTACCAATCGTAGTTCGCATCGAAGATGTAAATGATAAGTTATCCGAACCGCCAGTACCATTTGAGAACACGAAAAACCCTTGTCCTGGTGCAATATTTTTACCAACATTCTGAACATTATTTATAATTGTCCATATCCCAGAACCATCGGTACCAGCATTATAACCATAAACAGCATTGTAGTTTGAATCTAACACATCATTACCAGAAGATCCATTTTCGCTAATAAATGCCTGAGCATCTAGGTAACTTGTATACGGATTACCTACCAAATTCCATGAACTAGCAGAACCAGCTGAAATTGTAGTAGAAACATCACCTACACTAACTGCTCCTGTAAATACAACAGGACTACCATCTATTGTTGCTCCTCGATAACCTTTACCAGCTTCAAGAGGTGTGGTTTCATTTACAACAATATCATAGTTTTCATAATTACCAGATACGTTGTTAAAAGGAGCAAATGCTCTTAAATTATTAGATGCAGCTATGTTTTTATTCCAATCAGCAAAATCACTAAAAGCTTCCATGGTACCATCAGTCACTGGAGACGATACTAAATCATTTCCGCCACCAGAAGAAGAACCAATTTGATTAACATATCTCTCATATCTAGTCCTACCACTCACAGTGCTTGTAGACGAAGGAAGCAAACTAGAATAAGCATCTGAATCTGATTCTAAAACAATACTTTTTGCAGTTAAACTAATACCAGAGTCAACGATTAAATTACCATCAGGATTAACAACTACTGTATTAAAAGTAGTATTAGCTGTTATATTAGCATCACCTGCAACGACAATCAAATCATCAGATGCTGTTGCTACACCATTAGGATTATTACCATCTTGCCAACCATTATCG
The DNA here is from genome assembly GCF_056160445.1 of Winogradskyella sp. ABM4_392. Classification (NCBI taxonomy): domain Bacteria; kingdom Pseudomonadati; phylum Bacteroidota; class Flavobacteriia; order Flavobacteriales; family Flavobacteriaceae; genus Winogradskyella; species Winogradskyella sp. ABM4_392. The sequence goes on from NZ_JBSWXE010000002.1 coordinate 244,226, forward strand.
TATACATAATCTGGACCTTTATGAATAGTGAAAGTATCCTCAACAACACCTGTATCTCTTAGATATTTCATTGTTAGATTATTTCCATTGACTTCTAAAATACCTGATCCATAATTTCTTACAGAGTAATACATTGCGTTATGATCTAAATCTCCACTAGCACGACGAGAGGCTGTGGCATTTACAGAGTAAACAGTTCCTATACCTGCATTATCACCGATTGAAGATTTACTATATGCACCATCACCATTGGGTTTACCATCTCCATCACCGTTTGGACCAATAGTATTTATTCTAGCGTCAAAAGAAGCTGACTCGCCATAATGACCGTTAATAAAATAAGATCTTTCATAAGATTCACTATGTCCTGCAATAATCAAATCTATACCATTTGCTTCTAACATTGGTATAACGTTCTCACGCATTTCAATAAGTTCTATTTCAGCAGGATTACCATTTCTATCAAAACCTTCGGAAGGATGCCAACCTTTTGAATATGGCGGATGATGCCAAACACCAATAACCCATTGCTGTGTTGTATTTTGAATATCATTTAATGCCCAATTATACATAGCACCACCAACAGATCTGTCTTCACCAAATGAGTTTAAAACTATAAAGTGAATATTACCATAATCGAATGAATAATAAGATTCCGTTCCCGATGCTAAACCACCAGATTCACCAGCTGTTGGAAAAGTAAAAATATTATAATAAGCTCCTTCAGGATTAGTAGAACCAACATACTGCCCATCAATATTACCAATTGTAGACCATAAAATGGAGTTCTGTAACTTTTCATAAAAAAAGCTGAATAGATGGTTCTGATATTGAACATCTGTACCATGAGAATCAGCATTATCGCCTGTTAAAATAATTCCATCTGTTACATTATTTCCCACGTATGAATGGTATGCATCTCTAACAGCACCTGTGTTTGTCGGATTAAAGTAAGTTTTTCCTATACCTCCAAGTATCCAAAAAGTATAAGGATCTACAGTACCAACTGTAGGATGCGTTTTAAAATATATATCATTACTATTAGATAAAAGACTACCACCTGTACCCAACCTGTAGTAATACACAGTTCCTGCAGTGAGACCACTTATATCAACCTCATGATCTGTTTTTAATGTAGCATCACTATAAGTAGAATAAGATGCAAAGGTTGCATCAGTACTATATTCTACAACCGATGTATCATTTACATCAGTTCGCCATTTAATAGTAACACTTGTTTCAGTTCCTTTTTGAAGATATGGCAATCTATCTAATGTTTGTCCAAACGAAGACAAACCAATAAATAGTAAAAGTAAAAGTGTGTAATTTCTTCTCATATTTTTTCTATTTTCTCAAGCTCGTTTCTTTTTGATTGTAATTCTGAATAAAATTCCTTCATGAATTTTGTATTTCTTAATCTATATGGAAGTTTCCTATAGCTCTCTTCAGCCCTAGCTATACAAAATCTTGCTTCTTTAAATTTTTGCTGTTCAATCTGAATATTAGCAAGTTTTAAATATGCGCGTTCTTTTCTGTTACTTATTTCAATAACTTTAGTTTGAAACTTTGCAGCAGAATCAAAATCTTGCATATCTATATAATTTGAAATAAGTTTATTGTAAAGAACAATGATATCACCCAAATCCTCTATTCCTTGAATTAATATTTTTTGTGAACGTTGCTTACCTTGCTCAGTATCTATTGCATACCAAGCTTTTGAAGCGTATAAATAATATTCGGGAAGAACGACATTAGATTTCTGTACTACTTCATTGTATAATTGTGCAGATTTCTCATACTTTTTCTTTTTAAAGGATATATCTGCAAGTAACTTCAGTGCATGAATATTATCACTATCGTCTTTTAATATTTTTTTAATAATTCTTCTACAGTTACTGTATTTATGAAGATGATAATAACTTTTAGCTATTAAGTGATTCTGTTCAAAACTATCTAAACCTAGTTTCTTTGAGTACTTAAAATCGCTTAGACTATTGGTAAAATTATTATGCTGGTAGTAAAGCTCACCTCTTTTGAAATATAGATAAGCACTATCTGGGTATTGTTTTATTTCTTCAGTGACTTTTACAATCCTCTTGTGCAAATCACCATGGGCATAAAGACCTGTACCAGAGAGTACAAACAACAATATATAGAGTAATTTAAATCGCAAAGTTTATAATTGTTTGGGGTAATTAATAGCTTATCAAAAGAAATTAAAATTTAAACAGTAATTGAAAAATTTAGACAAAGTGTAATATTACTTGTTTAAATACAGCGCATTAAAAAAATAAACGTCAAAATGTAAATTAAATCGCTAACCATCAAAATGTTAAAACAAAAAAACACATCCAAAATTGGATGTGTTTTCTCCTAACTAAATTAATAAACAACCGATTATTGTCAAATTAACTATATGGCCATATCATTAAGCTACTACGCTTAATTTCTTTTTTTCTTTAATTTCATTTCCTTTTGCCTCAAACTGATTTGAAGTATTCTTTTCGCCACCTGCTTTTAAGGCTTTATCACCAGCAAAGAATGTTTTGTGGTCATCACCAAGGTCAGAACCTGCCATTCTTTGGTGTTTTACGCAAGACACACCTTTTCTAATTTCTTGACGCTGCACATCTCTTACATATGCAAGCATACCCTCATTACCAAAGTAGCCTTCGGTTAAATCATTCATATGTAATGCTGTGGTGTGATATGTTGGCAACGTAATTAAATGGTGGAATATACCAGCTTCTCTAGCACCATCTATTTGGAACGTTTTAATCTTCTGATCTGCTCTGTGACATAATTCTGTACCGTCATACTCTGCGCTCATTAGGTTATTTCTATCATAAGCGGTCATATTTTCTCCTTCAGCAAGCATTTCCTCAAAGACTTGATTACGGAAATTTAAAGTCCAATTAAATGATGGAGAATTATTATACACCAACTTAGCATTTGGCACCACTTCACGTACGCGATTTACCATATGTGCAATTTGCTTTACGTTTGGTGTTGGAGTTTCAATCCATAACAAATCTGCACCATTTTGTAGACTCGTAATACAATCTAGCACTACTCTATCGATGTTAGAACCATCTTTAAATTTATACAACCCATTTGGTAATCTTATTGGTCTTACGAGTTTACCATCTCGCTTCAATAATACTTCATCTTCTTTTACATCATCCATAGTCACTTCTTCAGCATCTACAAATGCTAAATATTTTGACGCCAAATCACCTGGCTCTTTACTTACAGGCAGTTTTTGTGTTAATCCTGCACCTTCAGAATCTGTACGAGCGACAATAACACCATCCTCTACACCTAACTCTAAAAATGCATAACGTACTGCATTTAATTTAGCTATAAAATCTTCGTGCGGAACGGTTACCTTTCCATCTTGGTGACCACATTGTTTAGCATCAGAAACCTGGTTTTCAATCTGAATAGCACAAGCACCAGCTTGAATCATCTTTTTCGCCAATAAATACGTCGCTTCCTCATTACCAAAACCAGCATCGATATCTGCTATGATTGGTACAATATGTGTTTCAAAATTATCAATCTCGTTTTGAACATCTTCTCCATTGGCTTGTCTTCTGAATAAATCATTAAGTTCAATAGCATCTGCTTGACGTAAGAAATCGTAAATCTCAGCAATTAAAGCAGGTACAGCCGTTTTTTCGTGCATAGATTGATCTGGTAATGGTCCAAATTCTGAACGTAATGCCGCAACCATCCAACCAGATAAGTATAAGTAACGTTTACTTGTTGTTTTGTGGTGTTTCTTTACTGCAATCATTTTTTGTTGCGCCACAAAACCGTGCCAGCAACCTAATGATTGTGTATAGTTTGAAGAATCTGCATCATAATCCGCCATATCTTGACGCATTATGGCTGCTGTATATTTTGCAATATCCAAACCTGTTTTAAAACGATTTTGAGTTGCCATTCTTGCAGCATTTTCTGGATTAATTGCTGCCCAATTGTTACCAAATTTTGTTTTTAAATCTTTTACAGTCTGTAAAGCAGAAGCATAATTAGATTGTGGTAAATTTTTCATAATTTTGAAATGTATTAATGATACTTTAGATTTAATATAGATCCCGTTTAATGTTGCCGCATTAGCGGGATTTCTTTTTATTTTATTATTTATAATTGTTGATATGCCGAAAGCGTTAAAAATTCTTCAAACTTTTCTTGTGTTACCAATTTTTTGAAAAGGTTGATGGCGTCACAGAACTTTGTTTCTTTTATTTTGCCCTCGCCTACTTCTCTTATGATTTTTTCAACTTCATCATCAAAAATTTCATCAAATAAGGCTTTGGTAAATTGACGTCCATCTTCTAAAAACGCTTCGTTCTTCAACCATTGCCATACTTGGGTTCTAGATATTTCTGCTGTGGCTGCATCTTCCATTAAATTGTACAGCGCAACTGCACCATAACCTCGCAACCAAGCTTCCATATACAGTATACCAACGTTGATGTTTTTTCTAACGCCAGCTTCGGTAATTGTGCCTTGTGGCAACTCTACCAAATCAGCTTCCGTCACTGTAATATCTTCACGTTTTTTGAAGATTTGATTTGGAGTTGGCATATACTTATCAAATTCTTTCATTGCCACCTCAACCAAAGCAGGATGCGCTACCCAAGTACCATCGTGACCATTTTTTGCTTCACGTTCTTTGTCTAATCGTACTTTTTCTAGTGCAGCTTTATTAGCTTCCGGATTGTTTTTAATCGGGATTTGAGCTGCCATTCCGCCCATTGCGTGAATGCCTCTTTTATGGCAACGTTGAATTACCAAATTAGAATACGCAGCCATAAAAGGCGTTGTCATAGTTACTTGGTCTCTATTTGGCACCACAAAACCATCGTGATTTCTAAACTTTTTAATGTATGAAAAGATATAATCCCAACGACCACAGTTTAACCCAACGATATGGTCTTTTAATTCATAAATAAATTCATCTAATTGAAAACTTGCTGTAATTGTTTCGATAAGCAAGGTTGCTTTGAATGTTCCTTGTGGTACACCAAGATAAGCTTGTGCGAATTCAAAAACGGCATTCCACCAACGTGCCTCTAGATAATGCTCTAATTTTGGCAGATAGAAATATGGTGCAGAACCATTTTCCATCAATGTTTTTGTGTTATGAAACACATACAATCCAAAATCTACCATACTACCTGACATCTCTTCATTATTAACTAATAAATGGCGTTCATTAAGATGTAAACCTCTTGGTCTTACTAAGAGCACTGCTGTTTCTTCGTTAAGTGTGTAATGCTTACCTCTTACCTCATCAACAAGTTCTATGGTTTTAGTGTTGGCATCTCTAAGATTGATTTGCCCATCCATATTATTTGTCCAACTTGGTGCATTGCTATCCTCAAAATCTGCCATAAAGGTCTTAGCACCAGAATTGAGCGCATTAATTACCATTTTACGGTCTACAGGACCTGTAATTTCTACTCGTCTATCTAATAAATCTTCTGGAATTGGTGCAGCTGTCCAATCTGATTCTCTTATATCTACAGTTTCAACAGGAAATGATGGAAACTTACCTGCATCAAAAACAGACTGCTGTTTTTCTCTACGTTCTAATAATGCCAATCTAGATGAATTGAATTTTTCGTGTAAAGCATTTAAAAATACTAAAGCGTCATCCGTTAAAATTTCTGGATAAACATTTTTTACTGCTAAATTAAACTTGACAGTTTGTTGATTTGATGTTGTAATTTCCATAACCTATTGATTTTGATGAAACAATGTTACAACCTATTTTTTAAAAAAACAAGCGAACGTTCGCTATTTTTTTATTTTCGCTAAAAAATTAAATTCGCAAATAGTATTATATTTGTAAATATGGAACAAGATTATATCAAATTAATTTTTGGGTTAAAACTAAAGCAAATACGTACAGATCGTGGGCTTTCGCTATTTGGACTTTCTAAACTTTCTGGTTTGTCTAAGTCTTATCTCAACGAAATTGAAAAAGGAAAAAAATATCCTAAACCAGATAAAATTTCTGCATTATCAGAACATTTAGAAGTGCCATATGATGAATTAGTATCATTAAAACTTGATAAAAATCTTGCTCCTATTGGTGAAATTTTACAATCAAAATTGCTGAAAGAGATTCCATTAGATTTATTTGGCATTCAAGAAAGTACACTAATAGATATCATTTCTAATGCGCCTGTTAAAGTAACAGCATTTATAAGTACTATTATAGAAATTGCTAATAACTACAATTTTAGCAGAGAAAATTTTTTCCTAGCCTCTGTAAGGTCTTTTCAAGAAGCTAACTACAATTATTTCGAAGATTTAGAAGAGCAAGTATTAAGATTTGCCAAAACCTATCAAGTAGATCTTTCAAAAAAAATTACTTCAAAAGAATTAGAGGATATTCTTATTGAAGAGTTTGGATACAATATTAATAATGATGAATTAGAAGCGCATAGCGAGCTTGATAATCTGCGTTCTATTTTTGTTCCTAAAACAAAAACACTTCTTATTACCAAAAGTATAGATGATGCACAACGTGCTTTTATTTACGCCAAGGAATTAGCATATAATTACTTAAATATAAAAGAGCGTTTATACACGTTTTCGTGGATAAAATTTGATAATTTCGACAAGGTTTTAAACAATTTTTACGCGTCTTATTTTGCTGGTGCACTTATTATACCTAAAGAAAGTATTGTAAACAACCTAAAAGATTTATTCAGTAAAAAGCAATTTAAAACCAAGGATTTTGAGCACTTGCTACAAGAGTACAATGCCTCACCAGAAAGTATATATCAAAGATTAACCAATGTGCTTCCTAAAGAATTTAAACTTAAAAATTTGTTCTTTTTAAGATTTTCACACAAGAAAGGAACCAATCAGTTTTCACTTAACAAAGAGTTGCATTTAGAAAAACAACAATCACCCAGAGCAAGAGAAACTAATGAGCAATATTGCAGAAGATGGGCTTCTATAAAGGTTTTGCAAGCTATTAGCACAAATAATTCTGAACATGAGTTTTCTATTCAAATTTCCGATTACGTGGCTGAGGATAAAAAGTACTTGGTACTAGCTTCTGCTACCAAAGACCCTTTTAAACAAAACAGTTATCGTAGTATTTCGATAGGTATTCAGTTAAACACACAACTTCAACGCAAAGTTAATTTCTTAAATCATAAAAGTATTGAGTCACCACATGTAGGTGTTACTTGTGAGCGTTGTGGTATTATAAATTGTAGTGTTAGGCAGTCTCCACCTAAAATATTAGAATCTATGAATAAAGAAGCAAAGACTTCTGAAGTTGTTCAAAATATTACTAAGAAGTATAGCTAAACAAAATCTACGGCTTTCTTATATGCAATTTCTGTAAAATCTGTAATTACCTTATTAGCAAGTGTATAATCCTGATGACTTGAGTGCGGACTCCTAAATCCTATACAAAAAATTCCTGCAGAATGAGCAGCCTTTATTCCATTTGTAGAATCTTCAATAACAATACATTCTGATTTATCAAACCCTGTAGATTCTGCTGCTTTTAGAAAGATTTCAGGATGTGGTTTTGATTTTTTTAAATCTGCACCACTAAATTTAGCACTGAAATATTGATTAAGGTCAAAACGTTCAAAAATTTGCTTTATCCCAGGCATTGAAGCTGAGGAAGCCACAACCAATTTCACACCATTGTTATGATAATCTTGTATCCTTTCTAAAACACCATCTATTAAGTCTAAATCATCATTTTCAAAGAATACTTTATAGTGCCTACGCTTCAAACTTACTAAATGCTCTGGTGTTTCATTCAAATTGAAATGGTCCACTAAACGCTTGCAAATGTTAATGGTAGACTGCCCTGTAAAAGACGCATATAAATCTTCTTCGACGTTAATGTTAACATCGTTAAACATTTGATGATAAGCTTTTCGATGCAAAGGCTCTGTGTCTACAATAACACCATCCATATCAAACAAAACAGCTTTTAGCATAGAAATTTAATTTTTTGGCTAAATTAGAAAAGAAGCTAACAAAAGCAGAACAAACAGAAAGAAAAATCCCAAATTCCGTTGCACACATTTTTATTTTTTCGGAATCTGGGATTTGGATATTAATCTTTAATCTTTTTTACAAGACATTATCCATAATATCTTGTACAACTTCTGGATTTAACAATGTACTTGTATCACCAAGGTTACTCGTGTCATTGGACGCAATTTTTCTTAAAATACGTCTCATGATTTTACCAGAACGTGTTTTAGGCAATCCTGTTGTAAACTGAATTTTATCGAGTTTGGCTATTGGCCCAATTCGGTCTGTAATTAATTGATTAATTTCTTTACGAACGTTATCATGGTTTCTGTCTTCACCTGTATCTTTTAATGTAATGTAGCCATATAGCGCATTACCTTTAACATCATGAGGGAAACCAACAATAGCACTTTCTGCCACAGCATTATGTTCGTTAATAGCATCTTCTATTGGAGCAGTTCCTAAATTATGGCCAGAAACGATAATTACATCATCTACTCTACCTGTAATTCTATAATAACCCACTTCATCTCTCAATGCGCCATCACCTGTGAAATACATGTTTTCGAAAGCCGAAAAATAGGTATCCTTATAGCGTTGATGATTTCCCCAAATAGTACGTGCCATAGATGGCCAAGGGAATTTTATACACAAGCGACCATCAACCTGATTTCCTTTAATTTCTTTACCTTCTTCATCCATTAAAGCTGGCTGGATACCTATAAAAGGTAACGTTGCATAAGTCGGCTTAGTTGGTGTTGAAAATGGTATTGGTGTAATCATAATTCCACCAGTTTCTGTTTGCCACCAAGTATCAACTATAGGACTTTTCTTTTTACCTATATTATCATTGTACCAATGCCATGCCTCTTCATTAATCGGCTCACCTACAGAGCCCAAAACTTTGAGTGATGATAAATCGTATTTTTCTACAAGCTCTGTTCCATGTTTAGCTAAAGCTCTAATAGCAGTTGGTGCTGTATAGAATTGATTGATTTTATGTTTTTCTACAATATCCCAAAAACGTCCAAAATCTGGATAACTTGGCACACCTTCAAACATAACCGTTGTAGCACCATTACATAACGGCCCATAAACAATGTAACTATGACCAGTAATCCAACCTATATCTGCAGTACACCAATAGACGTCTTCTTCTCTATACTGAAATACATTTTTGAAGGTATATGCCGAATACACCATGTAACCTCCTGTAGTGTGTAACATTCCTTTTGGCATTCCTGTAGAACCCGAAGTATATAAAATGAATAATGGATCCTCAGCATCCATAACAGTAGCTGTAAGATCATTATAAGCTTCATCTAGCAATGGTTGTAACCACTCATCACGTCCTTCTTTCATGTTTATTTCAGAATTGATACGTTTAGCTACCAAAACAGATTCTACACCAGGACAATCCTCTAAAGCTTCGTCTACAATACCTTTTAAATCTATTGTTTTTGCACCTCTGTAAGACCCATCTGATGTTAATACCATCTTGGCATCACAATCATTTATACGTGTTGAAAGTGCAGTAGCAGAAAACCCTGCAAATACCACAGAATGCACAGCCCCAATACGTGCACAAGCCAATACAGAAACTGCCAATTCTGGAATCATAGGTAGGTAAATACAAACGCGATCACCTTTCTTTATACCTTTATCCAAGAGCACGTTAGCAAACTTACACACACGCTCGTGCAACTGCTTATAGGTAATATGTTCTGCTGGCTCGTTAGGGTCATTCGGCTCGAACAAAATAGCGGTTTTATCACCTCTTGTGTGCAAATGTCTATCGATACAGTTTTCTGTAATATTTAGTTTTGCGCCTTCAAACCATTTAACCTCTGGTTTTGTAAAGTCCCAACTTAAGACATTATCCCATTTTTTGCGCCACACAAAGTGTTCTTCGGCAATTTCTTCCCAAAACGATTCTGGGTTTCTTACTGATTTTCTGTAAACTTGAAAGTACTCTTCAAAGTGTTTGATATGATAATTACTCATGATTGATTATATATTTTTATGTATTCCTATTTGATTTCTTTTATAAACTGATTCTATTTCTGGTATTATAGCAATATCGTCAATTGTAGATGGTACGTTGTATTCTAAATCGTCTGAAATATGTCTCAACAATTTACGAAGAATTTTACCAGATCTTGTTTTTGGTAATCGCTTAACTACAAAAACATCTTTAAAAGCTGCTACAGCACCTATTTCTTGACGTACGTCTTGTATAATTTCTTTAGAAATTTCACTCTCTTCAGCGTGTTCTCCAGATTTAAGAACAATTAGTCCCAAAGGTTTTTGACCCTTGATATCGCAATGCACACCAAAAACCGCACATTCAGCCACCGATTTATGAGACGCTACAATCTCTTCCATCTCTGCGGTAGATAAACGATGACCAGCTACGTTTATAATATCATCGACACGACCAGTAATAAACACATAGCCATCTTCATCTTTATAACCTCCATCACCAGAAAAATAATAATCTGGAAACTTGTTTAGGTAACCGTTTTTAAATCGCTCAGGATTTCCCCAAAGATTCAAAAGTGTTCCTGGTGGTAATGGTAATTTTACTGCTACATAGCCTTCTACTCCTGCCGCCACTTCTTTTCCTTCTTCATTTAATATTTGAATGTCGTATCCACAAACTGGTAATGATGCAGAGCCTGGTTTTACTTCCATTAACTCCACTCCTGCCATATTTGCCAACATTGGCCAACCACTTTCGGTTTGCCACCAATGATCTATTACCGGAACTTTAAGATGTTGCTCTGTCCATCGCAAAGTCGCTACATCGCAACGTTCACCAGCCAAGAATTGATATTTAAGCGAGCTTAAATCGTATTTCTCAATAAATTTCCCATTGGGATCTTCCTTTTTTATAGCTCTTATGGCTGTTGGAGCTGTAAACATTACTTTTACATTATGCTCACTTATTACTCTCCAAAAAGTAGATGCATCTGGTGTTTTAATTGGCTTACCTTCAAATAAAATAGTGGTATTTCGATTAAGTAGAGGTCCATAAACAATATAGCTATGACCTACAACCCAACCAACATCGCTTGCTGCCCAATACACATCACCCTCTTCAACTCCATATACATGTTTCATAGAGAATTTTAATGCAGTAGCATAACCACCTGTATCTCGGATAATTCCTTTAGGCTTACCTGTTGTACCTGATGTATACAGAATATAAGAAGGATGATTAGACTCCATTCTTACAGGTTCTATAGCATCTGATTTTGAAACCAACTCAACATAGTCAACATCTCTTTTCTGATGCGGTATATCTACACCTAGTTGCCTATCAAAAACGATAACGTGTTCTGGTTTATAAGATGCCAACGTTATTGCCTCATCAACAAAAGGCTTATAAGGAATTATACGCTTTATCTCTATGCCATTAGAAGCTGTAATGATTGCTTTAGGTTTACAATCGTCAATTCTTATTGCTAATTCGTGAGGTGCAAAACCACCAAAAACCACAGAATGAATAACACCTAAACGCGCACAAGCTAACATAGCATACAAGGCCTGAGGAATCATTGGCATATAAATAACGCATGTATCACCTCTTTGTAAGCCTAGTGCTTGCAAACCACCTGCAAGTTTAGAAACTTCTGCATGTAATTCATTAAATGAAATGTGCTGTTTTGTATCTGTTACTGGCGAATCATAAATAATGGCACTTTGTTCACCATAGCCATCTTTTATATGCTTATCTATACACAAATAGCTAAGATTTAATTCTCCATCTTGAAACCATTGCGGATAATCATATTTATCTCTTCCAAGTATTTTTGATGGAGCTTTAAACCATTCTAATTGCTCTGATTGCTTTTTCCAAAAAGCTTCAGGATGGTTTATACTTTCTTGATAAATTTCATGATAACTCATGGCTTGACTTTTTTAGAATTAAACAAACCAAACCAATTGGGATTCAATACTTTCAGCTTTATCAAAGCCCAAAGAATTACCACAAAGCAAACACCCATAATGAGCGATTCTAATGGACCTGTTGCTGTTTCACTTTCTAATTTAAAACGGAAATATAAGGTTACTAAAACGTAGATACTGATTATGATATCAGACGCTAAAGCATTGATACGAAGACGTTTCATTTTGTTTTACTTTAATTAAACTTAGTTCTTTTGCACACAAAACCAATGTTTAACAAAGTGAAACTCTAAGCTAAAAGCTCATTAATTTCTGAAACTATTTTTTTTACTGAAAAGGGCTTTGTTAAATATTTATCTGCTCCAAGTTTTAAGCCTTTTTCAATATCTGAAGCTTTATTTTTTGCAGTTAAAAACACTACTTTAGTATCTTTTAACTGATCGTTTTCTTTAATTAACTTAAGTGTTTGATAACCATCAACTTTTGGCATCATAACATCTAACATAATTACGTCTGGAATAACACTTTGCAAGATTTCTAAAGCTTCACTTCCGTCTCTTGCGATATACACTTCAAAATTGTGTTTTTTAAAAGTGTATTCTAACGTCATTACAATATTTGGTTCGTCATCGACGATTACAATTTTCTTCATTCTTGAAAACCGATTACAATTTACTTAAAAGGTAGCTTAAAACCAAAGGTTGCACCACTTTTTTCGTTATTTATTACCCAGATTTTTCCGTCGTGCTTTTCAATTATTTGTTTGCATATAGCTAAACCTAAACCGCTGCCTTCTGGTTTTTGGATATTTTGATTTTTGGATTGGTAAAATTTATCAAAAACATATGGTAAATCGCGCTTTGGCACACCTTTACCATTATCCTTTATAGTTACCTCCAAATATCCTAAATCAATTTTATAATCAACAACAATCTTGCCTTTTTTAACATCACAAAATTTTATAGCATTAGAAATAAGATTTGTCAGTACTTGTACAATACGGTCTTCGTCATATTCTGCATTTAAATCACTATTGTTAGAATTAATTATCTCTACCTGCTTTTTATCTGCGATATGCATTAAACTATCAATAGTTTTCTTAATCGTGTCTTTAATATTATACTTTTTGATGTTTAGAGTTGAACGCCCTTTTGACAGTTTTTCAAAGTCTAAGATATTATGAATTAATCGCGAAAGTCGATCACTATCCTGAAGCATATTCTTTAAGAACTGTGCTTTTACTTCTTGTGGCATATCGTCATCATCGTCCATTAACAACTCTGTTGCAGCTCTAATTCCTGTTATAGGAGTTTTTAACTCATGCGCAACGGTATCTAAGAATTCATCCTTCTGCCTATCTTTTTCAATAAGCTCTTCATTAGCATCTTTTAGCTGATCTGTTAGCTTGGTGAGTTCGACAGACTTTTCCCTGAGTAGTTTATTTCTGGCAATGGTTTCTTTAGATTCTTCAAGAATTTTAAGCACTTCTACCAAACTTACTTCATCTTCCTTTACTACACTAGCAATTAATATTTTAGCCGAAGCACTACCTATACTTCCTGTCAATAGCTTTTCAGAAAAATTTATCAATCTTGCATCTGCCATTTGGGTATCCAAGGGTAAATCGTATTTTCTAAAAAATAGATTTAAAGCACGTTCTGTTCTAGTTTCGCCTAAAAACTTTACCAATACCTTCTTTATATCAGCAACATAAGCTTCACCTTTCCACACTAAAGCACCATCTTGTAAATCCGAATAATTCTTACTGTCCACATACATCTCAGCATAGTTACGCTCCCTATAGTTTCCTTTGTGCATAACCGAAAATGCCATATAACAAAATAGATTTACCAAGATACTCCAGAAAAAAGCATGTGCAGGTGGACTTAAAAAATCGATACCAAATAAGGCGTGCGGTTTTAAGAACTCTATACCAGCCAAGCCATATTGCACTAAGTCATCAGATCCATTTAAGGCATGCAAAGAAAAAGGTAGGATCAATGTATAAAAAACTACTGCAACACCTGCAATAACTCCTATGATTGTAGCGCTAGAAGAGCCTCTATTCCAAAATAAACCAATAAAGAACGATGGAGCCAATTGTGCTATAATCACAAATGCCATTAAACCAATGGAATAAAGGGACAATTCAAAAGAAAAATTTACGTAAAATGCATAAGCACTAATAATTATTAGAAAAATAGAAATACGCCTTATATTCTTAATATATTTTGCATTTCGTTCGGGATGACTTTTAATAAAGTAATCTAAAAAGCCATAAGGAATTACCAGGTTATTACTCACCATAGTTGATAATGCCAGAGTAGCCACAACAACCATAGAGATTACCGCAGAAAATCCTCCTAGAAACACTAACACAGAAAGAAAAGTGTTTCCGTTTTGTAATGGCAACAACAAGGCGTAATATTCCGCTTGTTCAGCGTTACCTATAGTTAAGTTTCCTGCCCAAGCAATGAAAATAACAAAGATGTTAAATAACAATAAGTACAATGGAAACATCCAAATTGCATTTTTTAAATGCTTCTCTCTTACATTCTCAACTACTGAAACTTGAAATTGTCTTGGCAATAAAAATATTGCCATAAAGGACAACATGATGGTATATAACCAATTGAAGCCTTCTTCAAACCCGCTAATAGTGGTTAGAGTATTAAAATTTTCGGCTTGAGACATCTTACCGTAAATATCTTCAGTACCATCAAACAAAACGCAAGTAACATAAATACCAACAAACAAAAAGAAAACGAGTTTTAAAATAGATTCAAAAGCTACAGACATTACTATGCCTTTATGTTTTTCTGATGCATCAGTGGTTTGTGTACCAAAAAAAGTAGCAAAAACAGCCAGTAGCAAGGCTATATAAAAAGTAGAGTCATCAAAAACAGACGTTGAAATATAGCTTGTCTTGTCTGACAAAATTTGAAAAGTCTCAGAAACCGCCTTTAACTGTAATGATATGTAAGGCACAATTGCCATGAGGCAAACAATAGTAACCAATGCACCTAAAAACCTATGATTACCATAGCGCAATGATATAAAATCTGCAATAGAGCTAATTTTATGTTGCTTAGAAATCCTGATAATCTTTTTTAATAAGATGATCCAAAGTGGTGCCGCAATTACTGGCCCTAAATAAATAGGCAGGAAATTTATACCAGAATTTGCTGCTATTCCAATACTTCCATAATACGTCCAGGCAGTACAATATACTGCTAAAGACAATGTGTAAACAACTGAATTATTTACCCACTTACTTTTAGAATTTTTCTCAGCTAAGTAGGCAATAAAAAATAATGCAGCCAGATAAATAATGATGATTAAAAATAAAACGTAATTACTCATAATGACGCTTTAAAACAATATAAGACACTACAATAACCACAAGCCAAATACAAAAAATGGAAAAGTAAAACGTTGGAATACCAAACACATGACCATCATGATTAAAAATAAGCAAGAAAGGCACATTCAATATTGCGAATGCTGTAACCGAAAGAATAACTAATTTTTGCTCGTGTCTTTTTTTCATGGAAAACTAAAATACAAAAAACAGTGTTGCAAACACAACACTGTTTTTACTAACTAATAAAACTTTGTCAATTAATGACTATGCGCTTCACCTGCACCAGATGGAATTCTGATGTTTTCTACAATTTCTTGTACATGTTGTGGTGGTGCAGGTGTCATACGAGACACTACAACCGATACAACAACATTAACAAGCATTGCAATGGTACCAAAACCTTCTGGCGAAGTACCAAACCACCATTCGCTAGCTGGTCTTGGATCGAATGTTCCGATTAATCCTGTTTTATATCTAATCATGTAAAACAACATTAAAGAAATACCAACCACCATACCTGCTATGGCACCTTGTTTATTCATGCGCTTATCAAAAATTCCTAATATAATTGCTGGGAAGAATGAAGCCGCTGCCAATCCGAAGGCAAGTGCGACCACTGCGGCGACAAAACCAGGTGGTTTAATACCTGCTAATCCTGCGATAACTACAGCAAATACAATAGCTATTCTTGCCCACATTAATTCTCCTTTATCCGAAATGTCTGGTTTAATTTGTTTCTTAATCAAATCGTGAGAAATTGAAGTAGATATTACCAGTAGTAAACCTGCAGCTGTAGATAATGCAGCAGCCAATCCACCAGCCGCAACCAGTGCAATTACCCAATTTGGAAGTTTAGCAATTTCAGGATTTGCTAATACCATAATATCTCTATCAACATAAAGTTCATTTTCACCTGCGTTAGCATTTGAAATCATACGCTCACCAGAAGTTCCTCGTGCATCAGTATAAACTGGTTTTTTACCATCGATAGCACTTCCTGCTACATACTGAATTTTACCATCTCCATTTTTATCTGACCAAGCTATTAAACCTGTATCCTCCCAGTTTTTAAACCAATCTGGCACCTGAGTATATTCAGTATTACTTACCGTTTCGATTAAGTTTGTTCTTGCAAATACAGCAATTGCTGGTGCTGTTGTATAAAGAATAGCTATAAATAACAATGCTAAACCAGCAGACTTACGTGCATCTTTTACTTTAGGTACTGTAAAGAAACGTACAATTACGTGAGGTAGACCAGCAGTACCAACCATTAAGGCCAATGTAATTGCAAATACATCCCAAGTAGATTTGCTTCCATCTGTATATTCTTTAAATCCTAATTGTGTGTGCAGAGCATCTAATTTATCGAGTAGAAATGTGCCATCTTCGACTGTTCCACCCATTCCTAATTGTGGAATAATGTTTCCTGTCATTTGCATAGAAATGAAGAATGCAGGCACCATAAATGCAAAGATTAAAACACAATATTGTGCTACTTGCGTATAGGTAATACCCTTCATTCCACCTAAAAAGGCAAATACAAGTACAATAGCCATACCAATGACAACACCAATGTTAATATCTACTTGTAAGAACTGTGAAAATACAACTCCAACACCACGCATTTGTCCTGCAACGTATGTAAATGACACCAATAAAGCACATATTACAGCTACAGTTCTTGCTGTGTTAGAATAGTATCTATCGCCAATAAAATCTGGCACTGTAAACTTTCCAAATTTTCTCAGGTAAGGTGCGAGCAATAAGGCGAGTAAAACATAACCGCCTGTCCAACCCATAAGGTAAACCGATCCGTCATAGCCTGTAAAAGAAATAATACCAGCCATTGAAATAAACGATGCAGCACTCATCCAGTCTGCTGCTGTCGCCATACCATTTGCAAGCGGAGATACACCTCCACCTGCAACATAAAATTCTTTAGTTGAGCCTGCTCTGGCCCAAATTGCAATTCCGAAATATAGTGCGAACGTAACGCCTACTAATATCCATGTCCAAGTTTGTACACTCATAATTTTTAATTTTTTGGTTATTAGTTAAGACTACTCGTCATAACCATATTTTTTATCTAGTTTATTCATTAGTCGCACGTATACGAAAATGAGAATTACAAATACGTATATAGAGCCTTGTTGAGCAAACCAGAACCCTAGTTTAAACCCACCAAGTCTTATTTCGTTTAAAGCATCTTTAAACAAAATTCCACAGCCATAAGACACTAAAAACCATATAGCTAGTAATATGGAAAGGTATTTTACATTTTCTTTCCAATATGCTGAAGCATTTTTTTGTTGTTCTGACATAATTTGAATTGTTTATTCGTTATTGTTAAATCAGGTAATTTTTATAAAAAGATCATTGCTTGTACAGTGAAAACTCCTGTAGCATCAGCATCACCAACTTTGTTGTTAGTGTAATCAAAACTTAATTTTGAATGATGACCAGTAAAGAAGATGTTGGCACCAAGCTTAAATTGGTTAGCATTATCATCTATAGCATCAATACTTCTGTTTGAATACGCTAAATAAGGCTGAAATCTAGTTTTAGTTTTGTCACCAGGAAGTACATAACCAACATGACCGTAAATCATATTACCCGTTGCGTATGGACCTAAATAAAAATCTTCACCATAATCATTGTTTTGATACGTTGCATATGCTGTTATTGCAGAGCCATTATCACCAATTGGTGCATCATAAAAGGCATCTGCAGCAAATAAAAGTACATCATCTCCCTCTCCATTTGGTAATACAACACCATTTGGATGACTAAAGAATCCTACACCAACGTTGAAGACTTTTTTGCTACCCATATAAGTACCAACTTTGTATGGTAAAGCATTAGATTCTTGATCTAAAAAGTTATAATCTACATAACCTTGAATGACTTTACCAGCTTCTTCAGAGCCTAGAACTTCTCTACCTCTATATACTGTAGCAGAACCTACATCTCTAGGTGTACCATCATTATCTAAGGTATTGGTATTGGCTTCATTTAAAGCAAATCTATACTGAAGTTTATCAAATTTACCTTTTACATAGACACCTATATGACGCGCAAACTGATCTGAAAGTCCAATTGTTGACCAAGAAGATCGGTTGTTATCCAAGGTAAGCATGTTTAAGGTACTTTGGTTGTTAAGACGAGAAATTCCGTTCCAGTAGTGAAGCCCACCACCTATGTAAAAATCCTTTGCCACCTTATATTCTCCCCAAAAATCATGGAAGAACAATTGTGCGCTTGCATCTTTACCAACAGGACCAGCATTGTCGCCATTTAAACTGTTGAGACCAAAATGAGCAACCATTGAGAATTTGTCGCTAAATTTAATCCAGCTAAGGACTCTGGCTCTTCTTACACTTAAAGCAAGTTTTTCAGTACCATCTGGTGCATCATCATTATACTGTGCCCAGAATTGTCCCCAAGATATAAATCTCATGTACTTGGTACCATCATCATCAAAATTAATTCTATAGCCTTTCCCATAACCTGTTTCGGTTTCTGACTGGGAAAATCCATAGAAAAAGCATAGTGTAAATACCACTATAAAACAATTAAGTTTTTTCATAAAGATTAGTTGTTAGTTAGTTAAACATTGGTTTTGTGTGCACCACTAAACTCTAAAAAACAATCTCTAAAAAAAAAGTTAATATATCTTTTTGGTAATTATGTATATATCAATCTCGGAAACGCTCCCATTTTATAAGCATAAACTTATCACCAAGCTCTGTTACTAAAGCACCTGCTCCAGATAAGTTTTTAGCATTAGAGAAGAATATAGCAAGCTCTTCTGCGTTGAGAATTTTATACGTAGGATGGTATTTTGAATTATAAGGTCGCTTTATATTATACTTTTTTACCCAATTCATAATACTGACGTGAGAAATACCCAGAATGCGTTCAATTTCACGATAGGTTAATCCTTCTAAATACAACTGTAGTGCTTTATTAACGTAGTAGTCATCAATCTTTTTACCTAACTTGTTTACCGTAAAATAATAGTTGCAAGATTTACACCTGTAGCGCTGTCTATCGTTAACAATTCCACTTTTTACATAGCTATCAGAACCACAGTTAGGACAAAGATCTATTTTCATCTGTTTATATTTTATTGTTTTTAAGCGGTCAGATGGAATCGCCATTTAATCATATCGGTTGGTATCCATCTTATTATTATGGCTTATTTCATATATATTAATTTAGCATAAATATATTAATTTAGCAATATATACACAACATAAATCTGAATTTTCTGATTATTGTGAAATTTTAATATTAATATTTTGAATAATCCATAACTATTTCAATCAATAATTAAGTAAATAACAAAACCCTGAAAAAACTAATTTTCAGGGTTTATATATAAAAGTAATTTTTGTTAACTCAATTTCGGGTTAAAATACGCATCCTCTTCTGCCGTTAATATTCTGGAATGGATAATAAATCGTATACCTAATGGAATTTCTAAAGAGAAACTCGCTCCTCTTCCTTCTGTTGTATCTATGGTAAGATGGGTATGCTTCCAATATTCAAACTGGTCTTGGTTCATGTAAAAAGGAACACCTTCTACTTCACCAAGAAAAATATCACTCTCATCCAAGTACATATCATCTTTTTCAAAAATCATTGGTGCAGAACCATCACAACAACCTCCACTTTGATGAAAAATTAATTCACCATGCTTATCCTTTAATTGCCTGACAACTTTTTTTGCTTTCTCTGTAATCTCTACGCGTTTCATACTATGAAAATATCAAAAAAAGGCTGAATCCCTAACCATTCAGCCTTTAAAGCTATTAATCAAATATTTCTAAAAGAATCCTAACTTGTTCTTATCGTAAGAGATTAACATATTTTTTGTTTGTCTATAATGGCTCATCATCATTTGATGATTTTCTCTACCGAATCCAGATTTTTTATATCCACCAAATGGTGCATGTGCAGGATAAGCGTGATAACAATTTACCCAAACACGACCTGCTTTTATTGCTCTCGGAATTTGATATAATTGGTGTGCATCTCTCGTCCACACACCTGCTCCAAGTCCATAAAGTGTATCGTTAGCAATCTCTAATGCTTCTGCTTCATCTTTAAATTTGGTGACACAGACTACTGGTCCAAAAATCTCTTCTTGGAATACTCGCATTTTATTATGACCTTCTAAAATTGTAGGTTGAATAAAGAATCCGTTTGCCAAATCTCCTTCTTTATTAGCATCTCCACCACAAAGCACTTTAGCTCCTTCATCCTTACCTATTTTAATGTAGGACTGAATTTTTTCGTATTGGTCATTAGATGCTTGCGCACCTACCATACAACTCGTATCATAAGGACTGTTTTGTACAATAGCTTTAGTACGCTCTATAACACGCTCCATAAACTTATCGTAAATATCCTCTTGTACCAAAATACGAGATGGACATGTACAAACTTCACCTTGATTAAACGCAAATAATACAGCTCCTTCAATGGCTTTGTCTAAGAACGCATCGTCTTCATCCATAACAGAATTAAAGAAAATATTTGGCGACTTACCACCCAATTCCATAGTTACAGGATTAAGGTTTTTTGACGCATACTGCATAATTAATTGTCCTGTTGTAGTTTCACCTGTAAAGGCAACTTTATCTACACGAGAACTTGATGCTAAAGGCTTTCCTGCTTCTGGTCCAAATCCGTGAACTACATTTACAACTCCTGGAGGAAAAACATCTGCTATTTTTTCCATTAGTAAAGTCGCTGATGATGGTGTTTGCTCAGCTGGTTTTAACACCACGCAGTTTCCTGTTGCTAATGCTGGTGGTAATTTCCAGGACAACATCAATAATGGAAAATTCCATGGAATAATTTGCCCAACCACACCAAGTGGTTCTTTAATATTCATAGATAAGGTATTGGCATCTAATTCTGTAGCGCTACCTTCTTCTGCTCTAATACAAGATGCAAAGTATCTCCAATGATCTACACATAAAGGGATGTCTGCATTTAATGTTTCTCTAATCGGCTTACCATTATCACAGGTTTCAACCAAAGCGAATTCTTCTAAATTGGCTTCAATAATATCTGCTACTTTATTAAGTAGGTTTGCACGTTCTGTTGCCGAAGTATTTCCCCAGGATTCTTTTGCAGCATTAGCAGCATCTAGTGCCAATTCTACGTCTTCTTTTTGAGATCTTGGATATTTTGCAATTAGTGATTTGTCTATTGGTGAGGTATTTTTAAAATACTCTCCTCCTACTGGTGCAACAAATTTACCGTTGATAAAATTGTCATAGGATGCTTTAAATTGTGGTTTAGAATAACTCATCTTAAATTTAGATTATTTATTAGTTTTTGATTTTTTCAGCCAAAAAATTGACTATTTTTTACTTTTCGCTAAGTTATTTTGTCATATTCTGAAATAATTGAACGTATTTATCATACTTTTGAACATATCTCTTTTTTAGGCGTTTTAGCATTTAATTTTTGTATTATTGAGTATGACATCATTATTAAATCAACACAAAAGCAACAGAAAACTCACGACTTTAGTTGAGAACAGAACGACATATAATGCTGAATACGCTGAATTGAACATTTATGAAACCCATGCATATGCTGAAAAAGTTGCACTTACTTTTGGGTTTCCAATCATTGCTAGTATGCTAACTGGCAAAAAAGTAATGCATATTGATGGCTTTAAAGCTTTTGATTTTTTTCCAGGCGAATCTGTTGTAATGCCAACTAATAAAGAAATGGTTATTGACTTTCCGCTTGCTACTGAAGAACAGCCAACACAATGTTTGGCTTTAGGGATTGATGCTTTTAAGATTGAAGAAGTTGTAGAGAAATTCAATCAAAATGTAGCAATTGAAAACGAAAACAACAATTGGGATTTAGATCATACAGCGTCGCATCTTATCAATAATACTGATGTAAATCATCTTATTGAGCGCCTCACTTATACTTTCACCAACAACAATAAGTCTAAAGATGTCTTGCTAGATTTGATGATTCAAGAATTAATTGTGAGATTGCTTCAAACGAAAGCGAAATCATTAATAATTAATGACACCAATAATATCTTTAATGATACTCGTATTGGTACAGTCATAAAATTCATTAAAGACAATCTTACCAATAAGGACATCAGTGTAGATCAGCTAGCAAAAAAAGCTTATATGAGCACTTCACACTTTCATAAGCAATTTAAAAACACGCTTGGTGTGTCTCCTATTGACTACATCAATTCTGAAAAAATTAAATTCGCAAAGAAATTGATTAAAGAATCTAAAGATGTGAGAATGTCTGAAATCGCTTTTAAATCTGGTTTTAATAATACGAGTTACTTCAACAGGCAATTCAAAAAAATGGAAATGATGACTCCTGCTCAATTTAAATCTTCCATTGCTAATTCTTAGTCTTCTTTAAACTCGTAAAGTAGCGTTTAGATTCCTTAAGCACTTTTGGTGCCAATAGAATTGTGGCTATCATTGTTGGAAATGCCATAAATGCAAACACACCATCAATAAAGTTAATCATGGCATCAAAAGACGTAGTTGCAGCTAGAATAATACTCAGGATATAGAAATAGTTGTAATAATGCTTTTTGTCTGCACCTATTAAAAACGATAAACATTTAGTACCATAATACGAGTAGCTAAACAACGACGATACACTAAAGAAAAACACGCAAACCATTAATAAATACTGACCATACGGTAAGGCTTGCTCAAAGGCAGAAGCTGTAAGACTCACACCATTATCCGTTGTAGTTTGCCAAACACCTGTAACCAAAATCGCTAAAGCTGTGAGCGTACATACAATTAGCGTATCTATAACAGGACCAAGCATTGCGACCAAGCCTTCTCTTACAGGCTCGTCCGTTTTCGCAGCTCCATGTGCCATTGGTGCTGTACCCAAACCAGCCTCATTAGAAAATGCTCCACGCTTTATACCATGCAAAATCAACGCTCCTAAAACACCTCCTAAAAACGGCTTATCTTCAGGAAAATAATCCGCTGTAAAAGCATCTCTAACAATCAAGGATAAATATTTTGGTACTTCTTCTATGTAAACACCTAGAATAATCAATACCAACACAAAGTACAGCACTACCATAGCTGGTACCATTTTAGAAGCCCAACGACTAATGCGTTGAATACCACCAAGAATTACAAAACTTGTGACGATGACCAAAATAATAGCAATAATAAGATTACTACCAAAAGACACTTCTACTCCATTGGGTCTTAATATAATATCATTAATAGCTTGTTTTAACTGATTAACATTCACCACAGGCAAAGCACCCAACATTCCAAACACACTAAATAAAACTGCTAAGAATTTCCAGTTTTTACCAAGACCTTCTGTAATAAAGTACATTGGTCCACCTTGTATATTTCCATTACTGTCTTTACCTCTGTATAAAATCGCCAATGTTGATGTAAAGTATTTGGTACTCATGCCCACAATAGCACTTACCCACATCCAAAACATAGCACCTGGTCCACCAACCGAAATTGCTAAAGCTACACCTGCAATGTTGCCCATGCCAATAGTTGAAGACAAGGCTGTGGTTAAAGCCTTAAAGTGAGAGATTTCACCAGAATCATTAGGATTATCGTACTTACCTCGTAACACAGCAATAGCATGGCCCAAATACCGAAATGGTAAGAATTGAGAACGGATTAATAAATACAATCCACCACCAACCAATAGAATAAGCAATGGCAAACCCCAAGCAAAGGACGAAAAAGCAGCTGTTAGATTCTCTAAAGTCTTCATAGGCTAAAAATAAGGAATCCTTGGTTGTGTTAATAATATATTGAAAGTATTAACCGTAAGCCATTGATTTTCAGAAATTAAAAACTAAATTGCTTACGTGTACTGAAATTATTTCAGTTTCATCTGATAAAGTCAATTATTAACTGACCTTTTCTAACTGTTATAAAACATAAACCAACCATAAATACCAAGATATAATGAAAAAACTAATCCTAATTGCAAGTTTGTTTACAAGTATTTTCGCGCAAGGCCAAGAATACACATTCATTTCTGATAGCTTAAGTTTACTTCCGATGCAAGAACTGATAAAAAAAGAACCACCAGCAGATTTTGAACCCGTTTATTATGAGGATGGAACACAAGTAGCCTTTAAAGAAGTGTTACCACTAATAATGGAAAGAAAATTAATACCTCGCATGTTTGTTGATGAAAATGGAGAATACAAGGCATTGGTTGTTAAAAGCACGCTTAAAAATGAAGACATAAGAATTTTATATGAAAACATACCTGAATCATTATCGAAGTCAGGCTATTCATTTGGAAATCCTGACAGTGATACTGTAATCATAAACATAGATGGTGGACCTGAAAATGATCTTGCAACGTATATTTTTGAATATACATTTACCATTCTAGGCGGACTGGATGAAAGCAACTATTTTTTGATAAATATGCGTGAATCGCAAACACTACATCCAGAAGAAACTGAAAAGGAAGAAATTTCGTGGGAACAGGCACAAAATTATAATATAAAGACGGTAAAAACACTTTACGAACTCATTAACTATTTTAAATCAGAAGATAAAAAAGTATATGTTGTCGGTGGCTCTTATGGCTCTTTGGTCGGTTTACAATATCTTGCTGATTACAACAATATTGCAGACGGATATTTATTAATGTGTGGCAGACTTGATATGACTAAAGAAGTCAGTACAGCTTATTCTAAAGGATATGACGCTAATTTTGAAGAAGACGCAATTACGCCAATAATTGGGGAAAAATCTGACAATGTATATACAGTTAATATGCGAAAAATTGCCGCAGCAATGAATAGAGACATTAAATATACTGAACTACTAAAAGATGTAGATCTTTCTAACCTCATTTTCTTTTATAGCGAAATCGACCAAAGCGTTGGCAAACTAACAGAAAAGGAAATAGCATTCCTCAAATCAAAAAACGCTGAAGTCGTAAGTGTGAAAATTGAACACGGAGAATATTTCAAACTACTTTTAAAAGATGGACTGGAAATGATGTTAAATGATTAAGAGTCGTAAAATGTAGGTTTTATAACGCTGAACTCAGCTAAGAGCCATGTATTTATGTTAATAATATACTGAAAGTAATAACTGTAAGCCATTGATTTTCAAAAATTAAAAAGCTAACTTCGCTTATCAATCGATATAGTTCATTGAAACGGAACTATATCTTAACGTTGTGCGTCATACTAACCAGCTAACTAAAAAAAAGGAGTTTATTTTAAAAATGGTGCGTAAATTAATAAGGAAAAATATTAAATAAAATAAATTAATTTATGAATTTGCTAGATAGAAAAGAATTTGTTGATTCCTTTTTTGATTCTAATGATTTAGAAGGGAATATGGGTAGTGTTATTGAAAGAAGAAGATTGATGTCTGAAATTAATAGTTTGCTTTCTCAAGGGATTGACAAATATGAAGCTATAATAGAACTTTGCCATAAGAATAAAATTGATTTTAAGATTAATGAAAAGGATAGCTCTACGCTTAAAGTTTCAACATTTATGGATAATAGAGAATGGAGCCATTATTCTGTGAATTCAGATGAAAAGAATAATATTTCAAAAGTTATAGGTAAAGAAATATTTAGTATGCTCTGTATTAAGTTTAATAACTTAATAATTATCGAGAATACTTTAAAGAAATGAAAAAATGAATTGAATAGACTTGAATTAAAATGTAATGAACTTAATAGTAAAAAAGGTACGAACGCACAACAATGGCTATAAGTAATTGCTTGTTCTCGCTTACTTCTGAAAATCCTCGCGGATTTTCAGTTTGGTGTGTACTTGCAAAGTTAACTGCTAAACCACGCTACTACTCATACACGAGACCGATAAGCGCAACTCCCAAAAAACTACTTTCCTTCTAAAAAACAGAATAAAATGAGTAAATCTGACACCAGCCATCACGATGAACGTATCGCTAACATGAGTTTTGCATCAGTGTATCCACACTACATTACCAAAGTTGAAAAGAAAGGCAGAACCAAAGAAGAATTACACGAAGTTATTGAATGGCTTACTGGCTATAATGAAAACAAACTCAATGAACTCATTGAGCAGAAAGTTAATTTTAAAGACTTTTTTGAAAATGCCAATCTTAATGAAAATTCACATCTAATAAAAGGTGTCATTTGTGGTTATAGAGTTGAGGATATTACCAATACTACCACCCAACAATGTAGGTATTTAGACAAACTCGTAGATGAGTTAGCAAAAGGTAGAAAAATGGAAAAAATTCTCCGTCAACCATAAATTTTCCATTTTAAACATGCCAAAAACGCTATATCGCATTTATGTTGTAGAACTTTCTAAACGTGTTTATACTGAAAACACAAAGTTTAGAAATGCAAACCCACAGTATAACGGTGTTTTGGAGTGTTTGTATGTTGGTATGACGAGTAAAAGTCCTAAAGAACGCTTTGAGCAACACAAAACAGGCCATAGAAATAAAAAAGGACATAAATTATCGTCTAATATTGTAGAAAAATATGGCTTGTATCTTAGGCCAAGTCTTTACAATCATATAGATCCTTTTTTAACACGAAAAGAAGCCCTTATTGCAGAAAAAGAAATCGCTCTAGAGTTACGCAGAGAACGCTATGCCGTTTGGTCCAATTAAAATGAATACTTCTCTAATTTGTCATTCTGAACTCGTTTCAGAATCTAATCCCGTTATTTAACAACCAAAAATTTATCTAAAGTTTCTTCGTAGATGGCTTCGTATTGTGGCACAATAGCATGAATATCAAACTTCTTAGACTGTGCTTTGGCATTAGCTTTAAATGTCTTTAACGTCTCTGAATTCTTAAGTATTTTAATAGCGTTGGCTGACATATCTGCAACAGCATTAACATCACTTAGATAGCCTGAATATCCATCAATATTTACTTCTGGCAATCCACCTGTATTTGTTGATATTACTGGCACACCACTTGCCATAGCTTCTAAAGCTGCTAAACCAAAACTTTCAGTTTGCGATGGTAGCAAAAACAAATCACTAAAACATAGGATACGGTCTATTTCGTTACTGTTTCCGAAGAAAATAACCTTATCACTAATACCCAATTCTTCAACTAAAATTTCAGCGGTTTCTTTCTCTGGTCCTTCACCTACCATCATTAACTTAGCAGGAAATTCTTTCTGAATATTATAAAAAACCTTAATCACATCTGGTATTTGCTTTACTTCACGCATATTACTAATATGCGTAATGATAAACTCATTATCTTCTGCCATCATAGCGCGTTGACAATCCGTAAAATTATTGAGATGTTTATCTAAATCAATAAAATTTGGCACCACATGAATGTCTTTTTTAATATCAAAAAGACGCATGGTATCCTTCTTTAAACTTTCAGAAACCGAAGTAACGGCATCAGATTTATTAATACTAAAGGTTACTGCTGGCTTATAAAACGGATGACTGCCAACCAGCGTAATATCAGTACCATGTAATGTTGTAACAATTGGTACAAGAATACCTTTATCTAAAAGCATTTGCTGTGCCATATATGCAGCATAAGCATGTGGTATTGCATAATGCACATGTAACAACTCTATACCATAAAGCTGCACCATGTCTACCAACTTACTAGACAATGCCAACTCATAAGGTTGATAATGAAATAAAGGGTATTCAGGAACATGTACTTCGTGAAAATGAACATTGTTACTCAACAACTCTAAACGTACTGGTTGACTATAGGTTATAAAGTGAATTTCGTGACCTCGTTTAGAGAGTTCTAAACCTAATTCTGTAGCTACTACACCACTACCACCAAATGTTGGGTAACAAACAATTCCTATTTTCATTTATTTCTATTGAATAATTAAAGCTGATATGTATAAAGTCTTGGATCTATTTAAAACCTTACAACTTAATAACACGTGTTAAAGTTAGCGGATTTGAAGTAGTACACAGAAACTTTTAGCACTTTTTAACGTATGCTACTAGTCTATAATCGCTTCGTAGATGAGTCTTTGAATTTCTGTTCTGATGTTTTCTCTAAGTAACAAATTCTTACCAGCCTCAGGATATGTTCTGTTAGCTAAAAACACATATACAATTTCTTCTTCAGGATCTGCCCATGCATAAGTACCTGTAAAACCTGAATGTCCAAAACTTGTCATAGAAATACATCCACAGGTTGGCCCTTCTTCTCCTAATTGTGGTTTATCGAAACCTATGCCTCTCCTGTTGTCACTTTCACAGTAATAACAAGTATTAAACTTATCTATAGTTTCGGATTTAAAGTAGCGCTTACCACCATAAAAGCCTTTCTGCAAATACATTTGCATAATCTTAGCAACATCATTGGCATTACTAAAAACACCAGCATGTCCACCAATACCACCTTGCATAGCTGCTCCCATGTCGTGCACATAACCATGAACTTTTTTATATCTGTAATAGTTATCTACTTCAGTTGGTACAATGTCTTTTAGACTAAACGTTTTTCTTGGGTTGTATGTGGTATAATTTGCACCTAATGACTTGTAGAAACGATCTTGAGTGATTTCGTGCAAAGATTTATCATAGAAGCCTTCCAGATAATTTTTAAGGATATAATATGGCAAATCGCTATAACGATAACGCAACCTTGAAAGTAAATCGCTCTCCTTTATAATTTCTTGTATAGAGTCCTTGTAATCGTTGCGCATAAAAAGTGTGTTGGTAACCTCTATATTAAAATCCTTAGAACGTTTTGTTCTGTAATATTTAGGATCTGGCTTTTTAGTAACAGTATCTAATGTTGCATAATAAAAAGGAATCCAGGGTTTTAACTGCGCATAGTGCGATAACATTCGTTTTAAAGTAATGTTCTTTTTATTTGACTTTTTATACTCTGGAAGTAAATCTCCTAGCTTTGAATCTAATGATACTGAGCCTTGTTGCTCTAATTCCATAAGAACAGGAAGTGTCGCAATAATTTTTGTTAATGATGCTACGTCGTAAATATCATCAAAGTCTACCTTGTTCTTTTTTGAATAGGTATGATATCCAAAATTCTTATTGTAAATAACTTTTCCTCGTCTGGCTACCAATAGTTGAATACCAGGCGTCATTCTATTGTTAACAGCATGATTGGCTACAGAATCTATTCTGCTTAAAAGCTTAGAATCCATACCAACACGCTCTGGTAAACCATAACTAAGATTTGATAGCGCATTATAACTCAAGCCTGTACCTACTGGAAAGAACTCACCAGTACTTACAGGTAATTTTCCTTTTGCATCTATTCCTCCAAAAATAAGCTGAGCCGATTTTTGCTGTGCAATAGCACTATTCTGATAACTCATTACAATAGCTTCAATATTCTCTACAGAGCGTAAATCGTTTAACGCATAAGGTCTGGCAAAAACATCTAGAATTACAGTAGTGCTTCTAGCAATTTCGTATAGCCATGCTAACTCTTTTTGTGAGAATTCATAATCTTTCCATGGATTATCATTAGATTTATGAAAACCAACTACCACAGTATTATAATTCTGTAGTTTGGTTATAATTTCGTCTAATTTTTCTCCCTTTATATGATGTACTTTAGTGTACTTTTTTAATTCGTTATAAAAGGTAGATCCACTAACATCACCTAATTCAACATATGCTATATTTTTAGTTTGCAGATTTCTAAGAGGTAATACATCATCTTTATTCTTTACCACAGTAATAGCATTCTCCATTAAGCTTTCATAGAGTACATCATCCTTAACTCTGTTTAAGTCGTTTCCTAAACCATATAAACCAATTGGAGAATAGTTGTGCAAACCAACCTTGTACTTTGCCATGAGGATTTTCTTAACGGAATGTGCCAATCGCTCTTCGGTTATTTTCTTATCCTCATAAGCTTCCATTATCCTTTCGATGCCTTTCTCAGGATTTTCAGACATTAGCAAAACGTCATTTCCAGCCAAAAATGCCATTAAATCAATTTCGCCACCTTTTGAAAATACACTAGTCGTAATACCATCAACGTTTTTTTCCACATAATCTGCGGCACCTTTCATGGTTAAGGCATCTGTAAAGATTAAACCTTTAAAACCTAATTCACCTTTGAGAATATCTGTAACAATATGCTTTGATAAGGACGATGGAAAACCTCGTCTTTTTTCTAAGCTAGGTACATTAAGGTGAGCAACCATAACACTAGATAAACCTTCGCTTATGAGCTTTCTATAAGGATACAGTTCTATAGAATCTATTCGTTTTTCACTAAACGAAACCGTAGGTAAGGTTTTATGTGAATCATCTTCGGTATCACCATGCCCTGGGAAATGTTTGGCATTAGCTAAAACTCCAGCACTTTGCATACCATTCATAAATGCTAATCCTTTGGCTGTAACATTATCTCTATCTTCACCAAAAGAACGATTACCAATGATTGGGTTTTTAGGATTGGTATTGATATCCACAACTGGTGCAAAATTAAAGTGTACTCCCAAACGTTTGCAGTGCTCACCGATTTGTCTTCCGGTTTGCTCTACCAAACTATCATCTTCTATTGCACCTAGCGTCATATTCCACGGAAACGCATACGTAGAGTCTAAACGCATACTCAAACCCCATTCTGCATCCATACCAACCAATAAAGGTACTTTAGATGTTGCTTGTAAAAGGTTATTTAATTTAGCTTGACGGTATGGTCCTCCATTAGAATAGATAACACCTCCAATGTGTTCGTCTTTTATTAAATCGACAATTTTATTATTAACCTTCTCATTATTTTTTGAAAATACCTGAACCATAAAAAGCTGTCCTACACGCTCTTTTAAGGTCATAGCATTGTATATACTATCTACCCATTTTTGTTGTTGAGCAGCATCTTTGGTTAATAATGGATTAGGAGTTGCCTCTTGAGCAAAATTAATTTGAACACAAAAAGCTATTAGAATAAGGGACAAATATCGCATACATCAATCTTTTCTCGTTTGTAATTTAAATAACGAATACTATGCCAAAATAGCATATTTAATAAGAAGTAAAAAGACTTTAGGATAGTTTTATAAACCGTATAATTAACAGTTAGATATAGTTACACCAAATCTATATGACGGTCGTGGTAACCTAACAAATATAATACACCGTCTAATCCAATACTAGAAATAGAGTTTTGAGCATTGTCTTTAACTTTTGGTTTAGCATGAAAGGCAATACCCAAGCCAGCCAAATTAAGCATTTGAAGGTCATTGGCGCCATCACCCACAGCTATGGTTTGCTCAATATCTATACCCATATTATCAGCTAATAACTGAAGATATTCTGCTTTTTTATTGCCATCTACGATGTCACCAACATAACCACCTGTAAGTACACCATCTTTAATTTCTAACTCATTGGCATACACAAAATCTATATCTAATTTTTCTTGAAGGTAGTGACCAAAATAAGTAAATCCACCAGATAGAATTGCTGTTTTATAACCATAATAATGCAATGTATCAATTAGTCGTCTAGCACCTTTAGTGATTGGTAAATTTTCAGCTACATCCTTTAAAACATCTTCACTAAGGCCTTCTAAAAGCTTCATACGTTTCTTGAAACTTTCCTGAAAATCAATTTCCCCTTGCATTGCAGACTCTGTAATAGCCTTTACCTCATCACCAACTCCAGCACGCTCTGCAAGTTCATCTATAACTTCGGTTTGGATTAATGTAGAGTCCATGTCAAAACATACCAAACGACGGTTACGTCTAAACATGCTATCTTCTTGAAAAGCAATATCAACATCCAACTCATGTGATATTTCCATAAATCTTGATGTAAATTCAGATTTATCATTCAGTTTTCCTCGTATTGAAAGTTGAATTGATGCTCTAGGATATTCTTCTTCTTTTATTAAAGATGTACGACCAGTTAATCGCTTTATAGAGTCTATGTTCAGATTCTTTTCTGAAATGACTTTAGTGACCTCAGAAATCTGTTCTGCTTTTAGTTTTTCTCCTAATATGGTAACAATGTAACGATCCTTACCTTGCATGCTTACCCAATCCTCATAATTTTCTAATGAAATTGGTGTAAACTTTGCTGTAATACCTAACTCATAAGCCTTGAACAATAAGTCTTTAAGTACAGCTGCAGATTTTTTTCCGGTTTTTATTTCGAACATCATACCAAGCGATAAGGTATCGTGGATATTAGCCTGACCAATATCTAAAATCTTAGCATCATAAGCTGCTAAAACACTCGTTAATGACGATGTTAAACCTGGTTTATCTTGTCCTGAAATATTTAATAAGAAAATATCTGTGCCCACTTTCTATTGACGATTTAAGAATTTAGAATGATGAATTAGGGAATTTACATTCAGAAATTAGTTATTGTAAAAATGAACATTCTTTCTTAAAAATGAAAGTCATTAGTAATGCAAATACTGTAATTTTTAGGTGATTTAATTAAGAATTCTTCAATCTGAAGATTTATTTAATAAAACGACTATGCCAACTTTCACTTGCTGGTACCTCCCAATTTTCTTTAAACTCTGCGATATTAGTTACCAGGTTATTAAAAACAATTGTGTTTTTTGAGACAGAGTTATTTTTAGCCATTTTTTTGAAGTCCATTAATGGCTTGTAGGCAATGAATTCTCCTTGTTTAAAGGACACATTCATTTTATCCATTAAATCTACATTATAGTCTTTCTCTAACTCTTGAATGAAATGTACAGAAGCATCAATTGAGCAACCTGTTGCCATATTAAGATTTTGATTTAAAGCAATAACGATAAAACGCTTATAGACAATCTTAAATCCTGCCTGAAGGTCTTTTCCATGGGCAGTCCAAGCTTCTATAAAGCTTTTAAGCTTAGAAGTTAACTCTGTTATTTCTTCTTCAGAAAAACTTCTGTTGGCTTGATAAATCCAAACACGTGATTCTTCTGGTAACGTATCAAAATCTACTAGCATACTAAAGTTCTTCTAGCTTGGTAATTACTTTTTTGGTGATGTATTGTTTTTCGCTTAAATCAAACAACTCTACTTCCTTAAACGTTACGGTATAAGATTTACCGAAGTTAGATTTTTTGAGCAACTCATAGCCTTCAAACTCTTCAGTAATTAAAAAAATGTGAGTTTTATCAAAATCGTCTTTAGCTACAAAATAAGAAATAGCATCGTTGTTCATTGTTACCAACTCTACCTCTATTGTTAATCCAGAATCCGTGGACTCATCCAGACCAACTTCATCCTCATCGTCACTTACAATTTCTACTAATTCTTCTGAAGAAAAAATGGATAAAAAGTCATCAGCACAAATGGTTGCCATCACAAAACCTACATCTTCACCTATTTCTTCGATATCATTTAAGGTTTTTTTACTGTAATATCTAGATTTAGATTTGTGTTTATTAAAACTATCAAATAAACAAAGTCCTAAAGCCATTTCCTTTTCTTCAGTATCGTCAGACTTATCAAACTTCTTTTTAGAAATACACTCACAAGTGTCCTCTGCCATAAGCTCTGCAACCTCTTCTTTTGATTTTTTTTGAGCAAAAACATTTGCTCCAAAAAGGATTACAGCTATTAAAAGTGCTATTTTCTTCATAAATGTTTTCTATCTAGGAATTGGCAATTAACTCGGCAATATCTAACACCGAAATTTCATTTTCTTTTTCTTTGGCTTTTACACCATCTGTCATCATAGTATTACAGTATGGGCAACCTGTAGCAATAATATCTGGCTTAGTTTCTAAAGCATCTTCTGTTCTAAGAACATTGATATCCATATTGCCTTTTTCTGGCTCTTTAAACATCTGCGCTCCACCTGCTCCACAACATAGTGCAGTATTTTTATGACGTTTCATCTCAACCAAATTAGCATTGGTCTTCTTTAAAACGTCTCTTGGTGCGTCATACTCACTATTTGCACGACCTAAATAGCATGGATCGTGAAATGTAATGCGCTTTCCTTTATAAGTATTTCCTTCTAAAGTTAAACGACCAGAACTTATCAATTCTTTTATAAATTGGGTATGGTGTACCACATCGTAATTACCACCAAGACTTGGATATTCGTTTTTTAAACAGTTAAAAGAATGCGGATCGCAAGTTACTATACGCTTTACCTCATAAGCATTTAGAATCTCAATGTTCATCATGGCTTGCATCTGAAACAAAAACTCATTACCAGCACGTTTAGCAACATCGCCTGTATTACTTTCCTCTTCACCCAACACAGCAAATTCTACATTAGCCTTATTTAAAATTTTAACAAAAGCCTTTGAAATTTTCTTTGCTCTATCATCGTAACTACCAGCAGAACCAACCCAAAACAATATTTCTGGTTGCTTGCCTTCTGCCATAAATTCTGCCATTGTTGGCACTTTTAGTTCTTCGCTCATCACTTAGATGTTTATTTTTTATGCGTTGAATCGTTTAATTGTTTATGCGTAGAATCAAAAAGGAAATTAAACGCATAAACACATCAACTTTCTAGTCTTCTTTAGCCCAATTTAAACGGTCCATTTGGTTATAAGGCCAAGGTGCACCGTTGTTTTCTATGTTGGTCATCATGTTATTCAATTCCATTGGTGCAGCACTCTGCTCCATCACCAAATAACGACGCATTTCGAGTATTATAGATAACGGATTAATGCTTACAGGACATTCTTCCACACAAGCATTACACGTGGTACATGCCCAAAGTTCTTCATTAGTAATATAATCGCCTAGTAGTTGTTTGCCATCATCCTTAAACTCACCACCATTGGCATCTATGTTCTTACCTACTTCTTCCAGACGATCTCGCGTATCCATCATAATCTTACGAGGAGACAATTTCTTACCTGTTAAGTTAGCAGGACAAGCCGATGTACAACGACCACATTCCGTACAAGTATAGGCATTAAGAAGTTGAATTTGGTTTAAATCCATAACATCACTAGCTCCAAACTTAGCTGGCACTTCATCTTCTGCTCCTTCTGGTGCTGATGCAAATGGATCTGCATTAGGATCCATCATTAACTTCACTTCATTGGTAACTGCCTCTAAATTGTTGAATTTTCCTTTTGGTTCCACACTTCCGAAATAAGTATTTGGAAATGCTAAAAGAATATGCAAATGCTTAGAAAAATACAGGTAGTTTAAGAAAATCAGTATACCTACAATGTGTAGCCACCATGCTGTGCGCTCTATGATATGTAAAGTATCTGGATTATCTCCAAACCATGGTGCTATAAATTGCGAAATAACATTACCATGACCTAAATTCTGAAATGTTGTATCAGTTGCATTCATTACTAAAAACAAACACATAAGTACTACTTCGAAATATAAAATGATATTACCATCATTCTTTGGCCAGCCTTTCATTTCCGAACTTAAGAAACGTTTTAGTTTAATGACATTACGACGTAACCAGAAAATTACAACAGACACTAAAACCAAAACGGCAAGGATTTCAAAAGCACCTATTAAAAAGCCATAAACCGATTCTGGTAACACTTTAAGTCCTATACGATGTGTACCAAAAAGTCCATCGATAATAATTTCTAAAACTTCAATATTTATAATTATAAAACCAACATAAACTACAATATGTAGAAAACCAGCTATTGGTCGCTTTACCATTTTACTCTGACCAAGTGCAATTCTGGCCATATTGCTCCAACGTTCACTCTTATGATCGCTTGCATCTACTTCTCTACCAAGCTTAATATTACGAATGAGTTTCTTAATATTTCTTGCAAAATAGCCGATACCTAAAGCAAGGATAACAGCAAAAAGTATATTTGGTATATATTCCATAAAAATTAATTCTTTTGGTCTTCTGTTGGTGGCTGATACGGAATTTCTTTCTTAGATAAAATTCTTCTGTATCTCGCAGGATGTAATTTTATATCGAGTAATAACTCTTCCATTTCTTTAGATGCAGCTTCAAGATTATTATACAGTGCATCATCGTTCAGTAATTTACCAAGTGTGCCATCATTGCTATTTACACTTGCTAACAATGTATTTATTGATGTTAGAGACTCATCAAATTTTGCAATGGTTTTTGCCAACTCTATGTCTTTAATATCGTCTGATAATTTAGATAAGTTTTCACTAGTACTATTGAAGTTATCTAAGATGGAATCAATCTTAGCGTCGTTTGCCTTTATAAGGCCTTGCACAGAATACGATAGAGATTTGAAAGATTTTAGCGTAGCATTTAATTCTTCAATTGTACTTTTTAATCCTGCTTCAGATTCGTCTACTACCAACCTATTAAGATTAGTCATTAATGTATCTGCTGAGCGAATAGTACTATCTAAATCAGAACTGATACCTGAAAAATTACTTTTTAAGGATGTTATTAGTCCTGGTTGTACTTCAGAAGCTATAAAATCACCAGGTTTTGCCAATTCACCTTCATTTGAGTTTACAATGGCGAGTGCATTTCCTCCCATCAGACCTGTTTCATAAAGTCTAATAACACTACTTTTAGAAAACTTTAGCTTGGGATTTACCGAAAACGAGACTCTGGTTTTACCAGTTTCAAAATCATATTTAATCTCTTCTACCTTACCAACCTTATTACCTCTTACAGTAACAGAAGATGAAGGGCTTAAAGCATTATAATCAAACTCGGTATAATAAGTATTTGTATTGGAGAAAATGTCGTCTCCTTTTAAATACGAAAACAGATAAACGAAAAGTGCAATACCAGATAATACTAATACTGCGGTTTTAACTTCTCTTGAAATTTTCAATGGGCTTAGATTTGATTGAAAACAAAATTAGGAATAAAATTATTAATAATAATTCTAATTAGTGGCAGATTTTAAAGCCTCATCAATGCTAATTTGTTCACCATCCTTATAAGCCACCACAAAGCTAGTTGTATAGCCTTTGGACTTTGCTTCTTCTTGTAGTTGTTTTACTTTGTTATAATCTGAAGTGCTTCCGTAGAAATATTTGTAGAACTTACCTACTTTAACCTTACTTATATCTGTTAAACCTTTGAAGTTGTAGGATTTAGGTTCTAAATCTTTAGAACTCGCAGCAATCTGTACCTTAAAGGTAATATCCTCATACACCAAAGGTATATTCTCTAAAGTCTCTACAGTCTCTGTATCTAGTTTCTCAGTACCCAAAATACTGCTACCTACATTCTGGTCTATTTCTTTCTTGTAGGATAAAATAGCATCTTTAATAGCTTTTGCCATTTTAGACTGACCTGCTTTAGTATTTAAATAAGCACCTTCTTTATTGTTTGTTAAAAAACCAACTTCTACCAAAACACTTGGCATGTACGTATTTCGAATTACCAGAAGGCTCGCTTGTTTTAAACCTCTACTTTTTCGCTTAGCATTGTTTATAAAATTATCTTCAATCTTTCGAGCTAAAACAATACTCTGCTCTACATACACTTCTTGCTCAATGCCAATAGCAATAGTAGACTCTGGCGAACTTGGATCAAAGCCTTCATAATGCTGCTCGTAGTTATCCTCTAGGAAGATCACCTCATTTTCACGCTTTGCAACCTCAAAATTTCTACCTGTATTCTTTTCACCTAAAACAAAGGTTTCTGTTCCAGAGGCCTGAGAACTGTGTGCGTTACAATGTATAGATACAAATAGGTCTGCATCAGCTTTGTTTGCAATATTAGCACGTTCGTGCAACTCAATAAACACATCTGTTTTGCGTGTGTAGATGACTTTAATGTCCTTATTCTTTTCTAACTCCTTACCTACTTCCAAAGTTACATTAAGCGCTATGTTTTTTTCTTTATAACCATTACCTAAGTTACCTGAATCGTGCCCTCCGTGTCCTGCATCTAATACCACAACAAACTTGTCGTCTTGCGCATGCAAAGGTGTTAAGCATGTTAAAGAAGTGATAAAAGTAAGTAGTAAGAATACTATTATATATTTTCGCGTCGTTTGCATATTTAATCTAACGGTTTATAAACTCGAATTATTACGCAGTGTTTTTAGTAATATCCTATTTTTAAACTTTAGAAATTTAATAAGATAATCACAAAAAAATATCTGTACTTTTGGCGTTTCAAAAACCGAGCCATACTTTTACAAAAATACATCTAAAAGGATTGCGTACAAATAGCTTACACATACTTTTTGCCTTGAGTTTTACAGTGTTTATCAA
Organism: Winogradskyella sp. ABM4_392; assembly: GCF_056160445.1. Lineage (NCBI taxonomy): Bacteria > Pseudomonadati > Bacteroidota > Flavobacteriia > Flavobacteriales > Flavobacteriaceae > Winogradskyella > Winogradskyella sp. ABM4_392. The sequence continues at coordinate 282,670 of NZ_JBSWXE010000002.1, forward strand.
CACTTTTAGCTTGGCTCAGGAATTACCAAAAAAGAACGAAGGAATTCCATCTGAGCAAAAAAGCGATACTACAGTTGTTGCCAAAGACAAAGTTGAAATCTCTGCCGATTCTTTATTAAATCCTCCTTTAAATACCAAAGTAGTTGACTCTACAGATAGCGACTCTGTAAAAAAGGAAGGCTTTCTAAAGGATATTGTAACCTATAAGGCTAAGGATTACGTCGCTGTAAACCAAAGAAAGCAGCAAATTAGATTATTCAACGAAGCCGTAGTTCAGTATGAAGATATGGAAATTACCGCTGGTGTTATAGTTATTGACTACAGTAAAAACTTAGTTTATGCTGGTAGATTAAAAGATTCAACAGGATATTCTCAAAAACCTGTTTTTACGCAGGGTGCAAACGTTATTGAACCAGATTCTATTATTTTTAATACCGACTCCAGAAAGGCTTTAATTTTTAATTCCGTAACGGAACAAAGTGGCGGAACTGTCATTGCAGAGCGTACTAAAAGAGAAAACGATTCGGTATATTTTATACACAGAGGAAAGTTTACCACTTCAGAAAATCTCGAAGATCCTGAGTATTACATTTTAATGAACAGAGCTAAAATTGTACCTAACAAGAAGATTGTAACTGGTATGAGCCAAATGTATATCTATGATGTACCAACACCAATTGCTTTGCCTTTTGCCTTCTTCCCTATGACCAAGAAACAAACGTCTGGTATTATCTTTCCGTCGTTTGGTGAAGATACTGGTAACGACAGAGGTTATTTTTTACAAAATGGTGGTTACTACTTTGCCATTAACGATTATGTAGATTTAGCAGTACTTGGTGACTATTACACCAATGGTAGTTATGGTATTAGGTTACAGAGCAACTATGCTGTACGCTATAAGTTTAGAGGAAACTTTGGCTTTAGATATGAAAATCTACTTAATAGCGAACGTGGTTTCCCAGATTTTAGGCAAAGTACAATTTATAACATACGTTGGTCGCATAGTCAGGACGCTAAGGCTAATCCAAATTCTAGATTCTCGGCTTCTGTAAACTTAGGTAGTAGCCAGTTCTTTTCGCAGTCTATTAATCAGGCCAATTTAGCCAATACGCTTACCAATACCTTAGCGTCTTCGGTATCGTATTCTAAAACTTTTCAAGGTGAACCACAGGTTAACCTGAGTTTAACGGCTACGCATAATCAAAATACAAATACTGAGGCTATTAATTTAACCTTGCCAACCATGCAAGCCTCTATGACTAGAGTGTTTCCTTTTGCTCCGAAATCTGGTGCTAAAAAAGGTGCAATTCAGAATATTAACTTTCAGGTGAATACAAGAGGCGAATACCGCATACAAACCACAGATTCGTTATTTGGTAAAAGTGAAATGTTTGACGATGCCCTTGCAGGAATGCGTCACTCTATTCCTGTAACCACCAACTTTAAAGTCTTTAATCATTTTAGTGCCAGTGTAAGTGCTAATTTTGATGAGAACTGGACGTTTAATACCGTAAAACGAAACAATATTTTTGAAGGTGAAACTTCAGAACCTATAAAGGTTAATGGTTTTGACCGCTTTTTAACCTATAATTTTGGAGCTAGTATTGGTACCACCTTGTATGGTATGTATAACTTTCAGAAGAAAGGCAAAGACCCAAAAATACAAGCCATTAGGCACGTAATGCGTCCTTCTATTAGCTATAATATTTCACCTGCTTTTGATCAGTATTACGAAACTTACGATGTTATTGCGGCAGATGGTACAACGAGCGATCAGGTAGAATATACGCGCTTTGAAAATTCGCTTTTTGGAAGTCCAGGTAATCGCTACTCTAGTAGTATTGGTATTGCTGTTGGTAATAATTTTGAAGCCAAAATACGTTCAAAAGATTCCACCGAAACCGAACCAAAGAAGATCTTTTTATTAAACAACCTCAACCTGGCAACATCATACGATTTGGCCGCTGACTCTTTAAACTGGAGTCCATTACGAGTGACTGGTGGAACCCAAATTCTTAATAAGAAGATGAACATCAACTTTGGTATGACATTAAATCCGTATGCCTTAGACAGCAATAATAATGTTATCGATAAGTTTAACATTAACAATGGCGGAAGTTTATTCCGTATGACGTCTGCCAACTTAAATGTAAGCTATAGCTTAAATAACGATAGTTTTTCTGGTAAGGATAAGGAAGACGAAAGAGACGAAGAAGCAGATCGTAATAGTGCTACAGCCAATGCAAGAGCCGATGATCTTTTTGGAGTTTCTCAAGACTTTGCCGACCAACGTCTAGGCGACCGAAAAAAGGACAAAAGCAAAGATGAGGAAGAAGAAAACAATGATTTCTATAACTATAAAATGCCATGGAGCTTAAGGTTGTCTTATGTAGCTAACTATAACAATACAAGGCGACAAAACGAAATCTCCTCACACTCGTTAATGTTTTCTGGTGATGTAGAACTTTCACCACGCTGGTCTGTAGGTGCATCCTCTGGTTACGACTTTTTAAACCAAGGCTTTACCTTTACACAGTTACGTTTTGAGCGCGACTTATTAAGCTGGAGAATGAACTTCTCTTGGGTACCATTTGGCAGAAACCAATCGTGGAATTTCTTTATAGGTATTAAATCTAATTTATTAAAAGACTTAAAGTACGATCAGCGTAGACAACCAGACCGTCAATTGGGTAATTAAATTTTTCTGTCACATTGAGCGCAGTCGAAATGTCTCTTTAATTTAAATACTTTAAATTTGAACAATACCATAATCTAAAAGAGATTCCTGCTTTCGCAGGAAATACTATGAAAAAAATCATAAACACACCAAACGCACCAGCACCAATAGGACCATACAACCAAGCGGTTTTAATTGGCAATACCTTATACACTTCTGGGCAAATAGCCTTGCATCCTGAAACTATGGAACTGGTTATGGATACCATTGAAGCCGAAACTACTCAGGTTATGGAAAACATGAAAGCCGTTTTAGCCGCAGCAGACATGACTTTTGAAAACGTTATTAAAACCTCAATCTTTATTAGCGATATGCACAACTTTGCGAGGATTAATGCCGTGTATGCTACCTATTTTAATGAAGACACTGCACCTGCAAGAGAAACTGTAGAAGTGTCTAACCTACCTAAGTTTGTGAATGTTGAAATTAGTATGATTGCTGTGGGATAGTTGTGCTTATCGGATTAGTTTATGGAAAGTAAGGCAATAGAAAGCTATAACTCTTCAAGTTTACATTGGGCCAAATCGTTGTATTTTGGTTTTAATTTATTCATTCCTAAAAGGCAAATCAACGATTTGGAGGTGTTTGTAAATAGCTCTGAACTTCCATTATTCGCTAAACTCTCTATTTACTATATACAGTGTTACCAATTTTTTAATCTCCAATTCCAATGAGTTTTTCATTTTTTTGAATTGCCAAATCGGTAATAATCAACCATTTCTCTAACTTATCTAGCAACAACCTTCTAACAACAGGTTTATAAATTTCTTTTTTTTTTGGATAAACTTGAGTCCCTGTATAAACTATTTTTTGTTCAAATGATTCGGATTTTAATCTATTTATTTCGCTAATTAATTCTTGTTTTAGTTTTTTCAGATTGTCATTTTCGAAGATGCAATCATCATAAAGGTCTATTACTTGACTAGTTTTAGTTCTGAGTTTCTCAAAAAAGGGTTGTAGGAACCAAAAATCTCCATTTGCATCCTCATCGTCAAACCTGATTAAGGTCTCTTCATTGTATTCAGGCTCTTTTCCATTTACCGTTAACACTATATCGAGAGCCATTTTTAACGCCAATTATGTTTGCAATATCTACATTGTTGAGCGGTTGGGGTTCTTGCGATACCACTACATTTAGGACACGTATTCAACGTCAGCTCATTGAAGTGTTCTTTCAAAACTCTTTCTGCTGCATTTCGATGAAATTCTTGTATTCCATTTTCTAATAACTGAAGAACCTTTGGATCATCCGAGCTATCTCTATTGTATGCAATAGTCATTTTCTCTATTCGATCCTTATAAGGCAGAAACTTTACCTGAGCGACATGATGACGTATGGCTTTTTTCTCTAATTCATTATAAAAAGCAGTGCAATAGATTGAAATATATTCTATTATGTCCTCTTTGTTTTTCATTCGCAAATTACTGCAATGGTTTTGCGTATAGTTTCGTTGCGTAAAATCATAGCATATATTACTCCATAAACCAAAGTTATAGATTGTAAAGAATTCTATCTAGAACTCATTCATAATAATAGGCTATAAAGGTTATTGCAGATGGTTTTTAGAATTTTGATTCAATATATTTTTTCAGTTTTCCCTTTTTCTGTTGTTTTATCAGCTTTTCCATATCTGATTTTTTTCCAAGTTCTGATTTATTTTTCAGATAGAATTCAATTGCATTTTCAGCTCCAGCCACAGCACATTCCACTTTGTTTTTCGAGTAGTCATTATTGAGGCTATATTTAGTCCATCCACTCATAAATGACATCAAGCAATCAGGACAGTCTAAAGGAACAATTCCAGAAACCAATTCTATTGAAACGGTCGGACTTCCACTCATCCATTTCATCAAAAAAGCATTGATTTCTTTTCTCTTAGTTGGATTCTCAGAAATAGGTGTTTTTAACAACCACTCGGTAGAATCCAGAACTAATTGTTCAGTTTTCTTATAGTCTTCAGCGTTTTCTAGTTTCAAATCATTTGGAATTTCAACTTCTTGAGCTATTAAACTTGTGCTTACAAGTAATAAGCAAATCAGCATTTTAATGTTATTCATAGTTTGTGTTTTAAATTACCTCAACAGTCTTGGCTATGGTTTCGTTGCGTGAAAATCCGCGAGGATTTTCCGCCGTAAACCGAAGATAGTAAATTTGCGATGACTTTCCGAGAGGAAAGTCAGAAGCAATGAAGTATAGGCGTTGTTACAAACAGTTTTTATATTCCTCTTTATTAAATGAAATAGTGTTAATTATCAAAAAAAGTAACATCCCAATAAACCACCCTTACATAGTCTGCTTCGTTCGGATTATAATCTGAGGTTTCTGGATCATAATCTTGTGCAAATTCAAGATTAATTTTTTTAGGATAATTTCCATTTTCATCGGGATCACTTAAATGCCAACTATACCTTACTAACTGTTGATTAGGGTTTACATTGTCAAAATCTGGTTGTCCATATTTGTCAAACATCCACTGTCTGACGCATTTAAAGTTACTGGGTTCAAAAATTATTTGATGACCATAATAATATTTAGTCAAATTTTCATCATTATTGAACAATTCATTTCTTGTGTAATATGTTCTTAAATTTTCTATCCCATTAGTATATTCTACATCATACCTATTGTTTCCACTACCATTAGTAAATTCAGGTTGAGCTGTTATTGAGTATTGTGAAATCATTTCCGATTCGGATATACCAAAATTTATTGGTTCAAAAATGTTTTCAAAAGCACAATTTAAGTTTTCAAATTCGTTGTCGTTATCATCACTCGAACACGATAAAAAGATGAATAAAATTAATAATAAGAAATTAAGTTTGTTCATTTTGCAGATTTTGGTTTAAATTGTTTGTAACTCGTTATATACCAACTAATATATGGCTTTATTTGGTAAAATCAAGAGATAAGCTAAGTTTTAAATTTATCGTACCCTAGTTTGAACTTTTATAGAAATTGAAATTCTAATTTCGCTTTTTTAAATCAACAAGTCAACACGTTACCTTACTTATTTTTCATATTTTTATAACTAGACTAGGAAAAACACCACCTTATCTGTTATATACTTGTAGCGCCAACCTAACCGTTTTATAACATGGCTATCTACTGTATATTATATCTAATTAATTAAATCCTTCACTATGAAACAATCAATCGTACTACTCCTCGTTTTTATTTTCGCCCTATCTTGTTCTAAAGACCAAAGCAATGACCCTTCTGGTGACTACAGCATCACAGGAAAATTTGTAACACCAAATGGCCTGGACGCTGTATCTAAAGCTAGTGTAAAGCTTTATAAAGATGGCACCTTAATACAAGATGCTGTTACCGATAGCGAAGGTCATTTTTTACTCGACAACCTTACTAAAGACAGTTACGACCTTTCTATATCTAAAGGGCAGTTTAGAACCACTACGTCTGTAAACCTTAGCGATCTTATTGATGCGCTTACCTTTGATTTAGATAGTTTACCAATTGACGAGTTACCATCTATTGCTGTGGTTACTGGTAGCTATGACCATATTGAAGAAGTCCTGTACAACATTGGTTTGGTAGACCCAGTTACCGATGAACCTCTTTTTGATATTATTGATGGTGGTGATGTAGCAGATCGTAATGCAGATCATGGTCATCACCAAAACACGACTACAGCAAGACGAACTAATCCTATGCTAGAGCCAAATGTAGATTTTGGTTTTGGTGATTTTATAGAAGATCCAGACTTATTAGATAATTACGATATTATCTTTTTAAACTGTGGGCTTAATGAAACTAAAACAGACTTTAGCGGTAACCTTACTGATTATGTGAATAATGGTGGCTTAATGTATGCTACAGATTGGGCTTTTAAGTACTTAAACGATATTACTGCAGATGGTACACAATACATGAGTTTTTACGACCCTTACAAGAGTGGAGATTCAGTTTCTACAGAGGCTCAAATCCTTAATCAGGATTTAATCGATTGGATTGCACTTAATTTTAATATCGATATTCCGAATGCTACTGTAACCATAGACGAGTTTTTACCAGGTTGGCAGGTTGTAGATACGTATGATTCCTCTACGGTTTTACCTTGGTTGTATGGTCCTGTGGAATATGATGGTATTAGCGAAAGTAAGCATTTAGCTTACACCTTTTTACATGGAGATGGTGGTGTGCTATATTCTTCATTTCATACCGAAAACAACACCTCTGATGCAACAACTGTTGAACGCTTAATGCAGTATATGGTTTTTGAATTGGCAGATATGAAGGTTGAGGTGGAATAGACAGAATAAAAGATTTCAATCTTAAAACAAAAGCCTAAAGTTAGTATTAAACTTTAGGCTTTATCATTTATTAGAGGTTTAGTTTTGGACTTCACCTTCACTGTATAATTTCGTTTCAATTAGTTTGCCTTCTTCATCATAAAAGAGCCACTCTCCTTCTCTTCGCCTTTTTTTATATAAACCGGATTCATCTATTTTACCATTTTTATGATAGCTGGTGTACTGTCCATGTCTATAACCATTTTCGTATTGCTCTACTCTTCTAATCTGTCCATTTTCATGATAACTTGTCCATGTTCCACTTTCTTTTCCATCGACATAGGTACCTGTTTTTTTTAGATAACCTTTAGTTAAATCATAATGTTTCCATACACCATTTTTCTTGCCGTCAACGTAATTGCCTTCTACAAAAACCTGATTAGGTGCAGAATAACCTACCATAAGGCCATGTCTCACACCATCTTTATAATTAAAGATTCTATAAAGATCACCTTCGTCAGTAAACTCTTTCCATTCTCCTGTTTTCTGTTGATTTTCATTGTAGCTTCCAATATGCTCTATTTGTCCATTTTCATAATAGAATTTCCACTCTCCAACTCTGTTTCCGTTAATAAAACTTCCTTCAATGTTTAATGCACCACTTTCGAAGTAAAACTTCCATTCTCCGGTTTGTTTTTTATCAGAAAAACTTCCTTCTGCTTTAAGATTTCCATTATCATGATAATATTTCTGAGTCTGAGCAACAGTTGTTAAAGACATAGAAATAAGAACGACTAACAAGTAGATTTTTTTCATTTTTAAATGTGTTTTTTATGTTTTGGGTAACCAGTTTATGGTGTTATCTTGAATTTTGGGAACTAATGTAATAAAAATTAAATACTATTAGTGTTTATATAGCTAGTCTAAGCCTCCAATACTTTTTATTCGAGTTTTAAAACTAATTACACCTTTAGGGTATTCGTTTTTAGACTTTAGTAGATCGTAGTCTGGATTTTTTTCAGGGTCATGATCAATTTCAATCTCCCAAAACAATAGCTTTTCAAAACAATATTTAGACAAAGGATTGTGAAGTTCTTTATCTTTTTCAGTTAAAATTGCTCTTAGCTCTTTTGGCAAGCGCTCATAATGATTTTCAAAAAAAGTATATTCATTTTTATTGTAAGTTATGATAACGTGCTCTATATCATTGTAATCTAAATCTTCAGGTATTGAGATTTCTAAAGTATTCTTGTTTAGAATTTGTATTTTCTTGTATTGTGCATTATTAGTGATGAGTTCTAAATTAAAGTCTAATTTACTAATGTTTGTTATAGTGTCTCTATCTATAAGTAGCCTTAATTTTAAAGGTTGAGACATAGCTTTTAATTCTCTTACTGTGATTAAAATATCATGAACAATATATTCGCTATGCTCTTTGGTAATTTCATCTATAATTTTAGAATAGTTTGTTTCTAGTAGTACCTTATTAAAATCTGGTTCTTCTTTGGCTAGCTTTATAAATTTCTCTAATCGCTCAAAATCGTATTTGGAATAAATGTAGAAAACCCGGTCTTTAGCTTCATCAGCATAGGCCTTAAATAGTTTGTCAACAGAATCATTATAGGATTTAAGAAGTGTACTGTCTTTTATATCTAAATCATAATCATTAAAAAGCAAAGCAGTAGAATTCAATATTTTATTTTTGTATTTGGCATAATGTTCATCAATTATCTTTTCTGACTTCATTATATCAAGAAATTCTCCAGCTTCTTTAGAATTTTCCTGTGCACTTATGTTTGTAATAATTAAAAAGGCAAGTATTTTAAGTATTCTCATTTTTTAAAATAATTCATTATTCACCATCTAATATAAGATTAAGCATGTTAAGGCAAAAAAAATCCCAAGCATTACGCTCAGGATTATTAGTCATTATAAATTAATAATTAATCATTCCTCTAGTCTTCAGGATGCATAAAACGCTGTTTACCTAATAGTTCTTCTTCCGTTTCTACATGGTCGTCGTCTGGCACACAACAATCTACTGGGCAAACTGCGGCACACTGTGGCTCTTCATGAAAGCCCATACACTCTGTACACTTATCTGGTACAATGTAATATAACTCATCACTTATAGGCTCTTGAGCTTCGTCTGCATCTACTTGCTTACCATTTGGTAATACTATATTACCTTCTAAACTTGTACCATCCTTGTAACGCCAATCATCAGCACCTTCGTAAATAGCTGTATTTGGACATTCTGGTTCACAAGCACCACAATTTATACATTCGTCTGTGATTATAATTGCCATAGTAAATTTTAGGTTTTTATTGCGTAATTTTGCAGTTGCAAAAATAAAGCCAAAATGGCGTTTTACCAAACTCTGCATGGATTTACAACAAAGAATTAACGCTTTCTCAAAATTAGGTCAGTTTTTAAGCCAGTTTACCACTAAGGGTATTCAAAAAGATGATACTGTAGAAGCCAATGATCTATTTTTTGATGGTTTTAAGCACCAAATAAAATTGGCTAAAGAGCATAACGGTTGGTTTACTGAGGCGAATGTTTTCTTTAGTTTAGAGTCTTGGGCTAATGCCTTAACCACTGATAACATTAACAAGTGGTTGGCAGACTATAATTTTAATGCTGTTGTACCTAAAACGGTTGGTATTATCATGGCAGGCAATATTCCATTGGTTGGTTTTCATGATTTTTTATCTGTGCTTATTTCTGGTCATAATGTACTAGTAAAACAATCCTCTAACGATAAGCACCTTCTACCCTATTTAGCCAAGTATCTCGAAGTTGTAGAACCTGGATTTAAAGGTAAAATGACGTTTACACAAGATAAGCTAGAAAACTTTGATGCTGTTATTGCTACTGGTAGCGACAATACAGCACGTTATTTTGAATATTACTTTAAAAACAAGCCGTCTATCATTAGAAAAAACAGAAATTCGGTTGCGATTCTCAAGGGCAATGAGTCTAAAGAGGATTTAGAAGCCTTATCTGATGATATCTTTAGATATTACGGTTTGGGTTGTAGAAACGTATCGAAACTATTTGTACCTAAAGACTATAATTTTGATGCCTTCTTTAATGCAGTATACAAATGGCATCCTGTAATACATGAAGCTAAGTATGCTAACAACTATGACTATAATAAGGCTGTATACTTAATGAGCGAATTTGATATGCTAGAGAATGGCTTTTTAATGATAAAGGAAGACACCAGCTATGCATCGCCTATTGCCACCGTTTTTTACGAATATTATGAAAGTGAGGAACAATTAAATAATAAATTACAAGAAGATAACGATAAGATTCAATGCATAGTTGCTAATGGTTTTGCTGATAATGAAATTGCATTTGGGCATACACAAAAACCAGAACTTTGGGATTATGCAGATGCTGTTGATACTGTTGAATTCCTGTTAAAAATTTGATACAAAAATTATCAATTTAGTAATGTTTTATAGGCAATTAATTAGCACCTTTGTAACTGACTAAACAAAAAACAACAAATTTCTGAAGCATCAGAAATGAAACTATATTTTTCATGAAAAAACATAATTTTAGCGCAGGTCCATGTGTACTACCAAAATCTGTAATTCAAAAAGCTTCTGAAGCACTTTTAAACTTTGACGATGGTTTATCGCTTATAGAAATTTCGCATCGTAGTAAGCCTTTTGTTGATGTTATGGAAAACGCTAGAGCTTTGGCTTTAGAACTTTTAGGTTTAGAAGGTAAAGGTTACAAAGCGTTGTTCTTACAAGGTGGTGCAAGCACACAGTTTTTAATGGTTGCCTTAAATCTTCTTGAAAAAAGAGCTGGTTATTTAAATACTGGTACTTGGAGTGACAAAGCTATTAAGGAGGCTAAAATTTATGATGACATTTATGAAGTTGCTTCTTCTAAGAGTGCAAACTTTAACTACATACCAAAGGGTTACGATATTCCTGAGGATTACGACTATTTTCACTGTACGTCTAACAACACCATTTTTGGAACACAGATGAAGCATTTTCCAAACTCACCAATTCCTATGGTTTGTGATATGAGTAGTGATATCTTTTCTCGTGAGTTGGATTTTTCAAAGTTTGATTTAATCTATGCTGGCGCACAGAAAAATATGGGTCCTGCTGGTACAACCTTAGTGGTTGTAAAAGAAGATATTTTAGGTAAGGTATCTCGTAAAATTCCTTCAATGATGGACTATAAAGTGCATATCAGTAAAGGAAGTATGTTTAACACTCCTCCTGTATTTGCAGTTTATACATCTATGCTAACGTTACAATGGTTAAAAGATTTAGGAGGCATCAAAGCCATTGAAGAAGAAAACGAAAAGAAAGCACGTTTGATCTACTCAGAAATAGACTTAAATCCACTATTTAAAGGCTACGCAGTAAAAGAAGATCGTTCCACAATGAATGCGACCTTCACATTAGAAAACGAAAATCTAAAAGAAACGTTTGATGCTATGTGGAAAGAAGCTGGTATTAATGGTCTAAATGGTCATAGAAGTGTTGGTGGCTACAGAGCATCTATGTACAATGCTTTAACGTTAGACAGTGTAAAAGCACTAGTTGAAGTTATGAGTGAACTAGAAAGAAAAGCTTAAAAAATAAAAACAAACGAATTCCTATTACATGAAAGTACTAGCAAACGATGGTGTTTCTCAAAGTGGTATTGACGCTCTGGAAGCAGCTGGTTACGAAGTGTTAACAACAACTGTTGCACAAGAACAATTACAAAATTACATTAACGACAATGATATTACAGTACTACTGGTAAGAAGTGCTACCAAAGTTAGAAAGGATATTATCGACAACTGCCCTAGCCTTAAGATTATTGGTCGTGGTGGTGTTGGTATGGACAACATAGATGTTGATTATGCTAGAGAAAAAGGACTTCATGTTATCAATACACCAGCTGCATCATCGCACTCTGTAGCAGAATTGGTATTTGGCCATTTTTATGGCTTGGCAAGATTTCTTCATAACTCTAATCGCGATATGCCTTTAGAAGGAGATTCTAACTTTAAAGCGCTTAAAAAAGCCTACGCTAAAGGAGTTGAGTTAAAAGGAAAAACTCTAGGTGTTATTGGTTTTGGTAGAATAGGACAAGCTACTGCTAAGATTGGTATTGGTGCTGGTATGAAGATCGTAGCCTTTGATCCTTTTATTGAAGAAACAACTTTAGAATTAGACTTTTTTGATGGTCAAAAAGCAAGTTTCAACATTAAAACCGTGTCTAAAGAAGACGTTTTAAAACAAGCAGATTTTATTACGCTTCACGTACCTGCTCAAAAAGATTATGTTATTGATGAAGCCGACTTTAACCAAATGAAAGATGGAGTTATTATAGCAAATGCCGCACGTGGTGGAGTTGTAAATGAGATTGCTTTGGTAAAAGCTATTGAAAGCGGAAAAGTGGCAAGAGCTGCTTTAGATGTGTTTGAAAAAGAGCCACAACCAGAAGTACAATTACTTATGAATCCTGCTTTATCGTTAACTCCTCATACTGGTGCAGCTACTAGTGAAGCACAAGATAGAATTGGTGTAGAACTTGCAGATCAAATCATAAAAATATTAGGCTAACAAAATAATTGTGACCTAGTTAAAGAAAATGAGTCCTATAATTGTATGGGACTTTTTTTGTACCTTATTAAACTAAATTTTATTAACCTTAATTTTATAAAACAATGGAAGGAATTTTAGACTTATTAAATAGTGATTTAGGAAAAACCATCATAAGTGGTGTTTCTGGTTCTACAGGAACTGATCAAGGGAAAACAAGTAGTGTTTTAACAATGGCATTACCTGTTCTTATGAAAGCAATGGAGCGTAACGCTTCTACACCAGAAGGCGCACAAGGTCTTATGGGTGCGTTAAGTGGTAAACACGATGGAAGTATCTTAGATAACTTAGGCGGTCTTTTTGGCGGTGGAGTTGATGAAGAAGTAAAAACTGATGGGTCTAAAATTTTAGGTCATATATTAGGTAGCAGACAACAAGGTGTTGAGCAAGTAATCGGACAAAAGTCTGGTTTAGATGCTGGTTCTGTTGGAAACATTCTAAAAGTTGCAGCACCAATCTTAATGGGTGTTTTAGGTAAGCAATCTCGTCAAAACAATGTAAGTTCTCAGAGCGACCTTACAGGTCTATTAGGTGGTTTACTTGGTGGTAACGATACAAGACAAGAGCAAAGTTTCTTAGAAAAGATTTTAGATGCTGATGGAGATGGTAGCGTTATAGATGACGTTGCAGGAATGGTACTTGGTGGTGCTAAGAAAAAAGGTGGACTTGGTGGTCTTTTAGGAGGCTTATTCGGAAAATAAAATCCTACCATTATTATATATAATAAAGCAACTCCAAGGAGTTGCTTTTTTTATTTTCAATATGTACACTTTTACTCACTGATTATATCGGTTGGCTCATTTCTTGTTTTCAATGACATTATTTACACTGTACTTTGTCTTTAACATCTATAATTATCAAATGACTAAAATTATTAATACCTTTAATGTTATGAAAAAGATTATTCCATTCGTTGTTCTTATTGCATTAATTGCTAGTTGTAAATCCTACAATAGTAATCCAACAATTAATAATGGCAACGATAGTGCTTTAGTAGAAAACGACACTGTTTCAATAAGCAGTGATGAAACTGATTATGAAATTATTATCATAGAGCCTGGTTTTAATGCTTGGTTGGCAAGTACTGCAAGACCACGAGGTTTTCACTCCCAAAGGTGGTTAGAAAACAGAAATGCTTTTCTTGTACAAGCTTGGAACCAAAGGAATCTTCAACCTCACAGCTATGACCCAAATTTGTATCAGGTAAGAATAGATTACGATACACGTACAGATTATGGTTATGAAGTTAACTATAAACTCTACAACTACTTTTTATATTTTCAGTTAAAATATAAACAACAATTAACCTCTATGATTCCTAGAATTTAGCGTAACTTTGCACCACTTTAAAGGTGCTATGAAAAAATTTAAAGAAAACTGGGAAATTCAGCATAACTGGCAGTTAATATTTCCATTAATTGGTCTTTTAAGTCTTGGCTATTCATCATATAAATTAGCACTAGCTTACTTTGATAGTTTTGGCTACATCATCATTGCATCAGTTGCCCTTTTTGTTAGTCTATTGGTTTTAACTTTAAAACTATTTAAGTTTTTAGAAAAACGTTGGAAACTTCAATATAGATGGGAAATGATAAGGGTATTTATCGTTTTTGCAGTTACAGGTTCATCGTCATTGTATGTAGGGCGACCAATTATTAAACTTTTAGGAATTACTAAAGAAAACTTAAACCCTGTCCTCTACTGGATATTATTTATTATCATTGGACTCATTTTTTATCAAATTCTTTTAGTTACCTTTGGTTGGTTATTTGGTCAGTTCCAATTCTTTTGGGAATTTGAGAAAAAAATGTTGAGGAGATTTGGCTTAAAACGCTTTGTAGATTGAGTAGAAAAACTATCATAAAACCTACATTTAAAGTACTTGCATTGGTATTAATATTTGCAGTATTATTACCATCTGCTGTAAAATTATCTCATGTTTTTACGCACCACAAACACGAAGTTTGTAAAAACGATAGTAATGACAAGACACATTTCCACGAATTAGATGTAGATTGTGAATTTTATAAGTTTAAACTTAATACAAACTACTATTCTGGTTTATACGCTTTTGAAACTATCATTCAAAATAACTTAAGCAAGGTAAATACCTGCTTTTATTTGTTCTTAAGAACGCATCAGCAAAACGCTTCATTTTTAAGAGGTCCACCTACCCTAGCCTAAAACTTCAGTAAAGAAATACTTTTAAGTTACCATTATTATTAAATATATGGTAACGTCAACTTACTATATTTTATGGTTATGAGGCTTCTGGCTTTATTTATACTTTTAATTACATTTCAATTTAGTCACTCTCAAGAGTGTAATTATACATTCTTAGGAGAGATTAAAGACTTTCACAACAATACTCCTATTGTTGGTGCTACTATATTTATGCAAAATTTAAATAAGTACACCACTTCAGATGTAGATGGAAAATTTAAAATTGAAAATCTTTGCAAAGGAGAATTAACACTTGTTATATCTCACGTTGGTTGTGAAACCAAAACGATTACATATAATATTGAAGGTGATATTTTTAAAAGTATTGCTCTAGAGCATCATATTGAAGCACTTACAGAAGTTACCGTTGCCGGAAGCTCTAAACTTGAAAATACAAGTATTCAGCAATCAATATCAAAACAAGAGATTGTAGTATTTACTGATAAATCATTAGGTGACGCATTGAATACTATTAGTGGTGTATCGTCTTTAAATACTGGTAATACCATTGTAAAACCAATGATTCATGGCTTACATAGCAGTAGACTATTAATCGTAAACAATAATGTACGTCTATTTGATCAAGAATGGGGAGATGAACATGCACCTAACATAGATATTAATTCTAGTGGAAGAATTGATGTCATCAAAGGCGCAAATACATTAATGTATGGGAGTGATGCAATAGGTGGATTAATTTTAATTCGTCCTGAAAATTACGCTGCAAAAGACAGTTTATTTGGGAGTACGTCTTTATCGTTTAATACAAATGGTTGGGGAGGCAATTTAAATTCTGAACTTGTAAAAACTTACGAAAGCGGTTTCTATGCCAGAGCTCAAGCCAGTTACAAAATGTTTGGAGATTTTGAAACGCCTGACTACAATTTATCAAATACTGGTATTAAGAGTATTAACGGTTCTGCTAGAATTGGCTACAAGTCCTTTGAAAAAGGATTTGATGCCTACTACAGTTTTGTAAAAAACAACATTGGTATTTTAAGTGCTTCTCATATTGGTAATGTAAATGATTTGGTAAGAGCAATTAACGAAGGGACTCCACAAGTAATTAACGACTTCTCTTACGATATTGAAAATCCAAAACAAGAGATTTTACATCATTTAGGGAAGGTAGAAGCCTACAAACGTTTTCAAGGACTTGGCAAGTTAACATTGCAGTACGATTTTCAGATTAACAGACGAAAAGAATTTGATTTAAGACGAGGAGATAGAGCAAACATTCCTGTTATAGATCTTAGACTCTTTACTACTTCATTTCAGCCTAATTTGAGAATTGACGCCATAGATAATTTAGTTTTAAATACTGGATTTCTATTACGTTATCAACAAAATGATGCTGTTTCTGGTACAGGTGTAAGTCCATTAATTCCTGATTTTGATAAGTTTGAAATAGGAATATACACAACAGGCAATTATGATTTAAATGACAGTACTGAGTTAAGTGCCGGAATTAGATATGATTTCTCTCACATTGATGCGCAAAAGGATTACAGAATTTCGGATTGGGACGATACTTATAATTATGATGAGTTATTTCCACAGTTTAATTCTGGTGAAATCGAAAATTCTAGATACAAGACCAATCCAGAATTTACATTCCATAATCTATCTGCTAGCTTAGGCTTAACAAAGCAATTTGAAAATGACATTCAACTATTAGCAAATTATGGTTTAGCCTCCAGAATGCCTAATCCTTCTGAACTCTTTAGTGATGGTCTGCACCATAGTGCTGCCAGAATAGAAATAGGCAGATTAACTATGGAAAAAGAAGTTGCCAATAAGTTCATTGTTTCTTTAGAACGTAACAATGAAAATTTTGGTTTTATCTTAAGTCCATACTACAAAATCATAAATAATTTTATCCAATTAATCCCTATTGGAGCAACAACCACTGTTAGAGGTGCTTTTCCTGTTTGGGAATACAATCAAGTAAATGCCAGAATATTTGGGGTTGACTTAGATTTAAACAAAAAAATCTCTGACAATTTTAGTTATAATGGTAGTTTAAGCCTATTGCAAGGAGATAACACTTCTGATGATATTCCGCTTATTCATATGCCATCAACAAATTTTTCAAATACTATAACATATAAAAATGAAAAACTTAACCAATTAACACTTGGTTTAAAACAACATACTGTATTACAACAAAAAAGATTTCCAGATTATAATTTTTTTACTTTCGATCCTGTACTACAAGACGATGTTTTTGTAGATATAAGTTCAACACCTGCAGCATATACACTGTTCAGTTTTAATAGTTCTGCAAACTTTAAAGTATCTAATACATCAACTCTAAACCTTTCATTTAATGTTGATAATCTATTTAACGTTTCATACAGAAACTATTTAAACAGACTGCGTTACTTTGCTGATGATCTGGGAAGAAATTTCAATATAATTCTAAAACTCAATTATTAATAAAAATATGTCAAACTTTAAATTTAAAACTATGAAAGCAAACACAATAAAACTATTAGCCTTATTTTTTATCTCTAGTTTAGCTTTTACAAGCTGTTCTAGCGATGATGATGGAGGTGGTGAAAACGATGAAGAGTTAATCACTACTGTAATTTATACATTAACCAATAATGCAGATGCTGGTGATGTTGTTACATTAACTTTTACTGATTTAGATGGAGAAGGTGGTGCTGATGGTACTTATAATATTTCTGGTCCATTAACAGCAAATGCTATGTATACTGGTGCAATGCAATTATGGAACGCAACGGAAAATCCTGCTGAAGATATTAACGAAGAAATTGAAGCAGAAGCAGATGAGCATGAGTTCTTTTACACCAATACTGCTGGCTTAACAATTACTAAAACTGATGTTGATGGTGAAGGAAATCCTTTAGGTCTTGAAACTAGTGTTTCAACTGGTGCAGCATCTACAGGTAGCATTATAGTAATCTTAAAACATGAGCCTACAAAGCCAAATGATGGAACATCTTCTGGTGCAGGTGGTAGCACAGATGTTGAAGTAACTTACGCTGTTACTGTGCAATAATAAATTTAGTTTGTAATACAGAAAAAAATGGCTGAATATAGTATTCAGCCATTTTTTTATGCATGTATTACACTATCACTTTCTTTCTTAAAAACAAAGGTATACAACCACATTAACGAGAATGTAGGTACCATGTCCATAAACGGCAACGCTTCTTCTACAAATGAGATGACTGCTGCTACTTTACCTTCTATTCCTTTATACATTTTAGTCATTAAATAGGCAGATAATGGTGCCCAAATAAAATCAAAAGGTGGAAAAACAATAGACGCATAACCTAATGCATCAAAAAGTATACTGAGTCCTAGTTTTCTATATCTATTCATGTATTATTATAGTTTTAATTCAATGAATATTAAGCAATAAGCATTCCAAAATTCACTCTTGTCATTTATAGTGTTAATTCTATTAACATACCTTAAACCTTTTTAACGTTTAATTAAGAGGCTTGCATATTATCACAAGTTAGTTTTGTAAAAATTGCTTATGTAAAGCATGACTAGCATTATAAAGTAAAAGTGTAACAATCGTCAAAAACGTTCATCTATAAAAAACGAACCAAAGAATCATCAATCAATCATTATGAACATACGTTCTTTTTTCATTCTATTTACCCTCTGTTTTTTTAGCGTTGCACTTTCGCAAGAAAACACAGTCCTTACCAAAGACAAAAAAACACTCAACATTACCAGAGCACCAAAAAAACCAAAAATTGATGGTGTTTTAGACGACAAAATCTGGGAAAATGCAGAAATCGCTACAGGCTTTATACAGTTTAGACCAGATATTGGCAATACGCTACCAAAAGAACAAAGAACTGAGGTAAAAATGAGTTATGACGATGATGCTATCTATGTGGCTGCTTATTTATACGACGATCCAACTAAAATCATGAAGCAGCTAACAACTCGAGATAATTTTGGTCAGAATGATTTCTTCGCTGTGATTTTAAACCCAAATAACGATGCACAAAATGACACCCAATTTTTTGTATTCAGCTCTGGCCAGCAAGCAGATGCTATAGCCAATCCTAGTATTGGTGAGGACTTTAGCTGGAATGCTGTTTGGCAAAGCGCAGTGCAAATAGTAGATGACGGTTGGATAGTTGAAATAGAAATACCGTACAGAACATTACGTTTTCCAGACCAAGAAGAACCAACTTGGGGACTTCAGTTTCACAGACATTTTAGAAGAGACCGCTCACAATATACATGGAATGAGTTTGACCCAACACAAGGTAACATAGGTTTGTACCATGGTGAATTAAAAGGTCTAAAAAATCTTAAACCACCTGTAAGGCTTAACCTCTACCCTTTTTCAACAGGAATTCTAAACAGTTATGATGGTGATACTGAAACAGACTTAACCTTTGGTATGGATGTTAAGTATGGTATTACAGATAACTTTACACTAGATGCAACGCTTGTTCCAGACTTTAGCCAAGCTGGTTTTGACAGAATAGTTCTAAACCTTGGACCTTTTGAGCAAACGTTTTCAGAACAACGTCAGTTTTTCACTGAAGGTGTTGATTTATTTTCCAAAGGAGATTTATTCTTCTCTAGGCGTGTGGGTAATGCACCAAGTGGTCAACTAGATTTAGAAGAAAATGAGGAAGCCGATATTCCAGATGAAGTAAAAGTTTTAAATGCTGTAAAAGTATCTGGAAGAACTAAAAAAGGACTTGGTGTAGGTATTTTTAATGCTATTACCGAAAAAACTTATGCTACTATAACCAGAAGCGAAGAAATTTTTGATGAAAATAACCAAGTTATAGATACGCTAATTACTAAACGTCGTGAGGTTGTTGAGCCTTTTACAAATTACAATATTTTGGTTGTAGACCAGCAGTTTAATGGTAATTCTTCAATAAGTCTTATCAATACCAATGTAATGCGCGAGGGAGAATTTAGAGATGGAAATGCTACTGCAATCGTTACCAATTTACAAAACAAGAGAAATACTTATGTGATAAATGCAGAAGCTAAAATGAGTAATGTTAACTATCAAAACGCTGATAGCGAAACTGGTTTTAGTTCATTTTTCTACATAGGAAAAACGCATGGTAATCTACGCTACAGTTTTGACCATCGCTTTGCAGATACCAAATACGAAATCAACGACTTAGGGCTTAACTTTAGAAATAACTTCAACAATTTTGGTGCCGATATTTGGTATCAAATCTTTGAACCAAAAGGAAATTTAAATAGCTATCGAATCAATGCTTGGGTTAATTACCGAAACCTAGCAAATCCTGGTGTTTTTACAGGAATGAATTTTGGTGGACGCTATTTTGCGCAAACCAAAAAACTCAATGCCTATGGTTTTAATTTTAACATAGAACCAGGCAAACAATATGATTATTTTGAATCTAGAGATGGCAGGCCTTTCATTTATGAGAATATTGCCAGTATAGGTGGCTTCTACTCGTCCAACTACAATAAAGTATTTGCTTTTGATGTTGATGGAGGTATTTTTAAAATCTTTGAAGATGGCAGAGATCTGTTTGGTTACAATATTTTCTTGAGTCCAAGAGTGAGACCAAACGACAAACTTTTGATGATATATAGCTTTAGCTTAAATATGTCTAACGGCTCACGTGGTTATGCAACGTTTGAAGATGACCAACCAATTCTTGGTGAGCGTAACAGAAAACGAATTACAAATACCGTCTCTGCGAATTATACCTTTAATCCTTTTAACTCTATTGCTTTAACATTTAGACATTATTGGGATACCGTAAATTATGATGATGAGCTTTTCACCTTACTAGATAATGGTCGTCTTACAACAGAACAAGGTTACACCGTTGATAATGTGAGTGAGTCACCAAACATTAATTTTAGTACTTGGAATATCGACCTCAGCTACTCATGGCAATTTGCTCCAGGTAGCTTCTTAACAGCTTTGTACAGAAATCAACTCTTTAATTTTAATAGTATGTCAGAAGACAGTTATTCTGAAAGCTTAGGTACACTTTTCGATCAGCCAATACAACACACCATTTCTGTGAGATTACAGT
Organism: Winogradskyella sp. ABM4_392; assembly: GCF_056160445.1. Classification (NCBI taxonomy): domain Bacteria; kingdom Pseudomonadati; phylum Bacteroidota; class Flavobacteriia; order Flavobacteriales; family Flavobacteriaceae; genus Winogradskyella; species Winogradskyella sp. ABM4_392. The sequence continues at coordinate 303,565 of NZ_JBSWXE010000002.1, forward strand.
ATTTCTTAGATTTCAATGGTATAAAATCTATTTTTAAGAAGAGAAATAATACCCAAAACGGACAAGCCAACAACTTCTTCTCGTCTCGAAACAGAAGATTTGGTATCAACTCTTAGTTTTTACTAGTTCCAATATTTGTATCATACGCAACTAACATCAGTTCGAGAGGTTCTACATTGTATTGAACTCTCCGTCAGTTCGAGTGGTTTTGACGTGTCAAAATTGTATCGAGAACAAGTTCTTAGTTTAAATTACCATAGTAATCCAAACTTCATTTATTAACAGATAGGTCGAAAAATGAAGTATCCTTTATCAGACTTCTCGATACATAATTGCTAGCGCAATTCCACTCGAAGTGACATCTCAATTCATTTTAAAACTAAACAAAAATCCAAGCATCTCATAATCTAAAAAAATAGTATTTTCGCTCTTGTATGATAAAAGCTACCAACATCCATAAATCGTATAAAGATTTACACGTTTTAAAAGGCGTAGATATAAACATTGCAGAAAGCGAAATCATTTCTATTGTTGGTGCATCAGGCGCTGGTAAAACAACCTTATTACAGATTTTAGGCACGCTAGATAAACCAGATTATAAGAGTGATACCACACTAGAAATCAACGGACAATCCATCACAGCATTAAACGATAAAGCTCTAGCTAAATTTAGAAATAAGCATATTGGTTTTATCTTTCAGTTTCATCAATTATTACCAGAGTTTACAGCTTTAGAAAACGTGTGTATTCCTGCATTTATCAATAACACACCAAAAGCTGAAGCCGAAAAACGTGCTATAGAATTGCTAGATTATTTAGGTTTAAAAGATAGAATACACCATAAACCTAATAGCATGTCTGGTGGTGAGCAGCAACGTGTTGCTGTTGCCAGAGCGTTGATTAATCAACCAAATATTATTTTTGCCGATGAGCCTTCAGGTAATTTAGATAGCGAATCTGCAGAACAACTGCACCAACTCTTTTTTAAGTTGAGAGATGAGTTTAAGCAAACATTTGTCATCGTTACCCACAACCAAGACTTAGCCAATATGGCTGATAGAAAATTAACAATGGTTGATGGAAAAATTGTAAACTAAGACCGTTATTCCGTTTTATTAGCGTCCCTGTATCCTAAAATTGCTTGCGTAGCATACAATTCGCCTAGTGCTTGTGCAAAAGCTGTAGTCATACTTTCATCCCAATTCTTCACATCATTTTCAAAAGATTGCTGTAATTGCGCATTGTTAATTGGCATACCTAAATAATAGGTTCTACCAGAAACTTCTGATGTAGCAATTATTAAAATACCTGCTAATTTGTTTTCCTCAGTTCTAACAAGTGCATTAAAGCTAAACGAATAATCACTTCTGGTTATAGTGTTTATATGATCTACTTTATAACCACTTTTCATATCGAGACCAGAAGATAGCTGCATTTCGTAGCCTCTAATCATGTAGTTATATTCTTCTGATGTGGTTCCGTTGGTTTCTGAGGTTTGGGAAAAAGATAAATTAAGAATTAAGATAATCGCAAAAAGCGGAAGTATTCTTTTCATTGTGTAAGTAGGTTAAAATTAGGGTTAGCCAAATATATTAATTTTTACCAAACTTTTGTTTTAGCTAAAAATAAATAGAGTTACGCTTATCTTTAGTGATATAATGTCGTTTTAATGACTTATATCGATTGATACTGAAACAAGTTCAGCACATGTAAGCAAGTTAGAATTTAAAAAACAACTAGTCAATACGTAACCCTACGTATTTTTCAAACTAGCCTTTTTTCTATTTCTTTTTTCCACTTAAAAAACCCTTTATCTAAGTCACTATAATCATGGTAAATTCGTTTAAATTCATCACTTGATTTATTTAAAAACTTCTTTTTACCTTCAACCTTAATTGTTTTTATTGTGTCATTTAATTTTTTCAAAAAAGTCATTAAATTTTCATTACTCTTTTTTGTCCTCCAAATATATGTAGCCTCTTCAGTATTTAATGTTTCCCAAATAAAATGATAAAAATTAATACCGTCAATTAAAAACATGAATGAAAAAGGTCTATGAATAAGTCTAAGTTTCATCAATTTATAAGAATGAACACCTGATAAATATCTAAGATGTTTGTAATGTTTAGTATTTGTAATCCTCAATAAATCATTAAGAAACAAACTATCATCACTATAAAATGTTTTAATCTTAAAGTTCTTTTCAGAGAATGTATTAAAATATTCTTCAACAGTGAGGATGTCATGCTCCATCTGTGGTTTTGTATTATTTTTAATCGTAGATTTAATATAATTAAATTTTACCTCATCTATTAGCGATTTATTTATCTTATTTATATCAAGGGACTCAGTGTAACTAGATTTTACTTCATTATCTTCTATATCTATTTGAACTGAAACTTTTACTTTCTTAACTCTAAGTATATTTTCAAAATAATTTTTAATAGCATCATATTCCTTAATTAATTGGTCGTTTTTTATAGTTAAATTAATTGGCTTAGGATAAACATCAAACTTCTTTTTAAATGACACATAACCGTCATTAAACTCTAGCTGAGCAATTGGGAAATAAAAAGACTCTATAATACTGAACTTAATTGGTTTTTTGATTATGTCACTTTTCCTAAGAAATCTATTTTCTATCGACTCTTCTTTGTGAAGATAACTTCTTTGATTTGATTGTTTTGATTTATTTGAAAACGTTGACATCAAACTAATTGTATTGACACTCTTAAATGAAACAGTATTAATTTGGTTTAGTTCTGTGGATAAGCGTATTTGGTGAGTTTCAAAATCTGTCTCTCCTCTATTATATGAAATTACATCACAGAAAAGTCGCATTTTATCATGAAATACATTTCGTACTTTAATAACCCAGAAGGCTTGAGACTGAAACTTTGATAAATGTATATTCACATCAGTATTTTCAATACTGATTGACTTATCTTCTGTTATAAAGGCCTCAGAGTTTTTAAATTTAACTTTTAATTTAATCCCTTCTAATTCAGTCAAATCAATCATAAGATCATTTTTAAAGTTTAAATTTTTGAGTAATCATGTTCTAGTCAAACGAATTTAATATTCTACTTAAGAAAAGTCAATACGTAACCCTACGTATTTTTCAAACAATGGCTTTAATAAATTAAAAATTTGCTAACTCATTTTAAATCTTATATTTGTTAGTATAACATTAATAAAAAACAAAATGAAAAAAGTACTAGTAGTCCTATTGTTATGCGTTAGCACCTTAGCCTTTTCGCAAGAGACAGCCTTATTACGTCTAAACTATGAAAAAGGTGATACCTATGAGGTAAAAACGGTAATGAAACAAAGCATGGGCGAATTTATGAAAATGGATATGACCATGTCTATGGATCTTAACGTTACAGATACTAAAGACAATGCAATAATCTCTGAGGCTACATTTAGCCATGTAAAAATGGATATGGAATCTATGGGTCAAAAAATGGATTATGATTCTAACACAGAAGAGTCTGAATTGAGCCCATTTGGTAAAGGCATGCACGTTGAGATGAAAAAATTACTAGAAACCGTTGTAACTATAGAAAATGACAAGCTAGGTAATGTTACCAAAACAGATATAAAATCTGGTATGGCTGATGTTAGTTCTTTTAAGGACAATATGAGTGGTATGATCTTCCCTGAAGAAGCTGTTACAGTTGGCTACAAATGGAACGAGACCAAAAACCAAGAAGGTATGAATATAGAAACTACTTATGAAGTAGCTTCTATTACTGATGATACCGTAGAACTAAAGTTAACAGGAAACGTTTCTGGTTCAGCTAAAGGTACTTTAGAAGGTAGTAGTAGTATAGAAAGAGCAACTGGCAATGTTATAAAATCGGAAGTTAACATGTCTGTTACTGCAGAAGGACAAGCTATTGAAACCAGCGTTACAATGACCTCTACAAAAAAATAAGTTTAAAATTTATTTATACAAAAAGCCCAGAGTATTCTGGGCTTTTTTATTTGTATAAACGCTAAGATAAAACCATAATTTTAGTAGCAATACACCTACAAAAACTGTAATTTTGTAAAGCGTTAAAAAACATACATTATCATGACATATAGAATAGAAAAAGACACCATGGGTGAAGTTAAAGTGCCTGCTGATAAACTTTGGGGAGCACAAACCGAGCGATCTCGTAATAACTTTAAAATTGGTGCACCAGCTTCTATGCCTTTAGAAGTGGTTTATGGTTTTGCATATCTTAAAAAAGCTGCGGCTTATGCTAACTGCGATTTAGGCGTTTTAGACAAAAGTAAACGCGACCTTATTGCACAGGTTTGTGATGAGATTTTAGAAGGTAAGCACAACGATCAGTTTCCATTAGTAATTTGGCAAACAGGTTCTGGTACACAAAGTAACATGAACGTCAATGAAGTAATTGCGAACAGAGCACACCAAATAGCTGGTAAAGTTATTGGCGAAGGTGATAAAACCATTCAACCAAACGATGATGTTAACAAATCGCAATCGTCTAATGACACCTTCCCTACTGGTATGCACATTGCTGCATATAAAAAAGTGGTAGAAACAACGATTCCTGGTGTTATACAATTAAGAAATACGTTGCACAACAAAGCCATTGCTTTTAAAGATGTTGTAAAAATTGGTCGTACACACCTTATGGATGCAACTCCATTAACCTTGGGTCAGGAATTTTCTGGTTATGTTTCTCAACTAGACCATGGCTTAAAAGCATTGGAAAATACTTTAGCCCATTTAAGCGAATTAGCATTAGGTGGCACTGCAGTTGGTACAGGACTTAACACACCTGAAGGTTATGATGTTTTAGTTGCTAAATACATTGCTGAGTTTACTAACCTTCCTTTTGTAACGGCTGAAAATAAATTTGAAGCCTTAGCTGCTCATGATGCTATTGTAGAAACGCATGGTGCATTAAAACAATTAGCAGTATCACTAAACAAAATAGCAAATGATATTAGAATGATGGCTTCTGGTCCTCGCTCTGGTATTGGTGAGATTATTATTCCTGCCAACGAACCAGGAAGTTCTATTATGCCAGGAAAAGTAAATCCAACACAATGTGAAGCATTAACAATGGTTTGCGCACAAGTTATGGGCAACGATGTAGCTGTTACTGTTGGTGGCACACAAGGTCATTATGAGCTAAATGTTTTTAAACCTATGATGGCCGCTAATATTTTACAATCTGCTCAATTGATTGGTGATGCAAGCGTAAGCTTTGAAGAAAATTGCGCTAGTGGTATTGAACCAAACCATGCAGTGATTAAAGAATTGCTTAATAACTCTTTAATGTTAGTAACAGCATTAAATACTAAGATTGGTTACTATAAAGCAGCTGAAATTGCTAATACAGCTCATAAGAATGGTACAACGCTAAAAGAAGAAGCTATAAACTTAGGCTACGTATCTGCAGAAGACTATGACAATTGGGTAAAACCAGAAGACATGGTAGGTAGTTTAAAGTAGAACTACGTATATTATAATAGTCGTCAATTTGAGTTTAAAAACAACAAGAAATTATACTCAGATTGACGATTTTTTATGTAGTTTTCAATCAGATTTAGCCACTTTTTAAACAACTGAATATCAACACAAAACACTAATAGATTAAAATAAATTCTTACATTAGCACAAACAAATCCAATTCGACATGAAAAAAACTTTACTTACAATTTTCTCTTTTTTAATGATTGCGTATTCTGCTGATGCGCAAACTTTATGGAATTCTATTCAAAATATAGATCCAAACACTGGTAATGACCCTTATGTTATTGCTTCTGGTGATTTAGATGGTGATACAGATATAGACCTTGCCATTGGTACTTATAATTTTTCGGCAGATGTTGTTAAATGGTATCAAAACGATGGTAATGGAAACTTTACAATAATGCCTACGGTTTCAGATGTGGGTACATTAAGTGGTATTGGAGGAATCGTTATTGCAGATTACGATGGTGTAAATGGAAATGATATTGTTGTAAGCTCATATTCTAATGATACTGTAATGTTTTATGCCAATAATGGTGCTGGTGGATTTGATGCAGGAGTAGCAGTATCCACAACTGCAGATGGTGCAGGACAACTCACTGCTGTAGATATTAATAATGATGGTAACTTAGACATTTCTATTGCAGAATATGATGGTGGAATTGCTTCTTGGTTGCCTGGTAATGGTGATGGTACTTTTGGTACTAAACAAACCATAGTTGCGGCAAGCCTTCCTGGAAACGTTAGTTTTGATGATTTTGATGGTGATGGTGACCAAGATGCTTTAATAGGCTATGTAGACGGTACTACTTCTGGAACCATAGAAATATACTATAATCAATATGTAGAAAGCGGAACAATGACTGTTTCTTGGATAAAAGATACAGTAACCGTTAATAGTGGTAATCCGTATTTGTTTGTAGCTGCCTTCGCAGATGTTAATGATGATGGCACCTTAGATATTATTAAATCTGACAATTTCAGTGGTGATGTAGCGTGGTACAGTAAAACAAAAAATGGACCATCTATAGAGACTATAATATCAGATGATTCAATTATAGACAGACCTGCAGTTGTTGCTGTAGCTGACTTAGATAACGACACATATAATGATGTTATTTTAACCGATGGAAGTTCTGCAGATAACGCTATTATCTGGTTTGAAAGTACAGATGTTGGTACCTTTAATCCTGAAGCTCTAATTTACGATAACAACTATCAACATTATGGAATAACTATTGCAGATCTTGATGGTGATGGTGATAAGGATATTGCTACGATTGGCTATTTTAGTAATACTGTAGATTGGTACGAAAACATTCTTGAAACTTTAACCATTAATGAAAGTACATCTGCAACATTTTCTATTTTCCCTAACCCAACAAAAGATAATTTACATTTTGAAGGTTTAGAAGACGAAACAATTAATATTTCAATTGTAGACGTTTCTGGGAAAACTGTACTATCCAAATTACAAAACTCTAATCAAAATTTAGATGTTTCTGGTTTAGCAGATGGTATTTATACGATAACCATCAACGGAAAATTTGCTTCAAAGTTCATTAAAGAATAGAATTATAAAATATTTCAATTTTAAAACGCTGATACTTGTTATCAGCGTTTTTTTTTATCAAAAAAAATAGGCAACTTTACAAAAAACCAACTTATGTCCATTCTTATAAAAAACATAAAACAGCTTTTACAAGTTCATGATTATAATGTAATGATTGTTAAAGGTGAAGACATGAAAAAACTTCCTGTCTTAGAGAATGCCTACCTCTATATAGAACACGATACCATTATAGAATATGGTGAGATGGAATATTGTGAAGGTATTGAAGCTGAAACCATTATTGACGCGACAGGAAAAATTGTTTTACCGTCGTGGTGCGACTCGCACACGCATATTGTCTATGCTGGCAATAGAACATCAGAATTTGTAGATCGTATAAATGGATTGAGTTATGAAGACATTGCCAATCGTGGTGGTGGGATTTTAAACTCTGCAAAATTACTTCAAGACACCTCTGAAGATGACTTATACGAACAATCTATTAACCGTCTTGAAGAGCTCATAAGAATGGGAACTTGTGCTTTTGAAATTAAGACAGGTTATGGTTTAACAGTTGAAGCTGAATTAAAAATGCTTCGTGTCATAAAACGTATTAAACAAGAAAGTCTTGCTAAGATTACTCCTACGCTCTTAGCTGCACACGCTATTCCTTCAGAATATAAAACCAAAAAGGACGAATATGTTAAGCTCATTACAGAAGAACTTATTCCGAAAGCATCAAAATTAAACATTAGCCATTATATTGATGTCTTTTGCGAGAAAGGGTATTTTGATCTAGAAGACACAGATGCTATTCTTAAAGCTGCTGCAAAATATAACATGCGACCGAAGATTCATGTCAACCAATTTAATATACTTGGTGGTGTTGGTCTTGGTGTAAAATACAATGCTTTATCTGTAGATCATCTCGAAGAATTGAATGATGACGACATAAAAGCTTTAAAAAAGTCTGATACTATGCCAGTGGCATTACCTGGTTGTTCTTACTTTTTGAGCATTCCGTATACTCCTGCTCGACAAATTATTGATGCTGGTTTACCTATAGCTATCGCTACAGATTATAATCCTGGCTCTGCTCCTAGCGGAAACATGAATTTTATTGTAAGTGCAGCTTGTGTAAAATTGAAAATGACTCCTGAGGAAGCTATAAATGCGGCAACTATTAATGGTGCCTATGCTATGGGAATAAGTAGTATGTATGGTAGCATTACCAGAGGAAAAAAAGCAAATCTAATTATTACAAAACCATTAAGCGACTATAGCGAAATACCATATGCTTTTGCTCACGACCCTGTTGAGCAAGTTATTATTAATGGGCAATTAAAGGATATAAAAAATCCGGAAGAAAACCTCCGGATTTAACTATCAATCAATCAATCTTTGAAATCTTACTTCAAAGTAAACTCAGAAGTCGAAATCAATTCTTTATCGTTAAAAACGTTTACTTGGTAACGTCCTTTCTCAAAATCTGCATCTTCAGACTGTGCTATATATTCACAGATATTAAGGTTTCTGTTTTCGTAATTGAAACGGCTAATTAAACTGTAATTCAATACTTGATCTTCAAACTGTACTTGGTCATTAGTTCCTAAAACATTGTTCTTAGGGTCAATAACTTGTACGTATAATTCTTTGTCACCTGCCTCTGTTAGTGTGTTCTTTGCAACAGTAAAACAGATTTTAATTTTATCGCTTCGTCCTGCTCTTTCAGTAGGTATTTGTCTTCCGCTACGTCTTTCAATAACTCCCATACCTTTTAAACCAACAGTTTGTAATGCAGCCGCATCTTCAACAACACTTGCTAACTCTGTGTTTTGTACTAATAAAGAATCTGTAAATACAGTACGCTCTGCTAGTTGTACTTGTGTACTATCTAATGATGTAGCTAAATATTCGTTTTCTACCTTTAAACGATCATTTTCAACTAATAACTCATCCATTTCTTCCTGTAGCGCTAAGAATTTCTTTTTGTATCTCCATAAAGAGTTAACACTATTTTGAGATACTTTTAAAGAATCCATTAAGCCTTGTATACGCTCTCTTGCCTCAATTAAATCCTGATCTTTAATCTCGCTAGCTGCAATGGCTTCGTCATATTGCTTTGCCATGTTGTTAAGATCATTCATCACTTGTTGCTTTTCAGTAATAAGTGTTTTTTCAGTCTCTTTATTATCTGTATATAATTTAGAAGCGTAAAATGCAGTTCCTAAAAATAATACTAATAGTATACCTAATCCTACTTTAAGACCGATGCTTGTTTTTTGTGAACCTTCCATAAAATTTGTGTTTAAGTAATTTGTTAATTCTTGTCTTTTTAATCTAATTTAAGGGTTAAATTTTTTAAATAAAGCTGTACTTTTATTTCAATCTTTAATTAAACATCCAAATGCAGAATCTCGTATTATTTACTTCAAAAGATCGCGATACACTTTTAAAGCTTCGTAAAGGAGAATCAAAATTTGGAGAACATATTCAGTTAATATCTAACCTCACTAACATATACGATGACATTGCCGATTTAGATGTTGACTATGTTATTTTTGGTGTTTCTGAAGATATTGGTGTTTATGCAAATTACGGACAAACAGGCACTTACACTGCCTGGCAAGCTGTAATAAAAGTTTTGTTAAATATTCAAAATAACAGCTTTACAAACCCCAAACGTGTTTTGATTTTAGGTCATCTTGATTATGGTGAAGCAAGAAAGATGGTAAAAGAAAAACCATCAAAAAAGAATGTTGCCAAAGCCAGAGCTTTTGTTGAAGAGATTGATAAAGATGTGACATATTTAGTTTCTACTATTATAAAAGCAGGAAAGACACCAATTATAATTGGAGGTGGACACAATAACGCTTACGGAAATATTAAAGGGCTATCCTTAGCTAAAAACGAAAGCGTAAATGTCATCAACTTTGATGCACATACCGATTTTAGAGCAGAAGAAGGACGACATAGCGGAAATGGGTTTAGCTATACCTATGCTGAAGGGTTTTTAAAAAACTACTTCATTTTTGGTTTGCATGAAAACTACACGTCTGACAAGCTTTTTAAAACACTAAAAAAAGTGAAAGCCATTAAGCACAATACATACGAAGCATTAGAAGTTAGAAACGAATTAGACTATAATGCTGAAATAGAAAGAGGCCTAAATCATATCGCTTCTAAACCTTTTGGCATTGAAATAGATTGTGACGCCATAGAAAATATTCCTAGTAGTGCTGTGACTCCAAGCGGATTTAGTACCAAACAAGCCAGACAATTTGTAAGTTATTTTGCCAAGCATAACAACGCAAGTTATCTACACATCTGTGAAGCAGCACCAACCAAAAAAACTGAATCTAAAGTGGGAAAACTTATCACCTATTTAATCACTGATTTTATTAGAGCTAATGGACGTTAAAATTGTAGATTATAATTCACACCACGCAAAGCACTTTTATGAACTTAATATTGAATGGTTAAAGACCTACTTTTATGTAGAGCCTTTTGATGAAGAAGTGCTTAGTAAACCAGAACAATATATTATTAACAAGGGTGGTTACATTTTCTTTGCTTTAAAAGATGAAACTGTAGTCGGCACTGTAGCGTTAATGCCAACAGAAGAATCTAATGTTTTAGAATTGACAAAAATGGCTGTACTACCAGAAATGCGTGGCCATAAAATAGGGCAAAGACTTTTACAACATTGTATCGATTTTGCCAAAACAAAACAGCTTAAAGCCCTTCTACTCTATTCTAATACCAAATTAGAAAATGCAATTTATCTATATAGAAAATATGGATTTAAAGAACTAAAATTAGAATCTAATAGCCCTTACGCACGTTCGGATATAAAGATGTTATTAGAATTTTAAAGTTTAAAATGCGACTTTAAATAATCAAAGGCGCCATTAATATTTTCAAAAATATGTTCTTCTGAAATTAAATCTGGTACAATGTCTATAGATACTAATTTGTCCTTTGGTTGCTCTTGGATAGCGGTTAATAAGACTTGTATACCTCTTTGTTCTAAATCTAAAACGGCATTTTCTAAAGCATACAGACCAGATTGATCTATGTATGGCACACGATCCATACGTATAATTAATGCTTTAACTTGTTCTGGTATGTTCTTTATTTCATCTTGAAAATGCGATGTAAACCCAAAAAACAAAGGTCCATAAAGGTGTTTGATGTACACCTTGTCTTTGTATTCTTCGTAGAACTCAACTTCGTCTTGCCATGGTTTTTCGCCATCAAAACCAGCAATGGTACCAACTTCCATTCCTTTTTCACCAATGTCACTTGCGCGTTTCATAAATAATAAAGAAGCTAGTAACAATCCAATACCTACTGCCTGAATTAAACTACCAAAGGTTGTAATTAACAATACAATTATTAAAACTACAGCATCTGCACGTGGCACTCTTAATAAGTGTTTTAATCCTTTAACGTCAATAATTTTAAATGCAATAGGAATTAGTAAACCTGCTAAAACTGACAACGGAATATAAGCTGCTAATTTTCCTAAGCCTAATAAAACTGCTAACAAGAACAAACCATGCACTGCACCAGACAATCTTGTACGTCCACCTGAATTGATATTTATAACCGTTCCTTTTGTCGCACCAGCACCTGGAATACCACCAAAAATGGCTGCGATAGCATTTCCAATACCTTGACCAATTAATTCTCTATTACTGTTGTGCTTGGTTTTGGTCATATTATCTGCAATTACAGAGGTTAATAAGGAATCAATAGAGCCTAAAACCGCTAAAACTAAGGCATACTCTAACACTAAGGCATAAGCACTAGCATCTATAGAAAATAATCCTGATACTTGTAAACTTGGTAAACCTGAAGGAATATCTCCAATAATTGGTACGTCCCACTTTAAAAAGAAACTTGCCACAGAAGCTAATACTAGAGCTACCAATGCACTCGGAATGGCTTTAGTGATGTATGGAAATACCAAATAGACTACAACTGTAAATGAACCCAAAGCAACTGCTTGCAAATTAAAATCAGAGAACAGTCTAGGTAAGTCTTGCATTACCAACCAGGTCGATTTTTCTGAACCTAAACCTGCAAAAGGAAACAATTGAAGAATAATGATAATGAGTCCTACTCCACTCATAAAACCAGAAACCACAGGATACGGAAAGTACTTTACATAACCTGCAATATTTATAAGCCCAAATACAATTTGAAAAATGCCACCCAATAAAAACGTTAATATTACTATTGGCATAGCTGCTTCTAAACTACCTGTTATCTCAATAGCAGCAGCAACCAAAGCCGCAGATACAACAGTCATTGGACCAGTTGGTCCACTGGCTTGTGTTGTTGTACCACCAAAAATAGCCGCAAAAATACCAACAGCAATGGCACCATAAAGTCCTGCAATAGCTCCTAAACCAGATTGTACACCAAATGCCAGTGCTAATGGTAAAGCTACAACACCAGCAACTAAGCCACCTGTTAAATCACCTTTTAAATTTTTAAAATCGTAGAATTTTGAACTCATAGGTTGCGTTTCTTGAAATTTAGGTTAAATATAATCTATAAAAATTTGAACTAAAACTATAATTAATCTACATCGTCGTTTTTAGGATGACGTCTATCAAAATCATTTTACAGATCTTCTCTTATTTTTGAAGCAAATTGTCTAAGAACATAGTGTTCTTTAAGACAATCATTATAATAGTTTTCGAGTTCTTTATGGTGAATTTTTAATCTAGGAATATATATCTTATTCAGTTCTATTTTATGATGCTTATATAAACCAAACATTTTCTTTTCCGAAGAAATATTAATCCATTTATAGTCTTTAGCATACTGTTTTACCAACTCAATAATAAATCGCTTTTCAGGTCTGTTATATTCGCCATCCTTTCTAAGGTATTTATCATTAATAAGGCGTAAATAATAGCTAAGCTCTACTTTCTCATTCAATTCATTATTAGCTTGAATAATATACCTTAAAATCTCATTACAAAACTTATCATTTCCTTGGCACTTATCATTTACAACTTTAAAATAAAAGCTTTGATAATCACGCTTTCTCAGTCCATTGAAATACGATTTTTCATCTTTAAAACGAACTAACTGGATATTCTTAGAAATTAATAAATTAAAAATTGACAATCTGTATGTCCATAGAGCAAACATTTTCCAATCTTTTTTTTCTGAAAAAGAGACAAAATCATATTCAAAATTAGGATCGGTATAGATGACATATAGACCTATATCATCACAGTAATAGCTATCAAAATCTATGTCAAAGACTTCTTCGCTTAAACGCTTTCGCTTGTAGAAATAAAAATTAAAAAGTTTGAATTTAGCTATTATCAACTTTTAGTTATTGGTATTTAAAGCCTTCAAAGAATCAATCTGACGTTGTAAAGCATCTATCATTTCTGAGTTTTCATTAACCTGTGGAATGGTTTTTAGAGAGTCTATCTGCATTTGCATTAAATCTTCATCTTTTGGTTGCTCTTGGAAGTAGTATCCAATACCTTCACTAGATCTCCAAGCTTCGTTTAATTGATTATATACAGTTTCATCCCAAGTGCTTGGATGCTTTACATCGATCCAAATCACATCACGATATTCGCTATCGATTAAGACTAAATCTGGTGTAGCAGAACCATCAAACTGTTGTGCATTTTCCTCACTTATTGAAGAAATTGTTCCTAGAAAGAACATACGCTTTCTACCTGCAATATCTTTTATATAAGGTCTAAATTCTACTGGTGTACTGGCTTTCCAATCGTATTCTTTACGAGATTCTTTCACCTTTAATGGCATCGCAGAAACGCCTGCATATCCTTGCTTTTTGGTTGCATGGTCATAGTAATACATCTTGTCCGTTCCATCTGCTGGCACAAACACACTATAGCTCAAACTGGTACGCTCCTCACCTACTGGTTCTAAACCAAACCAATGGTATAAACCACTGTATGCATCTGAGTTACTTCCTGCAAAATCAAAATCTGTCACATAAGGTTGCTGATTTTGATCTTTTGGCATTAGTGGAATTTTAACTGCAGTTTCCATATTCCATGGTAAAGGATCACTAAAGCCACCTAAAAACTTTAAAGATTCTGCTTGTAACTGCGATACACTTTCAGCCAGAGTATTCTGCTTTTGCAAAAACTTGTAATTCTTTATTTCGTCTGGACTTACAAACGTGCCTTTACCAATGGCTACGCGCTCTATGTAATCATTAAAATCGTGTTCACCACTCTCAATGATCATTACACCTCCAAAGGTTGGATACGGAAAGAAGAAACCTTTCCACTTAATTAAACTTACCACTTGCACCCAAGCACCTTCATCATTTTTCATGTAAAACGTATCACTTGGCTCATAATTAAAGAGCATCCAAGGATTAAAACGCTGTACAACTGCATTGTATGTATTTCTACTAAACTTCAGTGATTCACCTATAGAAAAGGTAACATCTATTCTATTTTCGTTTGAAAATCTAGGGAATGGTGTGGTACTACTCACAGCAAAAACTTCTTCCGTATTGTCAGTTACTTGCTGCATAACGTATTTCTCACTTGGCTGAATGGCCATTGTCCATTTATTCTCTGTACCAATTCTTACCAAATGTGGTAGCGATACATCTTTGGTTTCGCCTACACTTTCATTAGCCATAGAAAAAATGTTTCTGAGAGGCTGAATACGTTCGTTTTGAGTTAATGGTAATTCATCAATTTCAACTTTATTGAGGCTATTGAATACATTATAGGTTTTCATGTAACCGTAAAGGCCTTGATTCCATCCGAGAAAATACAACAACCCAAAAAACACAATTAAAATGCCTAAAATTCCTAATCGACCACCTGTATTTGCTGTTTTTCTGAACTTTCTTAATCCTAAAACTAAGATGATAACACTCAGTAGAATTACAAAAATGTATTTTCTAAAGAACAATAACACTGGTTGGTAATCGTCTCTAAAAAAGAACAATAGTATAAGTAGTAACAGTCCAACAATTATTGTTATTGTTTTCTGTTTTTTTCCTTTATTCCAATAGTTTTTTATCATGACTTCTCATTCCTGCGAAAGCAGGAATCTCTTTTTTATTTATTCTACTTTATTCTTTTTATGAGATTCCTGCTTTCGCAGGAATACTGTTACATAAGACCCTTATCTTTTAATCGGTCACGTGCAGATTTTTGTTCTGCTTCTGGTTCTGGGTCTTTTGCAATCTCTTTCTTTGCCTCTTCTACTGCTTTATTATCCTTATTTTTTAAATCTTCGATGAGATCTTTGCCCTTTTCCATTGCATCTTCTACAAAATCACTCAAAGAATCACTTTTTTCTTCAACAACCTCTGTGGTTTTAATCACAAAATTAGCAAGGTATGTTCCTATTAAGGTTCCTGTAGCAAAGGTTGCAAAGCCAGATAATGCAAAGTAATTTGAAAAGATTTCGATTGGTGTTAAAAACTGTAGTATCAATCCTACAACCAACAAAGTAATTACTACAAAAAGTAATCTTGGAATAAACGGTTGTTTATAAATAAATCCTTTTGGATTATTAGCTTTCATTTGTAACTCTTTGCTATTCATTATTTTATTAATGAAACGATACGCACCATTTCCGTTAGACTCTCTCCAATACAGAAAAATGCCGAATAAAATGGCTGAAACGAAAATGATGATGTCTATTCCTAATCCCATGTTATAATTTAGTTTGAAGCAAGAAGTTAGAAGATTGAAGCTCTATCTTTATGCTATATTATTATATTATTTCACTTTATTTCTAAAAGCAATCGTCATATTCATTAAATCAAAACAATCTTTATAAAAACCGTCAAAAACTTCTTGACTAATATAACTTCTTCGTTTTGCTTTATGCAAACAAGTTACGACTTCTGCAATTGAACGAATTGAATATCCTAAAAACTTTCTGAATTCAGCACCAGATTGCAATATTGAACCTTCAGAAATATTCAGTGCTACTGAATCTGAAGCTCTTCGTATTTGAGATGATAAATTATAAATTTCTTTTTCAGGAAACAACTCTGTGAGCTTATCCATATTATCACCTAAGTCCATTGCCTTTTGCCAAATTAATAAGCTTTCAAATTTAAACTTCATGCTATTAGTCTATTTATATATAAAATTGTTACTTCTAGCTTTTAACTCCGTACTTCCTGCTTCCTGCTTCAAGCTTCCAACTTAAATCTATATATTGTTACTAATCGTATCAATCACCCAATCCTGAAAAGATGCATCCCAAGTTTCATAATTCTTGTAAAACTGCTCTTTATCATACCAATACAAGAATAACACATCCTTTGGCGCAATATTTATTAATAACTTATGAATTAAATCACGATGTTCTGCCGATAACGACGAATGTGGTTGATGCAATGCAAAATACATTGACTCATCTACCATGTCTTCAATTTTGTAAGCATTACTTCGTTCTAATTTTTCTAAATACAACTCCACTCCCATTACTTGTTTTCGAGCTGAAATATCGATTTTATTTAAGTAACTTTTAAAAAGCGCTTTGCTATCTAAAATCTCTTTTATAGAATGTTCAGTTTCTTTTAGTTTGCTGAATAATTCAAACTTTTTAATACGATCATAATTAGGTGTTTTTACCATATATTCTAGATCGCACTCAATAATGATATGGCTTTTAAGTTTTTCAACCAATTCTGGTTGGCTGATATGATAAATCAACACATCATGAACCGTATCTTTTATGGCTTCTTTATAAGAATTTTCATTTTCGAAAACCAAAATGGTTTGAATAAAATCTCGCAACAAGTACACACCTCCAAAGGCACGTGTATAAAACGAACCTGTGGTATAATGCAATGCATGAAGGTTTAAATCTCTATTGCGCAAATCTCCGTAGGTCTTTGCTGATTCGAGTAATTCGTTATGAATGTCTTCATCAATAAAATTATTGCCGGTTCTAAACTTATCTACTAATTGAAGCTGCTCTTTTTGTCGTTCTTCAAGGTTATCTATAAGTCTAAAACTAATGCTTACATCATCGTATTTTAAAATATCTAAAGGCTCATAAAACACATCAATATCCTGATCAAAATCGATACAGATAGCTGAATCTCTGGTAATATCGTTAATCTTGCTTCCATGTGTTCTAAAGATGTGTTGCATCATATCTCTATCGAAAGAATGAAACGGCAAATACACTGGTTTTCCTTTTTGTAAAGGTGAAATAATGATACCATGTGGATTGGCATCTCCATGGTTTAGGTAATGTACATCCTTCTTTTCTTCTGCTACTTCTGGACTCCAACCAACACCATCTATGGAAAAGGAAGTGAGCTTGGTCTCTTTAAAACCAAGTGTTTTTAAACATTTATTGTAGCGCTCTACCAGTTTACCACTTACTGGTATAAGTTCGCTTCTGTATAGATTTGCTTGTTTTAATTTGTTCATTGTATTGCCGCCTTTCGACTACGCTCAAGATGAACTTAAGCGCTAATTTTTTGTTTTTTGAGATTCCTGTCTACACAGGAATTAGTTTATTTATCTGTGCATATTGCAATAACATAATAGTTTTTGCATCGATTATATTTCCATTTGCCATCATTTCTATGGCTTTTGCCAATGGGATTTCTAGAACTTCTATATCTTCATTAAGACTTTCTAAACCACCTCCTTCATTGATTTTCATCTCATCAGTATATTCTCCAACAAAACAAGAAAACCGCTCTGTGCTACCACCTGGTGTTGCAAAAGCGCTATAAACTTTTTTAAGTTCAGGGATTTTATAACCTGTTTCTTCTAGCAGTTCTCTTTTCATGGCTTCTGCTGCGGAAGTATCATCATCTTCTAACATTCCTGCAGGTACTTCTAATAAAAAACCATCTTCTACTCCATTCATATAAGCTGGTAAACGGAATTGCTTTACCAAAATAACGGTTTGCTTTTCTACATTATACAACAAGGCTGCTGCTGCATTGCCACGTTCTAAAACTTCCCAAGTATTATCAACCCAATTTCCGTCTTTTAATTGATAATTAAATTTTACCTGAGATAAGGTAAAGTATTTATCTGAAAGAACCGTTCGGTTGATATTTTTGATACGTTTGGTCATAAGACTACAGTAAGAACTTTATAAAACCAAACACTATAAGTATAATTAGAATAAAGACAACACTGAAAATCTTAATTTCCTTTTTACGTTGTTTTTGGACATTTGCTTTTATTTGTTCTTTAATTTTTAATAGCTCTTCTTCAGATACTGTTTTAAATTTTGGCTTTTTCTTTACTTCAGAAGAATAAATCCCTTCCCTATTGTTTTGTTTAAACTTGTCACGATTAGATGGACGCTGCGCTCGGTTTTGTTTCATCCGATTTATCATATCCAAAACATGTCCTGCACCTAATCCCATGATTTTTATTTAAATAGCTTAGATTCCTGTCTTCGCAGGAACGATAACTAAATTCTTTTTAATTTCCTTTTCCAAAACGTTCTCTTGCCTCAGTTTCTATATTTAATTGATCAATTCTGGCATCAACTTTACGTTTAAAATCAGTATCTGCAATCGTTGCTACATTATCTAAATAACGTACTACTTCTTGTCGTCTAATGTCACTAAAATCGAGACCTTTCATGTTGGCTCGCATCAATTCTTGAAGCATACCGAATTTGGTTTCATAATCTTTTTTGAAATACACGTCAGGATTATTGAACCAATCATCTTCTAAATCGAAATCCGTTAAACGCAAAGACACGGCTTTTTGAATGTTTCGTACATCACGAGATGAGAAGAATGGAAATATCTTCTGAATTTCAGTATATAAATGCGCATAGAACATATGCTCATCATCTTTATATTTACTCGATACTTTATCAAACGTATCTAATACACGTTCTTCAGTTGGCTTATCTATTTTTTCTAATATTTCGCCTAGATTCTTAGCTACTTTTTGTGCATCGAGATAGTTATAATCGCCAGGATTACTCATATTTATGAAATCTGGCATGGTGTCTTCGAGCTTTCTCCACCATAAATAATCCTGGTCTACAAAGTCTTTTTCATTTCGTGCTCCATCTATCTTAAATCGTCCTTGCACACGCGAAATCACAGCCTTATCCAACATTTCTGGTAAGTTGGTAAATAAACCTATTGAACTGTTACCATAGTTAACTGCATAAGCGCCTTCGGTATATCTAAGAAATACGCCAATCACTTCCTTAACACCTGCAGAAACACCTTGTGTGGTACGCTCTTGCAGGTTATTCTCTGCATCATCAATTGGTGCAAAAATGAGACGTGTTGGATCTTGCAAAGGTTTCATCCACTCCACCATTTTCTCTGCTGAACCACCTTGAAATGTTGAAATCAAAGTATCTGGCATTGGGTGAAATAAAAATGGAATGTCTAAATTTTCGCTATGCTCTTTTAAACGTGTTGCAATAGCTGCGATAAGCATACTTTTACCTGTACCAGGAATACCATAACCCATAAACACTGGCATAAAACCACCAAGCTCTTGAAATGGATTCTTTTTTGCTTCAAAATCGTAGCTTAATAATCGCTCTGTTAATCGTCTGGCAAAATGCTTGGCATCTTTGTTACCAACAATTTGTTCAAATTGAATTTTATTAAACTCTACACTTACTGATGTTCCTGCAAAAACGTTGTTCCAACCATCAATCGTGAAGTCTGAATTTTCTAATTTAAACGAACGATCTTCAATCGTATCTGTATATTCTAAGGTACTTTTTCTTAATTGAATTTCATCAATAAGCGCTTCAAAATAAACAACCGTAAAATCAATAACATCTTTGTCAGTTTTAATAATATCTGGATGGCCTAAGTACTTATCATAATAGAATAATTGACACGAAATTCCTTTTAAAGGCGATAAAAATGACACTTCTGGGATGCCTGCAAACTTCTGCTTCATTACCGATAAATCGTCTGAAGCATGCGGTTTTAAATCGTGCAGAATTTTATAAGCTGTAGCAAATAGCATAAACGCTGTTGCTGTAAGCATTTTGCTTTCGTATTCGCGTTTTCCTGAGTTATCTAAAGCAGATTTGTTTTCTGCTAAAGTTGATAAACCCGAAGCATCATAATAACTATCCTTTACCCAAATACCAAGTGTAATACCTTCTTGTACAGCATATAATGTTTGATTAAGGTATAACGGAATTGCAACCGACTCTGGTAATAATTTCTTTTTTAAGCTTAAAATGGTTTTTGAAACTGAGGTTACAGAAACATTACTGCCATTGTTAGCACGCGATAGATACAACAGAATGGACTCGTCCTTACCGTTGTTGTCTCTATTCTTAGCACGCTGACTTTGCTCCCATTGAATAGATTTTAGGTAAGAGGTTGCTTCATCTCGAAGCATATTGAGTTCATTTTGTTTTATTGGAAAAGTTGAGTTGTGTTGCATTTTTATACTTTTTCATCATTGCGAACAAAGTGAAGAAATCTTTTTAATTGAAAAGATAACCACGTCACTCTGTTCCTGTTATGACGTTACTTTTTATTTATTTTTAAATCAGAAACCTGAACTGGCGGAATTGCCAACTTATTCATGATTTCTGGTGTTTTGTTATATAGTAATTGTATGATTCTATGTGGTGCGAAAACATAACGCTGTCTAAACGGACTTGCCCATTTTTGAAAGGTTTGTTTGCTAAAAAAACTACCTTCCTTAAATTCACTTTTAGATACGAGTTCATCTACCTTAAATGAAACTACAAATGATTCTAACGGAATATCTTTCTTGGCAATACCATCTAAAATAGCATGTGTTATTTTGTTTTCATCTTTAGCAAACACATTATGTATTGGGCCTAAATCTATACGTTTAATGAGTTTTGGCAAAACCTTTGGTAAACGCTTGTCTATGGCATAAGCCATGGTATCTAAATTCATTTCACGATCTGACGTATTCTTTAGAACCGAATAAATCTCGTCCTTGTATGAATTAACATCTCTCCCATCGTAATTAAAATACATGTAGCAAACAAAAGGCCTGTTGTGAGTTACATCATAAAAACTCCAACTTACCATATGCTCAGCTGGTGAGCCTTGCGGTGCAGCTATAATCTTACCTTGTACAAAACGATTGAAGATATACTCTTTCTTAGCAGATGTGTAATAAACAATAGATGCTGCCTGAAACAATTTACGCTTAGAAATTGGTTCTTTCTTTCGCATCAACGTATCTAGAAATTCATCTTTTAGGATATCAATATCTGTGAGTTTGGTTAAAAACTCTTCGCGCAACTCTAGATCATTAAAGAGATATCTAAATTCTAAATAATTTGGAAAACTAGAATCTGTAAGATCTACCTTCATGTTTTCCTCATCGTCATACATGTACTTTACACGCATGGCTTCGATAGAATATAAAAGTAAATCGGTATACTGCTTAAACAGCAATATTTCTTGTTGATTAAGTATTTGCTTAGCCTGTACAGCTGTAATTAGTTCTTTAAGCGTAAAATCTATCATTTTGTGATAGAACACATACTGCTCTTTAGAATCTAACACTGCGGAATCTAATGGTGTAACTATCATCTATTTGAATCTTCTTTAGTTTCGTTAAATGATGCATGAATGGCAAATAATGCAATGCCTAAAATAAATCCAAATAAAATGGAACCTAAATAGTCATTGTTTCCATGAACAAAATAAATAACAATACTAAAAACCAAAGAGTAAGCTAGAAATATTTTTAGAGATTTAATTGTTAAGAACTTCTTCAAAACCTATCCTAATAAATCATCTTCATTAGCTTCTGGCTTTGGTTCGCCTGCTGGTTCTCCATCACCTGAAGGTGCATTAGAATCTGCGCTATAGTATTCGTCAAAAATTTCTTTCATATCAATACCATAACGGTCTGCAAAGTTTTTCTGAATTTCGGCATCTTTAGATCTAATATCCTTAAGTGCTTCAGCATAACTTCCATAAATACCTTGCATCACTTTTTCGTGTACAGGAATGTTATCCATCATTTCTTGACGTGCCTTAGCACTTGCCGTATGCATTGCTGCTAAAGTTTCACCGATATGCTCATCGGTTTTAACACCTAAATGTTCTAAAATCGCAGCAAATTCTTGGTCTGTACGCGCTTTTAAAGCCACTACGTAACCATCATAATACTTTAAACGCTCATCTGTATCTGATTTTAATTTCGCACGATGCGTTTGAAGGTTACTACGTAAAGACGTTAATACCTTAATTGTTAAATTATGCTTGTGGACAAAGCTGTCTTTTGACGCTGCTAATGTGGTGTAAGCATTTTTAAGACCTTCCAATTCTTCCACCTTTTGCTCTAAGCCTGTCACTTTTTCAAGAGCTTCAGAGTATTCAGGAGATTGTTTGTCGGCCACTTCTTCTAAAGCTTGTCTTGCTTGCTTTAGTAAAGCATATTGCTCTTCAAGTTTTGCTTCAACTTCCTCTTTCTTTTGAAGTGCTTTAGTATGGTTATTACTTGCTTCTACGATAGCAGACTTTAAGCTTTCTTCAACTTCTTTAATTTCAAGTTCTCTATCTTTTAAACGCTTAATTGCAGCCTGACTTTTGAATGACAATTCATTCAACAATGTCTGTACATCTGCAGTTTCAATACGTTGCTGAAACATAGCTTTGGCCTTGTTATCCGCACCATCACGTTGCTTTTGTGCTGAAGCTAATTCGTCCTCAGCTTTTTTAATTTTAGATTTTCTTCCCCAAAGGTTATTCCACCAAGTATCTGGTTTTGCTTTAGCATCTTCTAGCTCAACCTTAGCGCGCTCTAAACGTTTAACAGCATCATCAATGATTTTTTGCTCAGCAGCATTTAACGCTGAAAACCCTTCGAACATAATACCAACTTCGTCCTGGTAATCTGTTAAATCCTTAATAGCATCTAAAAGGGTCGTTCTATCCTTCTCTGCCATGTCTACAACATTATCTAGAGTAGCGTTTAAGATTTTCTGACGACTTTCAGGATCATCTTCTTGAGCCAATTTAGACTTCATTTGGTCTATGGCTTTTCCCCAGTTTACATCTACTTTTTCAGGTTTCTCTTGTGAGTTGGTTTCTAATAAGTCAAAATCATCAGACATGTTGTAACGTGTTATTTAGTTGAACAATTTTTAGGATAAGCAATTTCGGTAATTTTTTAAGACTACAAAAACTTTACCGTCAAATTATAGGTAGTATTTGTTATAAAAATGTTACAAAATTTTAGTTACCGCTATTTGTTGAATATCTTTATAAAAAATCAACTACTATGAATCTTTTAAAAATCACACTTAGCGCAGTATTATTATTTACTGTTTTAAGCTGTAAAAACGAAAAGAACAACAATGAACTTGCGACAAACAGTTCTGACAAAATTGTTGAAAACGAATTAAAAGTAATACCTATAACACACGGGACACTTGTACTAGAATCAAAGTCTGAGGTCATTTATATAGACCCAACTGGTGGTGCAGAAGCTTTAAACGGTCAAAAACCTCCAACCTTAGTCCTAATTACCGACATACATGGAGATCATTTAAGCACATCTACTTTAGAAGCATTAAACCTAACTAATGTAACCGTTATAGGACCTAAAGCAGTAACGGACAAAATACCTAGTACAGTAAGCAAAAACATTGTTACATTAAATAACGATGAAAAACTAGACCATAATGATGTTAACATTGAAGCTATACCAATGTACAACCTCAGAGAAGAAGCTTTAAAATTCCATACTAAAGGAAGGGGAAACGGCTATGTATTAACTATTAATAATGAACGTATATATATTTCTGGAGATACAGAAGATATTCCTGAAATGCGAAATTTAAAAGCTATTGACAAAGCTTTTGTTTGTATGAATCTCCCATATACTATGACAGTTGAAAGTGCTGCTGATGCGGTTCTAGATTTTAAGCCAAAAACAGTTTATCCATATCATTACAGAGGAACAGATGGGTTAAGTGACGTAAACTTATTTAAGAAAATTGTCAATGATGGCAACAAATCGATTGAAGTGAAACTTTTGGACTGGTATTAATAGTATTTAAATGTTAAATTTTTGAGTTGTTAATAACTTACTGAAAGTTAAATTTAAGCCGAAAACACTGCTGTTCATCGCATTTTTAAGACTTTTCAACGATGATTATGTTCAAAATAAAACTGTAAATTATTTAAAATTAAGTATTTGGATGCACTTTTTTTTCTATCTTAGCATCATAGAACCCAAATCTAAACACATCAATCATGCTTAACACACTGTATTCCAAAGCTTTATTAGTGACTACAACACAGCTTACCATGATTCTCATCGCTGTAGCCTCTATATTTCTTGTTTTCATCATTATTGCGATAGTTAAGATGTATAAATTGAAAGCAGAGAATAAAAAATTGATGGAAACAAATGCTTTTAAAGATGTAGATGAATCCTATAAAGATTTTACTAGTGGGCACCTTTATGGTGATAATTAAGACACTAAGACTTAGATAAACAAAAAGCCAGCAAATGCTGGCTTTTTTTGTATGAATGATTTTAGCAAAGTACTACCTTACTAGCTTTTTATATTTAATTCGTTTTGGCATTAAATCACCACCAAGACGCTTTTTCTTATTCTCTTCGTAATCACTGAATCCTCCCTCAAAGAAGTAAACTTGAGAATCACCTTCAAAGGCTAAAATATGTGTACAAATACGGTCTAAAAACCATCTGTCGTGACTAATAACTACAGCACAACCTGCAAAGTTTTCCAAACCTTCTTCTAAAGCTCGTAATGTATTAACATCAAGGTCGTTAGTTGGCTCATCTAAAAGCAATACATTACCTTCTTCTTTTAAGGTCATTGCCAAATGCAAGCGGTTGCGCTCACCACCAGAAAGTAATTTTACTTTTTTGTTCTGTTCACTTCCTGAAAAATTAAAACGACTTAGATATGCTCTTGAATTAACCTGACGGTTACCCATCATAATTAGCTCTTGTTCATCACTAAAGTTTTGCCAAATCGTTTTTTCTGGATCTATATTGGCATGCTTTTGATCGACGTATGCAATCTTTGCAGTCTCTCCAACTTTAAATTCTCCTTTATCTGGAGTTTCTTCACCCATTATCATTCTAAAGATAGTGGTTTTACCAGCACCATTTGGTCCAATAACACCAACAATACCTGCTTGTGGTAGATTAAAGTTTAAATCTTCATATAACAACTTATCTCCATATGCTTTACTTACTCCAATAGCTTCAATTACATTTGTTCCTAAACGTGGACCGTTTGGTATGTAGATTTCTAGCTTTTCATCAAGTTGTTTTTGATCTTGACTTAATAGTTTATCATAATTCTTTAAACGTGCTTTTTGTTTTGTCTGGCGACCTTTAGTGCCTTGTCTTACCCACTCTAACTCACGCTCTAACGTTTTCTGACGTTTAGAAGCAGATTTACTCTCCTGTGCTAAACGTTTAGACTTTTGGTCTAACCACGATGAATAATTTCCTTTCCATGGGATACCTTCTCCTCTATCGAGTTCTAAAATCCAACCAGCAACATTATCTAAGAAATATCTATCGTGCGTTACAGCAATAACAGTTCCTTTGTATTGCGCCAAGTGATGCTCTAACCAATGAACAGATTCGGCATCTAAATGGTTAGTTGGCTCATCTAAGAGTAATACATCTGGCTCTTGTAAAAGCAGACGGCAAAGCGCAACTCTACGACGCTCACCACCAGATAACACAGCAATTTTCTTATCACCTTCTGGAGTACGTAAAGCATCCATTGCTATTTCTAGTTTGGTATCTAGTTCCCATGCATTTGTAGCATCAATTTGATCTTGTAATTCTGCTTGTCGGTTCATAAGCTTTTCCATTTTATCTGGATCGCTATACACTTCCTCTAAACCAAATTGGTCATTAATACTATTATACTCATCAAGGATTGCTACTATTTCTGCCGCACCTTCCTTAACGACTTCCATAACTGTTTTTTCGTCGTCTAGCTGCGGCTCTTGCTCAAGATAACCAACGGTATAACCAGGTTTAAAAACGACATCTCCTTGGTAGTTTTTATCTACACCAGCTATAATTTTTAATAAGGTAGATTTACCTGAACCATTAAGACCTAGGATACCTATTTTGGCACCATAGAAAAAACTTAGGTATATATTTTTTAAAACTGGTGTGTTTGCAGACTGAAAGGTCTTTGTAACACCAGACATTGAGAAGATTATTTGCTTATCGTCACTCATAATTAAACTCTTCCTTTTAATGCATTAAACACCCAAGCAATAGCAAAGAAACCTACACCTACAGAAGCAAAACCATAGCCTGCAACTTCTTGATATTTAAAAGCTCCCAATGCAATTAAACCTAGTCCAACAATAATCATAATAGTTGTGGCCCAAGCCAAAACCGTATTTTTATTCATCGCCATAATCGTATTCTTAATTTTAGATAGTTAGTTAGAAACAAATATCGTTATTTTAAAATAAAAAAGCACCACAAATTGTGGTGCTTCTTCAATAAACTAAGTTCTATTATAAACTAATCATTGGCACTTCTATAAATAATAATTCTGTGTCTTCAGTTGCATTAATTTCAAAATCAGAAGTTTCGGAAACACCTATAGCGTCTCTTGTACTTAAATTAATATCTGAAATTGAAACACTTCCGCTTATATTCATTACATAGACTCCATGATTTTCACTTTTTAAATCATAAGTGAATGTATCGCCTTCACTTAAATCAATACGAGATAGTTTAGCGTCTTGATGGATTTTTAAACTCTTCTCGTCATCATCTTTAAAAGATGTTACCAAAGTTTGTAGCTTTCCTTTTCTATCATTTTCACTAAATGTTTTTTGATCATATCGAGGTTTTACACTACGCTCTTCTGGGATGATCCAAATTTGAAATAAACTTAAATATTCATCAACAGAACCATTAATTTCTGAATGCTGCACGCCTGTACCAGCAGACATAACTTGCACTTCTCCAGGAACTACTGGTATCCAATCGTCTCCCATGTTATCTCTATGTTTTAACACACCTTTTAATGGAATGGTTATAATTTCCATATTATCGTGTGGATGTGTGCCAAATCCCATTTTTGGTGCAATAATATCGTCATTTAGAACTCTTAATGCTCCAAAATGAACTTTTTCAGGGTTATACCAACTTGCAAAACTAAAGGAATGATTAGCTTGTAACCATCCGTGATTTGCAAACCCTCTGTCTTCTGCTTTGTGAATTATTGTTTTCATTTTTCTTTTCCTTTCTTAATTTAATCATCTTAATTTATCCAACAAATCGCTTAATTGCGCTGCTTCTTTTTCTGTTATTTCTCCCATCCAATCCTCATTAAAATCATCCGAAATTTCTTCTAGTAGTTCTAAACCTTTTTTAGTTATTTGTACATGAACTACGCGTCTGTCATTTTCGCATGGAATACGCTCAATCAAATCTTTAGCACATAACTTATCAGTAAGTCGTGTAGCATTTGGAGCACGCTCTATCATTCTATCCTTAACAATTTGCATGGATAACGGCTCATTAGCTCCTCGTAAAATTCTAAGTATATTATATTGTTGAGGAGAAATTCCAAATCCTGCAAAAAATGTATTCTGTTTTGCTGTAATCCAATTGGCTGTATATAAAATATTTATTAAGGCTTTGGTTTTATTATCCTTAAATTTTGAATTTACATCTTTCGCTATGTCACCCATTTTTATAACGATTTTTGTAATTCTTCTACTTGGGCTAAAAGCTCATTATTTAACTCTTCGTTGGTAATTTTACCATTTTCAAAATTTGCATTAAACGACGGAAGAGAAAATTTAGCCACAATATTACCATCATGCCACGGAAACCTTGCTTCTGCAATAGTTAAAACCGTTTGCCCTCCTCTTGCTCCTGGAGATGTAGCCATTAATAACATTGGTTTCTTGAAAAGGAAATTACCTTCAATTCTTGTCATCCAATCAAAAAGGTTCTTAAATACAGTAGCGTAAACTCCATTATGTTCTGCTAATGAAAGCACAATACCGTCTGATTCTTTGATTAAGTTTAGCAGTCTATTGGCGCTTTCTGGCATTTCTTCTAATTCGCCCTCTAAGTCAATACTGTATAAAGGAGCTTCAAAATCGTTTAGGTCAATTAAGTTAACATCTACATCCTCTAATAAAGATGACGCATATTTAGCCAACTGCTTGTTAATTGATGCTCTACTATTACTACCTGCAAATGCTAATATTTTTTTCATTTTTTATGTTTTTGATGATACAAATTTAGAAATAAATATTTTATTTTCCAAGGAAAATATTTCCATGTAATATGTATTTAACATTTCATTTAGAAAATAGCGCTAAAAAATAATAGTAATGTTTCGTAAATTCGTGGCGATACAAACCAATTGATATGGACATAAAATTCAATAAAAACGAAGATCATAATAAACTACTACTCTCAGATTTAAAAAAGCGATTAGCAAAAGTGAAGCTTGGTGGTGGCGAAAAAAGTGTTGCCAAACACCATAACAAAGGAAAAATGACAGCTAGAGAACGTATAGATTATTTATTAGATCCAAAATCTAAGTCTATAGAAATAGGTGCTTTTGCAGGTGAAGATATGTATCCTGAATATGGTGGTTGTCCATCTGGTGGAGTTGTCGTGAAAATTGGGTATGTAAAAGGTAAACAATGTATTGTAGTTGCCAATGATGCAACTGTAAAAGCAGGCGCTTGGTTTCCAATAACAGGGAAAAAGAATCTTAGAGCACAAGAAATTGCTATAGAAAACAAACTACCTATCATATATCTTGTAGATAGTGCTGGTGTATTTTTACCTATGCAAGATGAAATTTTCCCAGACAAAGAACATTTTGGACGCATTTTTAGAAATAATGCTGTAATGAGTAGCATGGGTATTACTCAGATAGCTGCTGTTATGGGAAGTTGTGTTGCTGGTGGAGCTTATCTGCCTATAATGAGCGATGAAGCTTTAATAGTAGATAAAACCGGAAGTATTTTCTTAGCTGGAAGTTACTTGGTAAAAGCTGCCATTGGAGAAACTATTGACAACGAAACTTTAGGTGGTGCTACAACACATTGCGAAATTTCTGGTGTTACTGACTATAAAGCTAAAGACGATAAGGATGCTTTAGATACCATTAAAAATATTGTGGATAAAATTGGTGATTTTGATAAAGCTGGTTTTAATAGAGCTAAACCATCTAAACCTTCTGAAAACCCTGAAGATATCTACGGAATACTGCCTAAAAGTAGATCAGATCAATATGATATGAACGAGATTATTAAACGCTTAGTTGATAATTCTGAATTTGAAGAATACAAAGCAGGTTATGGACAAACTATAATTACTGGCTATGCACGTATTGATGGTTGGGCTGTTGGTATTGTTGCCAATCAAAGGCAAATCGTAAAAACCAAAGGTGCTAAAACAAAACCAAGTGAAATGCAGTTTGGTGGTGTTATTTACAATGATTCTGCCGATAAGGCAACTCGTTTTATTGCGAATTGCAATCAGAAAAAAATTCCTTTGGTCTTTTTACAAGATGTTACCGGATTTATGGTTGGCAGCAAATCTGAACATGGTGGTATAATAAAAGATGGTGCTAAAATGGTAAATGCTGTGAGCAATTCTGTAGTGCCAAAATTTACTATTGTGATTGGCAACAGCTATGGTGCTGGTAATTATGCTATGTGTGGAAAGGCTTACGACCCAAGACTTATTGTTGCTTGGCCAAGTGCCGAATTAGCTGTAATGAGTGGAAAATCTGCAGCAAAAGTTTTACTTCAGATTGAAACTGCTTCACTAAAAAAGAAAGGTGAAACTATTACTAAGGAAAAAGAAGAAGAACTGTTTAATAAGATCAAGACGAGATACGATAACCAAGTGTCACCATATTATGCTGCTGCAAGATTATGGACAGATGCTATTATAGATCCACTAGACACTAGAACTTGGATTAGTATGGGAATCGAGGCTGCCAACCACTCACCTATTGAGAAACCTTTTAATTTAGGTGTTTTACAGGTTTAAGGAATTCTTAAAAATTATCAATAATAAAAAAAGAGCGCAAATTGCGCTCTTTTTTATTAATATGATTAACTGATTAGTGAGTTAAACCTTCTCTTTCAGCCTTCTTTTCTTCTTTTATTTCTTTAAAACGCTCAATAGCTGAACCAAATACCCAGTAAGGAATTACAAATGTTAAAAGGAAAATCATTAACCAGAATCCTATTGTTAAAATGGTTAAGAATGCTAAAAATCCTAAATATTGATCAAATTCAAACATAATTACGTTTCGTTTATTTTAAAGATGTCACAAAGATATAACCAAAATATAAGTTTTACAATAGGCTTTTTCAGATTTATTAACAGAAAATGAACAATGAATATTACACAGCTCTAATCAATAATTCTGCTGTAGCTGGGTTTGTAGCTAAAGGCACATCATGAACATCGCATAAACGCATCAGCATAAGAATATCTGGTTCATGTGGATGTTTATCTAATGGATCTCTAAAAAATAGTACCATATGGCATTTACCTTCTGCTACTCTTGCTGCTATTTGTGCATCTCCTCCTAAAGGACCAGATAAAAGCGCATTGACTTCAAAACCTGCTTTTTTAACTTTTTCACCAGTCGTTCCTGTAGAAATTAATGAAATTTTCTTTTGCTCTAAAATTTCTCTATGTTCATTTAAAAACTGAACCATTTCAGCTTTCTTCCCATCGTGAGCAATTATTGCTATCTCCATTTAAATATTCTTAATATGATAATCTACCAATCCTTCAATTGGCCTACGAACGAAGTTTCCAACTTTAAAGCCATATTCTTCAGCAACCTCTTTAATTTCTTCTTGTGAAAAATAAGCAATAGATCCTGCAAAATGAACAGGTATACCTGTACTTAACTCTTCTTTAAACTGAAGAATCATATGCTCGGTAAATTTACGAAGGCCTTTCTTTATAAGTTCTTTTATATAAACTGAGTCTTTATTTAAAAACATAAATTCAGCAAAATTAGCCAAATATGCATTTGGATTAGGTTGCTTGTACAAGTTA
This sequence comes from Winogradskyella sp. ABM4_392, assembly GCF_056160445.1. Taxonomy (NCBI): domain Bacteria; kingdom Pseudomonadati; phylum Bacteroidota; class Flavobacteriia; order Flavobacteriales; family Flavobacteriaceae; genus Winogradskyella; species Winogradskyella sp. ABM4_392. The sequence continues at coordinate 334,676 of NZ_JBSWXE010000002.1, forward strand.
TACTTTATATAATCGGCATCTACATTATACTTATGATCAAAGGCCAACTTTAAGGTATGTGGCATAATGTTGAAGTAATAATCTCTTATTAATTCTTTACCGTAATAATTACCGCTTGCTTCATCCATTAAAGTATAACCTAAACTTTTAACACGTTGGTGCAAAACATTACCATCAAAGTAACTACAATTAGAACCTGTACCCAAAATACAGACTACTGCAGCTTCATCATTAGAATTTATTGTTGCTCTTACTGCTGCCATTGTATCTTCTTGAACATCAACACTGGCCTTAGGGAAAATCTGCTCTAAAATCTCTTTGAGCATTGCTCGAGGCTTTTCAGTACCACAACCAGCTCCATAAAAGAATACATGGTCAACCTGAGTATTCATTGCCATAAGCTCATCGCTTTTGCGGATAATCTTATTAAGCTTTTTTTCCGTTAATATTGCAGGATTTAGACCTTTGGTTCTTATTTTTTTGGTTGCCTGATTACCATCATTATCAATCGCAATCCAATCGCATTTTGTAGAACCGCCATCGGTTATTAAAATCATAGTTGTAAAATTAAAAATTCCGTAGAGTGACTAATTCAAAATTAATCCTTCCTACGGAATTTCTGAATTAATAATAAGAGATGTATTATAAAGAATTAATCTTTAATGCTAAATCTACTAATTTGTTAGAATATGCAAACTCATTGTCATACCAAGATACCACCTTGAAGAACTTTGAGTTTAACTCAATACCAGCACTAGCATCAAAAATACTTGTACGTGTGTCACTTACAAAATCTTGAGATACTACTGGCTCTTCTGTGTAACCTAAAACACCATTCATTGCACCTTCTGAAGCTTTTTTAAATGCTGCTTTAATTTCTTCTAAAGACGTTTCTTGCTTTGTTCTTACTGTTAAATCTACAACAGACACATCTGCAGTTGGCACTCTAAATGCCATACCTGTAAGCTTTCCGTCTAACTTAGGAATAACCTTTCCTACTGCTTTAGCTGCACCAGTTGTTGATGGAATAATATTATTTAAAGCCGAACGACCTAATCTGTAATTTTTACGAGAAGGACCATCAACTGTTAATTGCGTTGCTGTAGATGCATGGATCGTTGTCATTAAAGCCTCTTCTATACCGAAGTTATCATCTATTACTTTTGCAACAGGAGCTAAACAGTTGGTTGTACATGAAGCATTAGATACGATTTTATGATCTGCTGTTAACTCATCATCGTTAACACCCATTACAAACATTGGAGCATCTTTACTCGGAGCAGAAATTGCTACTTTCTTTGCACCAGCGTCAATGTGATATTGCGCTGTTTCTAAAGTTGTAAAAATACCTGTACACTCAGCAACAACATCTGTTCCTACTTCGTCCCATTTTAAATTTTTTGGATCTCTTTCTGCAGTTACTCTAATAGTTTTACCATCTACTACAAGATGACCATCTTTAACCTCTACAGTACCATCAAAACGTCCATGAACTGAGTCGTATTTTAATAAATATGCTAGATGCTCTACATCTAATAAATCGTTTATTGCAACTACATCAACATCTGGACGCTTTACTGTTGCTCTAAATACTATTCTTCCTATTCTTCCGAATCCGTTAATTCCTAATTTTAAGTTTGACATTTTCTCTTGTTTTTAAATTGTCATTATATCTGAAACTCTAAGTAGTTCCATGTTAATTTTTGATTTTCCTTTTACTGCCTGGTCAAATGGTGTTAAATCCATAATATCGTTTTTAAGACCAACCATGTAATTACTTTTTCCTGTAATAAGACTTTCTACTGCTTTCACTCCCATTCTACTTGCTAAAACTCGGTCGAAACACGATGGGCTTCCTCCACGTTGCATATGGCCTAAAACAGAAACTCTAACCTCGTATTCACTCATGTTTTCTTCAACATAATCAGCAAGCTCAAATACATTTTTACCGATTTTATCACCTTCAGCAACCACAACTATACTAGATGACTTACCAGACTGTTTGCTTCGTCGTAAAGAATCTAACAACCTATCTAATCCTAGATCCTCTTCAGGAATTAAAATCTCTTCAGCACCTGCACCTACTCCTACATTTAAAGCAATGTGCCCAACATCTCTTCCCATAACTTCTATAAAGAATAATCTATTATGAGAACTAGCAGTATCTCTGATCTTATCTATAGCTTCTACAGCAGTATTTAAAGCTGTATCATAACCTAAGGTATGCGTTGTACCAAAAATATCATTATCAATAGTACCTGGAATTCCCATTATAGGAAAACCAAATTCTTGATTAAAAACCATAGCTCCTGTGAAACTACCGTCTCCACCAATGACAACAAAGGCATCTATACCTGCGTTTCTTAAAGCATCATAAGCTTTTTGCCTACCCTCTTTTGTTCTAAATTCTTTTGAACGTGCAGACTTTAGTATTGTTCCTCCTTTGTTAACAATACCTTTTACACTACGAGCATCCATTTTCTCAAAGTCACCTTCTATCATTCCTTGGTAACCTCTGTAAACACCGTAACATTCTAACCCATGAAAAACACAAGTTCTAACCACAGATCTAATGGCAGCATTCATACCTGGAGAGTCTCCTCCAGATGTTAAAACAGCAACTTTTTTTATTGTATGTAGCATATTTATTTTTATTCAACACAGTAAAATTAATAAACAATAGGTGGAATAAAGTGACTATTGTCATAAAAAAATGTTACGAAAATCAATTCAAACGTTTTCGTTAATAAGTATTTTAATAAATTTTAAAAAAGTGAAGTTAAGACTTAGATTTTGTCTTCTTTTTCTTCATAGACATGTATTCTGGCATAAGGTCATCTTTATCATTTTCATCTTCTTTTTCCTCCTTAATCTCATCTTTATCTTTACGATTTTTACCAGAAAAAATAATGTTTAGTAGCTCCTTAAAAGTATCGAATTCCACACTATAAGACATACCAACACCTTGAGTATAACCAATCTCTTCACCAAAGTTTCTTATAGTATTTTCTCTATTGAATACTTTTGCTCTTAGCGTACCATCTTCATTAAGCAGCCAATCTATTTGGACATCTCCCGTAATAGTAGTTTGTTGAGCACTACCAAAAGGTACACCAAGCTTACCATTAACTAATACTTTTTCTGAAATCTTTGTTTGAACCGTAAAACCAAATCTATTATCGGTTTGTAAATCCGGTGTGTTTTCACCAAGCTCAACATCAATTCCCACATTTAGATTCTCATTTCCACCTCCTAGAATGTTGTTCACAATACCTGACAAACGTTCTGAAATGGTACCTGTAAAATTAACACCTCTAATTCCGTTTGAAAAACCTCCAGTACCCAACAAGGTTAATGCTTGATTATTTCTTTCATCTTTTGAAGACAGCCTATAATCCAACTCTGATTTAACAGTAGAAGACACGTTTGGAAAACGTAAATCGAAATCTGGCTGTGGTTGCTCTAAATCTCCTGTTAAGTAAATATCTACCTCAACTGGAATTCTTTGAGTAATAGGATTGTCTAACAAAACAGATGGATTAGCTGTAGTTTTATATATAGCTTTGAGATTAATTTCTGCTCCCATAGGATCACCTTCCCATACCAAAATACCTCCAGGTTCAACCTCAAACTTCTTTTCTACCAATCCACTATACTTAAAGTTGTAAACACCTTCATAAACAGTAAAATCTCCCCACATATTAAAGGTGCCATTAGTATTTATAAAAAATCCTAAGTTCCCTTCTCCTTTACCTTTTATAGTACTACCAGCTTCTTTATCTATTACTATTTCTATTGTGGCATTTGGATTGACATCTAAGTCGAAATTAAGTTCTAGACCTTTTACCTCAATAGCTTCCACTACTTCACCATTAATTCTGGCTTTTTTCTCTTCTGGACTTAAAAAATGAATAAATGAGTTATCACCAAAACTCTCGGAATCATTCAACGGAATATTAAATACTGTACCTTGTGCTGTACTCCCTTCAACATCTATAATTAACTGGTCTGTTGGCCCACTAATACTAGCTTCTCCAGACACGAAGGCAGTTCCGTAATATAATTCATCCTCAGACTCTTCAGTATTTAAAACCAACAAACGATCTGTACTTAAATCTAAACCAAGTTCCCAATCAGAAAAATTATTATGCTGAACAAAACCATTTAAGTACCCTTGTGAGAAGTACTTAGAGTCTGTCATAGCCACATTATTAAAAATAAATTGTTGATTACGTAAGGATACTTTAGAATCAAAATCAAACCCATAATCTACATTTAGATATGGAATAGAAAGGCCTGCTCTATCTAGCAAAAGCTCTCCATCAATTCTTGGTTTGTTAAGGCTTCCAGTTACTCTTGCTTCACCAGAAACCAAACCTCTAATATTACTTATAACTCCTTCCCCAAGTGGATTAAGCGGATCTAGTAAAAATTCTTCGAAAGTAACGTCGAGATCTATTGTTGGTCTTCGCTCTGCTACATCTATATTCCCTTTTGCTAAAAAGGATGTAAGATTATCATTAACCAAAGAAACATCTACCTTATAATTTGTAATGGAGTTATTTCCTTCTACATCTGCAGTTAAATTACCCAGATCATAATCATTAACAAACAGGTTACTAATTTCTAAGTTAGATTTTGGCAAATAAGTACCACTTTTCTGAATGAGATCTAGCTTTCCGTTTACAACACCAGCTAAATCTAAGCTATCGATTCTTGGAGTTATTTTAACCAATTCTACATCCTTAAAATCAACTCTCAAATTCTTATTAATACTATCACTAATTATTCCTGATACCTCAATAATTTCATTATCTTGATTAATCGTGATTGGAAAAATATCGAAAGCTGATAGTGTTCTATCAAATCTTACTTTATTGAAATTGTTTTTTTCTGAATTGATAAACCATTCATAACCTTTAAACACAACATCAGATTTTCTGAAACCTACAACTGATTTATTCGCTTCGTCTATAGTGTAAAAAAGATTTAGATTAAATTTATCTTTATTGTTTTTACCGCCTTTAAATTCGGTTTTAACTAAAAGTGTATCGCGTTTTGTAACATTTATCAATGTAAAATCTGATGCATTATAAACACCTGTACTAAGTGTATCTATTTCAATGAAAGTGTTGTAAAGTGGGTTACTATTATCTACATTAAGATTAATGTTATTAGCAAAATAATCTTTAAACTTAATTTCTGGAGAATTAAAAGTAAGCTCAAACCCTTTTGCATCAGTTTCAATTCTCCCTTCGATAAAGGTATTTTTTCCTAAATACAAATCCTTAAAAAAGACAGCTGCTATTTTAGAATAAATATTAAACCTAAAATCTATATACTGTCCTTCTTCAATCTCAAAAGGCACATAATTGGTATAGATACTTCCAACAGAGTTTTCAACCAGTTTTAAAATATCTTCAGTTTTAAATTTACCCTTAATATTACCGTTTATAATATCTGGCGAGTTTATAGCTATGGTACGTTCATTACCTTCAAAAGATGATACTATATCAAAATCTTCAAATCTGTATCTACTATCTTGATTTTTGTAGGTTGTATTTTTGATATTAACTGCACCTGTTACATCATCAAAAGTAGATCCGGTTGCCGTCATATTTACAAGACCTCTAAATTCTGAAATACTATCTCTTGTTACAAAATTGAGTACTCGTAGATTGGCATAACCAACATTAGCTTTAAAGTCGAACTTCTTTTTTTCTTCAGCAAAGTCTACTAAACCATCAAAATCTAGTTGAAGGTTTGGATCATCAGCAACAAGGTTACCGTTAAAAATCTTATTACCTAAATCACCTGAAACCTGAATGCCTTTATACTTATAACCATTATATTCAAGGCTAAAAACATCGCCTGTTATATCTGAACGTAAATTATCTAGCGTAAAACCTTTACCATCTACATCGAGATTTGCTGACACAAATTTAGCTTTTGGATCATTAATTAGCTTACCGATATCAAACTCATCAAAAACTATGTTTCCTATGTAACTTGCTCTGTCAATATCATCAATTTCTGTGAGCTCTAAATCAGATTTCACAAAACCTAAATCTGTATCAATTGCTATGTCTGCATTTATACGCTTTGTTGTTATTTGCGATGTTCCTGTAATTTTAAAATTACCAACCTTAGACAAGACCGTTGGGATTGCATTACCAAGAATTCTTGGCAATAAGGCTGTTAAATCGTTATAATTTGATGCTAGATTTTTAAAATTGCCATCCAAGGCAAAACTATCATCCTCTTTAGTAAACAAGTTTTTAAATGTGATGTCACCTATAATTCTGGTATTTCTTGTGGTACTTACATTTAAGTTTTTAGCTTCAAGATTATTTAAAGTACCTGATAAATCCGCATTGAAACTTGCGCGTTGATTAACACCAAATTCATCAAAAAACACATTCAATTCTGTTAACGATATTTCAGAATCTCTAAAACTGGCTGTAACGTTGACCTTATCCGTAAAGTATTTTAGGTCTTCGCGTTTGTAATCAAATCTTAAATCACCTTTTAATTCAGACTTTTCAGTTTCAATACTCAAATCAGCAAAATTCATGTGGTCTAAGGTGTATTCAAAATTGGCCTTTAGATTCTCAACTGTTATACCTCTACTATCCTTAAAACTGAATTTATTTATACGCGAACTTACATCTGGACCATTAATTAAAAAATTGGTTGTATTGGCATTAAGCTCTGTAAACTCAAAGACCTTTGGTGTTTCTAGATTTTCATCTGTTAACTTAAAAATACCATTCTCTATAGACAGATCGCTTGACGAAAACAAGAAACTACTTGGCCCTTGTCTTGGGTTGTCGTCTTCAAACTTATCTACAAAAACATCGAGATTTGTATCTTCTTCACCTTCATACGTTTTTAGATTAAATACTAAATCTTGAATATCTATATCGCCTAGATTAAATTTACTATTGTATAGGTTTTTGAAACTTATAATGGAGCTATTTAATTCACCAATACTTATAAGTGTATCTTTTTTATAATCTCTAATTAGAATTTCTTTTAATTCTATATCTCCATTAAGCTGAAGACCAACTTTACCAATATTAATATTGGTTTTAAATTCGTCATTAACTTTTTGTGTAGCGTATTTACCAAGTTTGGTTTGAACGGCAGGAATACCCAGAATTAAAAACACAATAAGGAACAAGAGCAGAATAATGCCTGCTATTTTACCTATTATTTTGAGTACTCTTTTGATACGGATTAATAATTACTTGTTGATGAAATCTTCACTACATTTGCACTTGTAATACGTTGGCAAGTGGAGTCTTAGACTATATTCCGTAAAATTAACAATTATTGCGCCCTTTTTAGTTAATGAAAAAAGAAAATATTTATATCCTTGGCATTGAGTCATCATGTGATGATACGTCTGCTGCTGTACTATGTAACGATACCATTTTAAGCAATGTTGTGGCAGACCAAAAAATTCATGCAGAATATGGTGGTGTTGTACCAGAATTAGCCTCTAGAGCACACCAACAAAACATTGTTCCTGTAGTGAATCAAGCCATTGAGCGTGCTGGTATTTCTAAGGATCAATTAAGTGCAATTGCTTTTACACGAGGACCAGGTTTAATGGGCTCATTACTTGTAGGTACTTCGTTTGCTAAGTCTTTAGCATTTGGTTTAGATATTCCTTTGATAGATGTTAACCACATGCAAGCGCATATCTTGGCGCATTTTATTGAAGAAGAAGGACACCAAAAACCACCTTTTCCATTTTTGGCTATGACCATTTCTGGTGGTCATACACAAATTGTACAAGTAAATAGTCATTTTGAAATGGAAGTCCTTGGCGAAACCATTGATGATGCTGTTGGTGAGGCTTATGATAAAAGTGGAAAAATTTTAGGTCTAGGTTATCCTGCAGGACCAGAAATTGACAAGCGTGCACAATTAGGGAACCCTAAAGCTTATAAGTTTACGAAACCTAAAGTAGATGGTCTTAATTTTAGTTTCTCTGGTTTAAAAACAGCTATTCTTTATTTTGTACAGCGAGAAACTAAAGCCAACCCAAATTTTGTTGAAGAGCATTTAAATGATATCTGTGCTTCTATTCAATATACAATTGTTGGTATTTTAATGGATAAATTAAAACTTGCCGTAAAGCAAACTGGTATTAAACACATTGCTATTGGTGGTGGAGTTTCTGCAAATTCTGGCATTAGAAAAGCACTTAAAGATGCCGAAAAGAAACATGGCTGGACCACTTACATTCCAAAGTTTGAATACACCACAGACAATGCTGCTATGATTGCGATTGTTGGGTATTTAAAATATTTAGAAAAAGACTTTTCAGACTTTGATGTTATGGCTACAGCTAGGTTGAAGATATGAAGCTACTCAAACAAAATGTTTATTATTATTTCTGGATCACTGCAATAGTATTAATTGTCTTAAGTATCTATTGGTTTAATTTAGAAGATGCGGTGTTAGTCATTAATGTTCATGATACATATTTTGTAATTCATCATTCTCATATTCTTCAACTCTTAGCAATTATCTATAGTTTCTTAGGATTTATCTATTGGCTTTTTCAAAAAATGAATATCAAGCTAGTTAAACCTTTAACCCAATTACACACTTCGATAAGCATAATAATTATTCCCTTATACTTTATTTGTAGTTATTTATTGGAATTACTTTATCCGCCTTCTAACTTTCCTCTTTTTGATGATACTCAAAATTCTCAATTACTAATTACCATTATTACTTTAGTTGGATTGTTAGCACAATTGCTTATTGTTTTCAATATAATTATTAGTCTTATCAAGTATTTTACTTACAAGACCTAAATTGTTAAAACATCTGTTGATAACAGATAGCAATTGACTTTAAATACATTTTAAAATTTAGTTGTTTTGTAAATACCCCAAATTAAACTAAATCAAATACACAATGAAACAACTATTTTTTATACTCCTCTGTATTCCTTTTTTAAGTTTTTCTCAAGACGCTTTAGAAACCGAACTCGATTCCATTAGTTCTATCGAAGAGGCTAAAACCTTTGCTAAAGCTCACAAAAAATCTAATAAAAGTAAGGTCTTTACATTCAATAAAGAAAAGCATAAAACACGTTTGGCAGATGAACTTTTTAAACTCTCTAAAGGTGGAAAAAAAGTTGTAAAAGGTGAATATAAAAAGACCTACTACAAAGTTGTTGAAAAAGAAAAAACCTTGCATTATAGAGCTAGCTATATCTTTTTTGATGGTAGTAAAATGAGCTTAGAAGACATCAATGAAAAGCGTGATAAAATTATCTCTCAATACCAACAAGGTTATAAATTTGATAAGCTAGCACAATTACACTCTATGGATTTAAATGCCAAAAGAGGTGGTGATTTAGGTTGGTTTCCCGAAGGACAAATGCATCAAATGTTTGAAGACGCTGTAAAAGACCATGATACTAATGAAATTTTTACTTTAGACATTGAAGATAGAAACTGGTATTATGTTGTTCTTAAAACTCACGATGCTAAAACTATTGAAGAGATTACTGTTTTACAATACTCAGAAGCTACAGATTAATGCAATTATTCTACAATCCTAACATTTCAGAAGGAGATACTACGTTTAATTTTGATAAAGACGAAAGCCGACACATCGTAAAAGTGCTTCGTAAAAAAGCTGGAGACCAATTACATATAACCAATGGTAAGGGTTGGTTATTTACTGCAGAACTTACATCGGCAGATGCTAAACATTGTTCGGTAAATATCTTATCACAAAGTCTACAACCGAAACGTCCTTTTAATTTGCACCTTGCTGTTGCACCAACTAAAATGAACGACAGATATGAGTGGTTTTTAGAAAAAGCAACAGAAATTGGTATTGAAGAAATTACACCAATCATCTGTGATAACAGCGAGCGTAAAGTTGTAAAGCTAGAACGATTTGAAAAGATCCTACAGTCTGCAATGAAACAATCTTTGCAATGCTATTTACCAAAACTAAACGCACCTATTGCTTTTAAAGATTTTGTAGAAACTTCTTTCTCAGCAACCAAGTTTATTGCGCATTGCGAGGAAACCGACAAAAAATCTTTGAAGTCTCAGTTAAAGCATAATGATGATACTTTGATTCTTATTGGACCAGAAGGTGACTTTAGCGTTAAAGAAATCGAAATAGCTTTGGCTGCTGATTTTATTCCTGTAACTTTGGGTAACACTCGTTTGCGCACTGAGACTGCTGCCATTGCAGCTTGTCATTCGGTGGCTTTTGTAAATGAATAACATGAAAAAATTAATAGTTCTATTCCTTACACTCTTTACTTTTTCACTTTTTGCTCAAGATGTAGCTGTGTTAAAGTATAAAGGTGGTGGCGATTGGTATAGCAATCCTACAGCACTACCTAATTTGGTAAAGTTTTGTAACGATAATATTGACACTAATATCAATGAAAACACACAAACTGTAGAAGTTGGTAGTACAGACATTTTTCAGTATCCGTTTTTACACATGACAGGTCATGGCAATGTGTTCTTTAGTGATGATGATGCAGAAAACTTAAGAAAATATCTCATTTCTGGTGGTTTTCTTCATATTGATGACAATTATGGTATGGAGCCGTACATTACCAAAGAACTAAAAAAGGTTTTTCCTAATAACGAGTTGAAAGAAATACCAAAAGATCACAAAATATTCAACGCAGCTTACGAATTCCCTAATGGTTTACCTAAAATCCATGAGCATGATGGTAAAGCTCCACAAGCTTTTGGAATTTTTTATGAAGATAGATTAGTTTTACTCTTCACCTTTGAAAGTGATTTAGGAGATGGCTGGGAAGACCCTGAAGTACACAATGATCCAGAAGATGTGCGTGAAAAAGCACTAAAAATGGGAGCGAATATTATGAAATATGTTTTTGAAAATTAGAAATGAGATAATAGACACCAGATATGAGACTTGTTTATTCTGAAAAACAAAACTTCTCTTATCTCAAGTCTAATTTCTAAAATCTAGATATGCAACTCACCCACTACACTTCTAACTTTAAAAAGCAAAAGCATCCCATCACTTTAATTTGTGATAACATTACCAATGCACCAAATATTGGAAGCTTATTTCGTATTGCAGATGCATTTAATATTGAAAAACTTATTTTTTGCGGAGATAACATTCCTATCGGAAGGCGCATGACCAAAACATCGCGTTCTACCGAAAAATATGTGAACCACAGAATTGAAGAAAAGATTGATGATGTTATCCTTCAGCTAAAAGAAACACACCAAATCATTGCTTTAGAAATTACAAAAAATAGTACAGAGCTAAACTCTTACAAACTTGAAACCAATAAACCAATAGTCTTAATTCTTGGTGATGAAAACTTTGGAGTTTCAGAATTTGTTTTAGAACAATGCGATGCTGTTGTTCACATAAATATGTATGGAAATAACAGCAGCATGAATGTTGCTCAAGCTACGAGCATCACTCTTTATGAATTTACCAAACAACTTAATTCTTAAATTTGCCTTGCTGAATTTATTTCAGCATCTTTGAGATATGAATCAGAACTCAAAAATCATTGCAAATGGCATCTTAAGAGCCTTAGGAATTCTCCTAGGTATTGCCTTGGTTTTATTCTTTCTATACAAAATACAATCTGTAATAGTTTACATAGCCATTGCTGCTGTAATTTCATTAGTAGGTAGACCAATTGTGCTATTTCTTAGACGCAAATTAAAGTTCAACAACACCATAGCAGTTGTTGTAACCATGTTATTGTTTATTAGTTTGCTCGGTGGATTAATTGGTATGTTTATTCCTCTTATAACAGACCAAGGTAAGAATTTAGCACTTTTAGATTTTGATCAACTAGAACGTAATCTTGATAATTTATACCAACAGATCGTTACCTATTTTGAGTTTAACAACATCGATGTTGAGCAATCAATAAAAGACTCAAACATACTATCAAAACTCGATTTTTCGTTAATTCCAAATTTCTTCAACAGCTTGGTTAGCGGATTGGGAAGTTTTAGTATTGGTTTGTTTTCGGTATTATTTATTTCATTTTTCTTTTTAAAGGACAGCAAATTGTTTGAAGATGGCATGATGACTTTTGTACCAGAAGGAAACGAAACACGCTCTAAGCGCTCTTGGAATAAGATAAAAGACCTTTTGTCTCGCTATTTTGTTGGGCTTATATTTCAGATTTTAATTCTCTTCGTTATCTACACTATTGTTTTACTCATTTTTGGTATTGATAACGCAGTTGTTATAGCTTTCCTTTGTGCGCTATTAAATTTAGTGCCTTATGTTGGCCCTTTGGTAAGTGGTTTTTTGATGTTAATACTGAGTATGTCAAGTAATTTAGGTGAAAATTTTAGTGATGTTATTTTACCAAAAACAACTTATGTAATGATTGGATTTATCATTGCGCAATTGGTCGACAATTTCTTTAGTCAACCCTTTATATTTTCCAAAAGTGTAAAATCTCATCCTTTAGAAATCTTTTTAATAATTATCATTGCTGGTATTTTATTTGGTATTGTAGGTATGATTGTCGCTGTGCCTGCATATACTGCAATAAAGGTTATTTTAAAAGAGTTTTTGTCTGGTCATAAAATTGTAAACAAACTTACAAAGGGTTTATAGTTTTAGTTTGAATAAAGATATTTTAAATATTGAAATACAAGGTTTTATAAATTTTAATTTAAAATCCAATATTTCAGATTTATTACTCAAAGGAATACCTTTTACAGCTATAGACCAAAAACTTATAATAGAACAGATTGAAGCCAAAAAAAGATGCGAACAAAAGCTACCCATTTGGTTTAATACTGAAAATATTTACTATCCTAACAAGCTAAATATTGAGCAGACTTCATCAGAAATCACCGCAAAGTATAAAGCCGATTTGGTATCTGGAAAATCTCTAATAGATCTCACAGGTGGTTTTGGTGTTGATGCTTACTATTTTTCAAAACAAATTGAAGCTATAACACATTGTGAAATAAACGCAGAACTTTCTGAAATTGTAAAGCATAATTATAAAGCACTTGATGTTACTAACATAACCTGCCTTAATAAAAATGGTATAGATGCCTTAAAATCTATTGATAAACTATTTGATTGGATTTATATTGACCCTTCACGAAGAGACGATTCTAAAAATAAAGTTTTCCTGCTCTCAGATTGTACTCCAAATGTAAAAACATTCCAAGGATTGTTTTTTAAGTATGCAAAAAACGTGATGATAAAAACATCTCCTTTATTGGATATTTCTGCTACGAAAAATGATTTAGACCAAGTAAAAGAACTTCATATTGTTGCAGTTAATAATGAAGTAAAAGAACTTCTTTGGATTTTAGAAAGAGATTACAAGGATGAGCTAAAAATTAAGACCATCAATCTTAAAAAGGACGAAAACGAAGCTTTTAAATTCAACTATTGTGATGAATATAAAGCTTTAGTAGAATACTCTGAACCTCTCACCTATTTGTATGAACCAAATTCAGCAGTATTAAAGGCAGGAGCGTTTAACATTATATCAAGTACTCTTAATGTAAGTAAACTACACAAGCATTCGCATTTGTACACCTCTTATGAACTAATAAATTTCCCTGGAAGACGATTCAAGATAGAAAAAGTCATCCCATTCAACAAAAAAGAATTTGCTAAATCAGGCATAAAAAAGGCAAATGTCACCACTCGTAATTTTCCAATATCTGTAAGTGATATTAGAAAAAAACTCAAAATAAAAGATGGTGGCTCCTCTTATCTGTTTTTTACTACAGATATAAACAATACCAAAATTATAGTCTTATGTACTAAAGTATAGTAGGAATATAAGACACTATTTCATTATTGCTATTAATCTCAATCTCGTATGCCATACAAGAATCCATATTAAGCAAAACCTTATCATCACTTACAAGAGTTTGGTTACTATCTATTGAAAAAAGCACCTCTCCTTCTTCAAAGCTAGCCCAAGATGTTGTTGTACTTGCTGGTATACCAGGAATATCTACTAACACTACACCATCGCTGTCAACAACTTTAAAATCAACAGTAACAGTACCATTATTAATAACTCGTGTAATTGGATCTTGATCCACACAAGGGTCATTAAGCTGGCTAGGAGTTAAATCAGTAGAAATGTCATTTCCGCTTGGGTCTGACGTACAAGTAAATAGCGTTAATGCCAGACACACTAAAAGTGTACTTTTAAGTAGGTTTTTCATCGGTTAATAGTTTCGTTGCTAAAGCATTAAGCCCTAACAATCAATTTGGGAAGACAAACATATAAAAGATTTTTTAAAATACCGATAAAATGCACAAATTATTCGACGAAATGCATTTTTTTATTGAATTTTAAAAATTGAAGAATCTGTAAAGGCAAATTGAACTACGCCTTCAGTAAGATCACTAGTATTTAATCCTGTAAATAAACTAAAAGCAGGCAAAATCATTTGATTTTCAGTGATTTGGTAGCATGGCAACTTAATCTTCTGTCTGCCTTTGCCTTTTATTAATACTCCTGGATGTGTATGGCCTGATATTGTAAAATGGCTCTTCTTATTTTCTAAAGGTTCATGAAGAAATACAAAAGGTTCTAATTCTAGTTGCTTTATAGCCTCAATATTTAAATCGTCCATTAGTCTTTTAGATTGTCTATCATGATTTCCTTTTATCAATACCAATTTTAAATCTGAAAATTGAGCAAGCCAAGTCTTGAAAGTGGTCATATCACTATTTCGTTCTGCATGAAATAAATCACCAACAATTAAGAGTGTCTTGGCATCAAAATGTAGAATGAGTTGTTTTAAGCGTTCTAAGTCTTTTTGCAACACATCATCTGGCATGGGTATTCCATGTTTTCTAAAGTGTGCTGTTTTTCCAATATGAACATCTGATAATATCAAAGCATCTTCTCGTTGCCAATACAACGCACGTTGATTTGTAAGGATTAATTCCTCATTTTTAATTGTGATATGTTCGATTACAATTTTCAATACAAAAGTGAAATTCGTCAATTCGAGTGATTTTTCGAAATCAAAATGAGAAAAACAGTATCGAGAATAGAATTTTACGTTGTTCTCGATACATTCCGAAACAAGTTCGGAACACTCGAACTGACGTATTAATCGATTTTAAACGCCTGTTCTTTAATACGTTGAATGCGTTTATCTAAACTTTCATTACTCATAGTACCTCGTAAGCTATCTACCTTCAAGGGGAAGCTCAAAGGTGTAAAAGATTTGGCGTGCTTTACAACAATCTTACTCTTTGAAATACGCTCAAAAGCTTGCAGTAACCTTGCCTCTTCCAACTGTTGATTAAACACCTCTGTATAAGCTTGTCGTAATAACAAATTATCTTGCTCGTAATCCTCCAAAACCCTAAAAATAAGTCCTGAAGACGATTGTAAACTTTTATTATTCTTACGTGTACCTGGTTGCGATTGCACCACCAAACCAGCAATTACAGCGATATCTCTGAATTTTCGTGATGCCATTTCAGAAGCATTAATACTGGCAGTAACATCATCCATTAAATTGTCTTTACTCAACAAGGCTTCAATATTTGATTCATCAACTGGAATAGGTTGATCACTCAGCAATTCAAAGCCATAGTCATTCATGGCTATGGTAAAGGTCAGTTGTTTCAGCTTACTAATGCGATAAGCCATCAATGCCGAAAATACCTCATGCACCAAACGGCCTTCAAAAGGATACATAAATAAATGATGACCGTCTTTGGTTTCGATTAACTCCACTAAAAACTCATCGGCTTTTGGTATGTGAGAGTGTTCGTCTTGTCGAGATACTAAAGGATTCAAAAATCGTAGTTCTTTCTCCAAACGTCCTGGTTGTAAGGCGTCTGATAGCTTCAACCTCAAATAATGACTTAAATGCGATGTTAAGGGCAATCGTCCACCTAACCAACTCGGTGAAACGGCCTTCTTGGCCTTACTTCTTCGTACTAAAACGGTCATATCCTTAATCTGAACCAACTCCAATATTCGACCTGCTAAAATAAAGCTGTCACCCGGTTTTAATTTCGAAATAAAGAACTCCTCAATCATACCAATATAACCTCCAGACATGTACTTCACCATTACATTGACTTCACTAACAATAGCGCCAATATTCATACGATGCAACATGCTAATGCGTCGACTTTTTACCTTATACAAACCATCTTCATCTAAAATGACCTTATGGAATTCTTCATAAGAATTTAAAGTCTTTCCGCCTTTTGTAATAAAGTGTAAACACCATCGCCAGTCATCTTCTGTGAGATATTGAAAGGCATGTATCTGCTGAACACGTTGAAATAATTCACTTGAATTAAAGCCTTCACCAACAGCCAAGGTGACCATGAATTGCACCAAAACGTCGAACGTTAATACCATTGGATCACGAGATTCGACCTGCTTGTCTTTCACTGCTTCCTTCAATGCAGAAACTTCCACCAACTCTAAAGAATGTGTTGGAATAAAATAAATTTTGGACCGTTCAAATGGTGAATGGCCACTGCGTCCTGCGCGTTGCATAAAGCGTGCTACACCTTTAACAGAACCAATCTGAATCACACAATCGACAGGTTTAAAATCAACACCTAAATCCAAAGAAGACGTACAAACCACGGCCTTTAAATAACCTGAAGCGATATTATCTTCAATCCAATTTCTCAGTTTCTTATCAATTGAACCATGATGAATGGCTAAAAGTCCTGCCAAATCTGGTTGCGCATTCAGTAAAAGCTGATACCACAGCTCTGCTTGTCCTCGTGTATTCGTAAAAATTAAAGTCGTCGTATTTGAAGCTATAATCGGAAGAATTTTATCCACCATATTAGCACCTAAATGGCCAGCCCAAGGTAACACCTCAATTTCATCGGGTAAGACCGAAATAATGTCTAATTTCTTTTTTTGCTTAGCCGTAACCTGAGTGACTTTTAAATCTGAATATGGCAGAAGTACATGCTTTGCTTCTTCAAGATTACCAATAGTCGCTGTGATTCCCCAAATTTTCAGTTTTGGTGAATAGTGTCTCAATTGTGAAATGGCTAATTCTGTGAGTACACCGCGTTTATTACCAATCAGTTCATGCCATTCATCAATAGCTACACATTTAACTCCTTTAAACCATCTGGAATTCTTTTTCTGGGAGAATAGTAGATGCATGGTTTCTGGTGTGGTCAAAAGCACATCTGGCATTAAGCGTTCTTGCTTACGCCTTACTGCAGTTGGTGTATCACCATTTCTAACCTGCACAGACCAGTCTAGACCAATATCTTCCACAGCTTCCGTCATAGCCTTGGCCAAGTCTTTAGCCAAAGAACGTAAGGGGCTAATCCAGAGTAATTTTAAGCCTTTTGGATACTTACCTGGATGATTCAAATAATCTATAACAACGCCTAAGAAAACCGAAAAGGTTTTACCAAAACCCGTTGGTGCAACCACCATACCCGAATAACCATTAGCATAGCGTTGCCATGTCTGCATTTGGAACGGAAAAGGTGCATGACCTCTTTCCGCCATCCAATTGTTTATTATACGTAGGCCTTCGCTTTCTCTGAACTGACTCAAGGTGCGGTTATTAATTGTTTTACAGTTTCTATAGTATCGATTTCTTCGACTGGTTTGTCCTTACGCCATCTTGCAATACGTGGGAATCGCAAGGCGACTCCTGATTTATGACGGTTACTTAGCGCAATACCTTCAAAAGCAATCTCAAAAACAAGTTCTGGCTTAACCGTTCTTACAGGTCCAAATCGTTCAATGGCATTTTTATTGACCCATTGAGAGATCTCAGTGATTTCTTTATCTGTTAAACCTGAGTAGGCCTTTGCAACCGTTACTAAAGCATCATCTTTTTTAACAGCAAAGGTGTAGTCTGTATACTTAGAACTTCGTCTACCACTTCCCTTTTGGGCATAAATCATCACAGCATCTATAGTTAATGGATCGACTTTCCATTTCCACCAATCGCCTTTTTTGCGACCTGAATGATATGGCGATTGCTTCATTTTTAGCATTAAGCCTTCACTATTGATAGCCCTTGAATTATCTCTTATGGTATAAAGTTCTTCCCACTTTTTAAAATCCACCAGAAAAGACAATTTGATATGCTCTGGTAAGGCCACTGAATTAAATAAAGATTCTAAACGTTTACGACGGTCAATAAAAGCCACATCACGAATGTCATCACCATTGTATTCTAAAATATCGTAAGCCTTAAACCCAACCGGAACTTCTTCTAAAAGTTTCTTGGTCACATTCTTGCGATTAAGGCGTTTTTGTAAATCGTTGAATAACAATACATCATTGTCTTTCATCGCCAGAATTTCACCATCGATAACAAAGTCATCCTTAAAATTCAGCATGGCTTCTACCAATTCTGGGAATTGCTTGGTGACCAACTCTTCGCCTCGTGACCAGATATAAATTTCATTATTACGTTTTACAATTTGACCACGAATGCCATCCCATTTTTGCTCTACAATCCAAACATTTGGCTCGCCTAATTCAGGTAATTCTTTTTCCAAAGCATAAGCCAGACAGAAAGGATAGGGTTTAGAATTATCATAATTGATGTGTTTTCCATGAATGAGTTCTTCAAAGGTTATTGAATCGATATCCCAATTACCAATAATACTGTGCATGAGTTGGTTGGCATCAATACTCGTTAATTTTGATAAGGCATTAACTAACGTTTTTTTAGAAACACCAATCCGGAAACTTCCACCAATAAGCTTATTAAAAATCAATCGTTCTTGTTGGTCTAGACCAGACCAAGCTTCAAGAACAAAGGCTTTTTTGTCGTCTTCAGATTTTGGTTTTAAAGCCTTGAGTTCGGTCATCCATTCGTGTAAGGACAAATCGAGTTTATGTGTTGGTGCTGGTAGTAAGAGTGCCATGGTTTCTCCTAAATCACCAACAGCACTGTAACTTTCTAAGAATATCCATTCTGGTAATTTGGTAATCTCCATGCACCATTCGCGCATTAAGGTTGTTTTTACTGGACGCGATGGTCGCTTACCAGTAAATAAAGCAATGAGCCAAAGTTTATCCTTATCTGGTGCTATTTTAAAATAATTGACCAGAGCTTCTATTTTAGAATTGGTTTTATTTGTGATTTCTATTGCACTGATGAGATTAGAAAATAGCTTCATTCGGCAGTCACTTTATCGGTTTCTGCTTCAGCTTTTACAAGGGCTTCATCTCCATAATCGGTGACTAGCTCATCTGCTTTAATGCCAATTTCATTTAAATATTTCGAAAATACGGCTTGAGAGCCATGGGTTACATAAACTTGCTCAGCTTCTGATGCTTTCACGGCATTTATCAATCCATTCCAGTCCGCATGATCACTTACAGCAAAGCCAGCATCGACAGCTTGCCAACGTCTATTACCTCTTATTTGCATCCATCCAGAACAAATGGCTGTTGCAGGATTTGGTAAACGTTTTAGCATTCGAGAGCCCAAAATTGCTGGTGGTGCAATAATGATTTTATTCTGAAGTATTTTCTTATCAAAATCTGCCGACCATAGTTTGGTGTCTGGCAATTTAATTCCTGAGCCAGAAATAGCGTTATTTAAATTATGAATAGAACGGTGCACATAGATATCATCACAACCATCTAATAAAGACATTAAACGCTGTGCCTTGCCTAAGGAATAGCCGAGAAAAACAGACGTTCTATCGTTTTGTTGATTCGTTTTTACCCACGATTGCAACTCATTTTGTAAAGTCTCTTCGGATTTCCAGTTATAAATGGGCAGTCCGAAAGTACTTTCGGTAATAAAAGTATTGCACTTTACAGATACAAAAGGTGTTGTTATAAAATCAGGTTGTGTTTTATAATCACCTGTAAAAACGACCACATAGCCCTTATACTCCAAACGTATTTGCGCTGAACCTATGACATGACCTGCAGGATGAAAACTCACCTTCACTCCATTAATATTAATTTCCTTACCATACGACATGCTATCAATAATAATGTCAGCACCTAAGCGATACTGTAAAATGGCCTTTGAATCATCAGTACATAAATAACGTTTCATTCCCCATCGTGCATGATCTGCATGTCCATGAGAAATAATAGCATAATCAACAGGATACCAAGGATCTAAATAAAATTTACCTTGCGGACAGTAAATTCCTTTTTTGGTGAATTTGATAAGTCTTTTTTCTGTTGACATAGCTTAACGAAGCTATTGAAAAAGTTAGATTTATAATAGTAAAATTTCGTTAAAGTTAGTTTTACAAAAAACCCTTTTGAGTAACCAACATATCGCCTCCCCAAAGTTTAACCAAATACGAAATATCAATTGGAAAGAAGGATGATGACCCATCTGAATTATATTTTACAGGACACTCTAGACGATTACCATCAATTATTTCACATTTATTTTTACCGTTATCAGAAATATAAATTTTCTTTTCGTCTAACTTTTGATAAACTTTTTTTAAATCAATTATTGCATACTTTATAAATGCTGATGCCTTATGAGTCTCATTTTTAGAACTGTCAATTATTCCATAGGTAAAATAGTGAGCTTTCATTTTATAGTACTCAGACTCGTGTCGTTCTTCAATTTTATTTGAGTCTCTGCGATATCTAATTGTAAAATCTGTAAAACTCTGGTATTGTTTTTCTCTAAATCGCTCCTGAACGCTCATTATAGTATTTCCTTTTCGAAAAACGTAATCAATACCATCCATCATATCGATATACTTTGAATAATCCTTTCTCAATTGTACTTCCGACCAGTCTAAGGGATTATAAATTAAAGGAATAGCTAAGTTTGTGTGGACATAATTAGTAAAGGCTCTATCTTTAGAATATTTCGACATATGACAATAAAATTAATCATATTCTATACTCTTTCAAAGTATTAGGGTATTTGAATTAAAAAACTCAAAAAAATTGTTGCGATAATTAATATGATAAGTTACATTTGCATCCGCAATTTTAAGAAACGTTCTTATAAAATTTATTGGAGAGGTGCCAGAGTGGTAATGGAGCAGATTGCTAATCTGTCAACGCGTAAGTGTTGCCCGGGTTCGAATCCCGGTCTCTCCGCAACAAGATAACCAATTTTCGGGGTGTAGCGTAGCCCGGTTATCGCGCCGCGTTTGGGACGCGGAGGTCGCAGGTTCGAATCCTGCCACCCCGACTTTTTATTGAATTTCAGAGTTCATCTCTTGAATGGTCGCGTAGCTCAGCTGGATAGAGCATCTGCCTTCTAAGCAGACGGTCACAGGTTCGAATCCTGTCGCGATCACATAAAGCCATACTTGTAATAGTGTGGCTTTTTTGTTTTATTCTGGGTACTCTATCCTTAAATGATAGATATTGGCAAGTTTGTGTTTTATTACTTTTTTGATAGATTGAATTTCCTTAAAAGTAATATTAGCGTTTAAGAATTGTCCACTTTCCATTTGCTTATTAATGATATTCTCAACAAAATCATTAATCTTCGTTGTAGTTGGCTCTTTTAAACTTTTTGATGCGGCCTCAACACTATCGCACATCATTAAAATAGCTGTTTCTTTGCTAAATGGTTTTGGGCCAGGATATGAGAATTCTTCAATTTTTATAGCATCATTTTCAGCTTTCTCCTTCATGTAGAAATAATAAACAACACTGGTACCATGATGCGTTCTAATAAAATCAATAACACGATCTGGTAAATTATATTTTTTTGCGATTTCAATACCATTCAACACATGATCTACTATAATCGTTGCGCTTTCTCTACTTGACAATTCATCATGAGGATTAATACCGTTACTTTGATTCTCTGTAAAATAGGTTGGATTCTTCATTTTACCTATATCATGATACAAAGCGCCTACCCTAACCAACATAGCGTTTGCACCAATTTCATTTGCAGAAGCTTCAGCCAAATTGGCAACATTTAATGAATGATGAAATGTACCTGGTGCTTTGTTAGATAATTCTTTTAAAAGCTTTGTGTTGGTGTCTGATAATTCTAAAAGTGATACATCAGATACAAGCCCAAATATCTTTTCGTAAATGTATATAAGTGGCTGAACGAAAAGTGTTGCCAAACCACATAGAATAAATAATCCAAACGTATCCCACTTCAAAGTCGTTATTTGCCCTTCGTGGATTACGAAAAAGGCAAAATAAGCAATGATATATATAAGCGTTATTTGACCAACTGATATAAAAAGATTGGCACGTTTATATAACTCTGAAACTGTTAATATAGTCACGATTCCTGCAATAATTTGCAGAAACATATACTCATAACTGTTAGGTACTATAAAGCCTAAAAGCAAAACCGTAAGTACGTGTGCAAATAAACCAAGTCGCGCATCAAAAAAAGCTTTTAATACCAATGGCAATATACATAATGGCACCACGTATATGTATTGAGAATTATAATTAATCACCAAAGTGGTGAGCAATATCATCAGAGCTATATTAAAAAAAATAAAGGTTACTTTGGTGTTATTTTGAAAAACCTCCAACCTGTATTTTTGCAAAAACAGCAATAACATTAAAAGTGCTAGAGCAACTAATAATGTATAGGCTACAAGAACCCAATTATAATTAGCTGTATTCCAAACTTGAGATTCATACTCGGATTTAAGTGATTTTAAAATATTATATTCCTCATCTTCTACTACTTGACCTTTAGAAATAATTAATTGGTCTTTATCTATGCTTCCACGAGTTAATGCTATTTGAGAAAGCTCTTCTTCTAATGTAGTTTTTGTAAGAGTTTCATTTAATGTTACATTAGGTTTAATGATATCAAAAAACAGAGATATCATTCTATTTTTATTCTCAGAAGAAGTTGAATTAGTCAAATAACTCTCAAGCCGATCACGAAGTTGGTTTATTTCTATCAGACCTTTATACTCTAAACGTTTTTCAACCGTATTAGAAGCAACCAATACAACAGGTTTATCATTAGAATACGGATAGTCAGTATCTAAAATTCCATTTTCATACAAGGTCTCAATTATATCAGTACCTTGTTTGAATAGATTTTTTTTGGAGGAAATAGAATCATTAAAAACCTCATTGAATTTAGTAATGTAATTCAGCTTTAGGGCCTTTGGGATTTCTAGATCAATATCGAAATAAACGGAAGCATTATTTTCAATTTCAAGCTGTTCTTCATTAATTTCTTGTTGAGTCTTTTGAATCGCGAAATTAAAAGGTGCATACAAGTTTTCGGACTGCCAAGGTTTTCCTTTTTCAAAAGAATACCTAAACTTACCTGTCTTAGGAAATAAATAAACTATAAACAATGTAGTCAATAAGAACAAAAGTATTTTATATACTAATGCATGATTTTTATACCATTTGTTTAGAAGTTCCTTCATATAAAATCAAATGTAACAAATATTAAAATTTAAAACATCTATAATCTGCAATACATTCCGAAATATCTCAAAAAATCATTAATTTCGCGAGAACTAATTTAAACAAATCAACAATGAACAAGGACGTAGTAATCGTATCTGCCGTTAGAACACCAATAGGAAGTTTTTTAGGGAGTTTATCTAGTGTACCAGCACCAAGACTTGGAGCTGTTGCTATAAAAGGTGCATTAGACAAAATAAACTTAAAACCAGAAATGGTAGATGAAGTATTAATGGGTAATGTAGTACAAGCTGGTACAGGACAAGCACCAGCGAGGCAAGCAGCTATATTCGCTGGAATTCCAAATACTGTTCCTTGCACAACAATAAATAAAGTATGTTCATCTGGTATGAAAGCTGTAATGCAAGCAGCACAAGCCATTAGTCTTGGTGATGCTGATATTATGGTTGCCGGAGGAATGGAAAATATGAGTGCTATTCCACATTATTACCATGCACGTAGTGCTACAAAGTTTGGACCTGCTACTTTAGTAGATGGCATGCAAAAAGACGGCTTAGTCGATGCATATGATAACAACGCTATGGGTGTTTGTGCTGACGCTTGTGCAGAAGAGTACAACTTTAGCAGAGAGGACCAAGATGCATTTGCGATACAATCTTATGAACGCTCCAAAGCAGCTTGGGAAGCTGGGAAATTTGACGATGAAGTTATTCCTGTTGAAGTCCCTCAACGTCGTGGTGATGCTTTAGTTATTAATAAAGATGAAGAATACACTAATGTAAAGATGGAAAAAATTCCAGCCTTACGTCCTGCTTTTACTAAAGACGGAACTGTAACTGCAGCAAATGCTTCCACCATTAATGATGGTGCAGCGGCTTTAGTACTTATGAGTAAAGAAAAAGCTGAAGAGTTAGGTTTAAAACCTCTTGCGACTATAAAAAGTTATGCAGATGCTGCTCAAGAACCAGAGTGGTTTACTACTGCTCCCGCCAAAGCATTACCTAAAGCGTTAGCTAAAGCCAATGTAGAATTAAGTGATGTGGATTTCTTTGAATTTAATGAAGCTTTTTCTGTTGTTGGCTTAGCAAATATGAAAATTTTAGGATTATCTGACGATAAAGTTAACGTGAATGGTGGTGCAGTTTCTTTAGGACATCCCCTTGGCTGTTCTGGTACCAGAATATTAGTAACTTTATTAAACGTCTTACAACAAAACAATGCAAAAATTGGTGCAGCTGCTATTTGTAATGGTGGTGGTGGCGCTTCTGCAATGGTATTAGAACGCGCTTAAATATCTTCTATGCAATACGGAGTTTGCAATCTAGGCATTGTACCTATACGATTTGAGCCTGCTGATACCAGTGAGATGGTAACTCAGGCATTGTATGGTGACTTTTTTAAAGTATTAGAACAGCGTAAAAAATGGAGTCGCATTCGTTTTGCATACGATAAATATGAAGGCTGGATAGATAATAAACAGTATCTTGAGATTGAAGAAAATCAATATAGCCAATTAGCTAATTCTGATATTTCCTTGTCAAAAGATTTAATACAGTTTGTATCTGATAATGCTAATAGTATATATCCTATTCCATTAGGCTCAGACCTAAACTGTTTAAATCTTTTAAATCAAAAGTTTGAAGGCAATAAGATTACCGAAAAAAGTGAAAAATCAAAAATTATTGACACCTCTTTTTTATATCTAAACACACCATATTTATGGGGAGGAAAATCTCCTTTCGGAATTGATTGTTCTGGTTTTACACAAATGGTATATAAGCTTAATGGCTATCATTTATTACGTGATGCGTCCCAGCAAGCCACTCAGGGTTTAGCCTTAAGTTTTATTGAAGAAAGCGAACCTGGAGATTTGGCTTTTTTTGATAATGCAGAAGGTGATATTATTCATGTTGGTATAATAATGAAAGATAATTATATTATACATGCACATGGCAAAGTTAGAATTGATCGTTTAGATCACAGCGGTATTTATAATATTGACAAGAATACCCATACACACAGGCTAAGAGTAATCAAGAAAATTATATAATAAAAAAAGCGACTTTAATAAAGTCGCTTTTTTTATCCTACAAGCAAAGATCTTAGTTTCCTGCTTCAATAGCTTTTGCTATATCTTTATTAGTTTTGAATTTATCCATTTCACCAAGCGCACTATATATATTAGCCAACTGGTTGTAAATATCTGCGTTCATTAAATTTGGATTGTTCTTAACAAACTTTTCTAAAATTTCTGCACCAGCTTTAAACAACTCATTCTTTTGAGCCTTAAGTTCATCATAACGCTTATTGTCTGCAGCCGAATTACCTAATGTATTCATTTCGTCATTCATAGCATTACCTTTATTAACTTCTAAAAATGAAAGATTTAATGCTGCATTAGCGTAATCAGGCTGAATATTTAAGGTCTGCTCAAATGCTTGTTTTGCAACCTCATATTGCTCCACTTCCATTGCGGTAATACCTACGTTATAATTTAAATCTGGATTATTAGGGTCTCTTTTAAGAGCCTCTTTGAATAATTCAAAAGCTTTGTCGTTATTGCCAACCTTTATTTGAATCGTAGCTTCAGTTAGTATGAGATTATTATCATCAGGAAATTCATTTCTAGCATCATCAATTGCAGATAAAGCTTTCTCATTATTTCCCTGTGAAACATAAATGAATGCTATGTTTTTAACAATATTAGCTCGTTTTGACTCCTCTTTTCTATCTTCAGGTTTAATATGGGTTTTTAAAGTCTTTACAGCAAAATCTCTATTCGCTTTTTCAGGAAAAAACTCTTCACCACCAGTTTCTTTATTAGTTGCTACATAATTCGTCTTTATACCTGTAAAACCAAGATTTTTTAGCTTAATGAAATGTTTTAATGATGTATCATAATCATTATTCTGAGCTGCAAGTAAAGCTGCATTATAAAGATATACAGTATCTTTGGGAGATATCTTATAAATATTTTCGTAAGCTTTAGAAGCTACAGAAAGATCTTTATTGTTAAAAGCTTCATTAGCTTTTTTCAGAAATGAGTTGTAAATTTCTGTCTTCATTTCATTAGCTTGTTCTGTATATCTTAGCTTTCCAATTGAAGACTCGTGATTCTTTAATTCAGTTAAAGTTGCTATTGCACTATCAACGTCACTATCAGAACCTGCACCATTTGCATAAAGAGCTTTTGCTTTTAAAAATAAAAACTTAGCCTTCATTTTATCATCCATGTTGCTTATTAATCCTTCTGCTACAGACATAGCAGACTTGGCATCAGCAAAATTCATATTTTTAAGTGCTTTTTCCATAGCTTTCACTTCATTTTTTTGAGCAAAAGACATAGCTGTCACTGTAAAAACAAGCACTAATGTCATTAATTTTTTCATTTGTAATAAATAGTTTATGTTGTTAATTTTTAGTTTTCAGTTTCATTATTATCAATAGCCGTGCCATCTTCATTTGTTGTTTGCTCATCAGCGTTTTCAGCATCTAATTCATCAACATTTTCTTCATCATCATCTTTCATTACTTTAGCAACTGCAGCAATAGAATCATTACCTTTTAAGTTGATAAGCTTTACACCTTGAGTTGCTCTTCCCATCACTCTTAAATCTGCAACTTCCATACGAATTGCAATACCAGACTTATTAATAATCATTAAATCGTCCTCATCAGAAACGTTTTTAATTGCTACTAAATTACCTGTTTTGTCAGTGATAGAAATGGTTTTAACACCTTTTCCACCTCTATTAGTAATTCTATAATCATCTAAACTAGAGCGTTTTCCGTAACCATTTTCAGACACTACTAAGATATTACTTTCAAAATCATTAACAGCAACCATTCCTATTACCTCATCATTATCATTTGCTAAAGTTATACCTCTAACACCCGAAGCATTACGACCCATCGGTCTTGTTTTTGCTTCTTCAAAACGAATGGCTTTACCCGACCTAAGGGCTAACATTACTTGGCTTTCACCAGTTGTTAACTTAGCCTCTAATAATTCATCACCCTCTTTAATAGTAATTGCATTAATTCCATTAGTACGAGGTCTAGAATATTGTTCTAATGATGTTTTCTTAACCTGACCTTTTTTCGTTGCCATTATGACATAATGACTGTTGATGTAATCCTCGTCCTTAAGGTCTTGTGTACAGATAAACGCCATTACCTTATCATCTTGTTCTATATTAATAAGGTTTTGAATAGCTCTACCTTTTGAGGTCTTAGAACCTTCTGGAATTTCATAGACACGCATCCAGAAACATTTTCCTTTTTGAGTAAAGAATAACATATACTGATGATTTGTACCAACAAATAGGTGCTCTAAGAAATCTTCATTTCGTGTTGTTGATGCTTTTTGACCAACTCCTCCTCTATTTTGGGTTTTGTATTCTGTTAAAGAGGTACGTTTAATATAGCCAGCGTGAGAAATAGTGATGACTACTTTTTCATCTGGAATCATATCTTCAATGCTTAAATCTCCACCAGCATATTCAATTACAGAACGACGCTCATCACCATATTTATCACGGATAACTTCAAGCTCTTGCTTAATGATATCCATACGACGCTCTTTTTTATCTAAGATATCTTTAAGGTCTTCTATAGTTTTCATTAACTCCTCGTACTCTGCTCTTAACTTGTCTTGTTCTAGACCTGTTAACTGACGTAAACGCATTTCTACGATAGCCTTAGCTTGTATCTCAGTAAGCTTGAAACGTTCAATTAATTTTTCTCTAGCTTCTTCAGCGTTTGCAGATGCTCTGATTAAAGCAATTACTTCGTCAATATTATCAGAAGCGATGATTAAACCTTCTAAAATGTGAGCACGTTCTTCAGCTTTGCGTAATTCATATTGTGTACGTCTTACAACTACTTCGTGTCTGTGCTCTACGAAATAGTGAATTAAATCCTTAAGATTTAAAAGTTGAGGACGACCTTTTACTAAGGCAATATTATTTACACTAAATGATGATTGTAAGGCTGTGTACTTGTATAATTTATTAAGTACAATGTTAGGAATAGCATCACGCTTTAAAACGTAGACGATACGCATTCCTTTTCTATCAGATTCATCTCTAATGGTAGAGATACCTTCAAGTTTTTTATCGTTAACCAAGTCAGCAGTCTTTTTAATCATATCTGCTTTGTTAACTTGGTAAGGTATTTCATTTACAATGATACACTCACGTCCATTTACTTCTTCGATATTGGCTTTACCACGCATTACGATTCTACCACGACCTGTATGAAACGCTTCTTTAACACCATCATAACCATAGATAGTTCCACCTGTTGGGAAATCTGGTGCTTTGATGTGTTGCATTAACTCATCAATCTCTATATCATTGTTATCTATATAAGCAATGGTTCCGTTTACAACTTCCGTGAGGTTGTGAGGTGGCATATTTGTTGCCATACCAACTGCAATACCAGAAGCTCCATTAACTAATAAACCGGGAATACGCGTAGGTAAAACTGTTGGTTCTTCTAAAGTATCATCAAAATTAAGTTTATGGTCAACGGTTTCTTTGTCAATGTCTGCTAACATTTCTTCAGAAATCTTCTGCATTCTAGCCTCTGTATAACGCATTGCTGCAGGACTATCACCATCCACTGAACCAAAGTTACCTTGGCCGTCTATTAACATATATCTTAAACTCCATTCCTGAGCCATACGTACCATTGTATCGTAAACCGAAGTATCACCATGTGGATGATACTTACCTAATACCTCACCAACAATTCTTGCTGATTTTTTGTGGGCTGTATTTGCTCTAACACCCAATTCGTGCATACCGTAAAGCACACGTCTATGAACTGGTTTTAAGCCATCTCTTACATCTGGTAACGCACGTGACACAATGACCGACATTGAATAATCAATGTAGGCTGATTTCATTTCATCTTCAATGTTAATCGGAATGAGTTTTTCTCCTTCTGCCATATATAAAATTTATTAGAATTTTTCTAGGTTTTCAAAACGTGCTAATATAAGCATTTCAGTAGTGTTTAAAGTGATTTCAAAAGCTAATTTTAAGAGTTTTTATTAACAATTTTTGATATCTTTTTCGTTAATAAGTATCATTAAATTTGCTTTGATTTAAAATGCTTTTTTAGTCTATTCGTTAAACCATTTTATTTAAGGTATGGTTTTTGCCATTTAGATAATATGTTTTTACTATTTTTAATGCAGAAAGGAGTTTACTATGGATGATAATTTTTCCCCAAGAGTTAAAGATGTTATAGCATTTAGCAAAGAAGAAGCTTTACGCCTAGGTCATGATTTTATTGGCACAGAACATTTAATGTTAGGTCTTTTAAGAGATGGCA
Source organism: Winogradskyella sp. ABM4_392 (assembly GCF_056160445.1). Taxonomy (NCBI): domain Bacteria; kingdom Pseudomonadati; phylum Bacteroidota; class Flavobacteriia; order Flavobacteriales; family Flavobacteriaceae; genus Winogradskyella; species Winogradskyella sp. ABM4_392. The sequence continues at coordinate 364,383 of NZ_JBSWXE010000002.1, forward strand.
ATGGTAAGGCTATAGATATACTAAGTGCATTAGAGGTAGACTTAAATCATTTAAGACGTAAAGTTGAGATTTTAAGTCCAGCTAATCCAAACATCGTTACTACATCAAACGAAAAGAAAAACTTGCACCTCACAAGGCAAGCTGAGCGTGCTTTGAAAACAACATTTTTAGAAGCAAAATTGTTTCAGAGCACTTCTATAAACACAGCACATTTATTATTGTGCATATTAAGAAATGAAAATGACCCAACTACTAAGTTATTAAACAAGCTTAAAGTTGATTATGATAATGTAAAAGACGAATTTAAATCTATGATTACAAGCGAAGATGATTACCTAGACGAACCTAAAGCCGAATCATATTCTGATGATGAGATAAATGAAGAGGATGATGCTAAGCAAAATCCTTTCGGTGGAAGTCAGCCTGGTAAAACAAATAAAAAGTCTAAAACACCAGTTTTAGACAACTTTGGTAGAGACCTAACCGTACTTGCCGAAGAAGGTAAATTAGATCCTGTAGTGGGTCGAGAAAAAGAAATACAGCGTGTTTCACAAATATTAAGTAGACGTAAAAAGAATAATCCGCTTTTAATTGGTGAACCTGGTGTTGGTAAATCTGCTATTGCTGAAGGTTTAGCACTACGTATTGTAAAACGTAAGGTATCCAGAACACTTTTTAATAAACGTGTTGTTACTTTAGATCTAGCAAGTTTAGTTGCTGGCACAAAATATAGAGGTCAATTTGAAGAGCGCATGAAAGCCGTGATGAATGAGCTTGAAAAGAACGATGACATCATTCTCTTTATTGATGAAATTCATACCATTGTTGGTGCTGGTGGAGCAACAGGAAGTTTAGATGCTTCTAACATGTTTAAACCTGCATTAGCAAGAGGCGAAATTCAATGTATAGGTGCAACTACACTAGATGAGTACAGACAATATATAGAAAAAGATGGTGCTTTAGAGCGTCGTTTTCAAAAAGTAATTGTTGAACCAACTTCAGTTGAGGAAACAATTGAAATATTAAACAATATAAAAGGTAAGTATGAAGAACATCATAATGTTGACTATACACCTGAAGCTATTGAGGCTTGTGTAAAGTTAACAAATCGATACATGACAGAGCGTTTCTTACCAGACAAGGCTATTGATGCTTTGGATGAAGCAGGTTCTCGTGTGCACATTACCAATATTGATGTTCCTAAACAAATCATTGAACTAGAGAAAAAACTTGAAGAAGTTAAGGAAACTAAAAACAGTGTTGTTAAGAAACAGAAATATGAAGAAGCTGCTAAACTAAGAGATGACGAAAAACGTCTTGAAAAGGAATTAGCAACCGCTCAAGAAAAATGGGAGGAAGAAACAAAGCAACACAGAGAAATTGTCACGGAAGATAACGTTGCAGATGTTATATCCATGATGACTGGTATTCCTGTAAATAAAATAGCTCAAACTGAGCTTAATAAATTAGCAAGTTTACCAGAGCTTATTAAGGGACGTGTTATTGGACAAGACCAAGCAGTAGCTAAGGTTGTAAAAGCTATTCAACGTAACAGGGCAGGTCTTAAAGATCCTAACAAACCGATTGGTTCATTTATCTTTTTAGGACAAACTGGTGTTGGTAAAACGCAATTAGCAAAGGTTTTAGCTAGCGAATTATTTGACAGTAACGATGCCTTAGTGCGAATAGATATGAGTGAGTATATGGAAAAATTCGCTGTATCTAGACTTATTGGTGCACCTCCAGGATATGTTGGTTACGAAGAAGGTGGACAACTTACCGAAAAAATTAGACGTAAGCCTTATGCTGTAGTTCTTTTAGATGAAATTGAAAAAGCGCATCCAGATGTATTCAATATGCTATTACAAGTTCTTGATGATGGTTATTTAACAGATAGCTTAGGTCGTAAGATTGATTTTAGAAATACTATCATAATTATGACTTCTAATATAGGAGCTCGTAAACTTAAAGATTTTGGTACTGGTGTTGGATTTGGTACTTCAGCTAAGGAAGCCCAAGAAACTGAATATGCTAAAGGAGTAATTGAAAATGCACTTAAAAAAGCTTTCGCGCCTGAGTTTTTAAATAGAATTGATGATGTTATAGTGTTTAACGCTCTAGAAAAAGAAGATATTGATAAAATTATTGATATTGAATTAGTTAAGCTCGTAAAACGTATTAAAGAGTTAGGTTACGATTTGGTACTTACGGATAAAGCCAAGGATTATATAGCGGAAAAAGGTTTTGACAAACAATATGGTGCAAGACCACTAAACAGAGCAATTCAAAAGTATGTAGAAGATGCATTAGCGGAAGAAATCATTAATGCTAAAATCCAAGAAGGTGATACTATTACCATGGATTTGGATACTAAAAAAGATGAGTTAAAAATCAAAGTTAAAAGCTCTAGTAAACCTACAGAATCTTAAGACTTTTTAATATTTTAAGTTAAAACTCCTCATTTTTTGAGGAGTTTTTTTTATCTTAAGACATAAAACTGTTCTAAAAATGCAAGAAACTGTTGTAAAATTAAAGTTTTGTACACTTTCTTTCTACGATAGATATGTTATTGCTAAAATTAACGAAGGTGTACACTTAGACCATCTCCACAATGAGGCTTTGATTGAAGTAATCGAAAATCATTTCAGCAAACCTTTTGTGTACATTACCCATAGAGTAAACTCTTATTCTGTAGACCCCAGCGTATATCCTAGAGCTACAAAGGTTAAATACTTAAAGGGATTTGCTGTTGTTTCAGATAAATATCAAGCAAAGATTAATGCACAAATAGAACAAATGTTTTTTGGAAAACCGTTTGAAATATTCACTAAACTAGATGATGCCATTAAATGGGCAAATGATATTATCCTTGAAGGATAATTAGCTGTACTTTTTAATGCTTCTCTACTCCATAATTGTTTAGAAATAATTCTTCTACTTCAATATCTACATCTTTTAAAAATTGAATAGAAGCTTCTATATCATCATGCAATACTTCGTCTTCTTTTATAAAAGGCACTACTTTTCTGTAATGGTCTAAAAAAGACTCTAATAATAGTGATGTTTTCATTGGTCTTCTAAACTCAAGGGCTTGTGATGCATTCATCAATTCTATAGCAATAACACGCTCTACATTTCTAATAAGATTATAAGCTTGCGTAGCAGCATTTGCTCCCATACTTACATGGTCCTCTTGTCCATTACTAGACACTATACTATCTATACTTGCAGGAGATGCTAATTGCTTATTAGCACTAACTATACTCGCTGCAGTATATTGAGGTATCATAAAGCCAGAATTTAATCCTGGATTATCAACCAAAAAGGCTGGTAAGCCTCGTAAACCAGATACTAATTGAAAAATTCTACGTTCAGAAATATTGCCGATTTCTGCCATAGCTATTTTTAAATAATCTAGAGCTAAAGCCAAAGGCTGCCCATGAAAATTCCCTCCAGAAATTATTAAATCTTCTTCTGAAAAAATATTTGGATTATCTGTTACGGAATTGATTTCGGTTAAGATCACCTTTTCAACAAAGTCTAAAGTGTCTTTTGTTGCACCATGGACTTGTGGTATACATCTAAACGAATATGGATCTTGTACATGCTCTTTTTCTCTAGCAATTAACTCGCTTCCTTCTAAAAGTTCATTAAAACGTTTGGCTACTTTACGCTGACCAGGATGTGGTCTTACATCGTGTACCAAATCATGAAATGGATCTATTCTACCATCAAACGCATCTAAGGATATTGCTGAGATTATATCTGCCAAATAAGAGGTCTTATGAGACATTAAGAGCAAATACACACCATAAGCACTCATAAACTGCGTTCCATTTAATAGTGCTAATCCTTCCTTAGCTTCCAATTTTATCGGTTCCCAATTGAATTTTTCTAACAATTCTGAAGCTTCATAATTTTCACCATCATGCACAACACTTCCTTTTCCTAATAATGGTAATGCCAAATGAGCCAACGGTGCCAAATCACCAGAAGCGCCTAAAGACCCTTGGGTATAAACAAATGGGAAAATATCGTGATTAAAAAAATCTATTAACCGCTCAACCGTTTTTAGTTGTACTCCACTATGACCGTAACTTAAGGATTGAATCTTCAACAACAACATCACCTTAACCACAGATTCTGGCACGCGATCACCAGTACCACAAGCATGAGACATTACCAAGTTCTCTTGTAACTTAGTTAAATCTTTAGTTGAAATCTTAACATTATATAATGACCCAAAACCAGTATTAATGCCATACATTGGATTTTTGTTATTGGCTAATTTATTATCGAGATATGTTTTACAATTTTCTATTTTCTGAATAGAAGCTTCAGAAAGTTTAAGCCTCTTATTATCCTTAAAAATGTTGTAAATGGTTACAATATCTAAAGCTTCAGATGAAATAATATGATAGTTATCCATAATTACCTATTATGCTTCTTGTTGTTCTTGTTGCTGCTGTTCTTGTTCTGGTTGTTTGAATAAATCTATGTAAGCTTCGCCTATAGTTTCAATAATATGGCTCGCTATTAAACTCTGATATCCATAATCCTCTAAAGAAATATCAGCAGATTTTCCATGTAAATACACACCAAAAATAGTTGCTGCTAATGGTTCATAACCTTGAGCGATTAAGCCTGTTATTACTCCTGTTAAAACATCACCTGTTCCTGCTGTTGCCATTCCTGGATTTCCTGTTGTATTTATATAAAGCTTGTCTCCAAAAACTGTTATAGTGTTTGCACCTTTTATAACGACGATAACTTTATACTTTTTAGAAAATGCTTTTACTTTTTTAAGCTTATCAAAATCATCTGTCCACTCACCTACCAATCGTTCTAGTTCTTTTGGGTGTGGTGTTAAAACTGTTTGTTCTGGTAATAATTCTAATAACACTTTCTTTTTAGATAAGATGTTTAAACCATCTGCATCAATAACAAGCGGTGTTTTATTAGTATTCAAAAACAACTCTAAAGCTTTAATTGTTTTATCAGCCGTTCCTAATCCTACACCAATACCAACGACACTAGGTTCTATATCAAAAGAAATATCAGTGATTCGTTCTTCATCTTTATCAGTAATTACCATTGCCTCTGGAAAAGATGCTTGCATACTATGATAACCACATTTTGGAATAAACGCTGTAACCAAACCTGCTCCAGAACTTAATGCTGATTTACTCGCTAAATTAACAGCTCCTATTTTTCCATAACTTCCACCTACGATTAAAGCATGACCAAAATCCCCTTTATGCGAAAATTTTTCTCTTGGTTTGTATAATGGTAAAACTTCAAATTTTGAAATTAATTCTGCTTCGGCTTCAGTTTGCATCAGGTAGTCTCTATCAATACCAATATCTAAAACTTCCCATTGTACCGTAAACTTTGAAGTTTCTGGCAAAAAGAAAATAAGCTTTGGTGACTGAAAACTAATCGTGTAATTAGCATGCACAACCGCATTTTCATCTTCTATTGGTTTGTCTGTATATAATCCTGAAGGTATATCTACAGATAAGGTAAATGCTTTAGACGCTCTCCATTTCTGAAATAATTCTTGTACCCATTCATTTGGCTGACGATTAAGACCAATACCAAACACAGCATCAACTATGATATCTTTTTCATCAATAACAACATTTGAAAAATCACCAGAACAACTAAGCATTTTTGGCCAATCCTTAGTTACTGTCTTAATTCTATCGTAATTAATCAAAAAATCCTTAGAGCGTTTATCACTGCAGTTTACAATATACGTCACCACATTATAACCATGAGTTAATAGATGTCTTGCTAATACCAAACCATCACCTCCATTATTACCTATACCACAAAACACATGAATTGGCACTTGTGCACCTTGCATACGCATATGAATCCAATTAAAAATTTGGGTTCCTGCACGTTCCATTAAATCAGTTGAAGAGATATTTTGACGCTCAGTCGTAAGCTTATCACCTTCGTATATTTGTTCTTTAGAGAATAACTTCATGTATAAATTCTGTATATTGAAAAAACTTTTTGGGAAGTAAAAATAAGGTTTTCCGAGCCAATAGAATAATAATGTATTTAGATTAATTGAATAATGAAAGATTCATTCAAAACCCATCGTCTTCGCATTAGACTAATAACAAAAGAGGACGCACCATTCATTTTAGAATTAATGAATACACCTAAATGGATTCAGTTTATTGGTGACAGAAATGTAAGAACTGTTGAAGCTGCAGAAGCTTATATTGCTGAAAAGGCATTACCTCAAATAGCAACTCATGGTTATGGTAATAATGTTATTATTAGAAAATCTGATAACGTAAAACTTGGTACTTGCGGAGTTTACCATAGAGAAGGTATAGAAACACCAGATATTGGTTTTGCGTTTTTGCCCTCTAACGAAGGAAAAGGTTATGCGTTTGAAGCAACTTCAAAGCTTGTAGAAATAATGAAAGAGAATCATGGTCTAGCTGAACTAAGTGCCTATACTTTAGAAGAAAATCTATCCTCAAGAAAACTACTAGAGCGTTTAGGTTTTGAACTAAAAGGTATTGGAACATTGCCTACATCTGATGAAGAATTGTTGCATTATCATAGAAAACTATAGTTTTAACCCAAATAAAGGTGAATCATATGTTTTTTTGCCTACAAAACTTTTAGTTATGTACATTTAAGGTTTAATCATTATATATGAGACTTACGCTCTGTTTTAATCTATTTTTGGTTTTATCATTTTTTTGTGTCAATGCTCAACAGTTTACATTAGAAACTTCATTAGACGGAACCGTTAATGAAACCTCAGGATTATTGTATATAAACAATATACTGATTACGCATAACGACAGTGCAAATACCAATCAACTTTTTGATATTGATGTAACCACAGGAAATGTTACACGAACAGTTACTATTACTAATGCCACCAACATAGATTGGGAAGATCTTACACAAGATGGTACTTACATATATATTGGAGATTTTGGCAATTACCAAGGAGATAGAACCGATTTAAAGATTTATAGAATTGCTATTTCAGATTATTTAAATAATACTTCAGTTTCTGCAGATGTCATTAACTTTAACTACGCTGACCAAACAGATTTTACAACAAGTCCGTTTGCTACCAATTTTGATGCAGAGAGCTTAATACATTATAATAACAGTCTTTATGTGTTCACCAGAAATTGGCTAGATGGCAACACCAACATTTACGAATTACCAAAAACACCTGGCTCACATAGCATTTCTATGGTTGATAGTATTATAGCAGGAGGTTTGGTCTCAGGAGCAGCATTCAATACAACAAGTAATGAAATTATTGTCACAGGATTTGATGGTAGTGGTGCTTTTTTAATTGAATTAAGCGGATTTAATTCTGGCTTATTTTCTAACGGAACAGTTACAAAAACTTCTATTGCAGTACCAGAAAATTATTCGTTTCAGATTGAAGGTATATATCCTATAAACGCCAACGAATATTATATAACAGCTGAAGAAAATGGTAGTCTTCAACCAGCTTTATATAGTTTCAATACCTCTACACTTTCTTTAGATGAAACTGAACTTGCGGCTATTTCATTTTACCCTAACCCAGCTAAAACAGAAATTACGTTGAGCGAGGACAACCTTCAAACTAAAATCTATAATGTAACTGGTCAATTGGTAAAAACATCAAACAAAAAACATATTGATGTTTCAGATTTAACTTCTGGGATATATCTTATAACTATTGAAGATACTTTTGGTAAAAACACAATAAGAAGACGTTTGCTAATAGAGTAATTAACCCATTATCCTTACCAAAAGTTCTTTTAGCAAGTCGCCTTGTGGTACTGCATTTGCACCTACTCCTTTACCTTTTACATCAAATTCCCTCAGCAATGCTATTGTAGCACTCACTTTTTTCATTGGGTAGTTGCGAGCTGCAATTATGTACTCATTCACAAAATATGGATTAACCCTTAATGCCGAAGCTACACTTCTTGGATTTTTGTCTGTCATACCATGTAAATGCAATAATTGCGAGAAGAAATTAAATAGCAACGCTACAGTCACCACCATAGGATTGTCCTTTGGATTATCACCAAAATACTTTGCAATACGCTGTGCTTTAACAATATCTCTGGCACCAACAGCTTTCCGAAGTTCAAAATTATTATAATCTTTACTTATACCTATATTTTCTTCAATATGCTCTGGTGTAATCTGTGTGCCTTTTGGTAAAACAATTTTTAGCTTATTGAGTTCATTATTTACCTTGCTTAGATCGGTTCCTAAAAACTCAACCAGCATTTGTGCGGCTTTAGGCGAAATATCATAACCTTGTCCTTTCAATACACGTCTTATCCAATCCGGAACCTGATTATCATAGAGTTTTTTACTTTCAAAAACGACACTACCATTTTTATTTATTGCCTTGTATAACGCTTTACGCTTATCAATTTTTTTATACTTGTAATTTATGACCAAAACGGTTGTTGGCTGTGGATTTTCGGCATACGATGCTAGCTTTTCTATAGTACGACTAAGGTCTTGCGCTTCTTTTACAATAACTACTTGACGCTCTGCCATCATAGGATAACGCTTGGCATTACTTACGATATCGTCAATGCTAACATCTCTTCCATAAAGCACCATTTGGTTGAACCCTTTTTCGGCTTCATCCAAAAGATTATCTTCAATAAAATCTGAAATCTTATCAATGTAGTAAGCCTCCTCACCCATTAAAAAATAGATGGGTTTAATTTGCCCCTTTTTTAAGTCTTCTACTATTGTTTTTACTTCGTCCAATCTCTTAAATCGTTTGCTCGAATGATATTATAATTTTAATTTTGTGAAGTGCAAAAACTCAACTTTCCACAGTTTGAATACCGATTCAAAAGTACAGAAAATAAAGTTTCTATTTTTGATGTCATTCGGAAAAAATTTATCATTCTTCAACCAGAGGAATGGGTAAGGCAACATTGTGTACATTACCTTATCAACGAAAAGAATTACCCAAAATCTTTGATTAATGTTGAAAAGGAATTAAACATCAATGGCTTAAAGAAACGCTACGATATCGTAATTTTTAATTCTGATGGTAGTATTCTACTCATCGTGGAATGCAAATCGTACGACATTACCATAAACCAAGATACTTTTGACCAGATTGCACGTTATAATTTAGCGTTAAATGCCGAATTCCTCATGGTAACAAACGGTATAAATCACTATTATTGTCAAATGGACACTGAGGCTGAACGTTATCAGTTCTTAAGAGATATTCCTAATTATAAAAAGGCATAAATGTACAGTGACAAGGATATAGCAATTGTTATTTTAAATTGGAATGGTAAATCGCTACTAGAGCAATTTTTACCGTCAGTTTTAAAATATTCTGAAGACGCTAAAATCTATGTTGCGGATAATGCATCCACTGATAATTCTGTTGAATTTTTAAAAACTTCGTTTCCTAAGGTTATTATCATTCAGAATTCTGAAAATGGTGGATATGCAAAAGGTTATAACGAAGCCTTACAATACGTTGCTGAGCCTCTACTCTGCCTACTTAATAGTGATATTGAGGTTACAGAAAATTGGCTTAATGGAATTCTGACCGCTTTCAATTCGGAGGCTAAACCAGATATCCTTCAACCTAAAATATTAGATTACAAAGACAAGTCTAAATTTGAATATGCTGGTGCTGCTGGTGGCTTTATGGATAAGTATGGTTATCCTTTTTGTAGAGGTCGCATATTTAACAGCATTGAGGAAGATAAAGGCCAATACAATGATATTATAGATATTTTCTGGGCTTCTGGTGCTTGCTTTTTTATAAAAAATGAAGTTTTTAAATCTTTAAACGGTTTTGACGAAAGCTATTTTGCTCATATGGAAGAAATAGATTTGTGCTGGCGCGCTTTCAATAGTAATTATAAAACACAATATGTTGGTATATCTTCAGTGTATCATGTTGGTGGTGCAACCTTAAAGAATTCCAATCCTAAAAAAACATACCTCAACTTTAGAAATAGTCTTATGACATTAGTTAAAAACACTGACAATAATGTATTTTCTAAGACTATAACCAGAATGCTTTTAGATGGTGTTGCTGGTGTTATGTTTTTACTGCAATTAAAACCTGCTCATTTCATTGCTATTTTAAAAGCTCATGGTTCTTTTTATCTCAATTTGAGTAATGTTTTAAAGGAACGTAAAACACTCAAAAAACTTCCTAATTATTACCAAACCTCTTCAATTATTTGGTCTTATTATGTAAAGAAAAAACAAACGTTTTAACTGTTTATAAAACTGTTAAAATTTTTGTTAATCTATGTTCTAGCCTATTTTCTTTTGTATAATTTTGATATGTTAAAATTAACAATTTAAACTATAATGAAAATTATGAAAAAACTAATGTTATTAAGTGTTTGCTCAATGGTGTTGCTTGCATCTTGCGTATCGAAGAAAGAATATGCAGCGCTTGAAGCAAAACAACAAGAAACACAAGACTTATTAAACAGTGCAACTGTAAAATTAAATAAATGTCTATCTGATGCTGCAGCAGCTAATGCCAGAGTAGAGACAATGAAAGACCAGTTAGCGGATTTACGTAAAGCTAACCAAGATTTAATTGACACTAAAGGAAACTTAACAACCTTAACGCAAAAAGGTGCAGAGAATCTTGAAAAATCGTTAGAAAGCCTAAAAGAAAAAGATTTAAAAATATCGCGTTTACAAGATGCATTAAACAAAAAAGACAGTGTTACACTTGCTTTAGTGTCTAGCTTAAAGAAAGAGGTTGGTATTAATGATCCAGATATAGAAGTTAATGTAGAAAAGGGTGTTGTATTTATTTCTATTGCAGACAAGCTTTTATTTAAAAGTGGAAGCTACAATGTAACTGATAGAGCTAAAGAAGTTTTAGGTAAAGTTGCAACCGTTATTAATGGAAAGCCAAATTTTGAAGCTATGGTAGAGTCTCATACAGATAACGTACCATACAGCAAACCACCATTATTAGATAATTGGGATTTAAGTGTAAAACGTGCTACTGCTGTTGTGCGAGTTTTAGAAGAGTTAAATGTAAATCCTCAAAAACTTATCGCAGCTGGTCGTAGTTACCATGTTCCTTTAGTTGATAATGATACTGCTGAAAACAGAGCCAAGAATAGACGTACACGTATCATCGTTTTACCTAAAATTGATGAGTTCTACGAAATGATTGAAGAAGAAATGAAAAACCTTTCGGCTGGTAATTAATTCTTTAATTTATTAATATAAAAAAACCCAATGCGTTGCATTGGGTTTTTTATTTAGTTAAAGCCTATCTTTATTTTAATGAATAAACCTATCCTAAAACAGATTCAATAGTTTTAGTACGTTGAATTTTACCGTTAACAGTTTCAACAAACTTATCTGTTATGTAGATATGTTTAGGCACTTCAAACTTGGTTAAGCCTTTTATAAATCGTATTCTATTGGCTATACTATCAGCAGAATCTCTTGGATTTTCTACTATTAAAACCAAGCGTTCACCTAATGTCTCATCTTCTTCACCTGCGACAATAAAACGCTCATCAATAGCTGGCTGTAGTTTATCCTCTATCTGTTCAGGAAATAACTTAACTCCACCAGAGTTGATAACATTGTCATAGCGACCTAATAACTGAAAACTAGTTTCAGATTTTAAATCTACAATATCATTAGTTACAAGAGGTTCATCAACTAAATTTAATGCGTTAATTACCAAACACTGCCTCTCATCTTGAGAAAACGTTACATTAGGAATAGCATTAAAATACTTCTCGCCTTTAGACGCCTTAGAAGGTAGTTGTCTAACTGCAACGTGAGTTACTGTCTCTGTCATGCCATAGGTTTCAAAAAACTTAGAATCACAGTCTTTAATTCGCTCTAATAACGGAAGCGTAACTTTAGATCCACCAACAATAATCGTTTTGATGTTATAGGTGTATTTAAGAGTATGCTTTAATTGCAGCGGAATCATTGCACAAAAATCGTAATGCTTTTCATAATCAAACATTGGGTGTGCGCTAGGTTCTACATGATCTAATTCTAAACCTAAAATCATAGCTCTAACCAACATCATTTTACCTGCAATATAATGGCTTGGCAAACAGTCTATAGCTGTATTACCTGGCTCGAGACCAAAGAAATCTCCTGTAGCAATGGCTGAATTTACCATAGCTTGTTTTTTTAACTTTATAAGCTTTGGTTTACCTGTAGAACCAGACGTCTTTACTTCTATGTAATCTTTTTCATTAAGCCAATCTATCAAAAAGTTTCCTGTTGCTTTTTCAAAGGGAGCTCCCTCTTTTATAAGACTATAGGCTACTTCTTTTAACTCTTCGTGGTCATAATGCAGATCGTTTAGTTTAAATCTATTATGAACTTTATCGTACTTTGGTGTCATTATTCTCCAATGATTTTATAATCTTCTTTTGGTGGTTCTGTTACCTTACCAAATAAACGTTCCTGCCAGTTATTCCAACCGTATCTTTTTGATAAAATTAATAACATAATTGGATAAACAACCAATACTGGTATTAAGATTTCGCCAATAATACTCATGGATGGTTCAGCTGTACTTTTAAAGATGGCGTCTGTCTGTAAGGCTGTCCAATCTGCAGTAACTAAAAGTGATGCTAACAAATTGTTTCCTAAGTGAAAACCTAAAGCAAGTTCTAATCCATCATCCATTAAAGTCATTATACCTAATAACAGACCTGTACCAATATAGAATATCATCATCTTCCAGAAACCAACATTAGCTACTTCTGGATTAGCACTATGTGCAATACCAAATAAAACAGAGGTTAGAATTAAAGGAAACCATTTATTCTTCACCATAACGCCTATATGCTGCATTAAATAGCCTCTAAAAAGATATTCTTCTAATCCAATTTGAAAAGGAAATAAAACAATACTTACCAAAAATAAAATAGAAAACTTCTTAAAATCGAATTGATAAATAATCTCTGAAGAATCTATATTATAACTTATAATGAAAGAAACAATTGTAAACGTTGCAATCATCATAAAAGCAAAGAATACCCTACCATAATCTACCTTAGATCTTGCTGTTGTTAATGATAAAATACTTCTTTGGTGTACATACTTGGCCAAAATAAAAAGTAAGCCTAACAGAAAGGCAAATGGAATGAGATTTATAGCTAGGTTTAAACTAGAAGGAATACCCTTCATCATTTCATAAGCAGCTTCTAAATCTGCAGGATCTGTTATAAGATAAAACACAAAGTTTAATAAAAAGATACCTGCAACTAATATGGTAGTGAGGATGAACATCCACAATTCTCGTTGCCCTTTATATGCTTGTTGTATATAATTCATAGGTTTAAATTAAAATTCCAATCTTTATTTTTATCGTATTGCAAAGTACCATTTTTTACCGTTAATGGCGAAGCAAAATTATTAGTAAACAAACTTCCTGTTCCTAATCCCTGAGGCATATCATTATTTAGTGTATAGGTCCATTGTGCAATGGCATTTAAGCCAACATTACTTTCTAGAGCACTCGTTATCCACCATTTTATACCCAAATCTTCAGCAATATCAATCCATTGTTGGCTTCCTTTGAAACCTCCAACTAAACTTGGTTTTAGAATGATGTATTGTGGTTTTATGATTTGAAGTAGCTTTTGCTTATCCTTTTCTGAAAAAACACCAATCAACTCTTCATCTAAAGCAATTGGCAAAGGTGTCTCCTCACAAAGCCTAGCCATTTCCTCAAATTGTTTAGGCTTTATAGGTTGCTCTATAGAGTGAAGTTGATATTCTGAAAGACGCTTCAATTTTTCAAGGGCTTCATTGGGTAAAAACGCTCCATTAGCATCTACTCGTAATTCAATATCTGAAATAGAAAATTCTTTTCGAATCGATTTTAAAATATTAAGCTCAGTTTGAAAATCAATAGCTCCAATTTTAAGTTTAATACAGTCAAAACCAGCTTCAATTTTCTCTTTAACTTGCTTACGCATGAAGGTTTCATCTCCCATCCAAACTAAACCGTTAATTGGTATGGCATCTTGGCTATTTGTAAAGTTTGAAGGAAAAAGATCGAATTCTGATTCGCTTTCTAAAGATTTAAATGCTATTTCTAATCCAAATTGAATACTTGGATATTCGATCAGCTCATTTAATAAGGAATCTAACCCTAAACAAATATTATCACAGACCCATTTTAATTTACTTTCATATTCTGGTCTGTCATCTATACTCAAACCTCTTAATATACCGCATTCACCTATTCCTATTTTATTACTTTCGTTTAAGATAATAAACCAAGTTTCCTTAGTAGTCATTACACCTCTAGAGGTACCACTTGGGCGCTTAAAATTGAGAATATACTTATGGTAAGTAGCTGTCATAATTAGATGTAAAAATAGTTAAATATTTTCGTATTTTAGATGCTTAAACACACCTACTAATGCCAGATTTTCCGAATATTATTCTTTATGCCATACCCTTTTTTATTTTGGCTATGCTACTTGAATTATATGTTACCACAAGAGAGCAACTAAAGTATGTAAAAGGTTATGAACCTAAAGATGCTTTTGCTTCTATCGCAATGGGTTTAGGAAATGTATTTTTAGGATTTGCAAGTAAAGGCTTGGTTTGGCTAGCTTTATTTTGGGTATACAGTAATTTGAGATTATTTACTATTCCGCTTGCTTGGTGGTCTTTTGTATTGTTATTTTTTGCTGATGATTTAGCATATTATTGGTTTCATAGAGTTTCGCACGAATGTCGCTTATTTTGGGCATCGCATGTGGTTCATCATTCATCTGAACACTACAATTTAAGTACAGCTTTGAGGCAAACTTGGTCTGGTGGATTTTATAGTTTTGTGTTTTGGCTATGGCTACCTCTTTTAGGGTTTCATCCTGCTATGATATTATTACAGATGTCCATTAGTTTGTTATATCAGTTTTGGATTCATACAGAAGCTATAGACAAAATGCCACGTTGGTTCGAAGCTATTTTTAATACACCATCTCACCATCGTGTACATCATGGTAGTAATCCGATTTATTTGGACCGTAACCATGCCGGAATACTCATTATTTGGGATAAACTTTTCGGAACATTTCAACCAGAATTAGATGAAGAAAAAGTAAAATATGGACTTGTTACCAATATCAATACGTATAACCCAGTAAAAATTGCCTTTATTGAGTGGTGGAACATGCTAAAAGACACATTAACCGGAAAGAAATCTCTAAAAGATCGTTTTCAATATTTAATTAAACCACCAGGTTGGAAGCATGATGGTACAGGAAAATTAAGTAATGACTTGCGTGAAGAATGGTTAAATTCTAAAAAGCAATCATGACATTTAATAATAAAGTCATTTGGATTACCGGAGCATCCAGTGGTATTGGTAAAGCTGTCGCTTTAGAATTATCTAAGTACAATTGTAAACTCATAATTTCCTCACGTAGAACTACCGTTTTGAATGATGTAAAAAATGAATGTTTACAACCTAAAAACATTGAAGTTTTACCGCTAGACCTAGCTGATTATCAAACAATGCCAACAATTGTAACAAAAGCTATTTCTTTGTTTGGTAATGTTGATATACTTATTAACAATGGAGGTATTAGTCAACGTTCCTTAATTATTGATACTGATATTGAAGTTGATAAAAAGTTGATGGAAATTGATTATTTAGGAACGATCGCTTTGTCCAAAGCTCTGCTTCCGCATTTTATCTCCCAAAAAACTGGACACTTTGTAACAGTTACTAGTTTAATGGGAAAATTTTCTTCACCTTATCGCTCTGCTTATTGTGGTGCAAAACATGCTTTACATGGTTTTTTTGATGCATTACGATTAGAGCATGATAAAGACAACATAAAAGTTACTATGATTTGTCCTGGCTTTGTAAATACAAATGTAGCACGCAATGCATTAACTGGTGATGGATCCACACAAAATGAACAAGACAAAGCTACTGAAAATGGATTAGAGGTTTCTGTTTTTGCCAAACGAATGCTAAAAGCCATTAAAAAAGAAAAATTTGAAGCTTATATTGGCAAAAGTGAAACCAAAGGTGTTTATTTAAAACGGTTTTTTCCTAAGTTACTACACAAATTGGTTTTGAGAAGTCAGGTAAGATAACTACACGTCCATACTGCCACCAATCTCTAATAATTTCAATGTTTTTAATTTAGAATCAAATTTGGCTTTTGCTTTCACCTTGTCTATTTCAATATAACCGAAAGTATCATAATGATATCCTAAAACTCTATCACACTTTAAAAATCGGGTTGCTACAATAGCGTCTTCTACTCCCATTGTAAAATTATCACCTATTGGCAAAACTGCTAAGTCCAAATCATAACTTTGACCTAGTATTTTCATATCGTAATGTAGTGCTGTATCACCTGCAATGTATAGTGTTTTTTTGCCTGACTGTATTACAAATCCACCTGGCTGACCACCATATTTTCCGTCTGGAAACGATGATGTATGTATAGCATTGACATATTTTACTTTACCAAATTCAAAATTCCATGAGCCACCATGATTCATAGGGTGTCCTTTAAAACCTAGATTTTGATAGTGTACTACTATTTCATAATTAGAGACAATAATTGCATCAGTCCGTTTTGCTATCCTTTCAACATCTAAGATATGGTCTTGATGCGCATGAGTAATTAAAATATAATCTGTCTTTAAACTATCTACATCTATATGAGATGCTTTTTCATTACCAGAAATAAAAGGGTCTACAAGTATATGCACACCATTTATTTCTACACCTAGACAAGCATGACCGTAAAATGTAATTTTCATCTTCAATGGAATTTATGGTTAATTCAATATAAAATTAAAAGAAATGTAACCAAAACCCAATAATAGAGCAAAAAGAAATGTAGATAATGCCAATACTTTTAACTGACTATCAAAATCGTTAGGTACTTTGGCAGCTTTTATCTTTTTTAAGTGAATTGATAATGGAATAAAAGCAATTAAATACAAGAAGTTATAAGGTGAAACGTAATAAAAGATTGAAAATAATACCGTAACCAGCATAGCCCCAACAATAAGAAAATAATGATATTGTTTGGCTCTTTTAATACCTAATTTAACAGCAAATGTAATTTTACCAACATTGGCGTCTGCTTCTAAATCTCTCATATTATTAAGATTTAAAACACCAACACTCAATAGACCAAGTGCTATTGCTGGTAAAATAACGACATGATCAACTTTGTGTGCATAAAGTAAATAACTACCTATTGTACTTACAAGTCCAAAGAAAATAAAAACAAAAACATCACCTAAGGCTCTGTATCCATATGGTGAATCTCCCATAGTGTAATTTAAAGCTGCATAAACAGATAAACCTCCAAGAAAAATGAACAACAATAAAAATAAAAAGTTGGTTGGACCAAATGCAGCCATTATTAATGATAATGTGAGAATAATAACTAACACTATATTAAATTTTATGGCATCTAACATTTCATCTGGAGTTATAATGCCACTCTGTATTGCTCTTTGTGGTCCTACTCTATCCTCATTATCCGTACCTCTTACTCCATCACCATAGTCATTGGCTAAATTAGATAGTACCTGAAGACTTATCGTAGTTAAAATAGCAAGCACCAAAACCCACCAACTAAAACGACCATTATATACTGCAAAGCACGTTCCTAAAATAATACCAGAAACGGAGAGCGGTAAGGTTCTAAGCCTCATGGCAGAAAGCCAAGGTTTAATTTTTTTCATTAAGCCTTTTATTTTATGGAATCCACTTTTTAGGAAAGTTTGGCTTTCTTTTTTCCAAGAATGCATCACGGCCTTCCTTAGCCTCATCTGTCATGTAAGCTAATCTAGTAGCTTCGCCAGCAAAAACTTGCTGACCAACCATACCATCATCTGTTAGATTCATGGCAAACTTTAACATCTTTATTGAGGTTGGTGATTTTGCTAATATTTCTTGAGCCCATTCATAAGCTGTGGCTTCTAATTCATCGTGAGGAATAACAGCATTTACCATTCCCATTTCAAATGCTTCTTGTGCAGAGTAGTTTCTCCCTAAGAAAAATATCTCTCTTGCTTTTTTCTGCCCTACCATTTTCGCTAAATAAGCAGAACCGTATCCACCATCAAAACTAGTAACATCGGCATCTGTTTGCTTAAAAATAGCATGCTCTTTACTTGCCAGAGTTAAATCGCAAACTACATGTAAGCTATGACCACCACCAACAGCCCAACCAGGTACAACAGCAATAACGGCTTTTGGCATAAAACGGATAAGACGCTGAACTTCTAAAATATTTAATCTGTGGTAACCATCATCACCTACATAACCTTGATGACCTCTTGCCTTTTGATCTCCACCAGAACAAAAACTCCATATTCCATCCTTTGATGATGGACCTTCAGCACTTAATAATACAACACCAATGTTTACATCTTCATTGGCATCATAAAATGCATCGTAAAGTTCTGATGTTGTCTTTGGACGAAAGGCATTTCGTACATCTGGACGGTTAAATGCAATTCTTGCAACTCCATTACATTTATGATATGTTATATCTTCATAAGATTTGGCAACTTTCCAATCTATATGGCTCATATTCTTCAAAATTTTGATAGCAAAAATAAGGAATTAATAATAATGCATAAAGGCTAAATTTTGTTTGAATTTACTATGCACGCATACTATATTTGCGGCTGAATTTTTATTATTATGATTACATCCCCTAAGATTAATAATACAGATTTCACTTTTAAAGAAGTTAGTTTGGGTAAGCTATACTATGATGAGAAGTATATGATAGCTATATTTAATGAAGGAGTTGACCTAAATTTTAAAAACTTTAGTGAAGTAACTAATATTATTAAATCTCAATTTGGTGATAGACCTTTTGGTTTTATTTCTAATCGAATAAACTCTTATTCTATTAATCTTTCTGATGCTAAAAAGTTTAATAAAGTATTTCCTAACGTTAAAGCTTATGCTGTTGTAGCTCATAATTCATTAACTGAAAAGGTTTTTGAAATAGAGGAGCGCTTTTTTACTTTCAATAGAAAATCTTTTAGAGATCTTGATGCTGCAATAGATTGGGTAGAGCGTACACTTTCCGAAGTTGAATAATTTCTATTTATAACATCTAAATCGTTTTCCGTAACGTATAACTATATGTTTTTCATTTATTTAAGTGACTAAATTGAAAAACATGTGTCTAATTATAGCTTTAGGTAATAACATTTAAAGTTTAGCTATAATTAAAGTTTGAAGATTATGGGAATTGAATATACAGATTTAGCATCAAAGATTATAGATCAAACCTCAACTGAGTTTGGAATTACTCATTTTTTTAAAGATATCGCAGTTATAGAGTTTAATGAAGGTACACATATAGACTTAAAGGCTGTAAATCCAACATTAAAATCCATAAAAAAGCACTATGGTTCCTCTAAACCATTTGGAATCATTGCCAATAGAGTTAACTCCTACTCTATCTCAATTTTAGATTTAAAAAAAGCAAGACAAAAATTACCGAATCTAGCTGCATACGGTATTGTAAGTTATAACGATGCTACACGAATGAATGCTAAAATTGAAAGTAGCTTTTGCGAATGGAAAGACATCTGTTTTAATAACCTTTACGAAGGCTTAAACACCATTCAACAGCGAATAGAAAACAATTTTAGTGATAGTCTAAATTAATATTTGATGATATTTTTAGCAGTAGAGTTGCCATTGGCATCAAAAACCTTTAGAACATACATCCCATTTACAAAATCTGTAATATCTAACTCATAATCAGTAGGCAGTTGGTCAGTTATTACAGTTTTTAATAGTTTTCCATGCATGTCATATACCATAATTTCCTTCAAATTAATTTTTGATGTAACAGTATACTTACCTGTAGTTGATGGATTAGGATAAATTGATACATTTTTAGCTTCAAACTCTTGGATATTTAAGGTTGCATAGGTAATGCTAAGCACTGGCGCTACATCTTGATCTTTACTTCCAAATCTCCTAGTAGTGTTTGAAGTAGATTCGTCTCCAATTAATATCCAACCATAATTACTATTGGTTCCATCTATCCAATTCTGAACATCCTCTACCAAAGTACTAGTTGAACTAAATACTTTATTTCCTGTGGTATTATCCATAGATAAAGAATGTGTTGCATCTGTAATAAAGTCCCCACCAAGTGTAGTCCAATTAGATGTTCCTAACATAGCATCTGACCAAGTAGCATCAGGCGCCACAGCAGCAGAGCCTGAGCCTCCACCACTAAATGAAGTACCTTCGCCCCAAGGTGTCGTTAATCTGTGTAATGTAAAAGTATCTGTTGTACTAGAACTTACCTGGTTTACATTGAGTGTAAGCGTAACAGAAGAAACAATTGCTGTTGAAGGTATTGCCGAAAAATCGAATTGAAACAAACATCTTCTATTATTTCCTATAGAATTTTGACCAGAAAACAACCTTCCTAATCCATTTGAATTGTTAGATTCTGAAAAAATGGAATTATCTTGTGAAGGCGTAAGGTCTACTGTAGTTTGACTAAAGGAAAAATTAACAAACAATATTAATAGACAGTGTAATATTTTTTTCATAGAGTTTGGTTTGGTGTTTTCAAAAATTAAAAGAATTTAGAGTTTATTTTAAATAGATACCGTCATTCTTTATTTCTATTTGTCGCTCTTTATACAAAGATCCAATAGCTTTTTTAAATGCCTTTTTACTCATCTGTAATTGCTCTTTTATATCTTCTGGACTCGATTTGTCGTGTAATGGTAAAAAGCCACTATTATCTTTTAATTCATTAAGAATAAATTCAGCATTAGGCTCTATATTTCTATAACCTATTTGGCTAAGAGATATATCTAACTTATTATCGTGTCGTACTTTCTTAACTATTCCCTTAAGTCTGTCTCCTACACTTATATCTTTATAAATATCATCTTTAAACACTAAACCTAAATGTTTTTTGTTAACGATAACATTCATACCTATCTCTGAAGGATGAGATACAATTAAGTCCACCTCATCAAATTGCTTAACCGTAAGTTCTTTATTATCTAAAAAACGGTTGGTTTTGCTAGACGCTACTAAGCGTTCGGTTTCTTCATCTAAGTAACAATACACTAAGTACCAACCACCTGCTTTCATTTTAAAAGCCTGTTCTTTGAATGGACAGAACAATTCCTTTACCAAACCCCAATCTAAAAAAGCACCAAACTTAGTAACCTGATTACAACGCAATAAAGCAAAGTCTCCTTTTTTAATAAAAGGTTCATCTGTTGTGGCTACAGGTCTTTCTTCATTATCCAAGTACACAAATACTTCTAGTTTGTCACCAATTTCAAATGCTTCTGGCACATATCTGTTTGGTAATAAAACTTCTCCATCTTCACCATCACCAAGAAATAAACCTGGTTCTGTATCTCTTAGTATTTCTAATGTATTGTATTCTCCTAAATGTATCATGCTGCAAAGGTAGAAATAAGTTGCATGTGAAAAGTAGAAAGTTACAGAAATAAAAAAAGCCTCTCTTAACAGAAAGGCTTTGATATTTTATATTACAAAGTCTACTAGTAAACTGAAGCTTTGTTAAAATGAGTACATAATAAATAGTATACTACAGCTCTATACTTTGTTCTGTTAGAACGACCGTATTTTTCCATTACAGCATCGATAGCACCATCTAAATCATCGCTTTCGCTAAGACCTAATTTTTTTATTAAGTAATTGTTTTTTACAGTTGCTAACTCGCTATCGTCAGAACCAGAAACTGTTGAAGAATCTGCATTGTAAATTGAAGGTCCTAAACCTACAGTAACTTTAGTTAATAAATCCATATCTGGATTAACACCACACTTGTCTTTTAAATCTGCTGCGTACTTTGCGATTAATTCGTCTCTTTTACTCATTTTTATATTTGTTTTAGGTTAAATAAATTGTCTCACTAAAGGTAAGTATTTTTTAGACACCTAAAAAGCTGAGAAGTCACATCTTATTGATTTTTAACTGTTAAATTACTTTATAAACTTAAAATAATTTAAAAGCACCTCATCATTAATAGTCGATGGAGTAAAAATTTCTAAAAGTTTTGGTTTTTTTGAAACATTGTAAAATTTATCCAATCCTTCATCCAAAGATTTTTCATCTGTTGCTTTAGAATATTCAAAACCATACATCTCGCACAGTTGCTTAGCGGTTAAATGATGTTTGGTTTCAAAGTATGTATCAAAGTTTTCAGTATTCTTATGACCTGGTAAAATCCTAAAAATACCTCCACCTTCATTATTAATAACAATGATTCTAAAGGTATTTGGTATATAATTATTCCAAAGTGCATTACTGTCATAGAAGAAACTTAAATCACCAGTTATAAAGGTTGTACGTTGTTTATTAGCCACTGCAGCACCAACTGCTGTACTCGTACTACCATCTATACCACTTGTTCCTCTATTGCAAAAAACAGTAATATCTTTTCTTAATTGAAATAATTGTGTGTAACGTATCGCAGAGCTATTACCAACCTGTAATTGGCTTTGCTTTGGAATACTCTTTAGCAACGTATTAAAAACCGTAAAATCTGAATACGGAATAGTCTTTAAATAGTCATCATGAAGCTTTCTACGCTTTTGTCTCAATTTCAACCAGTTTGCTTTATAATCGCTCTTAGTATGATGTGTTACTTGTGGTAAAAAGGTTTTTAAAAACGTATTTGGTGTAAGTTTAATGTGTTTATCTAAGCAGAAAAAGGTATCATTTGCCTTAAACAAATCTACGTGCCAATGATCTTCTGGCTTATATTGCCTTAAAAAAGCTTTAATCTTTTTTGAAACAATCATACCACCAAATGTCAAAAGGATATCTGGCTGTAATGATTGAAACGCTTCCTCATCAAGCGGAGCAATCATTTTATCAATTCCAGGAAAAAAATCAGGATGATGCAAATTTGATGTGGTCTCAGTAAAAACCAGAATACTATCATCATCTGCTAACTCTTGTAACCATTGTTCTTCTATAGAATTTGGTTGCAATACACCTACCAGAATCATTTTTCGTTTTGCAGAATGCCAGACATCTAATAGACTTTTTATTTCAAACTCATCTATCTTCTCTGTACGGTCAGCTATACTAAATGGTTTAGGATTAATACTTAGCTCACCAACAGTTTCATAAAGAGGCTCATCAAAAGGAATATTAATATGAACTGGACCTGACTTTAATCTTGCAACGGTTATAGCATCATGTATTTCAGACTCGTTATAAGATTGTATGTCTTTTTGAAGACCTAAGAAACGTTCTAGCTTATTCTCAATGCTTCGCATTATTGGCAACTCATCATCTGTAGATTTATGTTCTTTATCTTTTAAATCTAATTTTAGGTTGGTGCTATATAATACGTGCTCTCCATAAACATTTTTCTGTTTTATGGTTTGTCCATCTCCTACATCTATTAAATGTTTTGGTCTGTCTGCCGATAAAACTAGTAAAGGGATATTACTGTAATACGCCTCGGAAATAGCAGGATAATAATTAAGCAACGCACTACCAGACGTACATACTAAAGCTACTGGTTCTTGTATTTGCTGTGCAATACCAAGCGCAAAAAAAGCAGCACAACGTTCATCTACAATACTATAGCAGCTAAAAAAATCATCGTGTGTAAAACCTATGGTTAAAGGTGCATTTCGGCTTCCTGGCGAAATAATTATATGCTTAACATTATGCGTTTTGCATAGTGTAACTACCGTTTGGGATAAGGGAATTTTAGAGTATTTCATCAAAAAACAAAGATAAGGATTCTCTTAGTTTTAACTTAAAACGTTAACGATTGTTTTAGTTTTATTTACGGTTTCTTCCCATTCGTTTTGTGGAACTGAGTCTTTAGTAATTCCTCCACCTACATAAATCATTGCTTTTTCATCCTTTAATTGCATACAACGCAGATTGACATAAAAATTAGAATGCTTCCTTACTACAGCATAGGCATTGTTCTCAACATTACGTCGGTTAGTATTTCTGGTTTTAGAGGTTTTTAAATTCAATTCTCCTAAAAACCCTGTATAATATTCGCGTTTATAATTTTCATTTTTAAGAATGAATTCCTTAGACGCTTCCTTAGGAAAACCACAAACTGCTGGTGTAGGATGTAAGGCTTCTATAACAGATTTTAAGCTACTTTCTGCTTTTATTCTACTACGTATATAGGTCTTTAAATGCAAGAGATTTCCTGCTCTTACAGTTTCAACTTCAGAAATTTTTATATCACTTGTATGAGGCTCTATCTGTTTTGTAATATAATCGGTTACGATCTGCTGCTCCTCATATTCCTTGTTTGTCCATGAGACTTCATCTTTTTCTGAATAAGGTTGTGTTCCGGCTAATGAAATTGTTGTGAGTTGTTTGCCTTCTACTTTGAATAACAATTCAGGTGTTGCGCCTAACCACAACCCTACTTTTGGGTGATACCAACAATACACCATCGCATTTTTATAGGTATTAAAAAGGCGTTTAAAAATGGTAAGTGGATTTGTGTTTACTATATTTTTTTCAACCTTACGAGATAACACAACTTTAGATAATTCTCCTTGCTTTATAGCATCTATACCTTTTGAAACGAGCTGCACATGCTGTTCCTCACCATAGTTCTCAATAGTTGTAGTTTTAAAATCTTCATCTAAATCTAAATTAGAGATTTCTAAAGTAAGATGCTCACATTCAGTTTCAGGAAGTAATATACTCTTGTTATTTAAATCGAAAGGTGCAAATACAAATCCACTTTCTGTAAAGTCTGATGTGGTATACAGGGAATCGTCATTTTGTAACCAGCACTTAATAATAGAATTAATTGCTCTGCTATATACAACAAAAGGCAGTTGGTTTTGGTATTGACGCTCTAAAGTTTCAAAAAAAGAATCTTGAGTCATCTATTACTTTTTAAGTGGTAATGAAATGGTAGACAATCGACAAATAGAGATTAGATTATCCTGCTCGTCTGTAACTCTAATATCTAGCAATTGTGTGGTACGACCCTTATGTAAAAATGTAGCTCTCGCATACACATAACCTTCTTTCACACTCTTTAGGTGATTAGCTGTAATCTCTAAACCTCTAACAAAATACTGCTCTAAATCTATAAAAATGTGCGATGCAAAACTCCCAACACTCTCCGCTAATGCTGCAGTAGCTCCACCATGCAAAACACCATCTGGTTGATGTACTTTTGGAGTTACCGGCATTCTGGCCACCAAAAAATCCTCACCAAAGTCTATCATCTCTATGCTTAAGGTTTCCAATAAAGTATTTTTACTGACAGCATTGGCCTTTGCTAGAATTTCCTCTTTAGATAGTTGCATAGAAAAAATGTATTTTTAAAATCGATAACAAAAATACTGAAACTACCAAGAATAATGAATTCAGAAGAAAAAGAAATCACATATACAACGCGCAACTCCTACTCTACTCTAAACACACTAACCGAAAACACTAAAAATGTGTGGTTTGTGTTTCATGGTATGGGTTACCTAAGCCGTTACTTTTTGCGTTATTTTAAACATCTAAATGCTGAAGAAAACTACTTTATAGCTCCACAAGCACCTAGCAAATATTACATACAACCAAAAATGCATGTTGGTGCCAACTGGTTAACAAGAGACAATACCGAAAGCGGCATGCAAAACATTCTTAATTATTTTGATGCTGTTTTTGAAGCTGAAAATATTCCTGAAGATATTAATCTTATTGTTTTAGGTTACTCACAAGGCGTGAGTGTTGCTATGCGTTATTTGGCTAAACGACAATTACAATGTTCACAATTGGTATTACATTCTGGTGGCATTCCTAAGGAATTAACTGCTAAAGATTTTCAATACTTAGATGAGATTCCTGCCTGCGCAGGAATGAAGGTAAAACTCATTTACGGTACAGAAGACGAATATTTAGATGCTGAACGAATAGCGCAAGAATCGCAACGTGCGGAAGAACTCTTTGGTGAAAAACTAACAATTCTTCCTTTTGAAGGTAAGCATGTGGTTAATGTAGATTATATTAATGAATTGGTTTGATGATAACGTCACTTCGAGTGATTCTGAAGGATGAAGAATTGTATCGAGAAGCAATTTTACTAAAGTTCTCGATACATTTTGTATCTGTTTCGACTGCGCTCAGCATGACACAAAACACTCGAACTGACGATATAATGAATTAAAAAAAATCCCAATTTCAATAGGAAGTAACTATGAAAGCACCAACCCTAGAAAACAACCGTGTAAAACTAAGTCTGCTAGACTTAAGTAATTACAAACATTTAGAAAGTATTGCTCAGCAAAAAGACCTCATCTACTACTCACCTTCTGATATTTCTACACCAGAAAAACTAAGGGATTATGTGCAAGTGGCTGTAGATGGCTACTACCATAAAACTGTTATTCCGTTTATTGTATTTGATAAAGCTTCCCAAACCTATGCTGGCTCAACACGTTTTGGGCTCATCAATTGGAAAAACAAATTACTGCATATTGGCTGGACATGGATTGGGCACGAATTTCAAGGGACTGGATTGAATGTGAACATGAAATTTTTGATGCTACAGTATGCTTTTGAAACCCTTGAGTTTGAAAAAGTAGAATTTAGAATTGACCAACGCAATAATAAATCGAGACGCGCTGTTGAAAAACTTGGTGCTTCTTTAGAAGGTATTCTTCGCAGAGATGTACTTATGAAAGATGGCTACAGACGCAGTACATGCTGTTATGGCATTTTAAAAGAAGAATGGCAAAGTATAAAAGCTGAATTGCTTAGAGTTATTGGTTAATGGTATCATCACTTCGAGTGATTTTCTATTGACTAAGCATAGTCGAAGCCAGAAAAAATTCTATCGAGAAGTATTACTTACTTGGTTCTCGATACAAATTTTATTCCTTTCACTCATAAAATTCACTCGAACTGACGGAGATAACATAAGCTGCAAATCTGAACTCGTTTCAGATTCTGAAATAAATTCAGAATGACAAATTCAATTAAAAGATTGCCACGCTGCGCACGCAATAACGGAAATAAAAAAGCCACAATTTAATTGTGGCTTCTATTACTAACTTGTTTGCTGTAAGGTCTTATTCTTTTCTTTAAGAATAGCCAATTGTTTTTCTAAAAAGATGATGGCTTCTTCTGTTTTGTAACTGGCTTTAGAAGCAAAGTCTTTCATATCTTCTTTAAACTTGTCTTTACCTGATTTTGCGGCTTTAGACAAATCGTCTTTTACTTCTGTAAAATCATCTACAAGTTTGTCTTTTATCTCCTTGCCTTCTTTTTTAAGATGATCTCTGGTAACACTGCCTTTATCTGGTGCTAATAACACACCTGCTGCTGCACCAATTAATGCTCCTAATACTAATGCTCCTTTATACTGAATCATAATTTTTCTTTTTTAAGTTAAACCTCATTTTACTTATTGGTAGTAAAATCTTGTGTTTTGTTACAAACAAATTCAGTGCCAAAGGTTTAAATCTAAAAATTTGTAACGCTATTCCGATTTATGTACTTCCAATTCTATTTCTACCATAAACTCAGGAAGTGCCAAACCTTTCACTTCTAACCAAGAACCAGTAGGAAAACCGTTCTTGTATACTTCGGCTCTGTAGGCAGATTTTTCGAGCATTGATGCCATATCAGTTGTAAAAATATCTTCTTTAACTACATCATCAAAAGTACAGCCAAAGTGCTTCAATATTTTTGCTAAGTCGGCATAACAGTTTTTCATTTGTTGTTCTATATCACCAACAGCTGTTGGGTTACCTTCATCATCCATACTTACTGCTCCAGATATTTTAATGTCATTTCCAATTTTTACTGCGTGAGAATAGCCATATGCTTTTTCTACATCTGGTCGTAACAGAAAATACTCAGGCTTTTCAGCTTTAATAATAACCTCTTTTTCTACTTCTTTAATGTCTTCCTTAGGTTGTTGTTTACAACTTTGAAGCCCTAGAACTAATGCAAAAAGCATTACGAACAAAATTTTTTGGTTGGTTAGATATTTCATAATCTTTGTTGTTTAGTGATTAATTAATTTGGTTTCGTTCTATGGCATTTTTAGGGAGAGGATTTTGTATGGTGCTTATCTGGTTTTGTGTAAGTGTCAGTAACGTGAAAGTGCGCAAGTACATTCCGCTGACGCACCTAATTTAGCAAAACGAGTTGAATTTTGGAAATTCAACCGTTATTGGGCTTACACGTTGTTAGCCAACGTTTATTTTTTGGGCTTTACATAAACATCTGATGGAGAGATCACTTTATTTTTGTCGTAAGGTTTTGTTGAAGATTCAAATTCTTCCCTGAATTCTTTTCCAATACTATCACATGCATTTATCACAGTGTTCACATAGAAGTCTGGTAAAAATGTATTGTCATCTTTTTGGTACTCGTAGATGTGATTATCATCAGCTTGATAGGCATATACTTTCGTGCCTCTAATTTCATATTCTTCAATTCTATCCGTCACATCAATTCTTTTATACCCGAATTCTCGTTTGTCAAATTCCGTCAATTCCTCAGGGGTAATAAAAAATAATACACAATTCATTCTATCGTTTTCGGATTCCTCAATGTTCAATGCTAGTTCATTTTTAAATGGAATTGTATCTTTTTTATTAATGTAGAACAGATCATTAGGTAGTCCATCCATTGAACGAAAATGATTCCAAGTTCTTTGATAATTTTGAAGATGAACAATAAATACGGAATCATTGTAAGGACGATTCAAAGTTCTTTCCATACTACGCTTTGACATTAAAGAACCATATCCAATCATTCCGATTTTATCATCATCTATATTAATAATTGTCTTTGATGCCTTCTTATCGCAACTAACGAAAAGAAATAATATTAGAACTAGAATGGCAAGAATTGGACGTTTCATCTTTGTTATTTTTGTTTTCAGATCTATTATAAATATTGGAGTCAAAATTTTGGCCAACGTTAAGATATAGTTCCGTTTCAATGAACTATATCGATTAATACAGAAACAAGTTCAGCACAGGTGAGCTAAGTTCACTTTTTTTAAGCAACAAGTCAATACGTAACCTTACGTATTTTTCGAAAAATGAAGGAAAACCCAACCGTTTTATCGTAAAAATATAAGTCCTACCGAGAATTTTGAGCATTCCATATCTAAACGGTTATTTTACGCTCAACCAATCTATTACACCTATGAAAACTATAGTTTTATGCTTTATGCTGTTCTGTTTTAGTGTCAGTTCAGCACAGATTACCTTAGAAGATGACGGTTTACATTTTGCAGTTGGTGCTGCCATCTCAAGCGGAACGTATGCTTATATATATTCTAAAACCCAAAATAAGAGCAAAGCCTTTTGGTTTAGTTTCGGTTTGTCTTCTTTAGCTGGTATTGCAAAAGAGTTCTACGATGGTAATATAATTTCAGGAAAGTTTGACAACAGTGAGATGATTTCTACCATGTTGGGTGGACTTTCGGCAAGTTATACCTTTAATATTTTTACAGGTAAGCGTAAAAAGAAAAAGAGAGAAGAAGAACTGGCTGCTTTACGTTATAAGCCTTAATATTTTTTCATCACAAATCAGTTCGAGTAAAATTCTAAACGAATTTTGTATCGAAAACTGTTGAGAAAAAATTACACTAACTTCTCAAAACTTAATTGACAAGCTTAGTCACAATATCCTTTACTGGTAGTATTTCTGTGGTATGCTCAATGCTTGGTCCTGCAACCCAAACTGTTTTGTAAGTGGCTTTTTTGGCAGCTTTTTCAGTGGCTTTCATACCTATTGAAAAACGTATCATTTTTACCCACTTCTTCAGCTTTCGGTTTTTGTTGAGCAAGTTCTCTATCCAAGTAGATTTTGTTCCTATTTTTTGAACATAAGGTGTGTTAATCACAGTACAAGGAGTACCTGAGATACGCTCTGTCATTACAATATCTTCAGCGCCATAATCTACACAAGCTTGCTTATATTCATCTGTAACTCCTGCTTCTTCCGATGCTATAAACGGACTACCAACCGACACTCCAGAAGCACCATAACTCAACATTTTGTCTATATCTGCTCTGCAACCTACTCCACCAGCAGAAATCACAGGAATTGATAATTCTTTGTTCAGTAAACTCGTTAGTTCTTCTGGTGACATATTGCCTCTGTGACCACCTGCTTCGTTGTTTACTGCAATAGCTGCATCAGCACCTAAACTTTCCACTTTTTTGGCAAACCTTAAATCGGTAACATCACAAAAGACTTTAATTCCGGCTTTATGTGCTTGTTTTATGGTTTCTTCCGGACTTCCTAATGAGGTAATGATAAAATCGCAACCTTCTTCGCAAAGCACCTCAAGCTGCCCTTTGTATTTAATGTTAGACTTGTTTACAATAAGGTTAAAACCAAATGAACCGCCTTCTACTTTATTTGCCTTTAACTCTTTAATAGCTGCTCTTAACTCTTCTAAAGTTCTGTAGTTGAGCGCAGGTATACAACCTGCTATACCAGCTTTCATGGCTTCTGTGACCATAGCCACATTAGACACCAAAAACATTGGTGCTTGTATTACAGGATATTTTATATTGAGTAGTTCGGTTAGTTTAGTTTGCATACGTTTTATTAATTTGGTTTCAACTGCACTTCGACTGCGCTCAGTGTGACAAATGCAACCGACAATCGAATTCAAATATACTAAAATATATTATGCATGCATAACACTTTTATTCTAAAAAGCGATAATATCCACATTTTAAGTAAGCACCTTCTGGAAAAGCAACAGGATGATCTACATCGTGCTTTGTCTTTAAAAGGGTTTCAAAGAGTCGATCTTGACCATTTAATACATTTTGATTCAAATCGAAAAACGATTGCGCTGTAACTCTAGATGAGCACGAAGCCAACACCAACAAACCTTGTTTTGCCGTAAGCTTTTCACCTAATTCTGCCAACTGTTTGTATTTCTTCTTTGCCAATTCAATTTCACTTTGTTGCTTGGCAAAACTTGGAGGATCTATAACAACCAAATCAAAAGTCTTTTTTTGCTTAATGAGGTTTTCCATTTCTATGAATGCATCACCTGAAATAGTTTTGTGCACACCAGAATAGTCGTTTAACTTTCCATTTTCTCTGGCGACATCAAGCGCTTGTTTGCTTATATCTAAGCTGGTGACTTCAGTAGCTCCATTTGCTAATGCATGTACCGAAAATCCGCCAGCATATGAAAAGACATCGAGCATTGTTTTGCCTTTACTCCACTCACCAACGCGTCTTCTATTGTCTCTATGATCTAAGAAATAGCCTGTTTTATGACCTTTTAAAACATTTGCGGAAAAATGGACTCCATGCTCTATAAATTTAACTACTTCATTTTCTAAAGCACCATAAACCACTTCTCCGTCTGCAAAATTATGATGACTGCTGTTCTCTAATTGTCTGCTTAGCCTTAACACTATGGTTTCAGCATTAGAGACCTTTTGAAGACTTTGTAAAATCCACTCTAAATATGGTAACCATATTTCAGAATACAATTTTACGACTAAAACGGTATCATAAACATCTGCTATTAAACCTGGAAATCCGTCATTTTCACCAAACAATAATCGATAGCTATTGGTTTTAGTTTCAAGTAGTTCTTCACGCTTTTGATAAGCAGTTTCTATTTTTTGTTGGAAAAATTCTGAATTTATAACGGCTTTGGTCTGTGCATTATGAATCATCTTAATGCGAATTGGCGATTTGGCATCATATAATCCAATGCCAATAACCTTGTTTTTATTCTTACTAAAAACAATAGCTAAATCACCTGTTTTTGCATCGTGATTTATCTTAACAATACTATTAGAAAATACCCAAGGATGACCTTTTACAACAGATTGTTCACCTTTTGCATTAAGCTTTACTGCTAAGTTTTTAGGTTTTATTTCTACTGAAAAAGATCTGTTAAATGCCATAAACTGAATAAATCTTAAGTATTGAATTCTAAGAATTTACTGCAAAAATAGCTCTAAATAGTACAAGATTTTCACATTTAATGGATGAAATTACACTGTTTAGCGTGATTACTGCTGTATTTAGCAATGATTGGATATATTCGAGCCGTAACCAAATCTACTTTGACAATTCGATTGTTGACCCTAGACCAATTAATTTGTCAAAACCTAATGAAATGAAAAATATAGTAATTTATGGTGCTTCTGGCCATGCTAAAATGATTGTAGACATTATTTTGAAGAATAATGACTACAACCTCATCGGTTTTATAGATTCTTATAAACCTGTGAACTCTACAGTATATGGCCATAAAGTCATTGGAAATTTAGACTCGCTTTCTGTATTAATTAAGAAATTTAATATTGAAGGTATTGTTATCGGAATAGGTGATAATGATCTAAGATTAAGTATTTACAGAAGTATTAAAAAAATAGTTCCGAAAATTGAGTTTGTTCCGATTGTTCATCCAAGCGCAATTTTAGCAGAGGATATATTAGTACCAGAAGGTGCTGTTTTAATGGCTGGCACAATTGTAAATGCTAATGCCAAGCTTGGTAAATTCTCCTTACTAAATACAAAAGCATCATTAGGACACGATTCTGTAATGTCTGATTTTTCTAGTCTTTCTTCTGGTGTTACTATTGCTGGAAATGTTACTATTGGATTTTGTTCCTCCATTTGCCTAAGCGCTTCAGTGAGCCAAGGCATTACTATTGGAGACCATACGGTTATTGGCGGTGCTTCTTTGGTTTTAAAATCTATTGGAGATTTTAAATTAGCTTATGGTGTGCCTATCCATACAGAAAAAGACAGAAATTTAGACTTAATGCATACTGCATAATTACTTATAGTACTCGTTTACCACTTCGCGTCGTTTACCAGAAGATAAAAGCGGTATTTCGTTTACGTAGTTAATTTTTATAATAGCATCATCACCAAAATGTGCTTTATAATCTGCGATGATTTTGGCTTCATCAACTTTAGTATCAGTGTTGAGATTGATATGATATTCAGTCTTGGTTTTTTGAACGAGCTGAAACTGTCTAAACTTACCATAATCCATTAATCGCAATGATAAGTGCGATGGAATTAAATTCCCTTTAGTATCGTAAAGCTGATCTACCTTTCTACCTGAAATATTAGTGAAATATTGTATACCATTTTCTTCTTCCATAATACCAATATCACCTGTATCGTAACGCAACAAAGGTGTTGCAAAATTATAAAGATCTGTAAGCACTATTCGTCCTGGTTGACCATATGGTACTGAAGCGTCTGAATCTAACTCTAGAACTTCCATAACGTAACTAGAATCATTAATTCTGAAGCGTTGGTCGTTAGGACTAACTTGTTGTGCCATGATACCTGTTTCGTTATTAGAATAACGCGACAAAGGTGTTATACCAAAATAGTGTTTTGTCTGATTTCTGGTATAATCATTTAAGGCTTCTGACATGGTAATTATGGACTTGGTCTTAAACTGAATTGGGTTGTGCTCTAACCCATCAATGTACTTACAAATCTTTTCTAAAGCTGTAGGATAAGTCAAAAAACTAATCTCTTCATTTTGTTTATTCAATTTTGAAATGAGTTGCTCTATACCTTTATCTGATAGATTTAAAATGTTCCATGGCATAAAGTTTTTCAATAAGAAATTAAAACGCAATTTGCTATCAATTCGTTTTGGCCAAATTCTGATAAAGGCTAAAAAATCACCAATTTCATAACCCGATTTTTGTGAGAAGTAAATATTATCAGCCTGTACTTTATAAACCTTTTCAGGATTTTGATAAAGACTAAAAGGTGAACCTGTTGAACCACTTGTTGAAGCTATTTTACATTCCTTCTTGTCAAATTTTGAAGAAAAAAAGGCATCAAAATCTTCTCTAATAATATTCTTATTAATTACAGGGAAATCTTGGAGGGTTTTAATTTCTTTATCGTTGTAGAATGATGTGGTCTGCTTTGCATGTGCAATCAACTTATTCAATTGTTTTGCATTTTCAGCTTTGGACCATTCTCGATTCTCCGCATCTAAAATTGCGTGAGTTTGAGTACACAACCGCTTTAAAGGTTGACCTAAAATCTTATCTAGAAACCAAAAAATGTTTCGTCTTAAATTCAATAGAAAATGTATTTACTTGAGATTCAATCACTCAGACCATTTGTACAAATCAAAATACTCTGAGGTGTACAAAAGTATACTATTTTCAGGGACTGAAGGATTAAAAAACGGACTTCCTGGACCAGGATACAAATCGTTATGACCTTTGCTTTGTCTTAACAACAAAACCTCATCATACTTAGAAGTTATAGACTCATCAACCTTAAGATGAGCCTGTCCTACTTTAGTTTTTAGTTGCCAAACTACCCACCAATCAAGACCATGTCTTACCATAACAATCGTCTTATCTGGATTCTGAATTTTTGCTTTCATTACAACTAAATCATTGTAAGATTCAACGCTTATGCTATTCTGTTTTGGAAATATAAGATTATAAATTACTGATATTCCTATAAATACACATAGCAAAACAACAAACTTTGATTTGTATGATGCTTTTAGGTATGGATACACTAAAATCAAAGCGATTAATTGCGGTATAAACAACATGAGGTTAAAGCGTCTCCAAAGTTCAAAACGTAATAATGGTATTGACAACAAAGCAATAAACCACAAAAATATTGTAAACAAATGCTTTTGTCTGGTTTCTACTTTTAGATTTCTAATAGCTAAAAACAACACCAAACCAATTAAAGCACTTAAAATAAAACTAGCAATACCAGCAGGATAGAAAGCAATTCTCCATGGTAAACCAAACCACTCTTCAAAAATATTAATTGCGTTAAATGCTCTAAATGAATCTAACCACCAGACAATAGCAAACCCTATAATTGCAGTTATAAGAATTGGAGCAACAGCTTTTACCTTATATGCTGAAATTAAATATATCACAAGGAAAATGATAGATATCG
Organism: Winogradskyella sp. ABM4_392; assembly: GCF_056160445.1. Taxonomy (NCBI): domain Bacteria; kingdom Pseudomonadati; phylum Bacteroidota; class Flavobacteriia; order Flavobacteriales; family Flavobacteriaceae; genus Winogradskyella; species Winogradskyella sp. ABM4_392. Next base: position 399,364 of record NZ_JBSWXE010000002.1, read on the forward strand.
CAAATACACCAAAATGTGTGAACGCAATGTAAAATAGAACTAAAAGTATAAGTAATCCGTGCTTTGCTGATTTGTCCTCGAAAAACTTCAGAAACAAGTACAAAAAGAATGTAAACCCAACAATTGCATAAGCATTTTTCATCATCTCTGCACCTAAATAAAGTGGTGAAAACGAGAATAATGCAAATGCAACAATTGTATATTCAAAAGATTTTGGTAACTCAAATTCAAGATAGTTATTGATTAATTTATATAGTGGAATAACCAATAAAGGAATACTCAGCGCACCCAATATTTTAATTCCTAAAATAATAAGATACTCTATAGACTGTGAAGGAAAAACAAAAGTCAAAACCTTTACAAACAATGCGTTGATATAGAATATTAAAGGCATGTCATTCATAGCTAAATGACCTTGCTCTAAAATACTTCTAACCTGTACAGGATAGTAACCTCCATTAATACCTTTGATGATAGACGATTGAAATTCTTGAAACAATCTAAAACCAAAGGCAAGCAATCCTAAGATGAAGTAAACGGTTTTCTTACCCATTAACTAATTGAATTGTAATACTCGTTAACCACTTCCCTACGCTTCCCTGAGTTTAATAATGGAATATCATCTACGTAATTAATTGTAATCTCGGCATCAGCCCCAAAATAAGACTTATATTCTTCTACCAATTGTTTCTCGTCTACTTTTTTATCAGTATTCAGGTTAACTTCGTATGCTTTTTTATCTTTTTGAACTAGTTGAAATTGTTTGTATTGTCCATATTTACAAAGTTTAGCAGAAAGATGAGATGGTACTATATTTCCTTTAGTATCGTATAGTAAATCTAAAACTCTACCTGAAATTTCTGTAAAATAAGGTCTATTATTTTCATCTAATTGCATTATACCAACATCTCCTGTATCATATCGAATTAGTGGTGTTGCCCAATTGTATAAATCCGTAATTACAATTCTACCACGTTGACCATAATCTAATTTTTTATCAGAATTCAAATCAAAAATTTCCACAACATAACTAGAGTCATTGATCTTAAATCTTAAATCACCTTCTTCTATTTGTTGAGCAATAATGCCATTTTCGTTGTTTGAATATCTGGATAACGGTTGAGTACCAAAATATTGTTTTACGGAATTCCTTGTGTAATCATTTAAAGCTTCAGAGATTGTAATTATTGATTTTGTTTTGAAAGTAATTGGGTTCTCTTCTAACTTGTCTAGATACTTACAGATTTTTTCGAAACAAGAAGCATAGCCTATAAAACAAACCTCTGAGGATTGTTTGTTTAGCTTTTCGATAAACGTTTTTAATTCATTATCAGAAAGATTAAAAACACTCAAAGGATACATGTTTTTTAACTGAAAATCTAGTTTTTTCTTCAAACTAAACGTATCTGACCAAATTTTCACGTATACCAAAAAGTCACCTAATTGGTAATTAGATTTCGCTGAGAAATAAATATTATCAGCTATATTCTTCTGAATTTTTTCTTTGTTGTGATATACACTAAAAGGAGAACCTGTAGAACCGCTTGTAGAGACTTTTCTGCATTTTGAGATATCATATTTTGAAGATTTAAATTCATCAAAATGATCTCTAATAATGTTTTTATTGATAACCGGAAAACTATCTAATCCATCTAAAGGATTAAGCCCTTTGTAAAAATGTGTTGAAGTTGTTGCGTGCTGTAGCAAGTATTCTATCGTACTCTCTATAGAATTAGAAATAGGTTTTGAGTTATCAAGTAGCTTTTGGGTATTATTCAACTCTGTTTTAACTGGATTTCCTTTTACGGAGTCACTGAGCCAAAATATCTTTTGCCTAAGGTTTATGCCTCTTTTCATTATAATTGATTAATAGCTAACAAAGCCTAACACATTAATTATTAGGCTTATGAAACAATTATACTAAAAAGATAGACTTTCATTAATAATTATAGATAAAGTGAAAAAAAAACGCAATCAAATGAATGATTGCGTTTCATTTACTTTAGATTCTGCTTTAAGATGAATGACAAAAACCCTTACTTAACGCCTTTAAGCAATCTCATTTTTTAATTAAAATCAACTCTTAATCCTACTGCAAGATTATTAATATCAACAGGATTATTCTTAAATATTGGATTCATATCATATTTTACAAACACACTAAAGTCTTTGTAACCTATATAGGCATTGAGTCCATAGGTGAACTTATTAGTGTTAAAATCATCCCACTGTATTTCTGTTATGCGTTTTCCATCTTCTTTATATGATATCCATTGCCTGGTAAATAGCCTGTAAGCTGCAAAACCTCCTATTCCTATCCTAAAACCTTCTTGCGAACGTAAATAGGTTTGATCTGTTTTTTTATCATACTTAGGTTTTGAAAAATCAAGTTCTAAAAATAAGGGTATACCTATATTAAAATAGCTAAGTCGTGCACTTTTGAGATTTAAACCCGAATCTTCAATAGTGGTTTGACCTTGATTAGTAACTAGAACAGCATCATCATTATTAAAAGTAAGGTCTGTCATCATATTCATAAAACCAAATTTTATATTCCACAAGTTGGTATCTTCCTTTAATCTATACTTAAAGGTTGCTCCCACTTCTCCATATCCTAATGGGTTGGTATCAAAACCATCGCCATAATAGTCATTGTTTCCATTAATAACAGTATTGACACCTAAAGCAATAACAAATTGAGACGTCCATCGTTTTTCGATTTTAATACCAGAAACACTGTCTTTATAATAATTAATATTCTCAAAACTCCGTGTAAAGGCATTTCTAGATTCACTATCACTTAACTCTAGTGTGCCGTTAAGTCTATTCTTAACCAGCAACTGCAATCTTTGTTCTTGGGTAGCAATAGCTTTATTTATTCTATCTGCGTGGTACGTTGCCAGTTCTTTCTTTTTAGCTTCCGCTTCCTCTTCAGTTATTTCTTTCTTTTTAAGCTTTTTATCAATTTGGGTTATGGCTTTTTTCAAGGCTTTTTTCTCTGCTTTGGAGATAGAGTCTATACTAGAAGCAATATTAGAGGCTTGTTTTTCAAATATCTCATTTTGAGACCAAATAGTCTGTGAAGATATTAGAGCTAATAATGTGATTATTATATATTTCATCATTACAAATTTTTTAATTCTTGTTTTTCAAAATTTCTGTTTGCAAAGGCTTCCTTTACTTTTTTAATTTCCCTACTGGCTCTATTAAAAATCCCTTTATTCTTTTCATCAAATAATTGGCGTTCTAATTCAATTAAAAGCGCATCAGACTCTACATATTTTTCTGTTGTTTTTTTTAGAGTACCATTAAGCTTTAATGAACTACTATCAGTAGCTGTGGATGCTAGCAAATCCTCTGCTGTGATATAAATAAAGTGTTTAGGTAATTTACGGTTTAGTGTATCTGGCTTTTTTACAACATCTCTGTTTTCTTCTACAACGACCAGCTTATTATCTTTTTCTTCTCTTGAAATTAAAGATTCTTCTTTTATTTGAGATACGCTTTTTTTAGCAGTAATTAATGGTAGTTTCTCTGATTCTTCTAGTACAACAATTTTGTTCGATTCTTCCTCCTTAGTTTGAGTTAATTTGTCCTCAATATTTGTTGGCTGTTCATTAATTGGTTGCTGTGGTTCTTCATTTACTATTTTTTGAATAGGTGCCTCATCATCTAAACTTCCAAACATCATTTTTGCACCCACAAAACACAACATCAAAATTATTGAAGCAGCTACGGCATATGGTAACCAAACCATTCTCTTTTTCTTCTGCTTTGCATTTAAAGCTTCTATTAGGCGCTCTCTGGCATTGTCCGAAGGTGTTATTTCTCGATTGCCAATAATTTCCTTAATTAAATCTTCTGTATTATCGTATTCCATAATTATTTGGCTTTAAATGTGCTAACTGTGCTCTCAATAAAGACTTTGCATGTGCTAGTTGAGACTTGGAAGTTCCCACGCTTATTTTTAGTAATTCGGCAATCTCCTTATGCTTATAACCATCTATAACAAATAGGTTAAATACCGTTTTACATCCTACAGGTAATTTGTCAATAGCACTCTGAACATCTTTTAAAGTCTCATCATAGTTTTCAACGACTTGGACAGAAAAATGATGATCATAAACTTCTACTACATCGAATTTGTTTTTACGAATACGTAAATACGAAATACATTCTCTAATCATTATTTTTCGTAACCATGCTTCAAAACTTCCCGTAGGTTCGTACTTATTTAAATTTTGAAAGGTTTTCTGAAATCCAATCAACATAGTATCTTCTGCAAACTGTAAGTCTTTTATATACTGTCTGCACGTACTAAGCATTTTTGGTGCGTATAAATCATAAAGTGCGAGTTGCGCCTTTTGGTTAGACTTTTTAGCCAACCTTATAAGCTCGTTTACACTTTGATTCATAGAAATTAGTTTTGACATCCTTTCGCTTTCTATTAATAAAAACGCTTTTGATAATAAAAAGGTTGGATGGATGGTCAATTTTTTTTTTATTTAGAACTAAAAATATGATAAACCCTATAAATTACAGGCTATATCACCACAATAAAAAAACGCAACCAAATGAATGATTGCGTTTAATTTTATTCTAGATTCCTGCCTTCGCAGGAATGACAAATAATTATTTCACTTCCTCGAAGTCTACGTCTTCTACATCGCTAGCTTCGTCTGTTGGCTGACCTTGCGCTCCTGCATCAGGACCTGCAGCTCCGCCTTGAGCTTCTGCTTGTGCTTTGTACATTTCTTCGCTAGCTACTTTCCAAGCTTCGTTTATTTTCTCTAAAGCTGGTTCTATAACTGTGATATCTTTAGATTCGTAAGCTGATTTTAATTCAGCTAAAGCATCTTCGATTGGCTTTTTCTTATCATCAGATAATTTATCGCCAAATTCTTCCAACTGCTTCTCAGTTTGGAAAATCATTCCATCTGCCTGATTTAATTTATCAGCAGTTTCTTTTGCTTTAGCATCTGCTTCTGCATTAGCTTCAGCTTCAGCTTTCATCTTTTGAATTTCTTCTTCTGTTAATCCAGATGATGCTTCAATTCTAATATCTTGTTTCTTACCTGTAGCTTTATCCTCTGCAGATACTTTTATAATACCATTGGCATCAATATCAAACGTTACTTCAATCTGAGGTGTTCCTCTTCTTGCTGGTGGAATTCCATCTAAGTGGAAACGACCGATTGTCTTATTATCTGCTGCCATTGGACGCTCACCTTGTAATACGTGAATTTCTACCGATGGCTGATTGTCTGCTGCAGTTGAGAATACTTGCGATTTCTTTGTAGGAATCGTAGTGTTAGCTTCAATCAACTTAGTCATTACATTACCCATAGTTTCGATACCAAGAGATAATGGAGTTACGTCTAATAAAAGAACGTCTTTTACATCACCTGTTAATACACCACCTTGGATACCTGCACCAAGAGATACAACTTCGTCTGGGTTAACACCTTTACTTGGTGCTTTTCCGAAGAAAGACTCTACTGCTGCTTGTACAGCTGGTATACGTGTAGATCCACCTACTAAAATAACTTCATCAATATCAGATTTAGATAAACCTGCTGCTTTTAACGCAGTTTCACAAGGCTCAATAGTACGTTTAATTAAATCGTCGATTAACTGCTCAAATTTAGAACGTGTTAATGTACGTACCAAGTGCTTTGGTCCACTCGCTGTAGCTGTTACGTAAGGTAAGTTAATCTCTGTTTGTGCAGAAGATGATAACTCTATCTTAGCTTTTTCAGCAGCTTCTTTAAGACGTTGTAAAGCCATTGGATCTTTACGTAAGTCCATATCTTCGTCCGCAATAAACTCTTCTGCTAACCAATCAATGATTCTTTCATCTACATCATCACCACCTAAGTGTGTATCGCCATCTGTAGATAATACTTCAAATACTCCATCACCTAACTCTAGGATAGAAACATCGTGCGTACCACCACCAAAATCGAATACTACTATTTTTTGATCTGTAGATTTTTTATCTAAACCGTAAGCTAATGCTGCCGCAGTAGGCTCGTTAATAATTCTACGAACTTTTAAACCTGCAATTTCACCAGCTTCTTTTGTTGCTTGTCTTTGCGCATCGTTAAAGTAAGCAGGTACTGTAATAACAGCTTCAGATACATCTTGCCCTAAGTAATCCTCAGCAGTTTTCTTCATTTTTTGAAGAATCATAGCTGATAATTCCTGTGGAGTGTATAAACGACCATCGATATCTACTCTTGGTGTATCGTTATCACCTTTTACCACTTTATATGGTACACGTTCTGCTTCGTTTTTAGACTCAGAATATTTGTTACCCATAAAACGCTTAATAGAATAAACCGTTTTTGTTGGGTTAGTTACTGCTTGTCTTTTTGCCGGATCACCAACTTTAATTTCACCACCTTCTACGAAAGCGATAACCGAAGGTGTAGTTCTCTTACCTTCAGCGTTTGGGATTACAACTGGCTCGTTACCTTCCATTACAGAAACGCAAGAGTTGGTTGTTCCTAAATCAATTCCAATAATCTTACTCATAATATTAGTGTATATATTTTTTGTGTATTTAATTTTTAAACTCGTTTACTAATAGTCAATGATTATGCCATGACAAAAAAAGTGACATGATGTCAGCCTTGAAATCGAAATCGAAGTTGAAGACGAAATTGAAAACTAAAAAATAAAGTTGTTTGAAACTATACTTTGGAATACGATTTGATGTATTATTGAAAAAAATTTAGTTATTATGAAGCGTATTTTATCCTTAATTACCGTATTTACTTTATTATTTACTGCCTGTGAAGGTGATCCTGGACCTCAGGGACCTCCTGGTGCTAATGGTGTGAACTTTGTTGGTCAGTCATTTGAAAGAACAATAAACTTCACCTCTACAAATGATTATACAGTAGGTTTAGAAATTCCTCTTGATATAGAACTCTTTGAGACAGACATGGTTTTAGTCTACAGATTTCTTGGTCAAGTAGATGGATTTGATGTTTGGAAACCATTACCTGAGACTGTTTACACTAACGATGGTGGAGAATTTCAATATAATTTTGAACACAATTATGATATTGTTACAATTTATCTTGATGCGCCATCTACATTCAACTTTGATTCACTTTTAGATGAAGATAGATTAGACCAAATATTTAGAATAGTTATTTTACCAGTAGATTTTGTAAATAGCAGTGATATAGATATCAATAATTATAATGATGTTGTACAATATGTACAGTAATTGTTTACAATAGAAAATAAGTCAAGCGATGATAATTATCATCGCTTTTTTTATTCATATTAGAATCAAACAATAAAGTATATTTGTCCAATTAAATTGAATTTAATGGAATGTATTTCTGTCTTTGATATGCTAAAAATTGGTGTAGGACCATCGAGTTCTCACACTTTAGGACCTTGGCGTGCAGCTGAACGTTGGATCAAAGAACTGAAAGACAAAAATCGTTTTCATAAAGTAGAAAAAATAACCGTAGACCTATATGGTTCATTGTCTTTAACAGGAAAAGGCCATGCTACAGATCTCGCTGTTTTACTTGGTTTAACAGGTGCTGATCCAGAGCGTATTCCGGTTGATACTATAGATATTATTATTTCTTCAATAAAAAACACCAACACCTTAATGTTTAACAACGAAAGACCTATTGCTTTTGATGTTAATACAGACATTAAGTTTAATCGTAACTTCTTACCTTTTCATGCTAATGGCATGTCATTTTCAGCATTAATTAACGGTAGAAATTACAAATCAACCTACTACTCTATTGGTGGCGGATTTGTGGTACAAGAAGAACGTAAAGTTTCAAAAGCTAATAAAATAGTTTTTTACTGTACGTTTCCTTATCCTACATCTTATGGAGATGAATTGTTGAAATTTTGTCATCAGCTTAATTTACCTATTTCTGGTGTTGTTTTAGAAAATGAAAAGTCTATAAGAGATATAGAAACCATTGATTTTGAATTGCAACGCATTTGGGATACCATGCTAGAGTGTATGTACGTTGGTTGCCATACAGAAGGTACACTTCCTGGTGGACTTAACGTGCGCAGACGTGCATATGATATGCACAAAAATTTGATTGGCGATTATACCTACGAAAGTCCTCAAGAATGGCTTAAAACGATCAGAAAAACCGAAGTAAAGTTTAGACAAATCCTAAAATGGGTAAGCTGTTTTGCTTTGGCAGTTAATGAAGTTAATGCATCGCTTGGTCGTGTGGTTACAGCACCAACAAATGGTAGTGCTGGTGTTATACCTGCTGTATTAATGTACTACATGGTAATTGAAAACCATGATGCCGATTTTGAGCATGTCAAAAAATTCTTACTCGTTGCTGGTGAAATCGGTAGCATCTTTAAAAAAGGTGCTACTATAAGTGCTGCAATGGGAGGTTGCCAAGCCGAAATTGGTGTATCTTCTGCAATGGCTGCTGGTGCATTGTGCGAATTACTTGGCGGAACACCAGAACAAGTTTTAGTAGCTGCTGAAATTGCTATGGAACATCATCTTGGCCTTACCTGTGATCCTATTGGTGGATTGGTACAAATACCTTGTATAGAACGTAATTCTATGGGTGCTATAAAAGCCATCAATGCTGCAGAATTAGCTTTAGAAACCGATCCTAATAATGTGAAAGTTCCTTTAGACAAAGTGGTAAATACCATGTGGGAAACCGCTAAAGATATGAATACAAAATACAAAGAAACCTCTGAAGGAGGACTAGCTGTTGGTGTGCATTTGAGTGATTGTTAAATTAGACTTTTTAGATTAGTTAGACTGGTTAGATTTGTAAGACGTATTAGAATCTATTATAAATCTAGAAATCTAAAGTTCTAAAAATATAAGAATCTACTTTTGACACCCTTCTCTTCGCCTAGTATCTACTAAATAAATAATTTTCCATTTGTCATCCTCTTTTATTAGTTGGAAGGAATTAACACCACAATGACTAAAGTTTCCATTATACCAAAATTCGTAAGGTGTCCAAGCATTTGCCATATTTCCATCTACTTGAATATTGAAGCCTAACAACTTTTCTTCAAATCTGTTTTCTTTTGGGATACTTGCAATACTTTTTAAAAACTGACTGTATTCACTTTCTGTTAATACTGATTTCCCTTCCTTGTTTACCGAAATAGACTGCAACTTTATATCACCTTTTGCCATGGTTTTTAAGGCCGTAGTGTCTTGCTTGTGAAAAGCTTCAAAAAAGTCCGTTATAGCTATTTTTACAGCTTCAGAATCTAAATTTTGTGCTTGTGTGTTTAATGATAAACATAAAAGAATAAAGACTGATAATTTTTTCATCTTGTTATAGTTTTTTTGAAATTAAATATTTCGTCTGTATTTCTAAGTTCTAATAAACAAAAGTTTAACAAATCTCTTTATTTTTACAAACACAAATTTTGAAAAATATGTCTGTTGCAAAAAAAGAATATAAAAGAATCACCGTAAAAAGCCTTGTAGACATGAAGTCTAGAGGCGAAAAAATCTCAATGCTGACCGCATATGATTATACGATGGCAAAGATTGTAGATGGTGCTGGAGTTGATGTTATTTTAGTTGGCGATTCTGCTAGTAATGTTATGGCAGGTCATGAAACAACACTACCAATAACGTTAGATCAAATGATATACCATGCATCTTCTGTAGTACGTGCCATAGACCGAGCATTAGTAGTCGTAGATTTACCTTTTGGAACATACCAAAGCGATCCTAAGGAAGCGCTCCGTTCTGCTATTAGAATTATGAAAGAATCTGGTGGGCATGCCGTAAAATTAGAAGGTGGTAAAGAAATTAAAGATTCCATAAAACGTATCTTAAATGCTGGTATTCCTGTGATGGGTCATTTAGGTCTTACTCCACAATCTATTTATAAATTTGGAACATACACGGTTAGAGCTAAGGAAGAAGAAGAAGCTCAACGCTTGAGAGAAGATGCGAAAATGCTTGAAAAAGCAGGTTGCTTTGCCATTGTATTAGAAAAAATTCCTGCTGCTTTGGCTAAAGAAGTTGCTGAGAGCGTAAGTATTCCTGTTATTGGAATTGGTGCTGGAGATGGTGTTGATGGACAAGTTTTAGTATTGCATGACATGATTGGTATGACTCACGAGTTTAATCCTAGATTTTTACGTCGCTACATGAATTTATATGAAGAAATGACAAGTGCTATAGGTCAATATGTTGAGGATGTAAAGAGTCAGGATTTTCCTAATGAGAAAGAACAGTATTAAATTAGGCTTATTAGATTGGTTAGATTTTTAGACTGGTTAGATCACTCTTTTTTACTAAATTAATTTCTATGGTGCATAAGTTTAAAGAACTTCAAATATGGCAAAAAAGTAGAGCTTTCTGTTCTGTAATCTATAAATTAACAGCTGATTTTCCAGAGACAGAAAAATTTGGTTTAGTAAATCAATTAAGAAGAGCCTCTGTTTCTATTCCTTCAAATATTGCAGAAGGCTCATCAAGACCTTCTAACAAAGATTTTATTAGATTCTTAACTATATCAATAGGTTCAGCTTATGAAATAGAAACGCAGTTATTAATTGCTTATGATTTAAAATTTATCTCAGAACAAGAATTAAAGCAAGTAAACAATGACTTAAATGAAATTATAAAAATGATTTCAAAATTTAAATCTTCTCTATACATCTAACATGTCTAAAGCATCTAGGAGATCTAATAAATCTAACTTACAAGTTCTATATGAAGACAACCACATCATAGTGGTTAATAAACGTGCAGGTGATATTGTACAAGGTGATAAAACTGGAGACAAACCGCTAAGCGATATTGTAAAAGACTTTTTAAAAAACAAGTACAACAAGCCTGGTAATGTATATTTGGGTGTTGTGCATCGTTTAGACAGACCAACTACTGGTATTGTACTTTTTGCTAAAACCAGTAAAGCCTTACCTCGTTTAAATAAACTATTTGCTGAAAAGAAAACCAATAAAACCTATTGGGCTTTGGTAAAAAACAAACTACCGAAATCTCAAGACCGACTGGTTAACTGGTTGAAGAAAAACCCAAAAAACAACAAGTCAACTGCCTTTAACAAAGAAATTGAAGGCAGTAAAAAAGCGATTTTAAATTATCGCGTTATTAAAACCTTAGATAATTTCTACTTGCTTGAAATTGATTTAGAAACCGGAAGACATCACCAAATCCGTTGTCAGTTATCTAAAATTGGGTGCCCTATAAAGGGAGATTTAAAGTATGGTTTTCCAAGAAGTAACAAAGATGCCAGCATAAGTTTACATGCAAGAAAACTGGAATTTACACATCCTGTGAAGAAAGAAAAACTTAGCATTATTGCACCCTTACCAGAAGATGCTTTGTGGCAAGCTTGCGAAAATTAAACGTTTCTGTAAGGGTAAATCAAAGTTAGTACTGTACCTTTATCTGGTTGTGACACTAAATTAAATTCTGCTTCTAAAAGCTCTGCTCGCTTTTTCATATTGGTCATACCTGAACCTTGTTCTGCATTTTCAAGATCAAAACCTACTCCGTCATCTTCAACCTTAATTTTGAGTTTATCGGTAGCATATTCTAAATAAACCTTTAGGGTTTCAGCTTCAGCATATTTTAAGGTATTAGAGAAAAATTCTTGTAAAATTCTAAATAAGATAATCTCATCTTTTTTATTCTCAAGATTCTGATCCTTGCCTTCAATTTTAAGTGATGTTTCTATTAAGCCTGATTTATTTAAGCGATTGATTTCATTTTCTAAAATCGTTTTAAAACCCAAATTCTGCATCACATCACTGTTCAATGATTTCGATAAAGCTCTGACTTCAGCCAAACTTTCCTTTAAAGCTTCCGAAGCATTCTCCACTTTAGGCTTAAGGTCTTCAGTAGCATTACGAGACACACTATTCATTTGCATAGTTGCAAAGGCTAATAACTGACCAACATTGTCGTGCAGTTCTCTACCAACATTCTTGAGCGTTTCCTCCTGAATTTCCTGTTGTGTTTTTATAAGCTCTTCGTCAAATTGTTTTTGCTGCTGAATGTTTTTTAATAATAGTTGGTTTTTTCTCTTTTGAAAGGTCAAAAAGAAAACAACAAAAACAACAACAATAGTTAATACAAAAAAGACAACATATACAATTAATGCAATCTCCTCTTCCGTTATTCTTTTTTGAATTGAATAGTATATAAGAAAGCAAATGTAAAGCATGAATACAAAAACATATTAATAAGGAACATGAAAACTTGTCTAAAATGTATGAATCCTTTATTTATTTCGTAAAAGTAAGTATCAAAAGTAAACAGTGGAGCTACACATAAATAAAATAAAAGTAGCCCAGAACTTATATAGAATACTGGTAATCTGTAAAAAAGCAAAATTTTATTACTAGCCAATAATTGTTTGTAATATAAAATTACAAAGATAAGAACGGCAAATGTTCCCAAAAATTCATCATAAGGTAATGACTTCTCAAAGAACGTCTCACTAATTAAAAAATATGAAATTGTGAAAATCACATATAAAACAACTGTGGTTTTAATGATAATTTTAGATGGTTTTGAATGAATAATATTTCTAAAAAACTTTCCGAATATTAGAATTGAGACAAATGAATAGATATTATACAACCAAGTATTAGTGCAAAAAACACTGTTTTTTAGCCATACAAACCAATCGTAATCATAATTGTTTAGTAATACATGACCATACATCCCAACAGTTTCAACAAAAACCACAAGCCATAGATACCAAATGAAAATTTTCATTTGTTTATCCATAGTCTTGAGATAGTAATAAGTACCTGCAAGAGCGGCAATTAACTCAACAATATGAATTGCTAGTAAATAATTTGACACTTATTTTGGCCTACTGAGGATAATTAGCACTCGGTGGATCTCCTTTACCTCCCTTATTAAGCCCATCAGCACCTTGTATATCATTACTTCCACCACCTTGAGCTATCGGTATCATAGAGCCTTCAGAAATATTCTGCGAACCTGTTGGTACAAAAAACATAGTCATTAATCCTGGACCTTCTTTAGTATCTGGATGAGCTCCTGCATAAAGTCTTAATCCATCTAAGGTGTAACCTAAAGAATCTGCTTGTTTTTTTGCATACGCTATGTAAGACTCAATCTCTTCTATAGAATACCAAGATGACCTATTATCTGGTGTTTTTATTAAAGAATCACTAATAATGGTGTGTCTACTGTTGTAAGCCTGATCTAATGCTTCAATTTCAGATGGAGAAATTAATCCCTTTGGGTTTGCCATTTCTTCTAAATTTTGATTGGTTGATAAATAATAGTAAGTCGCGGCAATTCCTAAAACCAGACCTACCAATAGCAATAATAGCTTTTTCATAATTGTTGAGGTTTTAATTAATAGTTAACCTAATATATTGAAATTATGAAAGAAACAAAACTATTATTGTATATTTTCCTACAAATTTACTCTTTTAATCTAAAATTTAATGTATTTCCTGAAGTTTTTTGAGCTAGTATATTTATAGATCTTTCAGTTAATTGCAACACTCTAGGATAACCTCCTGTAGTTTGGCAATCTCTCGTTAAAACAATTAAATTACCATTAGGTGTTAACTGTACTGTACCAGGTAAAACTGGTGAACTTAATATAGGTTTTAAGTTATTATCTAGTAGAGGTTCTAACTGATATGCCATACGATTGTTATTTTTTGAAACCAAAAAATCTTTTGAAAACAATTGTTGCTTTTGATTTTCTGAAAGCATATCAAACTCTACACCTTCAAAAACGTCTAAAATATTTGATTCTAAGTGCGAATCTTGATATTTTACTTTAGACAAAGCTTCTTCGACACCTTGAAAAGGCTCGTAAATAATGTGGTCGTCCTTTTTTATAACACTGTGAGTTGTAACAGATGGACACATACTTCTACTACCTAAAATCGTTTCGGTTTTAAAACCGCCTTTTACAGCCAAATATGTCCTGAAGCCCTTCTCTGCACCTCCGAAATACAATACATCATTCGGTTGGATCTTAATTAACTTATTCTGAAGCACAGCGTCGCCATTTAATGTTGGATTCATAAAAGCACCTGAAACCGCAATTACAGTTCGCTCTAAAAACTGAAATTTCCCACCAAGCATTGTCATTTCAATAAGCGCAGCATCTTTAGCATTACCTAATAACGCATTTGCAAACTGCGCAGAATACAAATCCATAGCGCCAGAAACAGGAACCCCTTTATCTCTGTAACCAAACCTCCCTAGATCTTGTATGGTTGAAAAAAATCCTGCTTGCAAAATCCTAAGCATACAATTCTGGTGTTAGTTGAAATTTATTGTTTTTAATATCCTGTTCTAAGTCTAAAAATTCCGTTTTTGAAATTGCAAAAAACTGAAGTTTATCACCTGCATTAAAAACACATGGAGGACTACTTTTTGCATTGAAAAAATCAACAGGAGTTTTGCCAATAATGTGCCATCCGCCAGGACTGTTTTTTGGATAGATTCCGGTCTGGTTTCCACCTATACCAACAGACCCTTTTTTTATATCTAAATTAGGTGTAGATTTTCTATCTAAATAAAGCTTCTTATCAAGTCCACCCAAGTATAAAAATCCAGGCAAAAAACCAATAAAAAAAATAGTGTATATTGCAGAAGAATGAAGCTCAATAACTTCATTTTTTGAAAGCTGTTTTTCTTTAGAAAACGCTTCCAAATCTATGCCAAAATCATCATCATAGCAGACAGGTATTCGCCATAATTTTGATGACGACTCTTCATTAGTATCTGCTTCAATTTTTAGTGATTTTAATCTTGAAATTTCACCATAGACATCATCAATAGTTAAGTCGTAAATTATTAATAATGAATTATATGTATTGATTATATCAACAATTGATTTAATACATGAATTTTGAATCGATTTTTTGTAATTCAATATGTTTTTCAACATATTTTCATCCATTACTGCAGGCCATTCTATTAAAATAGAGTACTCATTATAACGCGAAAACTTCAATTCATAATCCATAAAAAACTATTGAATTTTTACATTATATTTTGGTAGTTCTTTGCTTAAAAATTTCAAAATTTCAACTGCATTTTTAGTATCTCCATGCACACAAAATGTTGATGCTTTTATCGGCACTTCTACTCCATTAATTGCAGTTACTTTTTCACGATGAATCATCCCTAAAATATGGTTCAAAACTCTTGAATTTTCATGCAGAATTGCATCCTCTTTTTTACGTGAAACCAGGCTTAAATTTTCTTCATAATTTCGGTCTGCAAAAGCTTCAAAAGTAACGCTGATTTTTTCCTGTTCAGCAAGTTTAGAAATCACAGAATTATAGGGCACATAAAGTTGAATTGGCATAGCAATACTTTTCACAACTTCGATAATTATTCTTGCAGTTTTTTCGTCCTTAGCTGCTAAATTATAAAGCGCACCATGTGGTTTTATATGATGCAATTGTGCATTTTCCTTATGCAGAATTTGTTGCAAATTTCGGATTTGCGATTTTAAACTACTGTACAAATCTACAGCAGAGATATCCATAACTGCCCTTCCAAAATTCAATGGATCAGGAAATGAAGGATGCGCACCTATCTTCACCTTATGTTTTTTTGCTAAACGCACTACTTCAGTCATGGTTTTGGCATCACCTGCATGACCACCACAAGCTATGTTACACGACGATAAATAAGGTATCAATGCAACTTCATTACCTAAACCCTCACCTACATCTGCATTTATATCAATGGTTTTAAAACTCATATAAGATTGAAAACACTTAAAATTCCTTTTAGTCCCAATAAGATAGTGATTACTAAAATAATTAAGCCTAAAAAGTTTTGAAATTTTGAGTTTTTATACGTTCCTAAAACAGAGGATTTATTCATAATCCACAATAAAAAGCCTGCTATTATTGGCAAAAGCAAACCGTTAGCAACTTGCGCGAATTTTATAATTTCTATGGATTTAAAACCAACTGAGGAAAATACAACTCCAAGCCCTATGATAAACATCCAAACTGCTCTAAATCGTAAAGATTTTAAATCAGCTTTCCAACCCAAGCAACCACTTGCCACATAAGCTGCAGCTAAAGGAGCTGTAATGGCACTTGTGATTCCTGCTGCAAATAAGCCAACCGATAAAAAATATTTGGCATTTGTCCCAAAAAGTGGCTCTAATCCTTTTGCCAAGTCTGTCGCATTAGTAACATGCTGTGTTTGTATAGCTGCTGCAGAAATAATAATACTCATAGAAACAATACCACCTAAAACCACAGCTAAAACAGTATCTTTTCTTGCTAATTGAATATCTGATTTCTTGTTCCATTTCGTTTTTGCCAAAGACGCATGCAAAAACAGATTGTAAGGCACTACAGTTGTACCAATAAGCGCTACAATGGTTAATATACCTTCATCAGGAAATTGTGGTACCAGCATATTTTTCAGTATACTGATAACATCTGGTTTGGTAAGAATTGTTGTTGACATAAACGCCAAACTCATTAAAATAACGAGACTCACTAAAACTTTTTCAAGCACTTTATAAGTTCCTAAGTACAATAATATAAAGGCTAGAAAACCCAATACCCATGGAATAACAGACAACTCTACATTAAACACACTAACGGTTGGATGCCCTAAAAGTGTTTCTAAACCCAACGCACCTCCACTGATGTTTCCTGCTTCGTAAGTCGCATTACCAACAACAATGGCAGATAATACTAAAACAACACTAAAACCTCTTAAAACAGGACTTTTTACCTCTTCTCGAATAACCTGAGATAATCCTTTTTGGGCAATAATTCCTAATCGTGCTGCCATCTCTTGTAAAACTATGGTTGCAAAAACCGACAATACCATTGCCCAAAGCAAGGCATAACCAAAATTAACACCTGCTAGAGTACAAACGGTTACAGTCCCTGGACCAATAAATGCAGCCGCTACCAAAGGTCCTGGCCCATTATTTTTGAACCAGTTTTTCATTAATTACTTACTGAGTTTAGCGCATAAATAGCAAAGCTACCTAACCAATGCCCTCCTTCATAACTATCGCCAACAATGCCTGGCAAAGAATAGTTAATATGTTTGTTTGCTAAATTTTGAAGATGATTAAACTCTGGTAAATCCTTCGCAATGTAGTTTAGACTCCATGCTCTTGAAAAATTCACTCCATCGAGATGCACCAACTTACCATCGTTTCTATCTGACACTTTACCAACTTCGATATCAAAATCTTCATTATTTAATTCTGGAAGAAAATCATTCACCCAAGACAAAAATTCATCTTTAGCTAAAACACGCTTCATTAATGCAGCTTCTTCTAAACAAGGTGATAAAAAATCGAAACCACTCGGCTCCCATTCCAAAGGACAATCTTGATCGTCTGAATAAAATTCCTTTGCTCTGGTTTCAATCAAAGTTTTTAGCTGCGTATTCTCAACTGACGAAGCATAGTCATAAGCAAAACTCAACCCAAAAGCAGTATTAGGATGCTCTCCTACTCTAATTGGATAATTCAGTTTTGGTAAAAATTCCAAATAACGCTCAACAATTAAATCGGTTAAAGGTTGAAGGTTTTCTTCTAAGGTTTTAGCTTCAGGATGACTCCAAGTATGCAGTTCTTCTGCCAGTTTTAGCAACCAAGCCCAACCATAAGTACGCTCGTAAAATGTGTTGTGTTTTCCTTTAAAATATAAAACCTCTTGCTGAATATTTTCTTTTGAAATGTTAGCTGATAATTTTTGAATAATAGCTTCACGATTACTCAAATCTGGAAATTCTTTCAACAGTTTCACCAAACTCCAATGCCCATGCACAGCAGAATGCCAATCGAAACAACCATAAAACGCAGGATGCAATTCTTGTGGAGATTTTAAATCTTCATTACCACCTAAAACCTGCCCTAGCTTATTAGGATATTCGGTATTAATGCAATGAATTGGCAATGTTGCTAAGCGATTGGCTTGCTCAAGGTTTAACCTAGGAACCTCAACAATTTTTACTTTTTCTTCAATTGCATTTTTTTTAGTTGTGTCTTCTGAATTCTGACAATTGACTAACAGAAGAAGCACTAATAGAAGTTTAAAATATTTCATATAATATATGTGTATAAATACTTTTAATGGTATTTGATAGCTTAGTAAAAATACATTAAAAAGTAGTTTTACATAACTTTTGGCTGATTACTCTTGATATACTCACAATACTGTTTATCTTTAATGGTGAATTTTACATTGTATTTTCAAAAAAAAGCTATTAGAAAAACATGACTCCTGAAGCCAAAAAGAAATGGATTAATACACTGAAATTCTTTGCAGCCTATCTGGTTGCGGCATGGACCTTTCTTCAGTTTGTAGATTGGATTTTAAACCGTTACAACATATCTCCACATTGGGTAGATATTTTATTGTGGTTTTTTATTGGTATTAGTCCATCGTTACTTATCTACTTTTATCACCAAGAGCGTTTGAGTAAAAGAATTGTAAAACTGAGAGAAAAAATTCTTATTCCTCTTAATTTTATTCTACTCTTCATAGGTCTTTATTTTGGTTTTGGTAATAGTGATTTGGGCGCCACAACAAAAGAAATTAATTATACAGACGAGTCTGGAAAAGCACAGACCAAAACTATAACTAAGGAAGAATTTAGAATTGGTGTACCTATTTATGGATTTAAAAATCTAAGCAAGGACAAATCTATAGACTGGATGCGATATGGTATTGGAAGGCTCTTAGAAGAAGACTTAAGTCAGAACAAAAGCCTGAGTCCAGATTTTTCTTTCTACACAGACACTTCTACAAAGATTGAAGAGTCAACTATTTTTAATGACTTTTATATTGATGGCAGCTTTAAAAAAGAAGGAGAAAACTATAGTATTACTGCTTACAAGCGAAAAGCAAACAATGGAAAAATATTAAAAGAAAACACTTTTACAGGCAAAGATCTACTACCACTTATTGACGAAGTCTCTTTGTTTGTAATAGAAAATTCCGGCTTTGTTGAAAGTAAAGAATTACGCTATCTAGATTATCCTATCAATGAATTTATGAGCGATTCTTTAGAAGCTGTTAGAGAGTTTATTGAAGGTAACTACAATAAAGCTGTAGCTATAGACAAAAGGTTTGCATTGGCTTATTTAGAATATGCAAAACGCTCATTACGTGTCAGTAGAGGAAAACTAGAAGTACAGGACTTAGCAGACAAAGCTTTTGAATATAGAACACGATTGCCTTTACAAAAGCAGCTAGAAGTTTACATACAACGAAATTTAGCTTATGAAAATTTTGATGAGGCTACAGAGCAGGTAAAATTACAATTAGAGGTTGATCCACATAACGAATTTTACAACGACGTACTTTTTAGCATTTACGGTGAAACCAAACAAACTGACAAGTTTTATGAATCTTCTTTTAAATTATTTGATATTGACCAAAATGCTGATACAGGCACCAATCTAGCCACAGCAGCCTTAGTAAGTGGTAATGACGATATGCTAATTGAAGAGATTAAAAAATATGAACTTTTAAGCCCAAATTTGAAACTCTTTAGACTTCAACCATTAATTTTTAAGGGTAACATCAAAAAGGCAGAAAAACTTTTAGAGGATATCAAATCACTTTATCCTTACACAAAGTATAGAGCACAGGCATATGATACTGCCATTGCTTACCTTAAGAAAAAAGGCTATGATATCTCTAGATTAAAGAAGTTTGAAGGCACTTACAGAGCAAGCTTTAACGAGCAAGAACAAATGTATTGGATAGAAAACAACCGACTCATACAGTATGTTAAAAATCAAACTATGCAAGCATTTTTTCCTGCAGGAGAAAACTCTGCTGTATCTGGTTTTTTAAATGATGGTGTGGAAAAATGCGACCTCATACTCAGTGATTCTGGTAAGCCTATTGGGCTTGATTTTAATCAAATTAATTACAATAGCACTAACTCTTATTGGTACTGGAAAGAAGATGAGTCAATACGAAATGCACATAAAGCATTTGATGATGGCGACTTTGAAAATGCTTTAAAGCTTTATGAAAAAGCACAAGTAGAAAATCCCAAACATGGTTATATACCCAATATAATTTCATATTTAAAGTACATTAAAGACAATGACAAAACCACCATATTAAAGCAAAATGAATCGTTTTCTGGTGATTATGGTCCAAGGAAGTTTTGGATAGAAGATGGTAAGTTTTATTACAAACGAAAAGACAACAAGACCGAGTTAGCTAAAGTAGAATTACTCCCAATTTCAGAAAATCGATACATGGATTTAACCCGTTTGGGCACTATTATGGCATTTGAAAAAGAACCATCTGGTAAAATGGCCTCAAAGAGCTATAGCTTTATTATCGGGAAAGAGCTAAAATTTGAATGGGTTCACAACTCTGGAGACAACGCCAATGTCACTAACTATTTTCTAAAAAACGATTAGGCTAATTTATACTTTTTTAAAGTTTAAATTGTAGCCCAAATACAATCCTTAGCTGTGTGTTTTTAAAATTTTGAGCGTTATTATCTATAGGCTTTTCGAAATAGTTATAGCTTGGCTCTAAAAACAACACAGTCTTTTTGGATAAATAGTAAGAAAAGTTGGTGCTTAAAGTAGCTCCAAAAATAGTATTGTCAACACCTATGTTTTCACCTATTTCTTCACCATTGAGGTAAGCCTTATTGTCGGATATAAAATTAACATTACCACCAACACCAAGTAATACATCATATTTTTCCTTAGCAAGTAGCTTATAAAAAACCTCTAAAGGAACCTGTACATAATCGAGCTGTTGCTGCAAGGTTCCATTCTCACTAAATTCATTAAATGATGCATCATTGCTAGCTAACTCTGTTGAACCAAAGAACACTAAAGACTCATCACTTACAATGGTCTGACCTTCATTAGACGATAGGGATCCATCAGCTGTTGCATAAGCAATATTATTTACTTGTTGACCTAAATTATTCTTCCCAACACCTGTCTTTATCTGTACCTTATCTGATATTGAATAACCCACTTTAAAAGCATACACAAAATCATTTTGGGCACTCGTATTTACAGATGTTTGCTGAAAAGATGCGTCTGAAGCTGTGTTAGATAATCCTCCTAAAATTTCTACTGACCATTTAGCACTATTTGCAACATCAGTATTTACAGAATCCTTTTCTTTACTATGTTCTGCCATTGACTCTTCGTACAAATCTAGTTTTACAGCTGTTTTATCAGTTGTAATAGAATCTACTCCAGCAATCACAGTCTCTTTACTTTTTTCTATTAAGCTTTCTTTTTTCCTTAATAAATTAGGAATGAGCTCACTATTTTTATCTTGCTCAGATCTAATATTATCTCTGCTTTTACCATCAATAGTTTTAGCTATTTTACTTTTGTTACTTATGTTTTCTTTAAATAGTGATTTATTCAGCTTATTCTCTTCATGATTATTTTTTGATTGCTGTGAAGTTTCACTATTTACTAATTGGCTCTTATAGCTTGACTGCTGTAAAGCTTTATTTGTAGTTTTTATTATTTCTTCGATAGAATCTTTACTTGTTTTACTAGTAACAATTTCATCATTAATTGTATCAGATTGATCTGTTACATTATCTGTTTCATCATTTGGTTGCTTTGTGCCTGAAATCTCTTCAACCGGTTCATTAATCGGTATATTAACACCATCATTTCCTGGCTTAAAAAATGTATATGCTAACATCAACACCAATATTGCTGCTGCTGAGCCCCAAAGCCAAAAGGCTGCTCTACGTTTCTTTTTTGGGTGTAACCTAGCTTCTATATTATCCCACAGCTCTTTTGGAGGTTCCTGAGCAAAGGACTTTAGTTCGCTATATATCTCTTCTATATTATCCTTCTTCATGATACTTTTTTACTTGTTTCCTCATTTATTTTTAATCGCAACAAATTTTTTGCTCTACTTAATAATGACTTAGATGTGCCTTCCGCTATATTTAATTTTTCAGATATTTCCTTATGGCTATAACCTTCAAAAACAAAAAGATTAAAAATCATTCTATAATTATCTGGCAACTGCTGTATGTGCTTTATTAATTCGTTTTGTGTTATTGAAATTCTGTTATTCTCACTTGTATTATCATAATTATCTTCAATTTGAATTTCAGTATTCACAGCAATATGTAATTGACGCTGCTTCTTACGCAAAACCTCTAAGGCCTCGTTTACAAAAATGCGTTTTGCCCAACCTTCAAAACTTCCCTTAAATTTATATTGATCTATCTTTTGAAAAAGTGTTATAAACGCATCCTGAAAAACATCATCTGCTTCGGTTTTATTCTTCATATATTTTAGACAAATACCATACAATACAGGTGAAAGCAGCGTGTATAATTCGCGCTGCCCTTCCCTATCTTTCTCAATACATTTTTGTACGAGTATACGAAGTTTATTATCCAAGTTGGTATTAATCTAGATGTTTACTATAAGTAATAAATTTATTAATATTTACTATTAAACAATCAATAACCATTTCATATTAAGAGCATTAGAACAAAAGAAACATATTTTGTTCTAGAACTGAACAGTTCCTATTAGCTCCAACCCGAAGTTATCTGTATAATTAAATTGGTGAATTACATTTTCTCCAACAGAGATAAGATGTGACGAAAGTGGTATAACATCTTTTGAATCTACATTATAAGTGTTTTCTAAAATTATGTTACTTGGATTTGCAGCATTAAACACATTAATACCATCATCATTACAGACGTAGAGAATATTATCTTTTATTCCTAAACCATAAGGGCTTGATAAAAAGTAAGTAGAATACTCTACTGGAGATGTAATATCAGAAACATCGATAACATTTACCTGATCGTCTATAGCACCACAACTATTGCCACCTCTCACTGTAATGTAAGCTGTATTTTCCTCTACAACCACAGGATCGCAACCTGTTGCGTGCAAAAATGACGATGTATAGGCTGGATTAAATTCATCCTGAAGTCCAACGATATGCATTCCGTTTGTAGCACCAATAAACATGTAATCTTTTCTGATAAAGGTAGTCTCTAACACAGCACCTCCAAACCAGCCTTCCATCCAGGTTTCTGAAACCTGAGTTATAGCATTATAATTACTGATATCAAAAGTTAATAATGAATAATCGTTGATAGTATACAAGGCATTATTGAAAATTTGAAATTTGGCATAAGAGCCTCCAACACCTACTTCATTTGATAAAACAGCTCCATCAAAATTTTCCCATCCCCAAAAAATATCGTCATTAATGTTATAGATATTTGGATCGTTTTCTACAACTGTTCTTTCCATTTCTACTGTAGTGTATCCTGCAATAAACTCATCTTCTGAAGTTGAATACTCACCACTTAAAAAGTAAGACACATCACTAGGAAAGTCTGCATAAAACGGCAACATATCTTCTTCTGTATTAACCAATTGAATGTTTGACACATTACTAATATCAAAAACCACTAAGTCCATATAATTATCTGCATAAAGAATATCGTTCTTTACAGAAATATCATTAACACCTTCTAACTGAATAAATGCTAAATTTATAGGTGAAGCAGGATTTTGATTGTTAAAGATATGTATACCTGAGTTTTGTGCTATATAGAACAACAAATCTGCATAAACATATATTTTTCCATCAGAATTTGTGGGCTGCGCATCTGTAACTGCTATTGAATTTCTAAATTCTGATTTAGATTTTATAACAGGAATTGTTACAGTAACAGGATCTAATAATCCCTCATCATCATTGTTACAATTGGTTAATTGCAAACACACTGTAACAAAAAGAACTAAAGGTAAAATCTTATGCTTCATAATATTGGTTTTCTTATAAGATGAAAAAAACACAAAAGGTTGCAGTGATTTTAAAAAATAATCTCTCGAGCTTCTCCGTGAAAAATTTATTACCACTATTAATATAACGAAACTAATTAATCTGTAAAGTTTAATTCTAAACTATTATCTTCATCAATAAACATTAACTCTGTTGAATCATATAAATCATAAAACTCTTCAAACTCTTCTTTTGAACTAGATATTGGGATTTGCTTAATAGCTTGTGACGTTCTAAACAATGATGGATCTATATACTTATCTACCATATACAAAATGTCATCTTTAACAATTAGAGTGTAAACTCCATCAAAAGTCTTTTCAAAATAAAAAACACCACTCTTCATTTTTATACCATCAAATTCTGATTTATGCTCATTTTTATCAGGTCCAATCGCTGTATAGTCATAACTGTAGTCTTCTTTTAAAAAATCTATTTTTTGAATGTAATCAGTATAGCTAATATTACTAGCATCGTATTTGTCTCTTAAAGTCTTAGTTGTTATTTTTTCTGGTGTTATTTCATAAAATCCCTTATAATCGCTTAATAGTTTCTGCACTACCTCACCTTTTCTTACTCTATAGTATTGTTTCCCTGAAAAGTTCTCAATTAATAATTCTCCATCATAAGGCATCTCATCACGGAATTGTAATATCATTTTATTCCGTAAATTTTTAAACATGTGATCAGGATCGTAATAGGATTCTATGCGTTCTAAACTCCCATTATCATAAATTAGTTTATTGGCTAACAAATAATGTTCGGTATTAGGTGTTTCTTTTCCTGCTTTATTAAAAAATCTTTTTTTATAATTCTCTACATTCAAAAGTATTCCATCTTTAAACTCAATAATGCATAAATCGGCGCCAAGAGGATAATATATATTATTTTCTAAAATTTTCTTATTTCCCCAACGACTTCCCAAATATCTCCCGTCTTTTTTAGTCTTATTATATCTATAAGCAACTCCACTTAAGTATCTGGTAATTATTTCATCACCATCAATGATTTCTGTTTTTGTATCGATATAAGTACCTTTTAAATACTCGCTTTTATATTCAGCTTTGTACCATAATTCACCGTTACTATATTTTTCAATAGTCTCTAGCTCTATTGAATAAGCAGACACATCGTAGTTTACGATATGACCAGAAAAAGGTTTACCCTCTTTATATACACATGTTACATGCTTACCCTCTATGGGATCGTAAAATGTACTTTCACCGTTCCAATCAAAATCTTTAAATACTATGTTATTTATAGACAAAAACTCTTTCTTTTTAACTTCCTCATCATACTCAACTTCGAATTTCATATCGACATTTATATCTTCATACTGGGGAGATTTAAACATTTCATAACTATCCGTAGTCAAGGATTTTGTGATGTAACCATCTTGATTTCTACCACGCGTTGGATAAATCGACAAACTAGAACCATAGGTATCACATTTAAATTCTCCGATCTTTTTACCATTATCGTCGTAGTTTACAGAGGTATACTCGTCTGAATCGTCTAATTGGGCTTCAAATATCTTAACACCATCTTTGTTGTAATTTATGATCTGGTGAGGAAAGAAATAAGAATCATCAACATCATCCTTCTTAAAAAACTCTTTGTAATCTAATGATTCGCTTTCATCATCTCTATAATACTCAACTGTTTTAGTAGTTGGTTTAAAATATGCCTTTCTTTTAAGGCGTTTAGATTTGTATAAAGAACTTCTATAACCATCAGTAAGCTTGTCTTCTAAGCCAAAGCCATAAATATTACTTGGGTCTGGATTAATATATTCACTTATTATGGTGCCATCCTCTTTATATTCTCTTGTGAATCCTGATTTCTCGTCATAGAGTCTATATGGTACACCATAACTGTAATATTGATTAGTATGCAATATTTTACCATCTTCGAGATATGTTATCACGAAGCTTTGCCCTTCTTCTATTGGTTTTACATAACTAAACCCTAAGACAGCAGTCGCATCAACACCTAATATAAATGATCCTGAATTACCATCGTTTTCTGCTATTAATTTACCATCAGCGGAAAAATATTTTGACGCTCCAGTTTCAATCTCCGTAACCAGAAAAATATTCCCATTTTTATGATAAATATGATATTCAAAAGCATTGCTTTCCTTATTTCGCTTCACATCAGCTATAAGCCGACTTCCCGAATATAAATTTAAAAATCCGTCTGTGATGGTACTGTTCTCAGTATACAATGTAGAAACCACCTTGCCGGTTTTGAGTTCAGTGGTAGTTATTTTGTTGCCCTCTTGCTTGGTTTTGTAGACCGATTCATCAATATTAAGATCTGCCATAATCTGTTTCTCTACATTAAATAAATCTTTAAATGAAAAGTCAGATTCTGATTCTTTAATCGTCTTCTTTTCTATATCATCTGGAAGGTTAAAATTGATATAACTATTTTTTACCTCAATAACATTAAGATTATTGTCGAATCTATCAATTTCGAGGAACTTATCGTTTCCATAATAAGCAATATACTCTAATGCGCCATTAGGATGAAAGTAATGGATCTCACCATGCTTTATGTTACCATCAAAGTCAATAAAGGTCCCTGACATTTGAAGTGTACCATCTAGATAATAATCTTCTATGAGGAATAAATCATCACTTTTTTTTGGTTTTGTTCTGTAATAATGTGCTAATTTTTTATCCTCTAGGATTGTCCAATCATAACTATACCAGAGTGTATCATTTACATATTGATGTGTTGGTGGTGTTCTGAGACTTAAGTCTGGTGTAGGAATTTTTACCAGACTCATCTCTGGAGATTCTACCACGACTTCTTCAATAATTTGTGCATTCCCAAAAACTGAAAACATGCACACTAAAACAAAAATGTAATACTTTTTGATTTTCATTTAAAATGATACTTTGGGTTTAATATTTTATCCTAACCATCCTTCTCTATCCAAACTTCGATACTGAATAGCTTCGCTAATATGCGCTCCAGTAACATCATTTGAGCCTTCTAAATCGGCAATGGTTCTAGATACTTTTAAGATTCTATCGTATGCTCTTGCAGAAAGATTTAGTCGCTCCATAGCAGACTTTAAAAGCTCTAAAGAAGCGTCATCTAACTTGCAATACTCACGTATTTGCTTCGTATTCATTTGTGCATTATAATGTACGTTTTCTAAAGCTTCAAAGCGTTTGGTTTGTAATTCTCTGGCTGCGGTAACACGTTTTCTAATATCTACGGAAGATTCACCTTTTCGGTCATCAGAAAGTTTTTCAAAAGGCACTGGAGTCACTTCAATATGAATATCTATACGATCTAATAATGGTCCCGAAATTTTGCTCATATAGCGTTGCATTTCCGCAGGACTAGACGTTACAGGTGCATCAGGATCATTAAAGTAACCACCTGGACTTGGATTCATACTTGCAACCAACATAAACGAACTTGGATAAGTAACCGTAAATTTTGCTCTAGAAATAGTCACTTCTCTATCTTCCAAGGGTTGACGCATTACCTCTAAGACTTCTCGTTTAAATTCTGGTAACTCATCTAAAAATAAAACTCCGTTGTGAGATAATGAGATTTCACCTGGTTGTGGATAACTACCGCCTCCGACTAAGGCCACATTACTAATGGTATGATGTGGACTTCTAAAAGGTCGTTGCGCCATTAAACCAGTATGATCTTTCACTCTACCTACAACTGAATGAATCTTGGTAGTTTCCAACGCTTCATGCAAGGTCATTGGTGGCAAAATACTTGGCAAACGCTTTGCCAACATCGTTTTACCAGATCCTGGTGGACCGATAAGAATAATATTATGACCACCTGCTGCTGCAATTTCCATACAGCGTTTTATGCTTTCTTGGCCTTTGACGTCTGCAAAATCAAACTCAGGAAAATCTAGGTTTTTATAAAACTCCTCTCGTGTATTGATGATGGTTTGCTCTAAGGTTTCATCTTTATCAAAATGATTAATAACCTGCTTAATATTATCCACACCATAAACCTTAAGATCATTTACAATTGCTGCTTCTTTGGCATTCTGGCTTGGCAAAATAAAACCTTTAAAACCTTCTTCTCTCGCCTTTACTGCAATTGGCAACGCGCCTTTAATAGGTTGTAAACTTCCATCTAAAGACAATTCTCCCATAATGAGATACTCGTCTAAATTTTCTGCTTTAATTTGGTTAGATGCAGCTAGAATTCCCACAGCTAAAGTAAGGTCATAAGCCGAACCTTCTTTGCGCAAATCGGCTGGAGCCATGTTAATAGTAATCTTCTTTCCTGGAATTCTGTAACCGTTATTTTGCAAAGCTGCCGCAATACGGTAATTGCTCTCTTTTATGGCATTATCTGGAAGTCCTACTAAATGATAACCTACACCTTTATCTACATTGACTTCAACTGTAATCGTTGTAGCTTCAACACCAAAAACGGCACTTCCAAAAACTTTTTTGAGCATAAAGAATTGATTTGCTTAAATGTAGGAAAATTATAAAAACATCCTAAAAGTTTTTAAGTGAAAAACAATAACTCAGTATTATCCAAAAATTTCATCTCTAGCTCTAATAATTGCTTTTACATGATAATCCACAATTTTTTGCCGACCTTTTCTTGTATTTAGGATTGTTTTAAACTCGTCTAAGTTATCCATAAAGAAGCTTTCGGTTAAGATGGCTGGCATTTTGGTTTTGGTCAACACATAGAAGCGTCTTTCTTTGTCTAAATCACCATCAGAGAAGTCTGTTCGTAGTTTTCGGTCAGGGAATTTTTCTTTAAACGCTTCACCAAAAATAGTTGCTATCTTATCGCTTTTGGTATTTCCAGGTGAAGTGAATATTTCACTACCATGTCCTCCACCAGCATTACTATGAATACTTAAATAAAAACTTTTTCTTACAGGATATTTATTAGCGCGATTGACACGTGTTTCTAATCGTACATCGCGATATTCTGGAGCAATATTTACATAATTTATGTTTAACACTGTTAATTGCTCAATGATACCACCAACAATGGCTCTGTTAAATTCACCTTCGTAAATAATACCGTCTGCGTCCCAATCCTTGCGCTTACCTGGTGTGGTATATTCTCCATTTATGAGACCACCATGACCGTTATCTAAAAGTACTATCATATTTATAAATTATTTTTTCAACAACTTTAAAACTTTATTTATCTGTTCAGACATAATCTTACCTTTTATAGTATTATCATAATATTTGATAGTACTCTTACTAAGATGTCTTGCCAAAGTAGGCTCATAAGTACTCCAAACGGAACCTGTATCATTTAAATCTTCATCCAATCTTTTATTTTGAATGTCTAAAAACTCTTCTAATTCACCTCTTAATGTGTCACATTCAATATCACCACCAATAAAGTCTTCTACATCATTAATCATAACACGAAATGGCAGATAAACAGGAACGTATGTAATCATTCCATCGTCTTGCCAACCTTCTAACATATCGCTTAAATAGTTTGGTATCTTATCAAGATTTAAACCTGTTTTAATATCTGCAACTATATTGTCTTGTTCTATTTCATCAATAAAAATGTGCTCTGCATAGGTTTTTCCATTGGCTTTCATAGTTTTTTCAAACTCTTTGATGAGATACCATATATAGCTACTCTTTCCGTTGAGAATTTCGACAAAAACCTTCTTTCTATTATTAAATCTGTTGTCTTTCTGAAAGTAGGTATACAAATCCAAAGAACTTAAAAGTCCACTGTTGTCTATAGCTCCTGCATCTATGTAATGACCATAGCCTTTTATCTTGGCTGCAGGACTTAAAGCAGGAAATCTATTGGTTGACGATACTGCTTCATAAAATGCAATATGACCATCATTGAGCTGTGATAATTTATCTGAATTTGAAAATATATCACCTTCATAATCTATAGAATAAAACACGCCTCGCTTACCATTAGTTTTTGCTGTGTTAACAATTAACGAAGGGAAATATTTATTGTTAGTATCGTATATATTTTCTTTCCAATAGGTATTAAATGATGTGTTACTTAGAGTCATTGAGGTTTTATCTTCTAGAACATTCCTATAGTGAGCCATGGCATAGTATGAGCGATCTCTATATTTGCCCAACAAATGAAACGGCGCAAACTTTCTTACAAAATCGTAACCGAATGTAAATGCAACATCTCTTGAAGCAAAATTTTCACAGGCCACAGAATCTATGTCAACTGCAATAGCATTAAAGTCATTTGGATATTTACCGCTTAAAACAGAGTATAATGATAATCCCATCATGCCTCCTGAAGCTCCTGACAGAGAAACGGATTGATTAAAGAATTGACCTTCTGACTTTTTCTGAATTTCGTTAAGCACTTTCATGGTCCAAATATTTGCTTTTAGTCCACCACCATGAGCAGCTACGAACAACATGGATTCATTTTCTGGTACATTCTCTAAAATTTTGGATTTAAAAGCATCCATTTTAACAGAATTCTTTGTCTCGTCGATAGTTTCACAGGCTTCTCCATTGGTGTTAAACACTTCAAGTTCATGAGTGCTTTTTTCTGCATTTAATGATATAGCAACAATGATTAAAAACAGAATGGTTAAAACAGATGAAATACGACGTCTTCGCTCTGCAAACGTCTTTTGATCATCTAAATTTAAAAGTTTCTCTCGATTCTCTTTCTTTATGAGCATTGAGTTATTTAAATAGCCTGCAGAAGTAATTTTGGGCTTCTTGGTTCTTACTTTTAGTAAGTATTCCTTCTGATCTTTTAGTACATCTAAAACAAAATAGTACTTCAATGAACAGGCTAGAATGTAATAGATAATAAAGAAGCAGGATAATAAAATGAACATCGCATTAGCCAACCAAAAATTAAAGTAAACCGCTAAATTGGAATAAACCAAATGTGCAACAAGCACTAAGAAAACAACCAAATAAAACCTTAAATAACCTACACTATTGCTAATATGATAAAACTTAAATTTATAGGAGATAACATACACCCTAAACACTCGAAACAAAACATAAAGCATTGTGATTAAAAATGTCATTATTTGCAATAGCCAATAACCTTGTAAATTAAATTTTAGTAATGCTAAGGTTAAAATTGCAGCCAAAATCACCACGACCATTAAGACTAAAAGCGAAAAAGCACCTCTTTTTGTAAACTTCTTACGTTTATCATCAATACTATCGTACAAGGTTTTATTAATGTTTTTTGCGTTTCTTTTTCCTGTTTGATACCTATTAAGCATATATAACAGAACAATGAGACTCACTACTGGCACGATAGCCAAAGCGAAGGTCAAATACTTTGTAGCACCAATAATTTCTAGTGTTACAGCAAACTTCGGATAAAATGTTTGATAAATGTAGTAATGCCAAATTGAGAATATAACCAGCCCTAATACTTGCCTAAAAAATTTAGCCTTATAGTCCTGTTCATAATCATCATCTAAGCGTTTATAAGTAAAGATGTAATAATTGAGCCATAATTTATAGGCATACCATGAGTGGACATCCTTACTATTATTAATATCTTTTGAATAATAAATATATATTGGATAATGAGACAAAACTGCCGCAAAAAAGGATATAACCGCAAAGCATAAGACCAAGGATAACTTGTCTTTTTCAATCATATCTACTAATAATGTATTAGCTTGATCTAAGGACTGCACTAACAATAGGATAATAACAATAAAAGTAATGCTGAGATATGAAGACTTCAGAAACCTATCAAAACCAATGACTACATTATTGATAAACTCAATTGGTGGATAACTGGTATGCTCTTCTTTCTGAGGCTGATTTACCTCTGTAGATTGATTTTCGGACATGGCTTAAAAATTAGTTTGTAGTCAACAAGAACTATTTTTAAGTCTTAGGGTTTGATATGTGTAAGTTACAAAAAAAAGTTAAGCATACTCTGTAACAAAATCCAAAGCGCGTCTTTCATTGTAATACACATTCTTTTTATCAATAAAACCAACATGCCCTCCATATTTTGGCATTTCTAAATAGATATTTGGATTATTTTTAGCGTCTTTTACAGGATAGCATTCAGCAGACAAAAATGAATCGTTAAGCGAATTGATAATTAAAGTCGGAATGTTAATGCTTGGCAAATACTGTAAACTACTAGATTGTTCATAATAATCTAAGGCATTCTTAAATCCGTGAGCTTTAGACGTGTAGACATCATCAAAATCCACTAAGGTATTAATTGAGTTAAAATCTGCTACTGAAATGTCTTGAGGGAACTGTTTTAACTTAGGCTTTAATTTGTCTTTGAGATGTGCCAAAAACCTGATTGCATAGTGTTTATTTCTTAAACTCATCAAGGCATCACACGACCCTTTTAGATAGCATGGAGAGGACACAGCAACAATACCTTTTAGTGCTTTTGGTAATTGTTCTCGCTCACCTGCATATTTTAAAGCCATATTAGCACCAAGGCTGATGCCTTTTATATAGATTTCGCTGTACTTGTCTTTCTCTAAAATATGATTTATAACCGCTTCCAAATCTTCCGTAGCACCAGAATGGTAACTTCTGTACAAACGATTAGGCTCACCACTACAACCTCTAAAATTTACAGCACAAGCATCTACTCCATTTTCAATGAATAATTTTACTGATCCTGTAATATATGGTCGTTGCGCATTACCTTCTAAACCATGCAAGAGAATAATTACTTTGTCTGATGATTGTTGAGCATAACTCCAATCCAAATCTATAAAATCTCCATCCTCTAACTCAATACGTTCTCTAGTTTGCGCCACTCCATTCACTGTTCTGGCTAATCCTGAAAACACCGTAGACACAAAGCTTTTCTTTGCCCAAAATGGTGGTTTGTATGTGGATTCTATTATTGGCATTTTCTAAAATCTGTAATTATTTCGTCAGTTCGAGTGAATTTTACACTTTTATGAGTGTAAAATTAGTATCGAGAACCATCTGAAACTTTATTAATCAAAAACTTCTCGATACAATTTTTCGTGCCTCAAAATCACTCGAAGTGACGATAGTACTACTTTAAAACCGTAAACTCTATAGACGAATCATTAAACACCTTGTGCGTTTGCACTTTAAAATCTGATTCTTTGGCTTCAAAAATATTATCCACATAGGTCTGAGGATTCGCATCTATGTAAGGAAAGAATGTACTCTGTACTTGCACCTGAATTTTATGTCCTTTTTTAAACGTGTGAAACACATCTTGCAACTTAATATTTACTGCTGTCTTTTTGTTTGGTACGAAAGGCTCAGGTGTTTCCATACTATTTCTAAAACGACCTCTTAACACTTCACTACGTACCATCATGTGGTAATTACTCAACTTTAAATGATCTTGAACGTCATCAGTACCTTCTTCTGGTTTAGTATCCGCAGGATAAACATCAATAACCTTTACAATCCAATCGGCTGCTGTACCTGTTGTGGACACATTTAGTTTCGCTAAAATATCACCTGCAAGCGTAATATCATTTTCTAAAACTTCGGTTTCAAACGTTAAGACATCAGGGCGTCTTGATGCAAAACGTTGATCGTCTGTCATGAATTTTCTTGGTGTAAACCCAACTTTAATATCTTCAGTGTAAGGCACTGGTTTCTTTGGATCGCTTATAAAATCTGAAGTTGCGATGTTTCTAGTAGCTCGCTGCGTTAAGTGCTCGTATGGTTGTAAAAAGTAACTTTCTTTAACAGTATTTTGTGGTGGCCAACTTTCAAAAGATTGCCATGATTTTGTACCAGTATTAAACATATGTGCTTCTGGCAATCCAGTTTTCCCATCTCCTTCACCTTTTAAGAAATGATTAAAGAATTTTGTTTCAATTTCTTTTTGAAAATAGTCTGAAATACCATCTCCAAAGTGAATATTACCCACAACTTGACGCTCTTTAGTTCTTGCCCAATCTCCATGACTCCAAGGTCCGAAAACTACAGTGTTGTAATTATCACTATTGTTTTCAATGCTTTCATATGTATTATAAGGACCATATAAATCTTCAGCATCAAATTGACCACCTACTATCATTGTTGCTGGCTTTATATCCTTTAAATGCTGAATTATACCTCTACTTTTCCAAAAATCATCGTAAGTAACATGTGTTTTTAATTGTTCCATAAACACATTGGTGCTGTCGTAAAATTTATTCAATTTACTCAAAGGCATGTTGTCTAAGAAAAACTGATGCTGATCTTCGGTACCTATATCTGGGAATTCGTACCAAGACTCTGTTGTTGGTGTATCTTTCATATAACCAAAAACAGACGTTGCTCGCCAATAACTTAACAAATACGCACCATTATGAATAAAATCATCAAAAAAGAAATCTCCAATACATGCTTGTGGAGATGCTGCTTTTAAAGCTGGATGCGCATCTAACAATGAATACGTGGTATAAAATCCTGGATACGAAATACCATATGTACCAACCTTGCCATTGTTATTTTCAACATTATTAATTAACCATTCAATGGTATCGTAAGTATCACTGGCTTCATCGGTTTGTGTTCCTGTTTTATTTGGAATATAAGCTCGCATATTATCATAAACTCCTTCACTATTCCATCGACCACGAACATCTTGATACACCATGATATTACCTTCTACCATAAGGTATTTATTTGGTCCTATCTTACTTCTGTATTCATCTTCTCCATAAGGTC
Source organism: Winogradskyella sp. ABM4_392 (assembly GCF_056160445.1). Taxonomy (NCBI): domain Bacteria; kingdom Pseudomonadati; phylum Bacteroidota; class Flavobacteriia; order Flavobacteriales; family Flavobacteriaceae; genus Winogradskyella; species Winogradskyella sp. ABM4_392. Next base: position 433,854 of record NZ_JBSWXE010000002.1, read on the forward strand.
TACAGCTGTAAGGAGTACGCATCATTAAGATTGGGTAAGTCTTGGACGTATCTTTTGGTGAATAGATTGTTGTATGTAACTTAATACCATCTCTCATGGTAATCATGACCTCTTTTTTGGCATAATTATCCTTTACAAAAGTATCTTCTGCTTTTTCAGTTTCAGGATGTTCGAGTGCCTGGTGTTTTTCTTCTTTACAACTTACGAATGCAATAAATAGTACTAAAACAAGTGTGAAATTCTTAATCATAATTTGGCTGGATCTTTTTTGAAAGTTTAAAGATAATAGATTTGTTTTGTAAGATTTTGTTAAATATCATCAATAAACTAAACTTAGAAAAAGGTATTTTAGTCAAAAAAATAGTATAAAAGATAAACACACTTATATTTGGATATAAAAGAAACTAATAATGAAAAATAGAATTTATAAAATTGCAGATTATTTGATTTATATTGGTGTTGCCTTAATACTAACTTGTACTTTTATATTGGGTGATGAAGATGGTGATGGTAAAATAGACAATAAAGAATTAATGATTATAGGTGGATCATTAATTTTCGTTGGAGGTATAATTACAATCTATAAAAACCTTACAGAATAAAAATACAACTTACAAACTAACCTGTAAATCCGTAAACTCAAACTCACCTCCATCAAACAGTCCTTTATCACTCAGTTTTAAAGATGGAATTACTAACAATGCCATAAATGACAAGCTCATATATGGTGCGTGAAGTTTGCTACCTAGTTCTTTACCCATTTTATCTAATTCTGAATACTGTTTTCCAATAGTTTCGGCATCTTTATCGCTCATAATACCAGCAACAGGCAATGCGACTACTTTTTGCTCTGTATTACTTACTGCACAAATACCTCCTTCATTTTCAATTAACAGATTAACAGCTTTGCAAATGGCATCATCAGATACTCCAACCGCAATAATATTATGAGAATCATGACCAACAGAACTTGCAATCGCACCTTCTTTAAGTCCAAAATTCTTTATAAATGCTATCGCTGGTTTATCGTTTTGATAACGATTAACGACAGTCATTTTTAAGATGTCGTTTTCTGTATTTGAAACAAGATTGCCATCTATAACTGTGGTATTTTCAATGATTTGATTGGTAACCAATTCTCCGTCTAAACATTCTATAACTCTAATTTTAGATGGGTTAGATTCGTTAGACAGATTAGATTTTTTAGATTGAATTAGAAAATCTGAGGTTTGTTTCTTTTCAGTATTAAAATTATTGAGTATAACGAAATTGACATGTTCTATTTTAGATTCACCTTTATCATAAACCAATTCGCCATTAATATACGTTTGAAGGGTTTTAAATTCGGTTAAATCTTCAACCACAATACAATCTGCTGTATCTCCAACTTGCAACAAGCCGACATCTAAATTGTAATGCTTAACAGGATTAACACAAGCAGCTTGAAGAACTTTAAAAATGTCATTGCCTTTTGCAACTGCTCTTGCACAAAGTTGATTAATATGGCCAACCAACAAATCATCTGGATGCTTATCATCACTACAGAACATCATGTTTTGATAATGATTATCTAGCAAGTCTATCAATGCTTCAAAATTTTTGGCTGCACTACCTTCTCTAATGATTACTTTCATGCCTTTTTGAAGTTTCTCTAAGCCTTCGTCATAGGTAAAACACTCATGGTCAGTGGAAATACCTGCAGAAATATATTTGGTTAGATCCTCACCTCGCAAACCTGGTGCATGACCATCTATAGGCTTGTTGTAATATTTTGCCCATTCTATCTTTTTTAAAACTTCAGCATCGTCGTAAATGACTCCTGGATAGTTCATCATTTCCGCGAGATACTTAATATCTGGATTTGCCATTAAGTTTTTTATGTCATCGGAATCTATAACAGCTCCAGCCGATTCAAAACTTGTAGCAGGCACACAACTTGGTGCACCAAAATTGAATTTAAAAGGCGTTTGTTTCCCGTTTTCTATCATAAATTCCACACCTTTTACACCAAGCACATTGGCTATTTCATGTGGATCGGAAACTGTAGCCACTGTACCATGTTTTACAGCAACTTTCGCAAACTCACTTGGCACTAACATAGAGCTTTCAATATGAATATGTGCATCTACAAAGCCTGGCAAGATATAGTGGTTTTCGTCACAGTCTTTTTTTTCAATTGATTTAATCTTACCATTTTCTATGGTGATTTCTCCCTTGTAGATACTGCGATTTTGGATATCTACGATGTTTCCTTTTAATGTCATATTATAAATGGATTCCTGCATACGCAGGAATGACAGCATTATTTTAATTCTATTTTTAAAATTTTCTTGGTTTGGCTTGTCACCTTAAAACGGTCATCTGCTCTTCTTCCAACAACCCAAACTATTTTATTTTCTGATATTAAAACCCAAGTACTCTCTTTTTCAATTGGTGTTAACTTTTCATCTTTTAGGTATTTACTTACTTTCTTCTTTCCTTTCATACCAATAGGATGAAAAATATCTCCGGTTTGCCATTTTCTAAGTTCTAAGGGATCTTTGAGCTTAACTGCATCTACGTAGATTTCAGTTTTCGAATTGTCTTTTATGGTATTTGCTTCATCAAAAAGTAATATGCCAATTGGTGTTTTAACTTTATCTTTTTCAATATCAGATTTTGAAAAGCTAAGTGAGTCTTGAGATTCTGAAACAAGTTCAGAATGACAGTTTGTTAGAATTAGAAATTCACGATGTTTAGTGAGTTTATGTGTATTAGAAGCTATGTACTTTCCTGTTTCGGCATCTAATAAACTTGCAACGTCGTTCCATTCGGTAAAACCACAGTTTTTGAAAACTTCGTATAAGAATGCTTTAGGATTATTTTGATTTTTAAATTCTGAAATATTATAGGTTACAGTATTGCCTTCAACTTTAGCTATTGCTCTACCCAAAAAACCATGAATAGTTTGGCTAACCATAGTTTCGGTTTCCTTGAGGTTTGATAAAGTATTCTGAAAACTATCTAAAACATTTGGATTAATTTCCTTAAGAATCGGCACCACATCGTGACGCAGTTTGTTTCTTAGATATTTTCTCGAAGAATTACTACTATCCTCTCTCCAAGTAATGTTTTCACTTTTGGCGTATGCTTCTATCGTTTCCCTCGAAAATGGCAATAAGGGTCTAGCAATGTTTCCATTCAATTCGGGAATTCCTGTTAAACCGTTAAGTCCTGTGCCTCTGGTGAAGTTAATTAAAAAGGTTTCGAGATTATCATCTGCGTGATGCGCAGTTAAGATGTAATCGAAGTTTAGCTGTTGCGCTAATTCAGAAAACCAATCATATCGTAACTCACGTGCTGCCATCTGAATAGAACATTTGTTTTCTTCAGCATAGACTTCCGTATCAAAATTCTGAATAAAAACTTCAACATCTAATTGCTCTCCTAATTCTAAAACAAAGGCTTCATCTGCATCGCTTTCCTTTCCTCTTAAATTAAAATTGCAATGTGCTAAAGCAAAATTAAAATTGAGTTTGTGACACAAATGTGCAAGCACCACACTGTCAATACCTCCAGAAATGGCAATGACAGATTTGGCATTTTTCAAAAACGAAAAACGATTATTAATATGAGATGAAAACGCACTAAACATAGCGTAAAGATACAATAATGTACTGCGCTTACCATTAGTTAAAAATGATAATTATCATGCAGTGTTGTTTTGTTTATTAGTAACTTTAGAGAAATAACTTTAAAACAATGGTTATGAGCACTTTTAAAGAACTATCGTCAAAGTCTGCACAAACTGCTTTTGATAAAAAAGTACTTTCTGCAGTGCCACATTTGCATCCTTATGTAAAGCATAGAATTTACATTGCAGAATCCACAGGTATTTTACCTAAAAACATGTATTCGTCTAATGGTATTATTGATGAATGTATCATACAATTATACAGCAATGGTTTTAATATAGAAGCTGAACGTATGGCTATTAAACTTGAGCTTTTTAAACTTGTAGATAATTATATGAACGAACTATTTAAGAAGGAAGTCTTTCATAAGAATACTATTAGTACAGATGAAATTAGAAAGCATGAAATTGCCAAACTTGGTGAAGATTACACCATAGATGCTGATTTGGATTTAATTCTAAATACTGAGCTCAATGATATTTCTTATAGACAAGATATGGACAATGAATTGTACTTATATGAAGATAAGGAAACCTCTATCCTAAGAGCTTTTGAGCTTGAAAATTTATCTAAAACCCAATCACCTAAAGTCTTTGGTCGTTTTTACAGTTGGCTGCCAATTAATATCTCTAACATTGTAGATTTATACATTTTTGGTAATCTAGATTTTGATGATATTGCTAAAATTAAGAATATAGCAACTTCGCGTGTTGAGTTAATTTTCGATAAAGTAAAAAAGAGTTTTAGAAGTCATTTGGAATAAGTTTTATTGGATCTGTTAGATTGTTAGATGTTTAGATGAGTTAGATAATGTTACTATTAGAAAGCTTCTGAAGGCTTAGGAGTCTTACTATCTAATGATCTAATTTTCCAACACCTCTCGCATTGCTTTGGCCTTAACCAAACATTCTTCGTATTCTCTAAGAGGATTGCTCTTTGCTGTAATGGCACTACCAACTGAGTAAGACACATATTTTTTGGTCTCGTTGTAAAGAATGCTTCTGATAATTACATTAAAGTCGAAATCGCCTTCTGGTGTAAAATAACCTACTGCACCAGAATATAATCCTCGTTTAGTTTCCTCTAGGTCTTCAATGATTTTCATTGCTGAGATTTTTGGTGCTCCTGTCATACTTCCCATTGGGAATGTAGTTTTTATGATATCTACAGGATGTATATTTTCTGAAACTTTTGAAGTTATGGTAGATATCATTTGATGTACTTGTAAAAAGGAGTACACTTTACACAATTCTTCCACCTGTACACTTCCCTTTGTTGCTGTATGAGACAAATCGTTTCGTACTAAATCTACAATCATAATGTTTTCACTACGCTCTTTAGGATCATTAGATAACGCCTCTGCTAATTGCTTATCTTCTTCTTTATTTGTTGAGCGTTTTGCGGTACCCTTTATAGGTTGCGAAATAACCTTATCTCCTATCTTTTTTATATAACGCTCTGGCGATGCAGACAACAAATATTTATCAAAAGACTTAAAGAACGTTGCAAAAGGTGGTTTGGATATTTTGTTTAGCTTTTTATAAGTCTCTATTGGATTTATGGTAGAATTCTCAGCATAAAACTCCTGACAAAAATTAGCTTCATAAATATCACCTCTGTGAATATGAGTCAACATTGTGTTGACTTTTTCAAAGTATTCGTCTTTGTGAATTCTGAGTTTTATTTTAATTGGGTTATGAGAGATTGCCACGTTACTTTGTTCCTCGCAATGACAATTCATTATATTATTAAAATCACCTTCTATCTCATCATCTACCATTTTTAGATATTGAAACTCTACAATGTTGTCTTTAATTAAAATTAGTTTTTTTGGTTGAAAAAAATACAAATCCGGAAATCCTAATCCATCATAATTATTAGATTTTAAATCTTCTGTTGCATTTTTTAAATCATAAGTTAAATACCCAAAAATCCAGTCGTTAACTGTTTGCTGGTATTCTTTTAAGCGCTCAAAAGCTTCAATAAAATCGGTTTGTAAACTTGTAAAGGCATCAACTGCCAATACAGCATCATAGCTGCTATATTGCGCCTTATAATCATTAGAATCTAACCAAACAACATCATCAAATTGTTGTGCCCAATACAACAATTGTAGTTTAAAAGCTTCTTGATTTTTTATACTTTGTTTGTGTGATCTTCTCAACCGAGTAAAATAATTTTGTAAAAATAATGAGAATACATTTTCTAGCGTAGAAGAATTGTATCTTTCAATAAAAAATAAAAACCATGCCATTTTTAGAAAACGACCTACTGAAAGTTGAAATAAAATCAAAAGGTGCTGAATTGTGCAGCATTAATTCCGTAAAAAACAATATTGAGTTTATTTGGGAAGCTAATCCAAATGTTTGGGGAAGTCATGCACCAAATCTGTTTCCAATTATTGGAGCCATGAAAAATGATAGCTATTTCTTTGATGGAAACCAATACAACATGCCCAAGCATGGTTTTGTAAGGCATAATGAAGATTTTAATGTAATTTCCAGTTCAGATTCGGAAATTACATTTCAGCTTAAATCAAATAATCAACTGAGGCTTATTTACCCTTTTGAATTTGAATTTTTAATCTCTTTTGAGCTTAAGGGTAATGAACTTTTGATACATCACACAGTTAAAAATTTAGATTCAAAGACTATGTATTTTTCACTTGGAGGGCATCCTGCTTTTGCTTGCCCTTTGTTTAAAGATGAATTATATACCGATTATTTTTTGGAATTTGAAAATGAAGAATTTAGCCAATCTTATCTTTTAAACATGGAAAACGGATTGGTTACAGAAAAAACCAAAGCAGTTTTTGATACTCCAAAACATATTAATCTTCATGGAGATTTATTTAACGAAGATGCTTTAATTTTCAAAGAATTAAAATCGAGACAGGTAGCATTAAAACATCAAGAAAAAGGTGAAATTCTTAATGTAAAGTTTGAAGGGTTTCCATTTTTAGGTATTTGGGCAAAACCAAATGCACCATACGTTTGTATTGAGCCTTGGATTGGTATTGCAGATGCAGAAGACACTAATCAACAAATTGAAAATAAGGAAGGTATTATCTCTTTAGGGCCAAATAAAACGTTTATTGCCACCTATAGTATTACAGTTAATAATAGTTTGTTAAACTGATTAGATAATTAATAGTAGCTTTGCACAAAATCTATAGTAGTGACGTTTCAAGACTTAAATCTAAACACACCTTTATACAATGCTATTGAAGACTTAGGCTTTGAGAGTCCTACTCCAATACAAGCTGAAGCTTTTAATGTTGTTGCTTCTGGCAAAGATATGGTAGGTATCGCTCAGACTGGTACTGGTAAGACCTTTGCTTATATGTTACCTATTCTGCGTCATCTTAAATACTCAAGACAAGACAACCCAAGAGTTTTAGTTTTGGTACCAACACGCGAACTCGTTGTACAGGTTGTAAGCGAAATAGAAAAAATGTCTAAATACATTAATAACCGTGTTTTAGGTGTTTATGGAGGTACAAATATTAATACTCAAAAACAAGCTGTAGCTCAAGGCTTAGATATTATTGTAGCAACACCAGGAAGACTTTATGATTTAGCAGTGAGTAGAGTGTTACAGCTTAAATCTATTCAAAAATTAGTTATTGATGAGGTTGATGTGATGCTAGATCTAGGTTTTAGACATCAACTAATGAATATTTTTGACATCTTGCCAGAACGCAGACAAAACATAATGTTTTCTGCAACAATGACTGCTGATGTTGACGAATTGATTACGGATTTTTTCATTAATCCGACAAAGATATCGATTGCTGTTTCTGGTACACCTCTAGAAAATATAAAGCAAAAACGCTATAATGTTCCTAATTTTTATACGAAAGTCAACTTACTTGAATCGTTACTTAGTGATAAAGGTGAATACTCTAGAGTTCTGATTTTTGTAGCTTACAAGAAAATGGCTGACCGTTTATTTGATCAGCTTGAAGAGATTTTCCCAGGAGATTCATGCGTAATTCATTCTAATAAAACACAAAACTATAGACTTAGAAGTATAGAACAGTTTAGTGAAGGGCAACATCGCATACTCGTTGCTACAGATGTTATGGCAAGAGGATTAGATATTGATGATGTTACGCATGTTATTAATTTTGACACACCTGACTATCCTGAAAACTACATGCATAGAATTGGTAGAACTGGTCGTGCCGAGAAACAAGGTAATGCTTTGTTATTCTCTACTGAGAAAGAACAGGAAGCCAGAGAACGTATTGAAGGCTTAATGCAAATGAAAATTGATTTAGTGGAACTACCTGAAGATGTGACAATTTCTACTGAACTGATTGAAGAGGAACGTCCTCAAATTCGTGAGCGCAATAATCCTACTAAACGAAGCACAGAAGATATACCTGGACCTGCTTTTCATGAGAAAAAAGAGAAAAACAAAAAAGTAAACCTAGGTGGTTCTTATAGAAGAGAAATTGCTAAAAAATACAAGAAACCTAAAACAAGAGGTGACAAAAATTATAATAAACGCAATAAAAAGAAACGGAGATAAAAAAGAAAACCTCTTCAAAAATTGAAGAGGTCGTCCTTATACGTCAAGTACTGCAGGATCGCATTTTATGTAAATAAAATCTATAACCCTAACCTTATAGTTGATCCTGCATTTGTACTTGATTTTCCATTAAATCATTAATCGGAACAATTAATTTTCCTTTAGAATTCTTTAAGATTACAGAGATGCTCTTAACCTCATCAATTTCATATGCTTCTCCGTTAAATGTAATTTTTTGACCTGCTTCAAACATCTTTCTTGCATAGAATGTTTGCATTAGCTTACCAACTACTAATCTTGCACCTAAACCAAAAGCAATTGCAAATGCTAATAAGAATGCTGCAATAATCATGTTGATATTGTTTGTAATAATTTCAGTATCAATACCTGCCTGATTTAAAGCTGTTACGCCAATAAAAGTTAGCATTAAGAAAAATACCACTTGGCTAATCATTTTTCCGCCAGAAAGATCCATTGACTCAAAAAGAGACTTTAATCCATTCTTTACAAAATTTGCGAATAATAAACCAATTACGAAAATAACTATTGCAGACAATAACTGTGGAATGTAAGAAAGCAGATTACTAATCTGTTCTGTTATAATGTCTAAGCCCATAATATCTGAAGCAGTAACAAATATTATCATATACATTAAGTATTTAACAATATTAGAGACCACCTTTACTGTATCGAAATTTAGCTTTTTGCCTTCAATAATTTCAATATCATTAAGCTTATCGTCTAATTTATTTGCTTTAACTACCTTAAGTACCTTTTTAATAATCTTAACTACCAGCTTGGTTACAATCCAACCGATAACCAAAACAATAAAAGCACCTATTATATTTGGAAATATTTTAGTAATCTCAAACCAAATATTGGTTAGCGATTTTAATGCAACATCTGAAAATTCGTTTACCTTATCCATACTTATTCGTTTTTTGTTAGGGTGTTAAGTATCTATTCTTTTCTGCTAGCCGTTACACTATCTATAATGTGGCCAATATTATACGAGAATAACTCAGCCAGCTCCATAAATAGCTTCGCCATAGCAATGTCGTGCATGACTTTGCTTTTCAGCTCTGCTGGAACCTCTTTTAAAGGCTGGTTTATTTGTTTAAATGGATTCTCCATCTTTCGTATAATTTTCGTACTTACGTACAAGTTTTTCTTTTGCTCTTTTTAGGCGCATTTTAACTGCACTCTCACCAATCTCTAAAGCTTCTGATAATTCTTTAATGGTTAAATTATCTTCGTACTTTAGTAATAGTATCATTTTTTCTTCAGGTGAAATCAGCTCCATCACTTTCTTCAATTGATCTACTCGCATACTTTCAAACTCACGCGTAGAATCTACTTCCTCACCTATATTTTGAATATCAACATTTTCAGAACTTACAGATTGTTTTTCAATCTTTTTTGCTGTATTTCTGGTTACGTAATTTACACAATGATTATATGTAAATGCGTAAAGCCAAGTTGAAAATTTAGATTTACCCTTAAAGCTAGCTAATTTAATAAAGACTCTCAAAAAAACGTCTTGTGTTAAATCTTTAGCTTCATCGACACCATTAGCAAAACCATAGCACTTATTGTACACCATAGTAGCATATCTGTCGTACAGCACCTCGAACAACATAGTGTCGTTGGTTTTAACGATTGCTTCTACGAGCGCTTCATCGGTTAGGCTATGAATTGCGTCTTTAGTCAATTTTCTTTGTAAATTCTATTTTAACTTGGTTGGTTATACGTTTAAGACACATAGTTTTTTAACAGGTCACAATTAAATTTATAAAATTTTACTCACTTATTTGGTCTTCCATATCTTTTAGATGATGCTCTAACGCCAATGTTGAAATTTGGATCTCTCGTATTAATAACGCTAAAGACAAAATAAGTAGCAACAAAGCAAATCCAAATATCCAAACTGCCGCATTGTGCTGATCTATATAAATTAAAAACATTGTTAGCACACAGAGTAATAGACTGGAGATACCCAAGATTTGCATCCATCTTGTAAGATTCAATCTTAGTTTTAAGTTATTAATTTGTCTAATTAACACTACTTCTTTTCGTTCTAAATACTTATCACTAAGGTTTCTTATGATTGCAGCATAAGCCAAAAATCTATTGGTATAAGCCAACATAATTAAAGATATAGCTGAAAACAAAAGTGCTGGTGTTGTTAATGTTAGCTCTTCCATAAGAAAATTTTTACAAAATTAATGAATTTAATTTCTAGATATAAAAAAAGCGAACTTTTTAAGGTTCGCTTTTAAATAATACTTTTTCTAGCTACAATAATTAATTATTTAATTCTAAATCATCAGGTATTTCTGGAATATAAACAGCATCGACCTCTATTTCATTTCCATATTTGATAATAATTGAACACAAAACAGAAATTGGCTTTCCATTATGTAAGGCTGGTTTCATTTCTGGCATCTTTCTAAGAACCCTTAAAACTTCTGCTTGAATAGTTACTTCAGCATCTCTAACTTTCATGCCAGTGACTTTTCCGTTTTCATCAATTATAAAAAAAGCATCAACATGTTTTGGTTCTGAAAGGTTTAAAACTTTAGACAGACTTAAATTAAACTCCTGTTCTACAAATGTTGAAATTTTGTTATTAAAACATTTTCTTGTTTCCTCTATTGACAATTTTTCACAGCCTTTATAAATCGGTGCTAATTCTACATCTTTAAGCACCATTCTACTATTAGAATCATAATTTGCTAAACCATCATTATGGGATATTATACTACATAAACTTAACAAAGCCTGCTCTTCGTTTTCTGTAATATTACCTTGCACCATGATCTGCTCTTGTACAGCGTTGATTTTCATTATTAATTCGCTATCCGTTTTACTTGTAGAGCTTGGTGCTTCATTACAAGAAAAACACATAAAAACAATAGTTAATACTGATAAAAGTTTTGGATCTAGTAATCTTCTTCTTTTTAAATAAAATCTCATGAGACTTCTTTTAGTTGGTTTCATTTGGTTTTAAACTCCATTTATAAGTCAAAATACCAATACGTGCCACTGTAAATGAAAACAACCCAAATGTAATTGTCAGTAAAGACACCTTTAGACCACCTGAAAATAATGCTGGGTTTACATCTCCAAGGGATTCTACCATATCAAACAACTGTATAATTCCTACAACTGATGCCAAACATCCAACTACCAAGGCAATGAGACTGCACTCAGCAGCTAGGCTAATCATTTTTTGGGCCACTAAACTGTCTTTCTTTCTTTTTACGAAGGCGATAACGACAAAGATTAATGAAAGCAGAAAGACTAATAATATAATATACATTGCTGGCCCACCTTCTTGCAAGCGATTTCCTAAAAGAATTAATGAAAACATATTTTTTAATTTAATGGTTAAACTTAAAACAAACTTACAGTAAGTATTGTCTTAAAAATTTGAAATGCGACGAATTACCATTTTAGCTATGGTTATAACCTTAATGTTAAAACCATAACTAAATCCGTCATTCGTCTACAAAAGATAGTTTCTATTTAAATTTAGGTTATTATTGTATTATCATCATTATTTAAGCATTGAACAACGTCCTTATCTTAAGAATAAAACAAGTACTCCTGCATATTATATTTTGGATTTTAGTGCTTCTCCTTTTTGCTTCAGTATTTGATGTTGATAATTCTCTAGATAGCAAAGTTATCTATTTCTCGTTGTTTTTAATGCCTATAACTATAGCAACAACTTATGTCTCTATTTATAAGCTTATTCCAGATTACTTAATCACCAAGCGTTATGTACAATTCTGTATTTATAGCTTGTATACCGTAATTATTTCGGTTTTTGGGATATGCCTTTCAATATTTTTTGCTTTGGCCTATCTCACAAATTTTAAATTTGAAAAGATGAATGCTATAGGTAAAAGTGCTTTGTTTATTATCACCAGTATTTATCTAATAGTTATTGTAGTGAGTGCCTTCAAACTTTTAAAACTCAACCTAAAGCAAAGTCAAATTACAAAAAAACTAGAAACAAAAATTTTAGAAACACAACTGAAACTAAAAGAGCAGGAACTCAAATATTTAAAAATGCAGATTCATCCTCATTTTTTATTCAATACATTAAATACAATGTATGGTTCTGCGCTAAAAAAATCTGATGATACACCAGAAATGATTTTAAAATTATCTAACCTACTAGATTACTTGCTCTACCAAGTCGATAAACCTTTTGTAAGTTTAGAAGAAGAAATACATCATATTGAAGATTATATTGCTTTAGAAAAAACGCGATTTAGTGACACCTTAAATGTTTCGTTTTCAAAAGATATTCAATCAAAGACTATTCATATTGCACCAATGCTATTTATTCCTTTTGTAGAGAATAGCTTCAAGCATGGCACTTTAAAAGATGGTGTTTTAACGATAAATATAGACTTAGTTGCGACTGCCGAAACTATTGATTTTAAAATCAGTAACAGTAAATCTAATACAAACAATTACAATGAAGGTATTGGATTACAAAACATAAAAAAACGATTAGAACTGTTGTATCCTAACAGATATGATTTAAATATCAATCAGGATGATTCTATGTTTTATGTAGATTTAAAACTGAATATAAACTCTAAGCATACTAATGACTAAACCTATTTCTTGTATTATAGTTGATGACGAAAGTATGGCTAGAGACATCATTGCCACACACTTAGCTCAAATACAAAATATTGAAGTCATTGCACATTGTAAAAATGCCATTGAAGCGTTTAATTTTATAAATAATAATGACGTTGACTTGATTTTTCTAGACATTAACATGCCGGAAATCTCAGGCATAGCCTTTGCTAAATCCATCAATAAAAACATAAAAATAATTTTTACAACCGCTTACAGAGACTATGCTGTAGAGGGCTTTGATCTTCAAGCTGTAGATTATTTATTAAAGCCTATACCTTTTGAGCGATTGCTAAAAGCCGTAAATCGTTATTTTGAAGTCAATACAGTTCAATCAGACATTCAATTAAAACCTACAGATAATAATGACTTCATTTTTGTGAGGTCAGACAGACGTATGCTAAAAATTACTTTTAGCGATATCCTTTATATCGAAAGTTTGAGCGATTACATTAAAATTCACCTTAAAGATCAATGCATCGTTACAAGAGAAACAATAAGTGCTATTGAAGCTAAACTACCTCAAAAAGATTTTTTAAGAATTCATCGGTCTTATATCGTAAGCTTAAACAAAATTGAATCCTTTACAAATGAAGAGGTTACAGTTAATCGAAAAGCAATACCTATTAGTCGAAGTTACAAGAAAGATGTTTTAAATCATCTTGAAAATTATTAACTTTAGGTAAATAAAAGTCCAAATCTATCGTTATCATAGTCTCTAGACTATGTTATTAACTGCTTAATGAGTGCATATCTTCATAATACCATCCCTAATTTAAAACCGTTTGATTACGATCGTCATCACGATTCTCATTTTATAAATCAGCAATGGGTTTTGGTAAATGGTATTTCTAAAAAGAAAGCTATTTACACCTTTAGAGATGATAATATCCTAGAAATCGAGAGGAAAGATGCTACCATTACAACATCTTGGACTATAAGCATTCACAACATTTTTACTATAGAAACTGAAGACGGTGTTATTACTGTTAAGGCTTATTTTAAGGACGATGATATTTTAGTTTTAAATCATCAGGACAAGGAAGAGTTTGCCATGTATATAAATACTACAAATTACTCTGAAGAACTAAATTCTATTGAAGACATTCAGGAATACTTAAAAACAAAATACAAAAAGAAGGTTAATAAGGTTATACACAAACACGAATTCTACTACATTTCTAAATCTAAAGAATTTGGACCAAATACAGTTGAAGAACTGAAAGAAAAGGTAGAAAACGAAGCTATTAGCGCCTATTGTTTTGTTAGAGATGTTAACGAAGACAGCTATGCCAAGCGATTAAGAATTATTGATTTAATGCAAGAGTTATAATCCTTTTACTTTACTTAAAGCGTTTACTGGAAAGTATTTGTTTAGCTTTATTCTTAACTCCTCTACTTGCACCTGATTGCATTAATGTTTCCACAATAACTTTTGAAACATCTGCACAATCCAGAATTAACTCTTGAAGTTTTTTATGGTTAGACGACAATATTTTTTCTGCAATTTCTTCTGTTAAACCATTGGTTAAAAACTCTTGTCTTATAGCTTCATTAGGCTCATCTACAACACCAGGTTTTAGCAAAATGCGTGTATCTGTATAAGGCTTTAAATAAAACAGTAGATGATTTAACTTATCAACTAGTTCTAATCGGTTTTTGGTAGAAAATTCTAACTCTGGTGCCTCCCAAACACCTTCATAATCAAGTGTATTGGTTTTTGTATTGAATTTTGGAAGTAAATAAATAACCTGTAGTTGGTATGCACCGTTAATGTCTCCCTCTGGCCGCCATGATACATCAATAGCTTTTAGTCGTGTATGCGAACTGATAAGCAATAAAGAACTACCTGTAAAGTCGTTTATAGTGTCTTCCGTTGGATCTGTATCGGTTAACAAATTCCAATCAACTGACCAGCCTGAAGGTATTTTTAAGGGTTGAAGGTTCATTTGTAAAAAATTAATAACAAAAAAGCGAACCATTTTGAGTCCGCTTTTTTGATTCTGAAACAAATTTAAATAATAATATTTCTATTTAAACATGTAACGCTCTATCGTCTGTTGCTGCTAATGCAGCTTCTTTAACAGCTTCTGCAAAGGTTGGGTGAGCGTGAGAGTATCTAGATATATCTTCTGCAGATGCTCTAAACTCCATTGCTGTTACTGCTTCTGCTATTAAATCTGCACAACGTGCACCAATCATGTGTACGCCTAAAACTTCGTCTGTAGTTTTATCTGCTAATATTTTTACAAAGCCATCAATATCTCCACTTGCTCTGGCTCTTCCTAAAGCTCTAAACGGAAACTGACCTACTTTATATTCAGTACCTGCTTCTTTTAATTCTTCTTCTGTTTTACCTACTGCTGCAACTTCTGGCCAAGTATAAACTACTCCAGGAATTAGGTTGTAATCTATATGCGGTTTTTGACCTGCTAAAGTTTCAGCTACAAAAACACCTTCTTCTTCAGCTTTGTGTGCTAACATTGCTCCTTTAACAACATCTCCTATTGCATAGATGTTAGACACATTGGTTTGTAAATGCTCATTAACTTCTACTTGTCCTCTGTCGTTAAGTTTTACTCCTGCAGCTTCTGCGTTTAATCCATCTGTATATGGACGACGACCAACTGATACTAAACAGTAATCTCCTTTAAACTCTACAACTTCTCCTTTTTTGTTTTCAGCCTTAACTACAACTTCATCTCCATTACGTTCTACAGACTGAACTTTATGAGACACCATCATGCTGCATTTTGCTTTTTTAAAGACTTTATTAAGCTCTTTAGACAAACCTGCATCCATGGTAGGTAGAATTCTGTCCATATACTCAATTACAGTCACCTCAGCACCAAGACGACGGTAAACTTGTCCTAGCTCTAAACCAATTACTCCACCTCCAATAATCATTAAATGCTTTGGTACTTCTTTTAATTTTAAAGCTTCTGTAGATGTGATAATTCGTTCTTTATCAATATTGATAAAAGGAAGGTTTGATGGCTTAGAACCTGTGGCTATAATGGTATTTTTAGCTTCTATCTCGCCAGCATCTTTTCCTTCAATTTTAATATGTGTAGCATCTTTAAAAGATCCTAAACCTTCGTAAACATCAATATTATTTTTCTTCATTAAGAAATCTATGCCTCCTGTGGTTTGGTCAACAACAGCTTGCTTACGCGCTATCATCTTTTCAAGATTTACTTTAATTTCTCCTGGTATTTCTATACCGTGTTCTTCAAAGTGTTTTGTAGCTTCTTCGTAATGATGCGAAGAACTTAATAAGGCTTTACTTGGAATACATCCTACATTAAGACATGTACCTCCTAGTGTAGAATATTTTTCAATAATTGCAGTTTTCATACCTAGTTGCGCACAGCGTATTGCTGCTACATAACCACCAGGACCAGAACCTATTACTGCTACATCGTAAGAATTCATATATTTTATTTTATTTTAAATTGTAATGATAATTGAAATGCTCTATTTTGATTTTTCGTTTCTACTCTGGTAACATCTGTTAAACCAAAATAGTAACGCAAAGACGCGCTAACCTTATTGGAAATTGCATAACTAGCTCCTAAGTTAATACCAAAGTCTCTATCAAAAAAATCTGCTTTTACATCAGCCAAAGAACCTGTTCCGTTTTTTGCTGTGACCAACAGACCTACTTGTGGACCTGCATCTAGGCTAAATGTTTCGGACAAATAATACTTTGCCATTACTGGTAAAGCAACATAATTTAGTCTTACGCTTTTATTCTCACCTTCACTCAACTCAAAACCATAAACTGTGAATAACAATTCAGGCTGAACTTTCACATCTTTAGTTATATCAATCTCCATAAAAAATCCAGCATGAAAATTAACTAATGATGATAAATCTAATGTACCATCACCTGCAAGACTTGCAAGGTTACCTCCTATTTTTATACCAACTGGGTGCTGTTGTGCGCTAAGATTGCAACAAACAAAAAACAATACAACAAAAAGTAGTCTCATCTATTCTTTAGTGAGCCACAAAAATACAATATAGTTTATTGAAATACTACTAAATATCTCTTAAAGCCTTAGGTCGGAAAACCTAACATCTCACCCATGCCTACCGTAAAAAGCCAACAGCCATAAATAGCATGTTCTACAGAAACTAAAAGTGTTGATTTTGTTTTCCGAAATGTTAATGCAAATAAAATACCACCTACAAATGTGAGTATCATAACCAGAGTATTTCTAAAGAATATATGTGCCAAAGAAAATAAGGCTGCATTCACTAAAATAAACAAGGCGTTACTTCTAAATAAGGATTCGTAACGTTGAAAGAAAAACGTTCTGTAGACCAATTCTTGTGGATATACAGAAAAGACAGAATATATAAACAAAATTGCTACCCACAATAATGGCTTAGACTTTATGACTACAAATAAATTTTTATGGTCAACTATATACATATACAAAGTAGTTATAACACCTATTACAATAAGCTTTATAAGAGTTCTCTGCCAAAACTGTGTCCAGTTAATATGCTGCCTTATTTTGAACTTATTATTTTCAACCTTTAATAAAACATAAACCACATAAATAAAACCAAATAATCCTATAGCTAATTTGAACCATAGCTGAAACTCTAATACAAAACTTATCGGTATTAAAATAAACACGATAAAAAACTCAACAAGTCTATACCTTATGCTTTGCATATTATAATGTTATTGCTGTGGTGTGTTTTACTTCGTTAATCATAAACATACTATGTGTACTGCCTATATGATCTATTTTAGTGAGCTTTTTTACCATGAAATCTCGAAACGCCTCCATATCTTTAACAAGAACCTTTAATAAATAATCATAGTCTCCACTAATATGGTAACACTCTAGCACTTCGTCTAATTTACGAACTTCTCGCTCAAATTTCATAACATAGTCCTGAGAATGCTGCACCAATTTTACATGGCAAAAAGCAACAAAAGCTTTATCTACCTTTTTTTTATCTATTAAAGCAACATAATTACTTATGATGCCATTTTTTTCCAACTTTCTAATACGTTCATAAACCGCAGTAACGGACAGCCCTAAAGCATAAGAAAGCGCTTTATTAGTTTGTTTGCTATCCTTTTGAAGAAGCTTTAGCAACTCTTTATCTAAATCATCTAACATTTGATTAATATTTTTCGGATAATAACATATTTTGATTAAAAATAAGGATTATTATTCTATTAAATAGAATATTTACAGAATAATAATCACCATTATTTAAATACTATTGATTTTTATTCTAAAATAAATCAATTTTGTATAAACCAATTAAATATTATTAAAATGAAATTTAAGCCTGCAAACAACATACAAGACTTACAATATTTTGGTGAGTTTGGTGGTGTAAATCCATCGATTTCAGATTCTTCTACTTACACATTTCTATCTGCCAAAACCATGTTCGATACTTTTGAAGGTAATGCAGATGGTTGCTATTTATATTCGCGTCATTCTTCACCTTCAAATTTGTATTTAGGTGAAGCTCTTGCTGCCATGGAAGATACAGAAACTGCAACAGTTACAGCTTCTGGTATGGGAGCAATTACACCTGTATTAATGCAATTGTGCGAAGCAGGAGAACATATTGTAAGCAGCAGAACCATTTACGGAGGAACTTATGCTTTCTTAAAAAACTTTGCTCCAAGACTTGGCATTAATACTTCATTTGTTGACATTACTAAATTAGATGTTGTTGAAGCTGCCATTACACCAAAAACTAAAGTACTTTATTGCGAATCTGTAAGCAACCCATTGCTGGAAGTTGCTGACATTAAAGGATTAGCTGAATTGGCAAAAAAACACAATCTGCAATTGGTAGTAGACAATACATTTTCGCCATTATCTATCTCACCTGCAAAATTAGGAGCAGATGTGGTGATTCATAGTTTAACAAAGTTTATTAATGGTTCTTCAGATACCGTTGGTGGTGTTGTTTGTGGTACGCAAGAGTTTATAGATCAATTAAGAAATGTAAATGATGGTGCTGCAATGTTATTAGGATCAACAATGGATAGTTTGCGCTCTGCATCTGTGTTAAAAAACCTTAGAACATTACACATTAGAATGCAACAGCACAGCCATAATGCTAGCTACCTAGCTGATAAATTTGAAAAAGATGGTCTAAAAACTGTTTATCCTGGGTTAGCATCTCACCCTTCTCACGAATTGTTTAAATCCATGATGAATGACATGTATGGCTTTGGAGGTATGTTAACTATTGATGTTGGATCATTAGACAAAGCCAATGCATTAATGGAATTAATGCAAGAACGTAACTTAGGTTATTTGGCTGTAAGCTTAGGCTTCTACAAAACTTTATTTAGTGCTCCAGGTAGTTCTACATCCTCTGAAATACCAGAAGACGAACAAGAAGAAATGGGCTTGAGCGATGGGCTTATTCGTTTTTCTATAGGTTTAGATGCAGATATACATCGTACCTACGAAATGATGAAAGCTTGTATGATTGAACTCAATATCCTAGAAGCTGAATTAGCTTAAAAATAAATATTTAAAAAAGCCTGATTATAAAAATCAGGCTTTTTATTTTCCTTTTAGACGAATCCAAAGTGCTGTCATTGTAAAACTAAAATCTTCCATCTCAGGTTCAAAAGGCATCATATTTAAGCGATTATTATCTTTAAATAATTTTAGATTAAAAATTGCTTTATAACCTTCTTTGGTTTGCACTAAAGGGTATCTTAAATCTCTATAAATATATTCTTCGTTCTCAAGAGATTCAACATTATAATAATTGTTGCTAAACCAAGCTAAATCTTCAATGTCCTTATATTCAGACGATGTGAGTGCTCTAATTTTTGGAATGGTTTTCCAATCTGAAAAACTTTTAGATGTATCAAATAACGAATAAAAACCAACGTGATAATTACGCTCTGTTTCAGCAATGCCATACCAAAGAATATTGTTTAAAATTGCAGGTTGTGTACTAAATCTTGCATAGCTTATATCATTTTCTTTCAATGAGGACTTAAAGACATTATCAATGTAAAGCTTATTAAAAATTGTAAATAGCATATAAACAGAACTTATTCCTATTCCAGCTTTTAACCAAAATCGTCGTTTTTCATTTTTACGATTGTAAAACATTAAAACAATTATGCTAAGTAAAAAAGGAATTGTATATAAAGGATCTGCCACTGCTATATTATTAAAAGCAACTCTATAATTAGAAAATGGCGCAAATAGCTGAGTACCATATGGCGTAAAGCTATCTAAGATTGGATGCGTAAATAATGACCAAAAGAATAATTTTATCCAATCACTAAGGCTTGTTGTATTAAGGCGCTTACCTGTGTTATATAACTTATAGACTAGCCATCCTAATAAAAAAGCTCCCAAAATAGAGAACAGAATAGAATGCATAAACCCTCTATGAAAGAGCATAGTATCAATCTCGTTATTATATAGAATAGCTCCAGCAAAAACATCAAGATCTGGGATTGTACCTCCAATGGCACCAAAAAGTAACGCTTTATTGCCTATTTTCTTTCCTAGTACAGCTTCACCACAAGCTGCACCTAAGACTATTTGAGTTAATGAATCCATAAGTGTACACAAAAGTACAATTAAAGGATTACAGTAGATTTAAAACTGAATTAATTTGAAGTAATCTGTAATTGTCTGTAATTGTTTAAAAGTCTTGTATTTTTTACAATTTGACGCTCTATACCTTCTTTTAAATTACTAATTTCCTCTAAACGCTTTGGATCTTTAATCATGTGTGCATCTGCTTGTAGAAGTGTAATATAGTTTAGAGTTCTTAAATTTCTTTTTAGTTGTCTACGCTGTTTTTTTATCTCTTGCTGAATCTCCAACTCTTTATTTATTATGTACTCTTTATCTTCTTTGCATTTTGAAGATGAGAAAACAGAAATATTAAAATTAGATTTAGAGTTAAAAGCATATAACCCATTATGAGAAGTATCATTATTGAAAGCAATTGGACTTGGACTCATAGTCATAAAATAAGCACCAACTGTAAAAACCAATATGGCAAAAATTAAAACATAAATAATGATAGACATAACAAAATATATTTGGGTTAACTATTTTTAAGACACAGTTAACCACAGGTTTAGTCACAACTTTTCGATGAAATACATGTTAAACATTTTAAAACGATTGAAATCTTAGACGAACTGTAATAATTATGAATTTTTGAAATAAGTAATGAAAGTTGTAACATTACAGAGATAAATAAAAATCCATGGAGAGTCAAAATATTAAGCCAAGACAACCGCAAGACGAAAATATCATAGAAAATAAAGAACTCAACATATGGGAAGCTTTAATCCCTGTATTTGCTTTGATAGTGATGCTTTTTTACAATGTTTTCTTTGTATTTGGTGATGATGCATTAAGCGGAAGTAATCAGTTTATTCTTTTATTAGGTGCTGCAGTTGCAGCTATTGTTGGCTTTTACAACAATGTTTCATATAAACAAATGTTAGATGAAGTAGCCGAAAACGTAAAGTCTACCTCTGGAGCATTATTAATTTTGCTAATGGTTGGTGCTTTAGCAGGTACATGGCTAATTAGCGGTATAATTCCAACTATGATTTATTATGGACTACAAATCCTTAATCCTACAATATTTTTAGCAGCTTGTGTTATTATTTGTGCTATTATTTCAGTAGCTACTGGAAGCTCATGGACCACATCAGCAACTGTTGGTATTGCATTAATTGGAATTGGTGAATCTCTAGGAATATCATTAGGAATGACAGCTGGTGCTGTTTTATCTGGCGCATATTTTGGTGATAAAATGTCTCCTTTAAGCGACACTACAAATTTAGCACCAGCTATGGCAGGTGGCGAATTATTTTCTCATATAAAGTACATGGCTATTACTACTGTGCCAACTGTAGTAATCACACTAATAGTTTTTATAATTATTGGCCTATCAATAGATACTACAGGTACACCTGATATCTCAGACAAGCTTGAGGCAATAAAAAGTGCATTTAATATATCTCCGTGGTTATTTTTAGTACCGATTGTGGTCATTCTTCTCATTATAAAGAAAACACCACCTCTGGTGGCGTTGTTGATAGGAACACTGTTGGGAGGTGTTGCAGCTATTATTGCACAACCAGAAATAGTTACCACTATTGCAGAAGCCAAAAATTTAACTTTTAACTCTGCTTACAAAGGAGTTATGAAAGCGATGACTGTAGATACTTCTGTAGAAACGACAAGCAAAGAACTAAATGATTTATTTTCATCAGGTGGAATGTCTGGAATGTTAGGTACGATATGGCTTATTATCTGTGCTATGGTATTTGGTGGTGTTATGGATGCTATTGGCGCACTAGCGAGAATCAGTAAGGCATTATTAAGTTTAGCATCAACAACATTTGGATTATTTGCAAGTACAGTTGCAAGTTGTTTAGCTCTCAATGTAACAGCTTCTGACCAATACCTTGCTCTTGTAGTACCAGGCAAAATGTTCAAAAAAGCATATGAAGACAAGGGACTTGCACCCGAAAATCTAAGTAGAACTTTAGAAGACTCTGGTACGGTTACCTCTGTTTTAATTCCTTGGAACACATGTGGCGCTTATCAAAGTGGTGTTTTAGGTGTACCTGTTGCAGATTATTTTGTCTATGCCATTTTTAATTGGTTAAGCCCATTTACAACCTTACTTTTTGCCGCTTTTAGAATAAAAATAAAGCAACTTTCAGGTAAACTTTAATAAGAAATTTTATACATTTTTAAAGCATTTATCATTGTTAAATGTAAAGTGTATGTATATCTTTGCAGCCGATTTTAAATTTTAACTAAAAACAATATAAAAATGGCTGTATTAGTCGGTAAAAAAGCCCCTCAATTTAATGCGCAAGCAGTAGTAAATGGTCGTGATTTTGTAGAAAATTTCTCTCTAGATCAATTCATTGGTAAAAAACATGTTGTACTATTCTTTTACCCAAAAGATTTTACATTTGTTTGCCCAACAGAACTACACGCTTTTCAAGGAAAATTAGAAGAATTTAAATCTAGAAATACAGAAGTAGTTGCAGTATCTACTGATACTGAGCAATCTCACTTTGGCTGGTTACAACTTGAAAAAAATCAAGGTGGTATTAAAGGAATTACTTATCCTTTAGTAGCTGACACCAACAAAACCATCTCTAAGAATTTTGATGTATTGGCTGGTGATTATTACTACGATGAAAACGATATGTTACAAGCGGAAGGTGAATTAATAGCATACAGAGGTTTATTTTTAATAGATAAAGAAGGGATTGTGCGTCATCAAATAGTTAACGATTTACCTTTAGGTAGAAATGTAGATGAAGCATTGCGTATGGTAGATGCGTTACAATTTGTTGAAGAAAATGGTGAAGTTTGTCCTGCTAACTGGAATAAAGGTGAAACCGGAATGCAAGCTACACACGAAGGCGTTGCAGATTTCTTAGAAAAACACATGAATTAAAAAAATTCATTTCATAAAAAACCACTTCAATTGAAGTGGTTTTTTTATAACTCTATTTTAATATTTCTATAATATCATTTAAGCTTTTTTCCTCAGCATAATCTAAAGCATTTTTACCATCACTATCTTTAATAGCTTTATCAGCATCATGCTTTAGTAAAGTTTCTACGATAGTTTTTTGATTATACTGCGTAGCAAAGGATAATGCAGTTGTTCCGTTTTTATTCTGAATATTTACATTAGCATTATGAGCTAATAGTAAATCTACCAAATCTTTATTACCCTTAAAACTTACGCCAATTAGGGCTGTATTTCCAGAGGCATCTTGTGCGTCAATATTCGATCCCTTTTCAATCAGTAGTTTTGCAATCTTTTCTTGACCAAAATACGTTGCAAAAATTAACGGGGTAAATCCTCTTGTATCTTTAATATTGGCTAAATCTGGATTTCTATCTAACTGAAGTCCTAAATTTTCAATATTGCCTGTTTGTATCGTTCTAAAAAATAGTTCTTGTTCGTTCATTTTTATTTTTTAATTAAAAAAGGAACGTGCTAAAATCTAACACATTCCTTCTTTTAGTTGAATTTTGCTATTAATCGATTATTTCTTCAAATCAAATCTATCTGCGTTCATCACTTTAGTCCATGCTGCAATAAAATCGCTTACAAACTTTTCTTCTGCATCATCAGCAGCATAAACTTCACAAACCGCTCTTAATTCTGTATTAGAACCAAAAATTAAGTCTGCTCGTGTACCTGTAAATTTCACTTCACCTGTTCTACGATCTCTACCTTCAAAATGAGTTTCTTCATCAGAAGTAGCACTCCAAGTATAGGTCATATCTACAAGATTTTTAAAGAAATCATTAGTCAGATGACCAACATTATCAGTAAATACACCATGTTTTGAACTATCATAGTTAGCTCCAAGCACACGCATACCACCAACAAGAACAGTCATTTCTGGTATAGATAATGCCATTAAATTGGCTTTATCTATTAATAAATCTTCGGCTTTAACATCTAGGTTAGCATTCATATAATTCCTAAATCCATCACCAAGAGGCTTTAAATAATTGAATTGCTCAATATCAGTTTGCTCTTGTGTTGCATCACCTCTACCTTGAGCAAATGGCACTGAAACATTATGACCAGCTTTACTAGCAGCTTCTTCAATTGCAGCATTACCAGCTAATACAATTAAATCTGCCATAGAAACCGTACCACTAAATTCGTTCTGAATACCTTCAAGAACATTTAGAACTTTATTTAGTTCTTTAGGATTATTTACTTTCCAGCTTCTTTGAGGCTCTAGTCTTACTCGTGCACCATTTGCACCACCACGCTTGTCAGAGTCTCTATACGTTGATGCTGAAGCCCAAGCTGTTCTTACCAATTCTGGAATACTTAATCCAGATGCTAAAATCATTTTCTTTAATGACTCAATATCAGAATCACTTAATGTGTAATCTACTTTAGGTATTGGGTCTTGCCAAATTAGATCTTCTTTTGGTACCTCAGGACCCAAGTAACGGTCTTTTGGACCTAAATCTCTGTGTGTTAACTTATACCAAGCACGAGCAAAAGCGTCTTCAAAAGCTTTATGGTCTTCATGGAATCTTTTAGAAATCTTTAAATATTCTGGATCCATCTTTAAAGCAATATCAGCAGTAGTCATCATTAAGGCTTGCTTTTTAGAAGCATCACCTGCCATTGGTGCCATACGTGCTTTAGATTCTGCTGTTGGTGTCCATTGATGCGCACCTGCAGGACTCTTAGTTAACTCCCAATCGTAATTTAAAAGTACATCGAAATAATCAGCATCCCATTGTGTTGGATTTGGTGTCCAAGCTCCTTCTATTCCACTTGTTATTGTATCATCTAAAACACCACTTTTATAAGTATTTTTCCATCCCATACTCATTTCTGCCATTGGTGCACCATGAGGTTCTGCACCAACATATTGACCAGGATCTGCAGCACCATGTGCTTTTCCAAAAGTATGTCCACCTGCAACTAATGCTACAGTTTCTTCATCATTCATTGCCATACGTCCAAAAGTTTCTCTTACATCATGAGCTGAACCTATAGGATCTGGCTTACCGTCTGGACCTTCTGGGTTTACATATATCCAACCCATCATCACTGCTGCAAGAGGATCTTCTAAATCGCGCTCTGCATAATTGCTGCTATTACCATAACGGTCATCGTTTGCTCCCCATTCTGTTTCACTTCCCCAATATACATCTTGTTCTGGCTCCCAAATATCTTCTCTACCACCTGCAAAACCAAATGTTGGGAATCCCATTGACTCTAATGCTACATTACCTGCTAAAATCATTAAGTCTGCCCAAGAGATTTTGTTTCCGTATTTCTTTTTAATAGGCCACAACAACAATCTCGCTTTGTCTAAATTTCCATTATCTGGCCAGCTATTAATTGGCGCAAAGCGTTGGTTACCTGTACCTGCGCCTCCTCTTCCATCACCAACTCTGTATGTACCTGCACTATGCCAAGCCATTCTAATCATAAAACCTCCATAATGCCCATAATCTGCAGGCCACCAATCTTGTGAATCGGTCATTAATTTTGTTAAGTCTTGTTTTAATTCATCGTAATCAAGGCTGTTGAACGCCTTAGCATAATCAAAATCTTCACCAAGTGGATTAGATTTGGCAGCATGCTGTCTTAAAATATTCAATTTAAGTTCGTTTGGCCACCAATCTCTGTTTCTTACACCGCCTCCTCCGACAGTATTTTGTTTACCGCTTAAAAAAGGGCACTTGCTTGCGTCGCTTTCATTAAGCTCAAATGTGTCTGTGTTGTTATTGTCCATTTTTTTGGTTTTAAGATTAAATTTTTACTTCATAAAATTATGAAATTATGTAGTGCTGTTTAGTTAAAAATATATTATCTATTTATTTTTCAATAGCCATTATCTATGATGAGTTTATTTAGAATTATTTTAAACAATTGAAAAAACTAATCTTTTGTTTAATTTCTATGGCATTTTAATCAATTTTAAACCTAAAAAGATTAAACACAAGTGTTAAAGACTTGGAATGAAAAAGAATGATTATTAATTTTAGAAATAAAAGCGCTTATGTTAATGAAAAATGTAAATCTTGAAGAGAAGCTTAATCAACTCAAAAACAAAAGCTTTAAAGAAGAGGATATCTTAACTGCTGTAAAAGATATATTGAAGGAAGACAATGAAAAAGATAATACAATTCTTGAAACATTATCTGGACATAACACCACTACAAATAACAACTTTGATTTTAACTTATTAGAATCGGATAAAATTTATCACATAGATCAAATAAAAAAAATCTGTGTGACCTACAGATTACGGTTTTTAGATAGTCGGTTTTTTAAAGGTGAACTACCATATGAAGCTATTTCTAAGATTAAGCAGCTAGAGAAAAACCATAACATAACCCTAAGTGGTTTTAAAATTATGGCGCCATCTAAACTATTTAAGTTAGAGAATTATGACGATCCGTTATTATTTGCTCCTATTGGAAATGGCTACTATTACCTAATCCACAAATGGGGAAATGATTTAAGCCCATATAGGAAGCTATTAATGTGGCCTTTTAAGAATTTTGAAAACTTTGTGTTTTGTGTTTTTATTCTAAGCATGTTTTTAACGGGTTTAATACCTGATGGCACTTTTCATGGTGAAAAAACTGCGGCTAATGCTGGTGTCATCTTCTTGTTTATGTTTAAATGCATGGTTGCTGTAACACTTTATTACGGGTTTTTATCAGGAAAAAACTTCAGCTCAGCCATTTGGGATAGCAAATATTATAACAACTAATCTATTGTAAGGTTTTTAATTTTTTCGTAACTTATAGTAATATTAAAACCATGAGTTATGAACACATCTGAATACACCAAAATATACGACGGTAATTTTGTTTTAATTACCAGAATTAAAAGCGAATTAGAGAACAACGGTATTATTCCTATCATAAAAGATGAGGGCGAATCGCAACGTTTAGCTGGCTATGGCTCGCTTAACCAAGGTTTCCAAGAAATCTATGTTAATAATGACGAATTAGACAAAGCACTTGCCATAGTTGAACAAGTAAAAGCTGAGATGGAGGCTTAATACTAGTAGATGATTGCAAAGTCTTTAGAAAAAATTGCCTCTAGACACAATGCGAAATACGAGTTTAATGAGGAAACAATTAGTATGCTTGATGGTAGTTGCCATCCTAAAACTGTATACAAATTAGAACTTTTTTACAAAAATTGTATTGTTAACATAAATGTGAACACAGGTTATCATGAATTTGTTAGAGCCTCTTGCTTTTTTCCCAAGTTTATTAGACCTATAAAGTTTAAAATTTCTTCAGTAAGTCCCTTTGAAAATTTATTCTATTTTAAAAAAACTAGATTTAAGATTACTTGTGAGAATGAAACCTTTAAAACATTCTTAACTCAGGTAGTTCAATCGTCTTTTATTAGTAAGCAGAACAATAGAAATTTTACTCCTGAAACTTTTTTTGATAGAACAGATGGTGCAAATACAATAATTACTGAATATCACCTAGGGTTTGAAGATTGGATTACAACGATTGACCCATTAATTAACTTTTACAAAGCTATTATAGATTATTTCACTTCAGAAAATTTAGCAAATCAGAACCTTCAATATTAATCTTGTATTACGCTTCAATCGAATACATCTTCTCTCGCTGCTCTTTAATCTTCTTATCGCTCATATATTCATCAAATGTCATGTAGCGGTCTATAACTCCATTTGGTGTAAGCTCTATAATTCTGTTACCAACCGTTCGTGCAAATTCGTGATCGTGCGTGGTTAATAATACTGTGCCTTTAAAGTTTTTAAGCGCATTGTTAAATGCCGTAATACTCTCAAGATCTAAGTGGTTTGTTGGCTCATCTACCATAACAACGTTAGCTCTCATCATCATCATGCGGCTAAGCATACAACGTACTTTTTCACCACCAGATAATACATCTGCAGTTTTTAAGGCTTCTTCACCACTAAAAATCATTTTTCCAAGGAAACCTCTAATGTAAACTTCTTCACGCTCTTCTTCAGTTGTTGCCCATTGACGTAACCAATCAACTAAAGTTAATTTGTTATCAAAGTACTCACTATTATCTAGTGGTAAGTACGATTGCGTAGTTGTTACTCCCCAAGCATATTTACCAGCATCTGCTTTTTGCTTACCATTAATAATTTCATAAAACGCAGTAGAAGCTCTTGAGTCTTTAGAATAAATAACTACTTTATCTCCTTTTGTAAGATTAATGTCTATATCTTTAAATAACACTTCGCCATCTATACTTGCTGCTAAACCTTCAACATTTAAAATCTGATCACCAGCTTCACGCTCACGCTCAAAAATAATTGCAGGATAACGACGACTACTTGGTTTAATATCTGCGATGTTAAGCTTATCTATCATCTTCTTTCTACTCGTTGCTTGCTTAGATTTTGCAACATTCGCAGAGAAACGACGAATAAACTCCTCTAATTCTTTCTTCTTTTCTTCGGCCTTTTTGTTTTGTTGCGCACGTTGCTTTGCAGCTAACTGAGACGACTCGTACCAAAACGTGTAGTTACCAGAATAGTGGTTAATCTTTCCGAAGTCTATATCTGAGATATGTGTACAAACGGCATCTAAAAAGTGACGGTCGTGAGACACTACAATGACGCAATTATCGTAATTTGCTAAGAAATTCTCCAACCAAGAAATAGTTTCGTAATCCAAGTCGTTGGTAGGCTCATCCATAATGAGCACATCAGGATTTCCAAACAATGCTTGCGCTAGTAACACACGTACTTTTTGTTTGCCATCTAAGTCTCCCATTAACGAATAATGCAAATCTTCCTTAATACCTAAGTTAGACAACATTGCAGCAGCATCAGAGTCTGCATTCCAACCGTTCATTTCTTCAAACTCTACTTGTAGTTCTCCAATTTTCTCAGCGTTTTCATCTGTATAGTCTGCGTATAAGGCATCTATTTGAGACTTTAACTTGTATAAAGGTTTGTTACCCTTAAGAACGGTTTCTAATACTGTATCTTCATCATGCTTATTATGATTTTGCTCTAATACAGACATACGCTTGCCTGGCTCTAAATGCACATGACCAGATGTTGGATCCATTTTTCCTGCTAAAATCTTTAAAAATGTAGATTTTCCTGCACCATTAGCACCAATAATCCCATAACAATTTCCGTTGTTAAAGGTGGTGTTTACTTCATCAAAAAGGACACGTTTTCCAAATTGAACCGAAAGATTAGAAACTGATAACATAGCTTATAATTTTAGTCGTTTTACCTCTTAATTCTTAAAGGTGAATTTTGAGAGTGCAAAAGTAGAAAAATTAAGCGATTGAGCGAAATAAATGATCAGTATAACAAGATTTAACTAGGTATTAACAAGACTTCATGTTTTCATCACATATTTTTGTCTCAAACTATAGTAGAATCCCCATGCTAGCTAGATATATAGTACTTTTACTGTTATCCGTAAATTTTGGATGTAAAGTAAACACCAATAATGGTGACTATGCCTATGTTGGTGGTGAAATCATAAATCCCAAGAATAAAAGTATTGTTCTGTACAATACCAAAGGTAAAGTTGTTGATTCACTAACACTTGATAGCAATAACAGATTTATTTATAAAATTGAAGATGTAAATCCTGGTTTATACTCTTTTACACATGGTGGCGAATACCAATTAGTACTTTTAGAGCCAAATGACAGTGTAATGTTTAGGCTAAACACCTATGATTTTGATGAGTCTTTAGTATTTACAGGTGAAGGTGCCAGAAAAAACAACTACCTTATTGATACCTATCTAGCGAATGAACGTGAAGCTAAAAGATTAGTGAGATACGCCAAAATGGAGCCTGAAGAATTTAATGCTTTTGTTGAAGAAAGACGCAATAAAGAGCTTACTAAATTTCAGGAGTTTTTACAAAATAAAGAGGAATCTGAATTATTTAGATCTATTGTAGAAAGCAACATAAACTACAACGCTTACGCTGACAAAGAAATCTACCCGTTTGCTTACTTTGGAAACAACAAGCTTATACATATTAAAGACTTACCTGAAGATTTCTACACACACAGAAAATCTGTAGATTATAACGCTGCTCATCTCAGTCATTTGTATGCTTACAATCGTTTTTTATTTTCACATATAGACAACCTAGCTGCTCAGAATTATTACGAAAATCATAATTTTCATAGTGCTTTTGATAGACATGCGATAGATTACAATAAATCCAAATTAGATTTAATTGACAGCATCATTTCTGATGAAATAATTAAAAACAGTCTTCTAAAATATAAAACCAGAGATTATGTAAGTTATAATCATACTGAGGCTGAAGCTGATGAAATGCTAAATTACTATTTAGCTAAAGGGACTAATGAAGAAGATAAAGAAAGCATTAAAGAATTAGTTTGTTCTCTAAAACTTTTGAGACAAGGTAATCCAATACCTAATCTTGAGATAGTAAATTATAACAATACAGAGCACAATTTAAGCACAATCATAGATAAACCAACCATTATATACTTTTGGTCATCTAACTCTAAAATGCAGTATAGAAATAGCCATTACAAAGTAAAAAGCTTAAAAAATGAGTTCCCTCAGGTTAAATTCGTTTCTATTAACCTCAACTCGAATGATGACAAATCATGGAAAAGCATCATTAACAATTATGATTTCTCAACTGAGAATGAGTACAAGTTTAAAGATCCGATAAAAGCAAGAAAGATACTGGCTGTAAATTACCTTAATAAAGCCATTATCGTAAACGAGAACGGAATGATATTACATCCTAATGTGAATATCTTTAAATCCGATTTTTCGGAAATGCTTGGTAACATGTTACAAAAAAAGCACCTTATTGCTAAACAGTAAGGCGCTTTATATTTTAATGAAAGGAATTCTACTTAATTCCCTTTTTTATAATCCGCTAAGAATTTTTCTAAACCAATGTCAGTTAATGGATGCTTTAATAATCCAGTGATCGAACTTAAAGGTCCTGTCATTACATCTGCACCTAATTTTGCACAATCTATAACATGCATTGTATGACGTACAGATGCTGCTAATATTTCTGTATCAAAGGCATAGTTATCAAAAATATGACGAATTTCTGCAATAAGATTTAATCCATCAGTAGAAATATCATCTAAACGACCAATAAATGGCGAAACATAAGTAGCACCTGCTTTTGCTGCTAATAATGCTTGTCCTGGTGAGAATACTAAAGTTACGTTTGTTTTAATTCCTCTGTCAGAAAAATATTTACATGCTTTTACACCATCCTTAATCATAGGAAGTTTAATAACAATCTGGTCGTGTAACTCAGCCAAGGCTTCTCCCTCTCTAACCATACCTTCAAAATCTGTAGAGATAACTTCTGCTGAAACGTCTCCATCTACAATATTACAGATATCTACATAGTGTTTCATGATGTTATCTACACCAGTAATACCTTCTTTTGCCATTAGTGATGGATTAGTAGTTACACCATCTAAAATACCCATATCTTGAGCTTCTTTAATCTGGTCTAAATTGGCTGTGTCAATAAAAAATTTCATTTAAATAAATTTGATTTGTTGTGTTTTTAGTCGGCACGAATTTACAACTATTAGCAATGAAGACTTTAAATAAATCAATAAAATATATTAACAAATTACTAAGAATAAGGCTATGCTCTATTCTATTATGAGCGTATAGGTTTTTGATGTCCCATAATTACATAATACGTCTGGATTATCATCAAAATCATTTCTAAAAGGTCCTTCGACTTCAAGATAGATGGTAACTTCATAAACACCTGATTCTTCTGGTGTGCCTTCCAAACTGATGGTTCTATAATTTACAAAGTAATCCATTCCCAGAGGCAAACCAACAACATCAAAGTAATAATCGTAGTCATTATCTCTTGGTTCGTTATTAATTTCTGCATTGAGATCTACATAATAATAACTTTCTGTATCACCAATAGGAAATTGCTTATTAGGAAGTTCTGGTTCTTTAGGAAAAAGACATAATGGCTCATCGCAGCTAAACGCAAATGCCATAAACAGAAGGGTAATGAGTAGAGGTTTTTTCATAATAGCTAATTTGAAATAACAACCTCAAATAATGTACCAAAATGATTTACAGCTTATAATGATTCATAAGCAGTTTCTCATACATCTTATCTGGGAGAATTCGTTTAAGCACAATGGAAAACTTCTGCATAAATGCACCAACTTTGTAATGAATTTTAGGCGATTTAGTTTCAATAATTCTAAAAATTGCCTCTGCCATTTCTTTAGGATCGTTGCCTTCATCAACGTGCTCATCCATCATTTTTAGTGAATGTCCGTATTTTTCTTTGTAAGGTGATTGATCTAAAACTGGTGCATGATATCTACCAGCTGCAATATTGGTAGCAAAATCACCAGGAGCAACATTAGTCATTTCAATATTAAAATCTTTGAGCTCCATTCTAAAGGCTTCGGTTATAATTTCTAATGCACCTTTACTTGCACTGTAAATTCCTCTAAATGGTAATCCCATATAACCTGCAATTGAGGTTATGTTAATAATTAAGCCTGAGTTTTGAGCTCTCATAGCAGGCAGAGTAGCCTTTATAACATTGATAGGTCCAAAAAAATTAGTTTCAAAATTTCGTTTTATCTCTTCATCCGGAATTTCTTCAACAGGTCCTGTTATACCTGCACCAGCATTATTTATTAGAACATCAATTCTATTTTCTTGTTTTAAAACTTCAGCAATGCAAGACGAAATCGTTTCTGGAACAGTAACATCTAAAGCTACAATAGGAAACTTACTGTTTGGATAATTTTTTGGGTTTCTACTAGTACCATAAACCTTAAACCCTTTTTGCTGCAAAAACTCACCTACTGATTTACCTATTCCTGAAGATCCTCCTGTTATTAAAACAACTTTAGACATTTTATTGAGTTAGAAGTTGGAAGTTAAAAGTACAAAGTTTTAAATAGTTCTAAAACATTCAATACTTCATTTTAGCGCATAAAAAAAGGCAAGCTACCTACATCACACCGCTACGACCGCGTACCTTTGCTACGTTCCCGTCCTGGAGGATTAAGCAGGAGCTGGTTGTGTAGGACTTGCCCGGCTGCAAAGATACAACCTTTTAATACTTTAGCAATGATTTTTAAACTGAATTTTATTTAATACCTTTCCTGAAAATTCTAAGACATTCATGCAATTTCACAAATACCTCATTATCTTTTGCTTAAGCCTGGTTTTAATTAATTGTGGAGAAACCAATACTGCAAGCCAAACAGGATTATCTATTGATCTAAATACAAAATCTCTATTGTTAGGAGATACACTTAACCTTACTATTAATAATCCTAAAAAGCTAAACATCACAAATGTCAGCTACCAATTAGATGGCAAAACGATTAACAAAGACGCAGTGTTAGAGAATTTAACCTTAGGTGAAAAATCTCTAGTTGCTACAATTAAATATGATGATAAAACCGAAACCGTTAGTAAAACCATTACTATTTACAACAATAGTATTCCATCTATTTATACTTACGAAATTGTAAATACCTATCCTCATGACATCACGTCTTACACGCAAGGATTAGAATTTCATAATGGAGAATTGTACGAAAGCACAGGACAATACAAGGAGTCTAAACTTAGAAAAGTAAATTTCGAAACTGGTGAAGTTTTAAAAAATATTAACCTTGATGACAACTTTTTCGGTGAAGGTTTAACAATTTTAGACGAAAAACTATACCAACTTACATGGAGAGCAAAACGTGGATTTGTGTACGATGTAAACACATTTGAAAAACTAAAAACCTTTAAATACGGTACTAGTAAAGAAGGTTGGGGAATTTGTAACGATGGTAAACAACTGTATAAATCTGATGGTACAGAAAAAATCTGGATGCTTAATCCTGATAATTTGTCTGAGGGCAACAACATTGAAGTGTATACCGAAAAAGGAAAAATCCCAGCTTTAAATGAGCTTGAGTGGATTGATGGTAAAATATTTGCGAATATTTATCAAAAAAACGGTGTGGTAATTATTAATCCTAAAACAGGAGGTGTAGAAGGTGTTATCAACTTTAAGCCTCTTAGAAAATTAGTAACACAGCACAACGAGCTTGATGTTTTAAATGGCATTGCTTACCATCCTGAACGTAAAACCATTTTTGTTACAGGTAAAAACTGGGACAAACTTTTTGAAGTAAAAATTAAAAAGCAATAAGCATACTTTGCAAACTTTTGAAAAAACCATCATTGTTTCTAAAGACGACTTAGACCAGCTCAACCACGTTAACAATGTGCGCTATGTGCAATGGGTACAAGATATTGCGGAAGCGCATTGGTTAAAAAATGCGCCAAAAACCATTTTAGCCAACTACTTTTGGGTAATGCTAAGTCATAATATTCAGTATAAAGGTGAAGCATTATTAGGAGATAAATTAACTGTAAAAACCTTTGTTTCAAAAACAGAAGGCCTCACCTCTATTCGCCATGTAGAAATTACTAATAACACTAATGATAAGCTCATAGTTACATCTGAAACAAAGTGGTGTTTTATGAATACAGCTACCAAAAAGCCAACTAGAATCCCAACAGAAGTCGCTAAACTATTTGATTAACATTTCTTTAGGTTAAAGTTTTTTTAATCTTTAGTTTCGTTTAGCTGATAAAGTGTTTCTTTAAAGCACTAATCAATCAATAATGCGTTTTTCACTAATATTTTTATTCTTCTTATCTTTCTATTTCGACCTACCTGCACAAACCTTGTCAGGTAAAGTTTACGACACTAAATCGGTTGTAAAAGATATGAAAGTCATCAACAAGACCCAGAATATACTTACCATCACCAATAAGGACGGAGACTTTAGCATTGAAGCCAAAGTCAATGACACGATCTCTTTTCAATCTATTTTTTACCATCCTTTAGAAGTTGTACTAAAGCAATCTCATTTTGATGATATTAATGTTTTTGAAGTTGAAGA
This sequence comes from Winogradskyella sp. ABM4_392, assembly GCF_056160445.1. Taxonomy (NCBI): domain Bacteria; kingdom Pseudomonadati; phylum Bacteroidota; class Flavobacteriia; order Flavobacteriales; family Flavobacteriaceae; genus Winogradskyella; species Winogradskyella sp. ABM4_392. The sequence goes on from NZ_JBSWXE010000002.1 coordinate 469,244, forward strand.
AATTGTTAGTGAGCTTGATGAAGTAGAAATTCAATCAGAACCAGAACAACCAGTTTTTGAAGAGGAAACCTATAACAGGGAACTTAATAACTTAATAAAAGAGGATCTAAAACGAAATCCGCATTTATATAGACCCGAAAACGCTCAATATGGTGGAAACATTTTGGGTATCATAAGTTTGGTAGTTAAACTATTCAAAAAGAAAAACAAAGAGAAAAACAAAAATAAGCCACCAACATATCCACCTTTAAAATATGAGCAAATCGATTCTCTATTTTCCAAAAGTTCATTTTTTAACAAAAGTCTAGTTACTGAAAACCTCAAGATACCAGAAGAAAAAGTCAAACTCTTCTACGATTTTTGTTCTGCCAAAGGAATAAGTTCTGAATTATTAAAAGACGAAAACAAAATGATGTTGTTAGAAGAATTGGTAGTTAACAGTCAATTATTTCTTATTCTACTTGAAGAATATGGTGAAGAAAAGGTGTCAAAAGACTAAATAGTGACATAGAATTCCTATAAATCATAATAAATCATAACTTCAAAAGTTATATTTTTAAGCCAAATTATATTTATCTCTTATGAAGCGATTGTTATCCTTCCTCATTTGTTTTATTGTTTTACTATTCTGGAGTTCTTGCCGTAAAGACTTTGAATTTTCACCAAGCACAGGCAACTTAGAATTTGAACGTGACACGGTTTACCTAGATACAGTATTTACAAATATTGGCTCTAGCACTTACAATCTAAAAGTATACAACAGAAGTGACGATGATGTTGTAATACCTACCATTCAGTTAGAAAATGGAGTCAATTCATTTTATAGAATGAATGTTGATGGTACCACAGGTTTAGAAGGTGCTCAGCAAGGAAAATTCTTTGAAAATGTAGAGCTTTTAGCCAATGATAGTCTATTCATTTTTATTGAAACAACCATTGACATTTCAACGCTCTCAACTTTAGAAAATCAATTTTTATACACCGATAAAATACTGTTCGATTCTGGAAGCAATCAGCAAGACGTAGACCTCGTAACATTGGTAAAAGATGCTGTGTTTATCTATGCCAACAGAGATGAAGACACTGGTATTATTGAAACATTAACCTTTGATGTTGATGGTGATGGCACACCAGACGAAACCACACTACAAGGACGCTATTTAGAAAACGACGAACTCACCTTTACCAACGAAAAGCCTTATGTAATTTATGGTTATGCTGGTGTTGGTGCAGGGCAAACCCTAACGATGGAACCTGGTGCTCGTGTACATTTTCATGCCGATTCTGGTATTATTGTTACCGAAGGAGGAACACTAAATATAAGTGGAGATTTAAGTACAGACCAGGAGGTATTAGAGAATGAAGTTATCCTTGAAGGTGATAGACTAGAGCCACTCTATGAAGATGTACCAGGACAATGGGGAACTATCTGGTTATTCAATGGTAGTGAGAACAACACCATTAATTATGCGACTATTAAAAACGCAACCATTGGTGTATTATCCGAATTTGGGCAAAGTGACACTAATGACAAATTAACCATTACTAATAGCCAAATATATAATTCTAGTGCTTTTGGTTTGTTAGGACGTGCAACGTCTATTACTGCTGAAAATGTAGTGATAAACAATTCAGGTCAATCCTCTTTTGCCGGTACTTTGGGCGGAAAATATAATTTCACACACTGTACCATTGCTAATTATTGGAATAGTAGTTTTAGACAGTTCCCTTCTCTACTCCTCAATGATTTTGTAACGGATGAAAACGGAACACCAGCATTTACAAACGAACTCGATGCGGAGTTTACGAATTGTATTATCTATGGAAATGATAACCCAGAACTACTGCTAGAAGATGCAGGAAGCATGTTTGAATTTAAATTCACCAATTGCCTTATTAGATTTGATAATGATAATTTAGAAGGCACAGGAAACTATATGTTTGGTGATACAACCCGTTACGAAGGTATTATCCGAAACGTAGATCCAGATTTCGAAGATCCTTTTGAAAACCTAATGCACATAGGTGAAGATTCAGGCGCTAACGGTCTTGCCTTACCACTTATGCCTGCTGGAACAGACTTGTTAAACACCAATAGAGATACTACAAATCCTGATGCTGGCGCTTATGAAAGCGTGGTTTTTGAGGATTAATCCATAATAAATTTATTTAAATGAAAAAACTACTTGTTGTTCTACTAATAGTATTAGTAAATCAAATCTCTTATTCACAAAATAAATACGAAAAAGAAATTAACGCAGAAATAGGTGTAGGATTAACTTCACCTTATGAAAGCACTAACGATATTGTTAGTACAGGATTCTTTATGCAAGGTGAGTATGTTGTGAAAATTAAATCATGGCTTGAACTAAGACCATACGCTGGATTAGTTACAACAAGTTCTAATGGAAAAGACATTGATAATAATCCAACCAATGAAAAAGCTGAAACTAAAGCTTTTTTGCTTGGTGGTAAAGCTAGGTTAAGAGCACCTATTCCTTGGGTTGCACCTTATCTTGAAGTAGGTATAGGAGGTTCTGTTGGTAAATTTGAAACTTTCACAGATTTTACTAATATTGAAAAAAGTGGATTTACTTATCACATTCCCATTGCATTTGGTCTAGAATTAGGTAAAAATAATGGTGTTGATATCGGTTTTAGATATTTTTTCCTTCCTTCTGCCGAACAATTTGCAGGAGCATTTGCCGTTGGTATTTCATTTCCTTTAAATTCTAAAAGTAAAAAGCCTCTCAATTAATGAAAGGCTTTTTTTATTTTCATGCTGAACTAGTTTCAGCATCTTTTTTTTAAGCATCAAACAAAGGCCTGTCTCCCATCAGTTCGTTAACCTTTTCAGCAACACCTTCTAATACGGTTTCATTTTCATAGTTATTGATGACCTCATCAATTAAATCGACAACATAAGACATATCAGATTCTTTTAAACCTCTAGTAGTAATAGCTGGTGTGCCTACTCTAATACCAGAAGTCACAAAAGGAGATTCAGTATCAAACGGTACCATATTTTTGTTAACCGTTATGTCAGCCTTTACTAAAGCATTTTCAGCATCTTTACCGGTAATGTTTTTATTTCTAAGATCAATAAGCATCATATGGTTATCTGTACCACCTGAAATTAAGTTATAATCTTTAGCCACAAAAGCTTGTGCCATAGCATCAGCATTCTTTTTAACTTGTAGCATGTAGTGCAAAAACTCATCTGTTAGTGCTTCACCAAATGCAATGGCTTTAGCAGCAATAATATGCTCTAAAGGACCTCCTTGATTGCCCGGAAATACTCCTGAGTCTAATAAACCAGACATTTTACGAAGCTTACCGCTTTTTAAAGTAATGCCAAATGGATTATCAATATTTTCTCCCATCATAATCATGCCACCTCTAGGGCCACGTAAGGTTTTGTGAGTCGTTGTAGTTACAACGTGGCAATGTGGCATTGGGTCATTTAAAATGCCTTTGGCAATTAAACCAGAAGGATGCGAAATATCTGCCAATAAAACAGCACCAACGTTATCAGCCACTTCCCTAAACTTGGCAAAATCCATATCGCGAGAATATGCCGAAGCACCTGCTATAATTAATTTTGGACGCTCTTTCTCTGCCACATCAGATAACATGTCATAGTCAATATAACCTGTATCTTTCTTTACACCATAAAAAGTAGGTCTATATAATTTACCTGAAAAGTTGACTGGCGAACCGTGGGTTAAATGACCTCCATGCGATAAATCAAAACCTAAAATGGTATCACCTGGTTTTAAACAAGCATGATATACAGCTGTATTGGCTTGGCTACCTGAGTGTGGTTGCACATTAGCATACGCAGCACCAAATAAAGTCTTTGCTCTATCTATAGCAATCTGTTCTACTTCATCTACTACTTCACAACCACCATAGTAGCGCTTACCTGGATAACCCTCTGCATACTTATTGGTAAGTACAGAACCAGCAGCTTCCATAACTTGGTCGCTTACAAAATTTTCTGATGCAATAAGTTCAATGCCTTCTGTTTGGCGTTCTTTCTCTGCTTGTATAAGTTCAAAAATTTGTTCGTCGCGTTGCATAAATAAAGTCTTTGTTAAAACAAAACAAAAATAAGCAATACATTAGTTTTAATATTAAAAATTATGTAGGTTTGAATAGAAAATAATGAACATTTAATCAACAAAAGATATTATGCCAATTTCAGCCAACGACCCAAATAGAACATCGTGGTTATACGTTAATAAGTACTCTGATTTTCCTATACAGAATATCCCATTTGGTGTATTTTTAACCAGAGAAGATATAATTACTATAGGAACACGTATTGGAGACACAGCTATAGACCTTGGTGCGTTACATCAATTGGGTTATTTTGATGGTATTCCTCTGACCGATGATATTTTCCTTCAAGATTCTTTAAACGATTTTATTGCAGATGGCCGCAAAACCTGGCGTGCTGTGCGTAATCGTGTTGCTGAAATTTTTGATTCTAACAATGACGAATTAAAAAACAATACCAAGCACAAAGAGATTATTTGTTTCCGATTAGATGAAATTGAAATGCAAATGCCTGTACATGTTGGTGATTATACAGATTTCTATTCTAGTAAAGAACATGCTACCAATGTAGGTGCTATGTTTAGAGATCCAGACAATGCACTTTTACCTAATTGGTTGCATATTCCGGTTGGCTATCATGGTCGTAGTTCTTCAATTGTAACTACGCATATTCCAATTCACAGACCACAAGGGCAAACCTTACCAGAAGGTGCAGACAAACCTGTATTTGGCCCAAGTAAATTGGTAGATTTTGAATTAGAAATGGCGTTTATCACTACAGATGCTAACGATCTTGGAGAACCTATTCCTGTTGAGGAAGCTGAAGAATACATCTTTGGGTTAGTTGTGTTTAACGATTGGTCTGCAAGAGATATTCAAAAATGGGAATACGTTCCATTGGGTCCATTCTTAGGAAAGAATTTTGCATCGTCTATGTCGCCATGGATTGTAACCCTAGATGCCTTAGAGCCATTTAGAGTAGCAAGTCCAAAACAAAATCCTAAGCCTTTAGAATATTTACAAACAAAAGGGAAACATAGTTTTGATATTCATTTAGAAGCTGGAATTATCCCTAAAGGTGGTAAAGAAACTACAGTTTGTAAAACCAACTTTAAATACATGTATTGGAACATGGCACAGCAATTAGCGCATCATACGGTTAATGGTTGTCCTATAAATGCTGGAGATATGATGGGAAGCGGCACCATATCTGGACCAACGGAAGACTCTTATGGTTCTATGTTAGAGTTAACCTGGAAAGGTTCTAAACCTGTAAAGCTTAAAGATGGCACAGAACGCAAGTTCATTAACGATTACGACACTGTTGTAATGCGAGGTTATTGTGAAAATGATGATGTACGTATTGGTTTTGGACAAGTAAAAACACAATTACTTCCTGTTTTTAATCCAAAGAAGAAAAAGTAATTTTTAATTACATATAACTCAACATAAAGCGCTGATAATTAGCGCTTTATTTTTTTGGCATGAAGATTGGTTTATACTTCGTATAAGATCCTGAAACGAGTTCAGGATTAGTTCAACCAACCTTTTTGCTTTATTCCAATAAAACGAATTTGCAATAAGAGGTTTCACTAAAATACAAGATTATGAAGCGATTATTACTTATCACAGTACTTGTTTCGGCACTCGTATCTTGTAGTGCCAAAAAACAAATTGAAGAAGCGATCAGTCATGGCAATTATGACCATGCCATTTCTGAAGCACTTAGAAAATTAGAAAACAACAAAGACAAAAAGCGTAAGCAAGCTTATGTTGTAATGCTAAAAGATGCTTATGATAAAGTCTTGGCAGAAGATTTGGCACAAATTTCACATCTAAAAAAAGATGGCAATCCTGAGTTATACAAAACAATCTATGAAAGCTATGCCGATTTAGAAGCAAGGCAAAATGCTATAAAACGTATTATGCCACTTAAAATTGGTGGAAAAACCATCGACTTTACGTTTAATGATTACAGTAACGCATTGGTTGAATACAGATACAAAACCTCAGACTATTTGATGGATAAAGGTTTAGACTTTTTAGATACTGAAGACAAGTTCAATGCACGTGAAGCCTATAGCTTATTTGATTATGTAAATAGCATTAACCCAAATTTTGAAGACGTTACAACATATATGCTAGAGGCACATAGAAAAGGTATGGACTATGTACATGTGTCTATTTTAAACCAAACACATCAAATTATACCACAACGCTTAGAAGCTGAGCTTTTAGATTTTAACACCTATGGTCTTAACCAATTCTGGACAACATACCACGCTGTTGCAGATAACACAATAGACTATGATTTTGCTATGGAACTGCAATTAAAGCGTATTAACATTTCTCCAGAGCGTATTAACGAGAGACAGCTATTAAGAGAAAGGCAAATTGTTGATGGTTGGGAATACCTTTTAGATGACAACGGTAATGTAGCCAAAGACAGCTTAGGTAATGATATTAAAGTGGATAAGATTGTAAATGTTAGAGCGAGATTTTTTGAAGTGTTACAAACCAAATCATCTCAGGTTATTGCAGATTTGGTTTATAAAGATTTAAAACAAAACCAGGTTATTGATGCCTTTACCATAGACAGCGGATTTACCTTTGAAAATGTTTTCGGCCGCTTTAGAGGAGACCGAAGAGCCTTAAATAGAGATGATATTAACTTGTTAAGACAAAGACAAGTACGTTTTCCTAGTGATGAGCAAATGGTTTACGACTCTGGTGAAGACTTAAAACTGAAACTAAAAGATATTATTAGTTCTTATAGATTGAATAGTTAATTAAAAAAACTCCTACCTTTAGTAGGAGTTTTCTGATTTAATCTGTTATACTTATGTTATGTTTAATCACGTGTAATCATTTAAACATAAAATAACTACCCTTTTAAAAAACTAAAAAACAGACGCAACCCTTTTACAAAATATGCATCTATAATAAAACTTCAAATAGCTATCAATCATGAAAAAAATTATAGTCCTTACCCTATTAATCTTTCAATCATTTCTATCTTTTTCCCAAGATCCAATAGTTTATTTTACAAATGGAGGAAATGGTTATTCTACTATAGAAGGAAATTCCTATACATTTTCAGTCAATTTATATAGTGCTTCAACTACAGATGTTATTGTAGATGTATTAACAATAGATGTAACAGCAGATGCTACTGATTATACACCAATTACCACAACTGTAACCATACCAGCTGGTCAACTCAGCAGCAACACTTTAACAATAAATACAGCTAATGACAACACCATTGAAGAAAATGAAAATTTTAGAATCGAAGGAACTATAACTTCTGGCAATACCTCTAATACTGAAGTTGTAAACACAATAACGATTTGGGATAATGATGAAACACCTACTATATATATTAATAATTCACCAACAATAGTTGAGAGCTACAGTAATACCACTTATGCTAACCTAAGTAATTATTTTAATACAGATGTCACAATAGAATTTTTTACAACAGCAGGCACTGCAGATGCTTCAGACTTTGTTCCTACGACAAATACTATAACCATTCCTGCAGGGCAAAGAATAGCAAGTTTCCCTATTGTAACACAAGATGATACAGTGGTAGAAGCTGATGAAACCTACAATATAACTGCAACAGTTACATCTGGTAACGCAACTAACAATACTATCAACATAACGGTTACCATTATAGACAATGATGTAATACCAACATTTAGCATAAATGACCGCGATGTTTACGAGAACTATAATAATGCTCAGATTTATGCTCGCATAAATCGTGTTTTTAACTCAAATGTTGTTATTGAACTAACAACCTCTAATGGCACAGCAGATAATTCAGACTACACTACCACAACACAAACAAGAACAATACCACCTGGCTACACTTCGGTTGGTTTTCCTATAAATATTATTGATGATGAAGACGATGAACCTCTAGAATTTTTTAATGTTACTGCAACTGTAACATCTGGTAATACGACAAATGTAAATGACACAAGTATTGTTAACATTATCGATAATGATGGGTTACCCGATTTCTATATAGAACCTATAATAAGCCCTAATGAATCTCCTGACGGTATAATTGCCGAAGAAGGTTTTGAACTTAAATTTAGGCCAAGACTAAGACATCCAAGTCCTGTTGATACAGAAATTACCATAACCACTACAAACGGAACGGCAGACAACTCAGACTATACGACATCTACACTAACAACTACAATTCCTGCAGGACAAACATTAAATTATTACGAAGAATTAAGTTATCCAACAATTTTAGACCAACTAGACGAAGATGACGAAACCCTATTCATCAACGCTGTGGTTACATCTGGCAACACCTATAATGCAAACCACACGGCAGAAGCATTCATTTTAGATAATTATGCCATTAATGCACAACCAGATGAAGTTACTTCTATTTTAGAAGTTGGTACAACGTATCAATTACTGGATAATGATACATTTGAAGGATTGCCAGTAGTTGCTTCAGACGTTACGATTTCTTTAATTGGCAATAACACTATCGGAGCAACAATAGACCCATCTGGTCTCTTAACTATTCCTGGTAATGTTGACTTAGGCTATTATTCGCTATCCTATGAAATTTGTGAATCTGCAAATCCTACTAGTTGCGACACAGCTTCTATTGTAATTTTCATAGAAAGCCCATTAGATGTTACAGTAACTATTTCTCACGTAGATTTTAATGGAGATGGCTATACGAGTGCTGGAGATACAATTTTATTTGAATATACAGTTACCAATAATGGTAATGCGCCAATTACAGATATAGATGCTATGGAATATATTAATACATTAGATGTTGTCGGTGGGCCTTTAGCGAGTTTAGGTGCAGGACAATCCGATTCTACTACATTTACTGCCACTCATGTTTTAACGCAAGAAGATATCAATTATGGCTATTATGGTGGCGATCAAGAGGGTATAACATTTTTTGGAACCTACTATGGGTATGAAGTTAGCGAATGGGTTTTTCAGGATTTTTATTTAGAAAATTCCGATGGTATAAAACTAAATGCCTTCGTTGATTCTAACGGAAACGGTACACAAGAAATCGATGAATTAAATTTCCCATTAGGGCAATTTAATTACGAAATTAATAATGATGGAGTCATCAATAATCTTTACGTATCTCCTCATTATTTATACGAATCTAACCCATCAACAAGTTATGAATTGAATTATACCGTTGACCCTGACTATGCAGCCTACAACTCAACTACCGCAAGTTATAATAACGTTACTGTTCCGGATGGTTCGGGTATTACAACTTATAATTTTCCTATAACTGTAACACCTTATGATGATTTATCTATTGAAGTCGCTTCTTGCTTTAATGCAGCTGTACCTGGTTTTAATTACTATAACTATTTAATCTTTAAAAATAATTCTAACCAAACCATTACTAATGGTACTATTGAATTTTTTATGGATAATGCGCTCAACCTATTAAATGTATATGAATTAGAACAAAATTGGTGGCTGTATAATCCGGCTACTCCTACAATAACAGCAACAGGTTTTACATATAATTTTAATGATTTATTACCTTACGAAACAAGACGACTTAGAGTTAAAATGTCTGTCCCAACATTACCAACTGTAAGCCTTGGGCAACTGGTAACAAATTCTGCTACAATTGAAATGCTTCCTGGAGAGATTTCACCTTTAAATAACAGCTCTAGCATTACACAAACCATTGTTGGCTCTTACGACCCTAATGACATTACTGAAAAACATGGTGCTGAAATAGTACATTCTACATTTACTACTGATGACTATCTTACCTATACCATACGCTTTGAAAATACAGGAACTGCAAATGCTATTAATATTAGAGTTGAAGATGTACTAGATGACCAACTAGATGAAACAACTCTAAAAATGGTAGATGCAAGCCATGAATACAGCTTAGAACGTGTTGGAAAGAATTTGGAATGGAATTTCTACGCCATACAATTACCACCATCTGAGGAAGATGGAGATTCTCAGGTTGGACATGGCTATATAACCTTTAAAGTAAAACCATTCCCTGGTTATCAAATTGGTGATGTTATCCCAAATACAGCAGAGATTTACTTTGATTTTAATCCTGCAATTATTACAAATACATGGACTACTACTTTTGTAGAAAACCTAGGTTTAGATGATGAAGCGATTAATAGCCTTTCTGTTTATCCTAATCCTGCAAAAGACAAACTTCATATTTATAATAATTCAATCATTACATCAATTGAGATTACCTCTGTTTTAGGAAAGCAAGTCCTAACTAAAACAACTAACAAAACTTCCCTAGAAATTGATATAAGCACTTTTACTAGTGGAGTTTATTTCGTAAAAATTAAAAACGAAAATGCCGAAAAAACAATAAAGTTCATAAAGGAATAACTCACAAAAAAACCTCTCAAAATTTGAGAGGTTTTTTTATTGGTTATGCTTTTCGTTAAGATATAGTTACTTTTCAATGAACTATATTAATTGATAAGCGAAGTTCGGCCTTTTATCACAACAAGTCAATACGTAACCTTACGCAGTTTTAAAACAAATTATCTTCAGAGATTATAAAGACTAAAGACCCAATAATTGCTTAGGTGTTTTAGATATTAACTCTTTATTAATTTTTTACTTATAATGGATTGACCATTATAAATTTTGACTATATATATGCCTCGAGGAATTTGTTGCACATTATACTTATTTGCCGCGATACTTGAATTAGAAAACTCTAATACTTGTTTCCCTTGTATATCAAAAAGTGATACTGAATCAATTCCTTCAGAATTAATTATTTCTAATGAAAAATAAGACTGCACAGGGTTTGGATAAAGTTGTAATGATGTCTTCTCAAAATTATCAACCTCTTCAACACCTAAAGTAGCCATGTTAATTTTTCTAAGCTCTGTACCAGTAATTGCATCTGTTGCCGCAAAATAAAGTTCGTTATTGAACACGGTTAAATCATAGGGATTACTGCTCTTTTCACCTAAGAAAACATCATACAATAGTTCAGTTCCCAATTCAGTTCCATCAGATACCCATAGCTCACGATCACCATTAGAATCTTCTGCACTAAATAATAACTTATTATCAAAAACCTCTAAATTAGAAACATTGGCACTTCCTGTACTATTGATTTCTTTTACTTTAACCGTTCCTATTTCAGTTCCATCGCTTTTCCATAACTCATAATTGTTCGAAGCATCATTAGCATTAAAATACAGTTCGTTATTATATTCCTTTAAACCGCTTATACCATTATATCCTCCAGAGGTATTAATATCTTTAACCATTTGCGTACCTGATTCCGTACCGTCAGATTTCCACAGTTCTATACCTGTTCCGTCATCTGCTGTAAAATAGAGTTCGTTGTTCATTTCGATTAAATGCATAGGGTTAGAAGAAATACTTCCAGATCTAATATCCTTTACCAAGGTGGTTCCCATGTCAGTACCATCAGTTTTCCATAATTCAAATCCCAAACTTCCATTATAAGCTGCAAAGTACAAGGTGTTATCTACTATTGTCAATCTAGCAGGATACAGTATGTTGCTTGAAGGGCTTACTTGTACAGTGCCAGAATTTGTTCCGTCTGTTTTCCATAACGTATTGGATGCGCTAAAATATAACTCATTGTTAAACACAAGAAAAGATGTGGGTTGAGAGGATGCGCTTCCTGATAAAATATCCTTAAGAAGAACTGTACCTATTTCTGTTCCATCGGTTTTCCAAAGTTCAAAACCGTTTATACCATCATTGCCCGAAAAATACAATTCATTATTAAATTTTACCAAAGGTGGAAGTGCCCCACGACCCACTCCAGGATTAATATCTTTTAGCAAAGTAGCATCGTCTTCATTTCCGTTAGACACCCATAGTTCGTCGTCCTCTTCAAATTGTCTTGCATTAAAAACTATTTTACCATTGATTTCTTCTACTGAGCTTATGTAACGGTCGCCATAGAAATTATCGGCACCAAATAATCTTACAGTTCCTGCTTCTGTTCCATCGGTTTTCCAAAGTTCATCATTAAACGCTCCGTCTAAAGCAGAAAAGTAGATATGACTTCCGATAACATTATGGATTTGAGGTGTAGCATTTTTTGTAATAAGATTCATATCTTCAATAAGTGTGGTTCCCATTTCTGTTCCGTCCGAAACCCATAACTCATTACCCGAAATATTGTCGTCTGCAAAAAAAACAAGCTCATTATTTAATATAAAAGGTTTTCTAGGACTAGAACTTCCAATACCAAAGTTAATGTCCTTAAACAAAAGCGTACCATTTTCTGTACCATCTGTTATCCAAAGTTCGGTACCGTTTACGCCATCCTCAGCCTTAAAATATAAGCTCCCACCATGTACAATAAAGTCCGAAGGGCTGGAGTTATCATTTCCTATATGTATATCTTTTAGCTGCACTGTCCCAGCTGTAGTACCGTCGCTTTTCCATAACTCTTGACCATCAGTATTATTATTTCCCGAGAAGTAAACTTCGTTATTGAATGCCGTTAGGTTAGTTATTGTTGCAAAGGCGGTTGAATTATTTACATCCTTTACAAGCACAGTTCCCGAAAATGTACCATCGCTTTTGTACAAATCACCTTTGCTTCCGAAGTAAAGCGTGTCGTCCACATCTGTCAATTGAACAAAATTTGTACTAGAACTTCCCGATGTTAAATTCCTAACCAAAGTCGTTCCAGAGTTTGTGCCATCACTTTTCCATAATTCAGTACCATTAGAGCCATCATTTGCAGAGAAAAAAAGCAACCCATTACTTACTACGATATTATTTGGATTACTTCCCGAAGTTCCTGGCCTAATGTCTTTTACTAATACTGTTCCTGCATCTGTGCCATCACTTTTCCAAAGTTCGGTTCCTACGCTCGAATTTGCAGAAAAATACAGTTCGCCGTTGTAAAGTGTAATTCTTCTAACAAAACCGTTAGATGAACCACTATAAACGTCCTTTACTAGTTGTGTACCCGCTGTAGTACCATCTGACTTCCATAACTCTTGGCCGTTTACACCGTCATTGGCAGAAAAATACAACTCATCATTAAAGATTGCAAAATCACTTGGATTAGAACTTATATCACCACTTCGTATGTCCTGTAACATCATTGTACCACTTTCGGTACCATCTGTGACCCATAATTCGATACCAGAAATTCCATCATCAGCAACAAATAGCGTATTACCATTTGGCAACGTTGTAAATTTATGAGGCCTACTAGATTCACAACCTAAATTGATATCCTTAATAAAAGCGATACCACTATTAGTTTCATTAATCTTGTAAAGTTCATAACCCAATAGACCATCATCAATAGACACATAGCCTTGTGTGTTAAAAGTATTATCAGCATTTAAGTCTACACTATTCTGCGTAGCTGTATAAATATCTTTAACCAGTTGAACTTGCCCAAAGGCACTAAAGCTTATTAAAATAAAAAGGAAAGTAATTTTACGCATGATTTCTTGATGTTAAATTATAGTGTAAAACTATAACCGTTACAACTTCAATCCTATACGTAATTCATCGTATTTTTAGATAAACCTACTCAAATCCAAATCATTAATAGCACCATGAGACGCATGCGCCACCACTACTCCATTTTTTATTATCAAAAGCTGCGGAGATTGATGTATCACTTGGAATTTATAACCAACCTCGTTAGAGACATCTCTATAACTTAATAAATCTAAATAGTATAAATCTACATTAAGGTCTAGGTCGTAAGCGGCAACAAACTGGTTCATTACCATTCTGCTAATACCGCAACGCGTAGAGTGCTTAAAAATAAGCTGTGTTTTTACTTTAGACCATTCTTCTATCTCATTAAGCTGCTCAATACTATTTAGAGCAATCCACGGTAATATTTTTTCTTCTTTAGGTTCAGGAGAACCAAATAATTTCTTAAACATGTTTAAAATTTAATTTTAACGTCAGTTCGAGTGAAATGCGCTAGCATTTTGTATCGAGAACCTTTTAAACCAAAATCTTCGTCAGTTCGAGTGAAATACGCCAGCATTTTGTACCGAAAACCACCATAACCTCAAACAGCTGCTTCACCCGTAGCTCCTTCGGGTCTCCTCCGGCTCTCCTTCGGGTTTCCTTCGGGTTAATTCGGGTAAGCACTCTACGATAACCATGGGCAAACCACAACAAAACACAGACAAAAAGTCACTACAATCCTAATAAATTCAGTCATTTTGTCGTTTTTATCTTATCAAATTGAAATGGTAAGATAATTGAATAAAGATAGTCAAACACAACAAAAAAATTGATTAATAAATAAAAAGATGAACTTTAATAATTATACAATAAAATCGCAAGAAGCCATACAGCAAGCGCAGCAGCTTGCACAAGGCTTTGGTCATCAACAAATAGAAAACGAGCATATCTTTAAAGCGCTCTTTGAAGTTGATGAGAATGTGTTACCATTCATCCTTAAAAAGCTGAATGTTAATGTGTCTTTATTACAACAAATATTGGACAAAGAGATACAGAGTTTTGCTAAAGTCTCTGGTGCAGAGCTAATGATTTCAAGAGAGGCTAGTAAAGCGTTAAACGAAGCGTCAATCATCGCTAAAAAGATGAATGACGACTACGTATCTATTGAGCATTTAATCTTGGCTATTTTTAAATCTAAGAGCAAAATTGCCCAAATTCTGAAAGATCAAGGTGTTACAGAGAAAGGCCTTAACTCAGCCATTGAAGAACTGCGTAAAGGAGATAGAGTGACGTCTCAAAGTCAAGAGGAAACTTATAATTCTTTAAATAAATACGCTAAAAACCTTAACCAATTAGCGCAAGATGGTAAGCTAGACCCAGTTATTGGTAGAGATGAAGAAATTCGTAGAATACTTCAAATCCTGTCTCGTAGAACTAAAAACAATCCTATTTTGGTTGGTGAACCTGGTACTGGTAAAACAGCCATTGCAGAAGGTTTAGCGCACAGAATTATAGATGGTGATGTTCCTGAAAATCTTAAAGACAAGCAAATATTTGCGCTAGATATGGGAGCATTAATTGCAGGTGCTAAATATAAAGGTGAATTTGAAGAACGCCTAAAAGCCGTTATCAAAGAAGTAACCACAAGTGAAGGCGACATTGTGCTATTCATTGATGAAATCCACACACTAGTTGGTGCAGGTGGTGGCCAAGGTGCTATGGATGCCGCAAATATCTTAAAACCTGCTTTAGCGCGTGGTGAACTAAGAGCTATTGGTGCAACGACATTAGATGAGTACCAAAAATATTTTGAGCAAGACAAGGCATTAGAAAGACGTTTCCAAAAGGTAACGGTTAATGAACCAGATACTGAGAGTGCTATCTCAATACTTCGTGGTATTAAGGAAAAGTACGAAGCACACCACAAAGTACGAATTAAGGACGAAGCCATTATTGGTGCTGTGGAATTATCTAACCGCTATATTACCAATCGTTTCTTACCAGACAAGGCGATTGACCTTATGGATGAAGCGGCTTCTAAATTACGTATGGAAATCAACTCTAAACCAGAGGAATTAGATGTTCTAGACCGTAAGATTATGCAACTTGAAATTGAGCACGAAGCTCTTAAACGTGAAAAAGATGAAACCAAATTAAAGGCCTTAAAGGCAGAATTGGCAAATCTTAAAGAAGAACGAAACGAACTTAATGCCAAATGGAAATCTGAAAAAGAAACAGTTGAAAACGTTCAGAATATAAAACAAGAAATTGAAAACTATAAGCTAGAAGCCGAACGCGCAGAGCGTGAAGGTGATTATGGCAAGGTTGCTGAAATCCGTTACGGAAAAATAAAAGAAGCTACTGAAAAGCTTGAAGCATACCAAAAACAACTCGCAGAACAGCAAGAAACAGCCTTAATTAAAGAGGAAGTCACTTATGAAGATGTAGCTGATGTTGTGGCGAAATGGACAGGCATTCCTGTAACTAAAATGATACAGAGCGAGCGAGAAAAGCTACTTAAACTTGAAGACGAACTACACAAGCGTGTCGTTGGCCAAGAAGAAGCTATTGAAGCTGTGAGTGATGCTGTACGAAGATCTAGAGCTGGTTTACAAAACCCACAAAAACCAATTGGCACATTCTTGTTCCTAGGTACTACTGGTGTTGGTAAAACAGAATTGGCAAAAGCATTGGCAGAATACTTATTTGATGATGAAAATGCCATGACACGTATAGATATGAGTGAATATCAAGAACGACATGCAGTAAGTCGATTGGTTGGTGCACCTCCAGGATACGTAGGTTATGACGAAGGTGGTCAGTTAACAGAAGCTGTAAGACGTAAACCGTATTCTGTAGTACTGTTAGATGAGATTGAAAAAGCACATCCAGATACCTTCAACATTTTGTTACAAGTATTGGATGAAGGACGATTAACGGACAATAAAGGTCGCATTGCTGATTTCAAAAATACCATCATCATCATGACCTCAAATATGGGAAGCCACATTATACAAGAGCGTTTTGAGGCTACCAAGGATATAGAATCTGCTATGGAAGCAGCCAAAGTTGATGTATTAGGCCTGTTAAAACAAAGCGTAAGACCAGAGTTTTTAAACCGTATCGATGACACTATAATGTTTACACCATTAACAAAAGAAAACATTGTATCCATTGTAGACCTTCAACTTAAAGGTGTAACAAAAATGATTGCGCAACAAGGCATTACATTTGATGCTACACCAGAAGCAAAAGCGTATTTAGCAGATAAAGGCTACAATCCAGAATATGGTGCAAGACCTGTAAAACGCGTGATACAAAAAGAAGTTCTGAATCAGTTAAGTAAGGAAATTTTGGCTGGTAAAGTCACTACAGATAGCATTATCCTTCTTGATGAGTTTGATGGACAATTAGTTTTTAGAAATCAAGGAGATTTAGTTGTAGAAGAGTTATAAACAGACTGTAACAATATAGCCTGTAAAGAGTCTTTATATTGATTGGTTGGTTAAAGCAACACTGAAATAAATTCGAAAAGCTATCGGATTTTGGACGTGTTGCTTTCCTTTTTGTAACAAATTGTTCTGTAAGACTACAAACAGTTTAAATTTTAAATATTTAATAATGAAACGCATTTTATCGATACTTGTTGTAACTGTAATTTCAATTTTTTTAATAAACGCTCAAGAATTAGAAAATTCTACTTTATGGAAAATTGAAGGTAACGGATTAGAAAATCCGTCTTATTTATTCGGAACTATTCATATTACTTGCGATGCCACATTAGAAGATGATGTAAAAAAAGCATTAAATGAAACCACACAAATTGTAATGGAACTAGACATGGACGACCCTAGTATGCAGATGAAAATGATGAAAGGTATGTATCTAAAAGATGGTAAAACATTAAAAGATTTTGTGTCAGAGGAAGAATATAAAACGATTGATTCTCTTTTTATAAACAATATGGAAATGTCCGTAAAAATGCTCGAAAATGTAAAACCTTTTTTTCTAAGCTCTATGTTTTATCCAAAAATGATTGACTGCCCTATGCAATCTTTTGAGCTTGAACTTACCAAAATAGCCAAGGAACAAGAGGAAGAAATCTATGGTCTTGAAACCATTGAAGAGCAACTAAAAGTGTTTGATGATATTCCTTTAGAAGATCAGTATGCAGATTTAGTTCGCATGGCAAAAGATAATTTAGAATATGACAAGGATACGTTTTCTAAAATGCTGAAAGTCTATGAGAGTGAAGATATTACTGCTTTATTGGACATGATGGATGACGAAAACAACAAAACAGTTTCCGATCATCAAGACATACTGCTAAAGCAAAGAAATAAAAACTGGATTTCTAAAATTGGCAAATTTGCTAAAGATCAGCCAACATTTTTTGGTGTTGGAGCTGGTCATTTAGCAGGTGATGATGGCGTAATTAATCTTCTTAGAGATGCAGGTTATACAGTAACCGCTGTTGTCGAATAAAAAAAAGAGCCTTGAACGGCTCTTTTTTTTTAAATAAATAATTGTTTATACTTAGAACTTCATACCAACACCAAGTCCAATAATTAGTGGGTCGATATTTACTTCTGCAGTGTCAGGATCTCCATTTACGGTTACATCTGTTTTAAGGAATAATTTCTTTATATCTAAATTTAAAAACCACTTATCATTTAAGTTGTAATCTAAACCAGCTTGTAAAGAGAAACCTAAAGCATTGTCATATTCTATATCATCTAAATCACCTTCATCAACACCATAAAAAATAGTATAATTAATACCTGCACCTACATATGGTTTAAAATCGTCAGCATAAAAATGGTATTGTAAATTTAAGGTTGGAGGTAATAACCAAACATGACCTAAATCTACAGATCCACCACCATCGATATCTAAATCTACATCATGCTTTGCTGTACCAAGTATTAATTCAGCTGCCCAATTTTTAGAAAAGAAATAAGTGAAATCTAGTTCTGGCACAAACGCTGTACTTAAATCTACATCAGCACCATCAATATCATCACCTGGAGAAGGTATTACAGAAATTAATCTTAAACGTGCTTGCCACTTATTATAATCGTCAGTAGCATCTGTATCTTGTGCGTTTAGGTTAAATGTTAATCCTATTAATAAAGCAAATAATAATAAATTTTTCATGTTAAAATATTTAAGTTTCCCACAAAAATAAATGCTTAAAAAACCTTAAATACTGATAAATATCATGTAAACTTAAGTTTCACTTCCTTAACAAATAAGGAATCATCTCAGTTAAGTTATTCAATTAGACCCAATTGCAAACAGAAAAATTTTTTTCGATGAAATGCATAATTAATTTCAATTTACGTTGTGCATTTTAACGGATTTATTATTAATTTTGTCGAGCTATTTAATTCCAACCATACTTAAGAAACGATTAAACTTGTTATAGTTTTCCCTCCAAAACTAGGGAATTACTATAGTTAATTATTTAATAAACCCTACTTATACAAAACATGGAATTGAACAAATATATAGATCACACCTTATTAAGTCCCTCAGCAACAGAATCAGATATACTTAGACTTTGTGAAGAAGCAATGAAATATAATTTTTACTCTGTTTGTGTAAACAGTTGTTACGTACCTATTGCAAAACAAGCCTTAGGACGATCTGAAGTAAAAGTTTGTACTGTTGTTGGTTTTCCACTTGGTGCAATGTCTACAGAAGCTAAGATTTTTGAAGCCAAAAAGGCAATAGAGCAAGGTGCTACTGAAATTGATATGGTGATGAATATTGGGCGTCTTAAAAGTAAAAACTACGTTGCAGTACTAAAAGATATCAGCGATGTAAAACGTGCTATTGGATTAATACCTCTAAAAGTTATTTTAGAAATTAGTGAACTTTCTAAAAACGAAATCGTAAAGGCTTGTGAAATCTGTGTAGATGCTAAAGCTGATTTTGTAAAAACATCAACAGGCTTTTCTAAAAGTGGCGCTACGCTTACAGCAGTAAAAATTATGAAAAAGACCGTAAAAGACCAATTAAAAATTAAAGCTTCTGGTGGTATTAGAGACGCTGAAACTGCTTTAAAATATATAGAAGTTGGTGTTCACAGAATTGGTGCTTCGTCTGGTGTTGCCATGATGAATAATCAAACATCAAATTCTTCTTACTAGTTTAAAACGCTTTGCTTAACTTTACGGCATGAGTGTACACATTGGTGCCAAGAAAGGCGATATTGCAGAAACTATTTTATTACCAGGCGATCCATTAAGAGCAAAATGGATTGCGGAAACTTTTTTTGAAAATCCTGTTTGCTTTAATGAAGTAAGAGGTATGTATGGATATACAGGCACTTACAAAGGTAAGCGTGTATCTACAATGGGTTCTGGCATGGGAATACCAAGTATTTCTATCTATGCTAATGAGCTTATAAAAGACTTTGGTGTAAAAAACTTAATAAGAGTTGGTAGTGCTGGTTCATATCAAGAAAATGTAAAAATTAGAGATGTCGTTTTAGCAATGGCAGCATCCTCTACATCTGGTGTTAACGAATTACGTTTTGGTGGTGCAGATTATGCACCTACAGCAGATTTTGGTTTATTCCTAAAGGCTGTAAAGGCTGCCGAAGCTAAGAACATTCCTATACATGCTGGTAATGTTTTATCCTCAGACGAATTTTACGAAGACAACATAGAATCCTACAAAAAGTGGTCTAAATTTGGTGTACTCTGTGTAGAAATGGAAGCTGCTGGTCTTTATACAGTAGCTGCTAAACATAATGTTAATGCGTTAGCCATACTCACTATTTCGGACTCCTTGGTTACAGGAGAAAAAACTACAAGTAAAGAGCGAGAAACAACATTTAAGAGCATGATTGAAATTGCTTTAGAGTTAGCTTAAGAAGGCATTTAACATACTTTTTTTAAGAAAATCAGATTTTCTAGTCTATTTTTGAGAGGTTTAATCAATCATCTTTCAAAAAATGAAATCTTTATTTATTACGCTATCACTATTTTTATTCATTAACCTATCTGCACAAGAAAGCTCTGACAAAGAGCAAATCGAAATCACTCTTAACAATTATATTGATGGTTTTTACCAAGGAGACACCCTTAAACTCAAAGTTGCTCTAAAACCTAGACTATATAAATTCGGTTATTGGAAAAATAAAGATACTGGTGAATATGAATATTACGAACAATTGACCTATGAGAATGCTCTCAAAATGGCACAAAGCTTCAAAGAAAAAGGTAGAATAACTACCGAAACAAAGATGCGAAGTGTTAAGGTATTAGAGATAAGTAATCATATTGCTTCGGCAAAAGTCACAGGGTTTTGGGGTTTGGACTATATACTTTTATCAAAAGATGAAGGAAAATGGATGATAGAACAAGTAATTTGGGAAGGCCCTTTTGAAGAAAAATTTAAAGAAGAGCAAAAAACTACAACTTACTACCTCATTAGACATGCAGAAAAAGACGAATCTGACAAAACAAATAAAGATCCACATTTAACAGAAGAAGGTAAAAAACGTGCAGAAAACTGGACAACAGTTTTTGGAGATGTTAAGTTTGATATGGTCTACTCTACCAATTACAACAGAACTAAGGAAACTGCAGAACCTACAGCCAAAGCAAATAATGTAGATGTTACCTTTTATGATCCTAGAAATTTAAAACTTGAAGATTTCATTAAAGAAACTAAAGGAAAAACGGTTTTAGTTGTTGGTCATAGTAATACTACACCTATGCTAACTAATGCTCTACTCAACGAAAAAAAGTATAATCAGATTGACGAAAGCAATAATGCCAATCTATACATTGTAACAATTTCTAATAATACAGAGAGTTCTACACTTCTAAAAATTGAATAAAATCTAAACTCTATTTAACCCATATTTTTGCATTTAACCTATTTACCGTAAATAGTATCAATACACAGATAAAAAAATTAATTTCTAAAAATAAATAACTAGTTTTGAGAACATTAATTAGAAAAGATTGATTTAAACTATTTATGAAAACTGTAATGTTATTAGGTGGCACCAAAGGTGTTGGAAAAGAAATACTTAAGGCCAGTTTAAAAAAAGGATATAATGTAGCTTTTTGTGGTAGAAATACTGAAGATGCCAAAAAAATTATAGAATCCTCTAATAACGAAGACAAATTATATTTTCATAAAATTGATCTTACATCTATTGATGGTATTGAAGATTATTACAAAGAAACTATAAAACGTTTCAAAAAAATTGATGCACTTATTCTCTATGCTGGTATTACACCAGTTGCGTCTTTGATTGACACAGACGAAGATACCTATGATAAGGTTTTCAATGTTAATCTTAAGGCTCCATATTTTTTACTGAAACATGTTTTAAGGTCTATGATAGAACAAAAAGGTGGTTCTGTTGTGTTCTTTGGTTCGGCTCATATGGATTATGGTCAAGAAGACCGTACAGCATATGCTTTAACTAAAGGAACATTATACACACTTTCTACTCATATTGCACATCACTATGCTAAATATGGAATAAGATCTAACTATTTGGTAATGGGCTGGACCAGTACCGAAGGAGAACTTCAACTTCGCCAGCAAGAAGGCATAAGCGAAGAACAATTAAAAAGCGATGCAAGCACCATAATACCGATGGGAAGAATGCTTACTCCTAATGACCCTGTTCCAGCAGTTATGTATTTTATCTCAGATGATTCTGCAATGACAACAGGTTCAATTATGAGAGTAACTGGAGGAGAATTTATTTAAGAAACATGTAATGACAAAACACTTAATTTACTTCTCCCAATCTGCCGAACTGTTTGAAGGCCCAATCTTCGATTCAAAACATCAACTGCTATATTTTGTTTCAATCTTAGAAGGATTAGTATATTGCTATAATCCTAATACCAAAGAGATTTTAAGCATAAAACAAGATTCTCCAACAAGCAATGTTTATGTTGTATCTAACAAAGTTGTTCTAGTAGCTTCAAAAAATGGATTTTACGAAATAGATTTTAATACCCTAAAATCTACTTTCAAATTTCAAATAGCTATTCCCAATAATGTGCGCTATAATGATGGTATAGAAGATGCTGTTGGCAGGTACATTATTGGCACAATGGGTTATCCAGAAGTCATTAACGGAATAGGAAATGTGTATTCTTACTATAATGGTGAATCTAAAGTGATTATAGAAAATACTACTATTTCAAATGGACTAGCTTTCACAGAAGACAATAAAACACTCTATTTTATTGACACACCAACTAAAAAAGTAGCCAAATACAATTATGATATTGAAACAGGCAATGTTGAGTTTGTTGATTACGTCATAGAGTTTAATGGAGATGGCAGTCCGGACGGAATGTGCATAGACAAAAAAGGCATGCTATGGATTGCAGAATGGGGAGGCGCTTGTGTTTCGCAATGGAATCCTTCAACAGGAAAAAAAATTAGTGAAATAACACTTCCATATACAAATGTTACGTCTTGTTGTTTTGATGATAAATCAAATTTATACATCACAACAGCCAAGAATGACGAAAATAAAGGCTATGAAAATGGCAGTGGATTATTTTACATAGAAATAA
This sequence comes from Winogradskyella sp. ABM4_392, assembly GCF_056160445.1. NCBI lineage: Bacteria > Pseudomonadati > Bacteroidota > Flavobacteriia > Flavobacteriales > Flavobacteriaceae > Winogradskyella > Winogradskyella sp. ABM4_392. The sequence continues at coordinate 492,346 of NZ_JBSWXE010000002.1, forward strand.
ATCAAGATATATAAGTATGGGCTCTATAAAAATTAGTGTTATTGTTCCTATTTATCGTATAGAAAAATACTTAGCGCAGTGTATTGAAAGTCTGTTAGAGCAGTCATTTAAAGACTTTGAATTAATATTGGTAGATGATGGCAGTCCTGATAATTGTCCACAAATTTGCGATGATTACGCAAAAAATGACAGCAGAATTATAGTAATTCATAAACCAAACGGAGGATTATTATCAGCTAGAAAGGCTGGTTTAGAAGCTGCTTCAGGAACACATATTGCTTACGTAGATGGTGATGATTGGGTAGATCATTTTTATCTAGACACCTTGTACAAATTAGCCATTGCTAACGATGCTGATTTAGTTGTAACTGGTCATTTTAGAGAATTTGATGGTAAAATTGAAACCATAAAACCAAAAAATCCTGGTTTTTATGATGAAAATAAAATTAAATCTGAAATTTTATCAAAAGCCATATATAATGGTGAGTTCTGTGAGCATGGCATGTCTACATATGTTTGGAATAAACTCTTTAAAAAAGCGCTTTTAGAAAAGGTTCTTTACGACGTTCCTAATGATGTTGTAATGGGTGAAGATGCTGCTATTACATACTCGTACTTAGCTTTTACAAAGCGACTTGTCATTAGTAAAATTCCACTTTATTATTACAGACAACGTCACGACTCTATTGTAAAATCGGTTGAAAATCCAAAGACAGAATACTACAGACTTGGACTTTTAATGAATTTCCTTAAAACTAAATTAAGCAATGTTTTAGATGAGGAAAATCTAAATACGCAAATAACTTATTACCTCTATTCACAAATATTGGTAAGGTCTGGTGGACTTATATACAATGAACAGTTCGATACTTGGTTCAATCCGTTTTTAAATACCGAAAAAGATTCAAAAATTGTTGTATATAGTTCTGGTTCCTTTGGTCAGCACATACTTTCTACCAATCTAAAAACGGATTATTTTAAAATCGTAAAATGGATCGATGTGGATTATCACGATTTAAAAATTGGAGAAAACACAGTCAATCCTATCAGTAGCATTTACAATGAGGAATTTGATTATTTAATAATAGCTACCATTAACCCTTCAACACATAAGTCTTTAAAAGAAGAATTAGAACTGATGGGTATTAATCAATCTAAAATTGTTAAAACAAATACAGACGAAGAAAAAATCAATAGCCTGCTAAAAGATATCGGCTTTGATAATAATTTCATATACAATCAAAAAAACTAATAATAATTCCCTAACCCATAAAGTTAATAACCCTTAAAAACAACAACGAAAATGAAGAAAATTATTATTCTTGGCGGTAATCCAGAAACAGGTGTTTTAGTAGAATTTGCAAACAATATGGGACTGCATACAATCGTAATAGACCCTAATCCTGATGCACCTGCAAAAAAATTCGCTGCTGAAACCTATGATATAGATGGTTTTGACATATATGGTATTGTAAAAGTTGCCAAAGATAATAATGTTGATGCTGTACTTGTTGGTGTTGCTGATATTTTGGTTAAACCTTATAAAGAAATTTGTGAGAGACTTGGCTTGCCTTGTTATGCAACAGATGGTACTATTGAAGCTTTTTGTAGCAAAGACGGTTATAAACGTTATTGTGAAAAATATGGCGTATTGGATATACCAGGTATCTATCTTAAAAAAGGTGAACCAATTAGGAAGCCTAAAAATGTAGATCTACCATTAATGGTAAAACCAGTTGACAGTGGCGGAGGCGTTGGTATGAAAATTTGTAGAGATGAAGAAGACTATAATGAAACCGTAAAAAACGTTCTTCAATTCTCAAAAAAAGGAATAGTCTTAGTAGAAAAATATATGGATGCTAGCTGTCATGATATGGCTGCTTACTATACTTTTAAAGATGGTGTTCCTTATTTATCTGCTGTATACGATAGAACTTTAACAAGATTACAAGGTAACTCTAGCCCAATTGGCTTAGCTACATTATATCCGTCAAAATATGCGCAACAATTTGTTGATACTGTTCACCCTAAACTCAGTGAGTTATTTAAAGCCACTGGAGTTCAAAACGGTGTTTTAAATGTTCAGTTTTTTGTTGAAAATGGCATATTCTACAGTTACGATCCAGGATTTAGATTACAAGGAGAAGCACCTCATATTCATTTAGCACATATCAACGGTTTTGACCACAGAAATATGCTATTAAATTTTGCTTTAACAGGTGCATTTGGTGATGAAAATTTTGCTGAACAAAACGATTATATGCTACGAGGTAAAAAAGCGTGTTCAGTTTGGGTACTTTTAAAAGCTGGAAAAATCACATCTATAAAAGGTTTAGAAGAACTTAAGAATCATAAGAATGTAATTTTTGTTGTGGAGCGATTTAAAGAAGGAGACGAAGTATTACCTGCTATGATTGGTACAGAAAGACAAGTACTATATAGAATTTACACAGTTTCTGACTCGGTTGCAGAAACTAACCAAACCATTTTAGACATTCAAAACATATTAGATATCCGAGACGAAAACGGAGAGGATATGGTATTGGAGTGGACAGATTTATGGAATACCGATGACTATAGTCATCATTAACTATAATAACCCTAATCAATCCAACTAAAAAATGAGTATTAATGTTTTAAAAAAATTTAGTTTAGAAAACAAAAATGCCATTGTTGTAGGAGGCGCAGGCGACCTTGGCAAAGCAATGGTAGAGGCTTTAGCAGAAGCTGGAGCTAAAGTAGTTGTCATAGATATTGACGACAGAATGTACGATTTATGCAAAGACTTAAAAGCTAACGGTCTCAACGTAGAGCCTGTTAAAGCTGATGTCAGCAAAATTGATGAAATCAAAAGTTCTTATAAAAAAGCTTTAGAAATTCTTGAAGGCAAATTGGATATTTTAGTGAATTCTGCAGGAATACAACGACGTTATCCTAGTGAGCAATTTCCAGAAGAAGAATGGAGCAAGGTTATAGCTATTAATCTAGATGCTACGTTCTACTACTGTAAATATGCTGCCAATACTATGCTTGAAGGCAATGGAGGAAAAATTATTAATGTAGCATCATTAATGAGCTTCTTAGGCGGAATTACAATTCCTGCATATGCAGCATCAAAAGGTGGTGTTGGCCAGTTAACAAAAGCATTATCAAATGATTTAGCTGCTAAAGGTATTTGTGTTAATGCTATTGCACCTGGTTACATGGACACACAATTAAATGCTGGTATCATCAATGACAAAAAACGAACTGACGAGGTCTTTATGCGTGTGCCAATGAAGCGTTGGGGAACTGGTGAGGATTTAAAAGGGCTTACAGTCTTTTTAGCTTCATCTGCTAGTGACTATGTTACAGGTACTATAATCCCAGTTGATGGTGGTTATTTAGGTAGATAAGTAACTATTTTATAAATAAAAAAGGTGTTTCATATATGATGAAACACCTTTTTTATTTACTGATTAAGTAATTCAACCTCAATGTTTTTCAATTCAATTTTAGATAATAGTTTTAGCTTCTTTTCTTTAAAGGCTTTACCTAAATCAAACAGTTCTAATTCGTTGTTTTCAGTCTTATAATTATTGTAATCTACAAAACGAATTCCTTCAATATATCTTTCATTAAACGCTTCTCTAAAACGCATGCCTACACCATCTTCTTCATTATATGAATACGCTAAATAATCAACTTTAAAATTTTCATTATCAATCCAAAACACAAACACATCTTCATAATCCTCACCTCCACCATCTGGATTAAATGTTATTTTAATTTTATAATAGTTCTTTTCTTTAATTTGCTCTTCTCCCAATAAAGTTTTGTTAACAGCTTCAACATTTAAACCATACGGTAAAACCGAAAAATAATGTACAGAATTCACAGATGCAGAGAACTTAGCTTTCATACTATCTTCTAGAATAACACGACTGTCATTTATAAAACGATCAAAATTGTTATTGGTCAGCAAATCGAAAACAGAATCGTTATCATCTTTAAACATTCGTATTAAAGAAAACTGTCCTTTATCACGCCTAGCTACATAAAATTTATCTCTAAAATCGAATCGTATTACAGAATTATCAAAGGCTTCACCTCCAGATTTTTCTATTGATTTGGTTACAATTGCATCTGCAGAAAGTTTGATTTCAACTTTATCTTCCTTACAGTTAAAAAGTATTAAGCCAAATAAAACCAAGTATAAATTTTTCATAATAACGAATTAGGCTCTTAAAGTCGTAAAACTAAGTAATAGTTTACAATAATGTATACTTGATACTTTTGTACTTTGTACTTCTTACTTTAACAACTATCTTTGCCAACTATGCAAAAAAAGGTTAACATACTTAACAAAAAGGCTAAGTTTCAGTATGAAATACTAGACAAGTATACTGCTGGAATTGTTTTAACTGGTACTGAGATAAAATCTATTAGAGCCAGTAAAGCTTCTATTGCCGAAAGTTTTTGCGAATTTAATGAGCGTGGAGAATTGTTTGTTATAAACATGACCATAGAAGAGTATGCCTTTGGTAACTACTACAACCACAAACCTAAAGCTGAGCGTAAATTATTGCTTAATAAACGGGAACTTAAAAAGCTTGAAAAAGAAGTTAACGTCAAAGGAAATGCTATTATTCCACTACGTCTATTCATTAACGAAAAAGGACTAGCAAAACTAGAAATTGCTTTAGGAAAAGGTAAAAAACTCTACGATAAGCGCGAGACCATAAAAGACCGTGACAATAAGCGTAATTTAGACCGTATTAAGAAAAGTTTTCGATAACTTTAGGATTGCTATAACTTTTAAATATTTCATTTTACTCTAAGTTTGATGCATTTACAGGCAACCATTATTGGTAAAATAGCGTCTGTAATTATAAAGGCATATTTTTTGTGCAACAAAATCTATGTCTAAGTTTAACCATCAATCAACATCTATGAAACTAAAACTACACGCTCTTTTTTTACTTTTCTTTTGCGCTTTTGCATCTGCCCAAATCACAGGAACCGTTACCAACACTAAAGGAGAACCACTACCATTTGTAAATATTCTTGTAGAAAACACTTTTAAAGGCACTACTAGTAACAACGATGGTTATTACGAACTCTCCGTTTCAGAGAAAAAATCATTTACAATAGTTTATACTTATTTAGGCTATAAAACAGTTAAGAAAACTGTTGATGTTACTTCATTTCCTTTTAAAGTTGATGTTACTTTAGAAGAAGAATCTGTTTCTCTCAATGAAGTAGTTGTGGCATCAGAAGACAATCCTGCAAACGCAATCATAAGACAAACCATAGCCAAACGAAAAGAAAACCTTGAAAAAATCGAATCGTTTAAAGCCGACTTCTATTCTCGTGGATTAATTAGAATTAAAGATGCTCCCGAAAAAATTATGGGCCAAGAAATTGGCGATCTTGGAGGTGGCTTAGACTCTACCAGAAGCGGTATTATTTATCTCTCCGAGACCATTTCAAAAATTCAATATTTACGACCAAATCAACTCAAAGAAAAAATTACAGCCTCTAAAGTAAGTGGAGACGATAATGGTTTTAGTTTCAACAATGCGCAAGATGTAGATTATAATTTTTATAACAATACAGTTGAATTTGGTAACCAAATCGTGTCACCAATAGCTAACAATGCCTTTGGTTATTACCGTTATAAATTAGAAGGCATCTTTTATGATGAACATGGTAACCTCATCAATAAAATTAATGTAATTCCTAAGCGCGAAAATGATCCTGTATTTTCAGGTACCATTTACATTGTAGAAGACCAATGGACGCTCTACGCCATTGAGTTAAATCTTACAGGTACTCAAGCCAGAATTCCTGCTGCAGATATTATATCATTAAAACAAAGTTTTTCGTATTCTAAAACTGATGATTTATGGGCTTTAATATCGCAAAGTATTGACTTTAAATACGGCATTTTTGGCATTAAAGGAGATGGTCGTTTTACTGCTGTTTACAGCAATTACGAATTCAACTCTAATCTTACTCAAAAAGATTTTGGTGCAGAGCTTGTTTCTTTCGAAAATGAGGCTAACAAAAAAGATTCACTTTTCTGGAAAAAAATACGACCTGTTCCCTTAACTGAAGAAGAACGTACAGATTATGTAAAAAAAGACAGTATACAAATTGTACGCGAATCTAAAACGTACTTAGATTCTTTAGATCGCGAAAAAAATAAATTTAAACTCGGAGATGTTTTAGGCTATACTTATAACAATTCATACAAAAAGTATAGTCTAGGTTACAGCATTCCGCTTAGAGGTGTACAATTTAATACCGTACAAGGATTTACAACTCAGCTCAATTTGTTTTACACCAAACAACTAGACGAATTTAGACGCTATTTTAACGCTAATGCCAACTTACAATACGGATTTTCAGATGAGCGCTTACGTGCAACCGCTTCATTAAGGTACAAGTTTAACAATACTAGTAGACGTTTCTTAACCTTGTCTGGAGGCACAAAAGTAGAACAGTTTAATCCTGCCAATCCTATTTCGCCAATAGAAAACACAGTTGCAAGTTTATTTTTTGAAGAAAATTACATGAAATTATACGAGCGTCGTTTTGTTCAACTTAATTATTCTGAAGAATTGTTTAATGGGTTTTATCTATATTCTAACATTTCTTACGAAAACAGAACTGCGCTTTTCAACACAACAGATCAGGCATTTTACCCAAGAGGAGATCAAGAGTACTTAAGCAATAACCCAATAAATCCAACAAGTACTGATGCACCTTTTGAAAACCATAACATTGTAAAATTTAATGTTACTGGTCAGATTAATTTTGGTCAAAAATATTTGAGTTATCCAGATAGTAAATTCAATATTAGATCAGAGAAATATCCAACTTTGGTATTGAGTTACGAAAAAGGTCTGGGAGCTACAAATAGCGATTATAATTATGATCAGGTTAAAGCAAGACTCTATCAAAGCTTTACAATAGCAGACAAAGGTCGTTTTAATTACAATATTAGAGCAGGAAAATTCTTTAATGCAGACGATATTGCTTTTATGGATTACCAACATTTTAATGGCAATCAATTAGCAATTAGTCAAAGAGGTAATTACACCAATGTCTTTAATAACTTAGGTTATTACGATTTAAGTACCAATGATAGTTATCTAGAAATGCATGCCGAACATGATTTTAACGGCTTTATTTTGGGTAAAATTCCAGGTTTAAATAAATTGAATTTCAACCTTATAGTAGGTGCACATAACTTAGCAACGCCAGACAATAAACCGTATCAAGAATTTACAATTGGAATAGATAATATTGGCTGGGGAAAATGGCGTTTCTTAAGGTTTGATTATATTCGCTCTTACCAAGGAGGATTTCAAGGAGATGCTATTTTATTTGGCTTGAAATTCTTTTAAAGAATATGAAAGATAGTAACTTAATGAAAAAAATATTGTTTCTGATTTTCCTTACTATTATTGTTAGTTGTAAAAAAGATAATTATGAAAATGCATCAGAATATAAGTACACAATTGACAGCCTAAAAATTGAATTATCAAAATCAAACAAGGAAATAAACCTTCTAAAAAATGAAATAAAGATTAAATCTGAAGCAAGAAAAAAGTCAAACATTGAATACAATAATGAAAGCTTCGACTCTTTTTTTTGGGAATTCATGACAGATTCCTCTTTTCAAATTCAACGAATTAAATTTCCATTAGAATATATAACATGGACAGATGATATAGGCGGTGAAATTGACACAATAGAAATCAATAAAAATGAGTGGAAACACGATTATTTCTATTTTAATACTGCTAACGAAAGGACTCAAATCTATGATAATTTTGAATTAAGTTTGAAAAAAACCAATAAGCGGCTAATACATTGGTATGGCATTGAAAGTGGCGGTGATTCAAAATACTTTTTCATTGGAGAAAAAGGAAAATGGTATCTTGTAAAAAAAGAACAATTAGGTGATTAATTAAACAAATTAAAAATGATAAAACACATCTGTATATTATTAATGTTTTCTTCAATAATGGTCAACTCACAAGAAGAAACAAAAGATTACAGCAAAAATGTGGCTACATTAGATAGCACCATTGAAACTCTATACACAGTCATTTCTGGCGACAAAGGCTTTGAACGCGATTGGGCTTTATTTAAACATTTGTTTCACAAAAATGCAAAGCTAATACCAACAGGAAAAGATAAAGAAGGCAAACAAATTGCACGCTATATGACACCTGACGATTATATTAATAGCTCAGGAAAATGGTTAGTAGAAAACGGATTTCATGAAGTTGAAATTAACAGAGAAGTACAAACATTTGGAAACATCACACAAGTTTTTAGTACCTATGAGTCCTTCAAAAATAAAGATGATGATAAACCATTTATGCGAGGCATTAACAGTATTCAGTTACTAAATGATGGCGAACGTTGGTGGATTATCAATATTTACTGGATGCAAGAAACCAAAGACAACCCAATTCCTGAAGATTATTTGCCAAAGAATTAATCTTATTTTTATCAAAAGTAAAAACAACATCATGCTAAAAACACTCAAATTCAATTTCATTCTAGCGCTTGCAATTGCTTTTTCTTTCCAAAGCTTTGGTCAAGACACAACAGAAAAAGCAACACCTATTTTCAAAGATGGTGAAGCACAAATTGTTGAAGCCTTTAACAATCCAGAGAAATGGATACATCACGATCTCTGGGTAGAAACCGAGTTTGATACAGATGGTGATGGCGATTTAGACAGAATGCATGTTTCTGTTACCAGACCAGAACAAACAGATACCGAAGATTTAAAATTACCTATCATCTATGTTACAAGCCCATATTTTGCAGGAGTGGCTGGAGATACACCGGGTATTATGTGGGATGTAGAAAGAGAATTAGGTGGTAAATCTGAGCCTCGTACACATCCTGAAGTTACAAGACGTGCAGCACCTAGACCAATGATTTCGTATTCACACATCAAAAAATGGTTACCTAGAGGTTACATTGTTGTACACTCTTCTTCACCAGGAACAGGATATTCTGATGGTGCACCAACTGTTGGTGGACGCAATGAATCTTTGGCACCAAAAGCAGTTATCGACTGGTTGTGTGGCAGAGCAAAAGGTTACACAGAACGCGATGGCAAAAAAGAAGTAAAAGCATATTGGTCTACCGGAAAAGTAGGTATGACAGGTACTTCTTATAATGGTACTTTACCACTGGCTGCAGCAACAACAGGTGTTGACGGTTTAGAAGTTATTATTCCAATTGCACCTAATACGTCGTATTATCATTATTACCGCTCTAATGGTTTGGTGCGTTCTCCTGGTGGTTATTTAGGTGAAGATATTGATGTGCTTTACGATTTTATTCACAGTGGTGATGAGGAAAATAGAGCTCACAACAATAAAGTGGTTAGAGATACTGACATGATGAACAATATGGATCGTCAATCTGGTGATTATAGCGATTGGTGGGCAGCCAGAGATTATCTTAACCAAATGGACAATATGAAAGCTGCATTGTTGATGTCTCATGGTTTTAACGATTGGAACGTAATGCCAGAACACAGCTACAGAATCTACAAAGCTGCTAAAGACAAAGGACTTCCTGCTCAGATTTATTTTCATCAAAATGGTCATGGTGGTCCACCTCCAATTTCAATGATGAACAAATGGTTTACTAAATATCTTCATGGTGTAGATAATGGAGTTGATAAGGAACAAAATAAAGCATATATCGTAAGAGAATATGACGATCCTTCAAATCCTACGGCATATAAAGATTATCCAAACCCAAATACACAAGACATTGTTTTGCACCTTGATGCAGGAGGAAATACAAGCGGAAGTTTAACTCTAGACAAGCCTAATTCTGAAACCACAGAGTCTTTTGTTGATGATGTATCTTTCTCTGGCGCAGATCTAGCCAAAGCGCAAAACTCGCCACATAGACTTATTTACGTAACACCAAAACTACAGAAAGACATACACATATCTGGAGTTCCTAAAGTAACCATCACATTATCGAGCAGTAAACCAGCTGCTAATTTAAGTGTTTGGCTGGTATCACTTCCATGGGATGAAAGTGCTTCAAAAATTACAGACAATATTATAACGCGTGGTTGGGCAGATCCAAAAAACCATAAATCTATATCTGAGGAAGAAGATTTAAAACCAGGTAAATTTTATACCGTTAGTTTTGATTTACAACCAGACGATCAAAATATAAAAGCAGGACAACAAATTGGCTTAATGATTTTTTCTAGTGACAAAGAATTTACTATTCACCCAGAACCTGGGACAGAATTAACAATAGAGTTACATAATACAACACTAACCTTGCCTGTAGTAAAAGGTGAGGACTATTACAGAAAGTTTGTAAACTAATTTTTGTCCTCTAACATAGGCACAAAACGGAATTCACCAAACTCGTGCTTTTCAAATTCTTTTGGCCCTTTTCTTATGAAAAGGGTCATTATTTGTACATCATCTCCAACAGGAATTACAAGCCTACCTCCTATATCTAATTGACTTAATAAAGGAGTTGGTACAAATGGAGCTCCAGCAGTTACAATGATACTTTTAAAGGGAGCTTCTTCTGGCAAACCTTTATAACCATCACCAAAGATTAACTTCTTAGCTCTGTAACCTATTTTTGGCAAAAACTTAGATGTTTTTTTAAACAGTTCTTGCTGGCGTTCTATACTATAAACCTTAGCCCCAAGTTCTATTAAAACAGCACATTGGTAACCACTACCTGTACCAATTTCAAGAACTTTGTCACCAGGTTTTATTTGTAATAATTCAGATTGAAAAGCTACAGTGTAAGGTTGAGAAATCGTCTGATCTGCTGCAATAGGAAACGCCTTATCTACATAAGCATGGTCTATAAAGCCAGAATCCATAAATAAATGTCTTGGAATTTTACCAATAGCATTCAATACCGCTTTATCCTTTATTCCCTTTTTAATCAGAGTGTCAACAAGTTGTTGACGCATCCCTTTGTGCTTAAATGTATCTTTCAAATCTTAGTTTAGTTTCAGGCTAAATTACTTCAAACAAAAGCAAAATGCAATTGCAATTTTCAATTATTAAATTCTCATTATTTTAGATTTTCTTTCTTAAATATCTCGTTCAAATCAATTATTTTTGAAAAAAACAGAAAAACATGCTAAAAGCTGGTGTTTTGGGTGCTGGTCACCTTGGAAAAATACATTTAAGACTACTCAATCAATCCGAAAAATATGACCTTGTTGGGTTTTATGATGCCGATCCTGAAAACGCTAAACGCGTTGTAGAAGAGTTTGGTTATACATATTTCGATTCTATTGAAGCTTTAATTGAAGCTGTAGATGTTGTAGATATTGTAACTCCTACCCTTTCGCATTACGATTGTGCCAAGCAAGCCATAAAAAAAGGGAAACATATTTTTATAGAAAAGCCAATTACCAATACAGTTGAAGAAGCTGAAGCCATTAGAACTTTAGTTGCAGAACATGGTGTAAAAGGGCAAGTTGGCCATGTAGAGCGTTTTAATCCTGCATTCATCGCAGTAAAGGATAAAATAGAAAATCCTATGTTTATAGAAACGCATCGTTTGGCAGAGTTTAATCCTCGTGGCACAGATGTACCTGTGGTATTAGATTTAATGATTCACGATATCGACATTATTCTTAGCGTTGTGCAGTCGCCTGTAAAACATGTTTCTGCAAGTGGAGTTTCTGTCGTTAGTGATACTCCAGATATTGCCAATGCACGTATTGAATTTAAGAACGGCTGTGTTGCAAACCTTACCGCAAGTCGTATTTCATTAAAAAATATGCGTAAAACACGTTTCTTTCAAAAAGATGCCTACATCTCTGTAGATTTTCTTGAAAAGAAGTGCGAAGTGGTAAAAATGAAAGATGCACCAGAAAATCCTGGTGATTTTGATATGATTCTTCAAAATGCTGAAGGTGTAAAAAAGCAAATCTATTTTGACAACCCTGAAATTGCAGGTAACAACGCCATTTTAGACGAACTTGAAACATTTGCAGATGCCATTAACAACAACACAAAGCCAATTGTAACATTGCATGATGGCACAGAAGCGCTACGTGTTGCCACAATGATAATCAATCAGTTTTAGTAAAAATTGAATGTCATTACGAAGGAAGAATGACTGAAGTAATCTTTCTAAACGAAATTCAATTTTAAATTAAATTATTTATTAAACAGATTGCCACGACTTTAAAAGTCTCGCAATGACAATTACATTTTAAATGAAAAACATAGCAGTTATAGGAGCAGGAACAATGGGAAATGGAATTGCCCACACCTTTGCTCAATCAGGATTTAAAGTAAATCTTATAGATATTAGTGAAGCATCTTTAGAACGTGGTTTAGCTACAGTTTCTAAGAATTTAGACAGAATGGTAGCTAAAGAAAAAATCACTGAAAACGATAAAGCAGAGACCTTAGGAAACATTACGACCTATACAAACACTGTAGATGGTGTTAAAAATACGGATCTTGTGGTTGAAGCAGCTACTGAAAATGTAGATTTAAAACTAAAGATTTTTAAGCAGCTTGACGACGCTTGTGATGAAGCTACAATTTTGGCTACAAACACATCTTCAATATCAATAACACAAATTGCAGCTGCAACATCTCGTCCAGAGAAAGTGATTGGTATGCATTTTATGAATCCTGTGCCAATCATGAAATTGGTAGAAATTATTCGTGGATACAATACAAGTGATGAGGTTACCAATACTATCATGGAATTATCTAAAACGCTTGGCAAAGTACCAACTGAGGTTAATGATTATCCTGGTTTTGTTGCTAACCGTATTTTAATGCCAATGATTAACGAGTCTATCGAGACTTTATATAATGGTGTTGCTGGTGTTCAAGAAATTGATACCGTAATGAAATTAGGTATGGCACATCCAATGGGACCACTACAATTAGCAGATTTTATTGGCTTAGATGTATGCCTTTCTATCTTAAATGTAATGTACGACGGCTTTAAAAATCCTAAGTACGCACCTTGTCCTTTACTTGTTAACATGGTACAAGCAGGCAAATTAGGTGTAAAATCTGGAGAAGGATTTTACGATTATTCAGAAAGCCGTAAAGCAGAAAACGTATCTAAACAGTTTGTTTAATTCTTGTATTTAATGTGATTTGACTTGTATCAGGATTTTTGTAATTGTATCTCTCTTTGTTTCGTGCAAACAGAACAAACCAGAGCATAACTCTACTACTGATATACAAGATATAGAAACTATTAAAGATAACATTAATAAAGCTGACAAAAAGAATTACAAAACATTGTTTATTGAAAATCAGGAGCATACAACCAATGGGTTTGATTTTCCTGTAGGCAAACCAAATGCTCAAGGCTATTATAACGCACAAAAGTTTCAAGAAAACAATCATTTAGGTGATGATTGGAATGGTGTTGGAGGTGGCAATTCAGATTTAGGTGACCCAGTTTATGCTATTGCTAATGGTTATGTATCATCTGCTAAAGATCTAAAAGGTGGTTGGGGAAATGTGATACGAATTATTCATTTTCATGAAGAAAAACTATACGAATCTGTGTATGCACATTGCGATTCAATCCTTGTAACAGAGAATAGATTTGTAACCAAAGGTGAGCAAATTGCAACAATTGGTAATTGTGATGATGCCTATTATGCGCATCTTCATCTAGAAATTAGAGATGTTGTTGATTTGGATATTGGCGGAGGGTACTCAACAGATACAACAGGTTATCTTGATCCTACTGAATTTATAACTAAAAACAGATAAAGCATGGCTAAAATAATTCCATTTAAGGCGGTTAAACCTACTAGAGCTATAGTTGGTCTTGTAGCAGCTCGTCCTTATCAAAGCTATACCATAGACGAACGAGAATCTCGTATGGATTATAATCCTTTTAGCTTTTTGCATATCGTAAATCCAGGTTATAAGTACGACCAAGAAGTCACTGGTAAAGAGCGTTACAAGCTTGTAAGAAATCGTTATGATGAGTTTAAAGAAGATGGTGTTTTTATTACTGAAAACAAACCTTCTCTTTATGTTTACAAAATTGTAAACAGACATGGACAAGAGTTTAACGGAATTATTGCTGCAACAAGTGCAGAAGATTATGAGAACGACGTTATAAAAAAGCACGAGGATACTATTGCAAAACGTGAACAAACGTTTAAAACCTATCTACAAACTGTAGGCTTTAATGCAGAACCTGTTCTTCTTACCTATCCTGATAACGCGATTATATCAGACATCGTAAAAAAAACTCAAAAGGGATATGCTGAATTTGAGTTTACTATGACCTATAGAGACACACATTACCTATGGAAACTAGATGATGATGAATCCATCAAAAAAGTTCAAGAGGAATTTAAAAAAATGGAAACCATTTACATAGCAGATGGTCACCACAGATCGGCTTCATCATATTTGCTTTACAAGGATGAAAAAGAGAAAAACCCAAACCATAATGGCTCTGAGTCTTACAACTTTTTTATGTCTTATTTAATCCCAGAATCCAATTTAGTGATTCAAGAATTTAACCGTTTGGTAAAAGATTTAAACGGATTAACAAAAGAAGAGTTTTTAATTAAGCTAGATGCTGTTTATAGAATTGAAAATAGAAGCATAATGCCTTATAGTCCGTCAAAACCTCATCATTTTAGTATGTATTTAGACGGTGAGTTTTATTCACTATACTTAAGAAAAACTAATTACAAGTTTAATACAGCACTAGATAAACTTGATGCCCAGCTTTTATATAAAACCATCTTAGAACCTATTTTAGGTATAAACGATCTACGAAATGATAACAGAATTGAATACGTTCATGGCAAACACGAAATGGTTACTATAAAAACCAGTGTAGATAGTGGAAAGTTTAAAGTTGGTTTTGGCATGTGCCCTGCAACTGTACAACAAATGAAAGAAATTGCAGACGAAGGTCTTACAATGCCTCCAAAAAGCACCTATATTTTACCAAAATTAAGAAGCGGAATTACGATATATGAGTATTAAAAACAACCTTCAAAACATAAAATCAAGCATACCAAAACATGTTACTCTAGTTGCGGTTTCCAAAACCAAACCTGTAAGTGATTTAATGGAAGCTTATGATGCTGGTCAGCGAATTTTTGGTGAAAACAAAATCCAGGAAATGGCTGAAAAGTATAAACAAATGCCAAAGGATATTCAATGGCATATGATTGGTCATGTACAGCGCAACAAAGTAAAATATATGGCTGATTTTGTGAGCTTAATTCACGGTGTTGACAGCTTCAAACTCCTTAAGGAAATTAATAAACAAGCTAAAAAGTACGACAGAGTCATCAACTGTCTACTTCAAATTAAAATTGCTGATGAGGATAGTAAATTTGGTATGTCTGAAAATGATGCTACTACCCTTTTACATTCAGATGAGTTTTCAGAATTAAAAAATATTAAAATTGTTGGTCTCATGGGAATGGCAACATTTACAGATGACATGACTCAAGTAGAAAATGAATTTAGATTTCTAAAAACTACTTTTGACCAACTCAAAACTCAGGACTCAGAACTCAAAACGTTAAGTATGGGCATGAGTGGAGATTATAAACTAGCAATAGAATGTGGCAGTAACATGATACGCGTAGGAAGTAGTATCTTTGGCGCAAGAAATTATCAATAATAAAATATATAGCAACCTATTTACGCAATACTAGACATAGAAACTACTGGCGGAAAGTATAATGAAGAAGGCATTACTGAAATTGCTATCTATCGTTACGATGGTCATAAAGTAACCGACCAGTTCATTTCACTTGTAAATCCTGAGCGTGAAATTCAACCTTTTGTGGTTAATCTTACTGGCATTAATTCTAACATGCTCAAAAATGCTCCAAAATTCTATGAGGTAGCAAAACGAATTGTTGAAATTACAGAAGATTGCATTATTGTAGCTCATAATTCTGATTTTGATTATCGCATTCTAAAAACTGAATTCAGACGTTTAGGCTTTCCCTTTAAGCGTAAAACATTATGTACAGTAGAATTGTCTCAGCAGCTTATTCCAAATATGGAGTCTTATAGCTTGGGGAAATTAACTAGAGCTTTAGGAATACCTGTAAGTGACAGACATAGAGCTAATGGTGATGCTTTAGCTACTGTAAAGTTGTTCAAAATGTTGCTTAGTAAAGACTCTGATAAAAAGATTATTAAGCAGGCTGTAAAAGTTGAACAAAAATCTAAGTTAGCACCGAACCTAAAGGAGATTATCGAAGCGTTACCGAGTGAAACAGGTGTTTACTACATTCATGATGCCGATGGTAATATTATTTACATTGGCAAGAGTAATAACATTAGAAAACGTATAACACAACACTTTACCAACAAAAACTCAAAATCAAAAAAAATTCAAGTTAAGGTAGCCGCAGTTACCTATGAAAAAACTGGTAGCGAACTCGTTGCACTTTTAAAAGAAAGTGAAGAAATAAAAGCCAATAAACCTATTTTAAACAGAGCGTTAAAGCGTAATCAATTTACCCAAGGACTTTATAGTTTTATTGATGATAACGGTTATGTAAATCTTCGAATCAGTTCAATCAAAAAGGATGAAAAGCCAATCACTACTTTTACTAATAGAAAAAGTGGAGTTTCGTTTATGAATAAAATGGTTGAAACTCATGAACTATGTACTAAACTTTGTGGTTTGGAGAAAACAGAATCGAGTTGTTTTAACTATGGTATTGAGGAATGTTTTGGAGCTTGTATACAAAACGAGCTTCCAGAATTATATAATAAACGAGCCAATGCAGTGATAGAAAAAAATACCTACGACAATAAGGATATGATTCTCATTGACAGAGGAAGATATATTGATGAAAAAAGCGTCATCTTAATAGAAGATGGTGTGTTTAAAGGTCTTGGTTTTTTTGATTTAAACCATCAAATAACTAATCGAGAAATTTTAGAATCACTTATTACACCAATGCAAAACGATAGAGATACTCAGCATATCATACAAAGCTATATGCGAAGAAACAAACGTCTCAAGGTTGTACAGTTATAAGAGTAAGGTTACTTTTTGTATTTTTAAAACGTGGAATCAGAAAACAAACATAATTGGAGAACAAAACTGCATGAAATAATCTATGAAGCAGATACTCCTGAAGGAAAATTATTTGATGTTGTTTTACTCATAGCAATACTCGCAAGCATTATTTTAGTAATGCTAGAAAGTGTAAGCAGTTTTGATGAAAAACACCACGATCTATTAAATATTGGTGAATGGATTATCACCATTTTATTTACAATAGAGTACATTCTAAGGATTGTAACCGTTAATAAGCCTGTAAAATACATTACTAGCTTTTATGGCATTATAGATTTATTGTCTACAATCCCTAAGTATTTATCAATAATTTTTGCAGGAACACACGCACTTGTCGCCTTACGTGCTTTACGATTAATAAGAATATTTAGAATTTTAAAATTAGCGCGCTACTTAGGTGCATCAAATCAACTAGCTAATGCCATTAAAGCTAGTAGAGCTAAAATTTCAGTGTTTTTATTTGCTGTACTTATAGCCTCTGTCATTTTCGGAACCATTATGTACATGGTAGAAGGTGCAGAAAGTGGTTTTACCAACATACCTAAAAGTGTATACTGGTGTATTGTTACAATGACTACCGTTGGCTTTGGTGATATTGCTCCCGTAACACCACTTGGTCAATTTATCGCAGCTGTTATTATGATTATGGGTTATGGAATAATTGCAGTACCAACTGGTATCGTTTCAGCCGAATACACAAAAGCCTCTAGTAGCGAAAATGAAGTTTCTGATAATGAGCACGAACAAATAGAAACCGTTGTCTTAAACTCACAATGTTGTATAAACTGTTTGGCAGAAAAACATCAAGATGATGCTGTATATTGCCATAAATGTGGATGCAAACTTCATCATGACTAAAATCCTTATTTCTATTGTTGGCCCAACAGCCATTGGTAAAACTGCTTTAAGTATAAAATTAGCTCAGTATTTTAATACTGAAATCATATCAGCAGATTCTCGTCAGTTTTTTAAAGAAATGACTATTGGTACCGCTGTGCCTTCTGCTGAAGAGTTAAGCGCTGCTAAGCATCATTTTATTCAACATATATCAATAAAAGACAATTATAGTGTAGGTGATTTTGAACGTGATGCTATCTCAAAAATTGAATCCATTCATAAAAATAATGATATAGCGATAATGGTTGGTGGTTCTGGTCTTTATGTAAAAGCTGTAACAAAGGGACTTGACCATTTCCCTGATATAGGAGAACATATTCGATTAGAATTAAATGAACGCTTAGAACTTGAAGGCATAAAAACACTACAAAACCAATTAAAAGAATTAGACCCAAAAGCTTACGATACTATTGCAATTGATAATCCGCAACGATTAATTAGAGCTTTAGAAATTTGCATAGGTTCTGGGAAACCGTACTCATCATTTTTAACAAATCCGGATAAAACAAGACCATTTAAAGTTATTACCATTGGTCTAAATGCTGAACGTTCTACTATTTACGACAGAATTAACCAGCGTGTAGATATAATGGTAAAAAAAGGATTAGTTGAAGAAGCAAAACAACTAATACCATATAAACTCCTCAATGCTCTAAATACAGTAGGTTACAAAGAACTCTTTAGATATTTTGAAGGCGAATTGACTCTAGATTTTGCTATTTCGGAAATAAAGAAAAATACCAGACGCTTTGCCAAACGGCAACTAACCTGGTTTAGAAAAGATGATACAATTAAATGGTTTGATTATACTACAGACATAACTGATATAACCAACTATATAAAAAAACAACTATAAAAAAATCCGATGCGTTTGCATCGGATTTTTTAGCTTATACTAACTTTCTTTGTCATTAACTACTAGTCTAAAACCTTCACCGTGAATATTCAGAATTTCAACTTTTGGGTCTGGTTTTAAATATTTACGCAACTTAGCAATATACACATCCATACTACGAGAGGTAAAGTAATTATCATCTCTCCAAATTTTTGTAAGTGCTAGTTCTCTTGGCATTAAATCATTTTCGTGTAAGGCTAATAAGCGCAATAGTTCGTTTTCTTTTGGTGACAATTTTGTTGGTTCACCTCCATCAAATTTTAAAAAACGAAGTTTAGAATTAAGATCAAAACGACCAATTTTAAATTCAAACTGCTTACTATCTGCAACAGAATCAGTTGCCTTACGCTGCATTATTGCTTTAATCTTCATTAAAAGCACTTCGCTATCAAAAGGCTTATTAAGATAGTCGTCTGCGCCAACTTTGTAACCTTTAAGCACATCTTCTTTCATTGCTTTAGCGGTTAAGAATATAATTGGCACGTCTGTGTTTTTTTCACGTATTTCTTTTGCTAGTGTAAATCCGTCCTTATATGGCATCATTACATCCAAGATACAAAGATCGTAATCGTCTTTTTTGAACTTTTCAAAACCTTCCATTCCATTTTTGGCATGGACAACGTCGTAATCGTTCATCATTAAATAATCTTTTAAAACAGTTCCAAAATTTGGATCGTCTTCTACCAAAAGAATTTTCTTGTTTTGTTCTTCCATGATTCGTTTTTATGATATTAACGGTAGTTTTATTATAAAAGTACTACCTTTTCCTTTTTCACTTTCTACTGATATATGACCTTGATGGTCATCTACAATTCGTTTTACATAAGCTAATCCTAGCCCATGTCCTTTTACATTATGTACATTTCCTGTATGTTCTCTATAAAATTTTTCGAACACACGCTTAGCCACTTGTTTTGACATTCCGTTACCTTGATCGGCAATTTTTAGAATAACATTGTTACCAACGTTTTCTGTATAAACATCTATTTTTGGCTCGTCATCTGAATACTTAACAGCATTATCTAGAATATTAACTATAACATTTGTAAAGTGCGACTCATTTGCTAAAACCGAGGTTTTATCTGCATTAAGATGCGTTTTCACATATCCTTTTCTATCTTCTACTATCAACTCAATGTGTGTTATTGCATCTTCAACTAAGTCGTGTAATTCTAATCGTTCCTTACTTATGTTAAGTTCGTTCTTTTCTAGTTTAGATATACGTAATACATTTTCAACTTGTGCATGCATACGTTTATTTTCGTCTTTAATCATTCCTAAATAACGCTTCACTTTATCTTGATCTGCAATGATTTTTGGATTCTTTATAGCATCTAAAGCTAGATTTATTGTAGCTATTGGTGTTTTAAACTCGTGCGTCATATTATTGATAAAATCTGTTTTTATCTGTGATATTTGACGTTGTCGTATTAATTGATAAATAGCACTTGAATATGCAAGAATTATAACACCTGTAAATACTATAGATAACACAATCATTTTAAGTATTGTAGATAATAAAAACTTTTTTCTTTCTGGAAAATCTACATAAAGCCTATAACTACTTTCGTTATTGGTATCCAAAAATATCGGTACACCCAAAAAGGCGCTGTTCTTCTCAAAGTTTCTAGTTTGCACTTTAGTTGCTAAATCATCATCGTAGATAGCAAACTCAAAGTTTATATCTATACCTTCGTCTTTAAGGTGGCGCCTTAACAACGTTTCTACTTGCAATGCCGTAACTCTTTTATAAATAGGCACTTCTCTTAAAAAGGTTTTAAAAGTATCCTCATAAGCCTTTTTATCTATATCAGGAAGATTTGAGAATTCTACTAAAGTCTTAGTAGGTTTAATCCCAAAATTACCATCTAACCTTGATCTGTCAAAGTACTCTGTTGTACGCTCACTAGTAAAATTACTTATATCTATACTGTCTGTATCAATTTCAAAGAACAAAGAAGGCACTTTAAAACGCTCTTCTAAAATAGTATTACGGTGAATGATGGTTTGGTCATTAACATCATCCTCAGTCGTAATGTATAATTGTCTTATTATGGTGGAATCTGGTTCTTTGTTATTTGCAATGTACGGCTGAACTAAACCATAGAATTTCCTTATTTCATAATCTTGAATGTCTCTAGATACAAAACTTAAAGCTCTAGTGACACTTCGTGTAAAATTCTTTTCCTCATTCTCTAAACTATTATTTATAAAGAATGATTGCACAAAAATTATACCTATGAGCGATAAGCTCATTAAAACCACCAATAAGATGAATAGTTTTTTACTCATCAGCCAAATTTAACATTTTAACATTTAGCATAAATTATGTTTAACCTTACATTAACAATCAGAAGATTATTGCTGTTTGGATTTTTGAAGTAATGTTTGGTGTATATCCTGTGCTTGTTTCTGAGCCTCTTCCAAATTATTATTTTCAATAACAAAATGAGACTTTTTAATCTTCTCTTCATCAGAGAGTTGATTACGAATAATAGACTCTACCTTTTCTTTTGAAGCATTATCGCGCTGCATAACGCGTTCTATTCTCAAATTTTCATCAGCAACAACTGTAATAATATAATCGTATTGGTATTCTAAGCTATTTTCAAAAATTATGGCAGCTTCTTTAATGATATATGGCGAGTCTTGTTTTTTTAACCAACGTTTAAAATGTGAAGCTACCTTAGGATGTACAATAGCATTCATTTGAGATAGCAAGGTTTTATCACTAAAAATCTTAGATGCTAAATATTCTCTATTTAAAACCCCATTCTTATATGCATTTTCACCAAAAAGCGCTGTAAGCTTTCGTTTTATAACTTTAGATCTGTTCATTAAAGCTTTAGCCTCTTTATCTGCAATATACACAGGTATTCCTTGAGATTGAAAGCACTTAGCAATGGTTGTTTTACCACTTCCTATTCCACCTGTTAAACCAACTACAATCATATTATAATCTTATAAAATCTATGCGCTTCTGCTTAACATTTATACGCTTTACAAACTCTGGGAGTTTAGTAACTCTAGGTATAAAATAAGTTTGATTTTCGCTTATTTCATTGTAATCACATTCAACAAGAAAATCAGAAGCTTTAATCTCATTAAAACTTTCTAAATCCACATAATACGATAGCGTAACCGTTTTAGGAAAGTAATTAATAAGAACATCTTTTGGCTTATTAATTATTGTCAATGGCACCTCCATCTTACCTTCTGTGAAACGTTTTACCTCTGCTTTTACATTTATGCTTTTAGGAAAAATTTCGACTCCATTAATTTCAGACATAGTAACACTGGCATTAATATCGTTACTAACATTCTTTAGTTTCAAATCATTTGTCAATACAGAGCTGATATTTGCTATTTTTTCGTCAGGTCCAACAATTTTAACGCTATCTATACTTAAATCAAAATTACCTTTTATATCGAAACCAGTAGTGTAATTAATATCCGCTTTTAATTCAATGGGTACAAATTTAGATGCTCTTTTAGAATAAGGTATATGCAGCACTTCAGGTTTTAAAGAACGAACTTTATAAGAAGACCCTAACTGCTTCTCTATAAGAAAACTGTTTTCTTGTACCTTAAAAACAAACTCATTTTCACTTTCAATTACGTCTTCATTGGTATTTAAGGTAATTGTCTTAGAGTTATTAAAAATATAAGGTACTAATGAAAAACCCTTAGCTTCTACAACAGCATCAATAATAATAGATGTGTCTTGCTTAATTATTATTTCTTCTGCCAGATTGTTAAACTGTATTTTAAGTTTTATGGTTTGGTTATAATCGCTGGATAGTTTTGAAAAAATTAAAAAGATAAATGCTATAGCAAAAAAGATACTGAAACGATTAATATTTCGCTTTTTTATATAATCTAATATGCTCAATCTTTTTTTTGAACTCATTTTATCATTTAAAAAATAACTGAGGAAAAGCGTTTTCTGGTTGCCTACCCAAAACTACAATATTGAATGTAGACTTAATAAATCCATAACCGTAGCCAAAAAATTGAATTAAAATAGCTACCAAAGACAAAATAGCTACAACCAAACTTTTACTACTTACTAAAGCTAAAACAAAAGCAACTGCAAAATAAAAACCATAAAAATATAAAGGCAATAACACATTAAACATACTAAGACCTATTGCACTAATTAAACCTATAGTAAATATAGTAGGAAACCAATATGTTAAACTTTTAGACTTTGGATGCCATTGATTAAGTATTGGTCGTACCATACCAAACTTATTTACTTGCTTGTAAAATTTAGACCACGATATTCGACGTTTATGATAAACAAAAGCATTTTCAATTAAAGTTGTTTTAAAACCTAATTTTAAAAGTCTTAAAGACAGATCAGGATCTTCACCAGGATGTATTTTACCAAAGCCACCTGTTTCTAAAAATGCTTTTTTAGATAAGCCCATATTAAAACTTCTTGGCTGAAAATCTTCAATTTTTTGCTTCCCTCCTCTAATACCACCAGTTGTAATAAAAGAGGTCATAGCAAAGTTGATAGCTTTTTGAAGATTTGAAAATGAAAGGTGTGCTGCATCTGGTCCACCAAAACAATCATAATATGTATTTGAAAGAAACTTGTTTACTTCTAGTAAATAATTTGAAGGTAGGATAACATCTGAATCTAGTATCATAAAGTAATTTCCTTTGGCATGCCTCATACCAAAATTTCTAGAATCGCCAGGACCTGAGTTATCCTTATAGAAATAAGATATACTTAAATGAGCACTAAAACTCTTAACAATTTCCTCAGACCTAATGGAAGAACCATCTTCAACTATAACTATTTCGTAGTTAAAATCACCATCTAAATGTTTAAAACTCTCTAAGAGCTCTTTAATTTCTTCAGGTCTGTTATAAACAGGAATTATAAAAGAAAAATACAACTTCTCCATAGCTACAAAAGTAACCAAAGAAAACACAAAAGCCACCTTAAAAGGTGGCTTTTGATAATTTATATAAGTCTAGATTAGTTCTTAACTACTCTTATTGTCTTAGTAGTATTAGCTATAGTAACTTTTACAAAGTAAGTACCATCTTGCAAGCTAGACATATCTAATTCACTATTTAAAGCATTTGGTGTTGCTCTTAATACTTCTTGACCTAGCATATTATACATTGCAACATTCTCAATAGTATTTTGAGCATTTAATGTTAATGTATTTTGAACTGGGTTTGGATAGTAAGTAAATGATGTATTATTTTCAACATCATCAATTCCTAAAGTTGCACAAGTTACATCTGCAACCCATCCTGTTTCTTGTACAGAACCATCAGAAGAGAACTCAATAGTTAAAGCACCTGAAGGATCTGTAGATGTAAACGCATCACCTATATTTAATTCTACTGCTGGGTCAGAAGGCACACCTCCATCACCACTTTCTTCTCCACAAAGTGTTTGTGCCAAAACAGGGAATGTATTATCTGGTCCATTATAAATTGTAAGAGAATCATAACAACCATTGCCACCAAATCCATTAACTTCAATATCTACATATGTGAACGTAATAGTAACAGCATCACCTGGGCTATCTGGTGTAATCGTCCATGTTGATGACTCAGAAGCACTGTAATTCCCAGAACTACCGCCAGAATCTACAAATTGACCACCACACACAGGTGCAGGAGGAGCCGTATTAAAAGTAAATGGTCCCACCCAAGCAGATACATCTCCACCACAATCAGCTTGTACATAAAAATCGTAAGCTGTATCTGCAGTTAAACTCATAGCAGTATAAGGATTTGTAACACCCGAAGCCGTTGGAGTACCTGTTGCAGGTGTACCACTAGTTACAACTTCTACATTCCATATAGTAGCTGTACCATTTTCTGTCCAACTCAAATCAGCAGATGTTTCCATTAAGTTCGTTGCATCTAATGCAGAAGGTGCAGGACATGTTTCTAATGTAGTGAATGAGAATGGACCAGCCCACGCTGAACCACAATCTGCACGTACATAAAAATCATAAGCCGTATTTTCTGTTAAGCCCATAGCTGAATAAGGATTTCCAACACCTGCAGCAGTTGGTGTACCAGTAGGAGCAAATCCATCAAGACCAAGCTCAACATCCCAAGCTGTAGCAGAACCATTTTCAGTCCATCCTAAATCTGCACTTGTATCCGTGATATTTGTTGCCGTTAGAATACCTGGTGTAGGACATGAAGGTAATTCTGCAAAAGAGACGTTATCAATTGATATGTCACCTTCATAAGAGCCTTCACTGACAGCATTGAATGTGATAGTGATTGATTGTCCAGAATATGCTGATAAATCAATAAAAGCAGTTATCCAACTTTCTGTTGCACTAGTCTGCTGCTGTCCGGTCAATGACCAAACATTATCAGTTCCGTTTACCAAAACGTTTAATGTACCTGTAACAATACCGTACATGTGGTAATCAAACGATAAAGAAGGTGTTGTTAAAGGAGTTAAATCAACTAATGGAGATAATAAATTTGCCTCATCTCCTTGTGTACTTCCTGAAACTTCAGTGTAAAAATAATTACCCGTTGTGATTGTTGGGTCTGGACCTGTACCAGTAGAACCAGTATCTGTACCAGGAGCAGATTCCCAAAAAGACGTACCGTTGGCATTTGCAGCCCAACAATTTTCTGCAACAAAAGCAGTAGTTGCTGTAGTAAATGTCTCAAAGTCCTCTGTGTAAGGTGCAGCAATTGCAGCACAAGCAGTAGAGAATGTAAATGGTCCTACCCAATTAGATGTACCAGCACCACCACAATCAGCCTGTACATAAAAATCGTAAGCTGTATCTGCTGTTAAGCCTGATGCTGCATATGGGTTCATAACACCAGAAGCTGTTGGAGTACCTGTTGCAGGTGTTCCGCTAGTTACAACCTCAACATTCCAAGCTGTAGCTGTACCATTTTCCATCCAACCTAAATCTGCAGTTGTATCAGTTACACTAGTAGCAGTTAACATAGAAGGATCTATACAAGAAGGAGGAGTCGCAGAAGTAATTGTTGGTGAACTAAGACAAAATCCCCAGTTCCAATCATCATTGTCATCATAAAAAATACGATATTGAAAACCAGATAACTGTGTTGCAGTAAACCCAGATATATCTAATACAGAAGTTGTGTAAGGAGCTACATTTGTCGTACAATCGTAACTAGTAGTAGAGTTTCCCGAAAAAGTTTGAAGAGAAGACCAAGTCATGGCATCAGCATCATAAACTTCAATGGCTAGAATATCACTATTTAAAGGTCTGTATTCATAATCTCCGCTAATAGTTATCCAAGTCTCACCAGCACCACTAGCAGCAGTTAAATCAATTACTGGTGATGTTACTTGTATATCATCTAAAGAGCCATTTCCAGCTCCATCATCATCCCATGTAAATGTGGTTCCAGCTACAGTTGGATCTGACAACAAACCTCCTGGTGTGTAAGTTCCTGATAATGTCCACGCTGCGTTAGGCCAACTAGCGTTTTGGTTAAGCGTTTGTGCAACACTTACAAACGTACCTAACATAAACATTATTACAAAAACATTAATTGTAATTTTTTTCATATAAACATAAATTTTAAGTTAGTAATATGTTAAAAATATGTCAATATTTTACAATACACCTAATCATTATTTACTAATCGATAAAAAACAAAAAACATCGCTAAATTGCATGCGATGTTTTAACTAATTATTTTAAAAGAGTTAATACTTGATAAATCTTTTTAAAGATTGTTTATATGAATTTTTTAATTTAATTAAATAATGTCCAGAAGCCAAATCTTTAATGTTTACGTATCCTGAACTATCTATTTTACCACGCAAAAATACTCTGCTACTAATATCTAAGATTTCGTATGTAACACCATATTCTTCAAAAGTCTTAATATATAAAAAATCTCTTGCAGGATTAGGATAAATATTAACATTAAAATCATTAAAACTATTAGTATTTAGAGGATTAGAACCTTCTGTAATTAGAAGGGTTTGATTTGGATTGACATTATACAATATATCTTGCATACCACTTAGCCAAGTAATCTTTACATAGTCAATAATTGTGCTAGATCCAATTCCAAAAAGCTCAGTTGCACTATTTTGTCCTAAATAACCTTCTCCACAAAGCGTGTATCTATACTGTTTCTGCCCATTAGCACTAATTTCAATTACAGACCCTATTCCTTGTTTATTACTTGTTGTACCCTCCAACTTTACTTTCAACCAATTATTAGTGGTTGTAGTTAGATTTTTCCAAAGGAACAAGTCTTCATTATTTGAGTTATTCACCACAATCTCTGGAAAACCATCATTATCTATATCACCTATTGCATTAGAAAAGCTTTCAAGATTATCATTACTAAAACTCCCATTATTTAATAGAGTAAAAGTATTATTGGTTAGATTTTCATAAAAAGCTGATGATAAAAATCCAGTCACTGACCCATTAAACTCACCACTGACATAAAGATCTAAATCACCATCGTTTTCAGCATCTAAAAATACAGAGCCCCAGGCTGCACTATTAAAAGTAGTTCCTGAAATCACTGCCATATCTGTAAAAGTACCATTTCCATTATTTCTAAATAATACATTACCATCTATTCCATTCGTTATATATATATCAAACCAACCATCATTATTATAATCTCCAATGGTTGTACTCATAGCATCTATAGCCACATTAGTACCTGAAGATTCACCAACTTCAGTAAAAGTACCGTCACCATTATTATGATATAATAAATTCTGTGTTTGTGTTTTATCGTTAGCCACATATATGTCTTGCCAACCATCATTATTATAATCGAAAAAAGCAGAACAAAAAGATAAATGGCTCCCTACACCAATACCTGAAGTCTGACTAACATTTGTGAAAGTACCATCACCATTATTCTTAAATAGGTAATTTGGAATTTGAAAATTAACATCTCTATTACTTATAAATACATCTAAATAGCCATCATTATTATAGTCACCCCATGAGGAACCAAAAGAAAATAAATTTGGCATCGGTAGACCTGATGTATTCGTAACATCTATTAATGAATTATCGTTATTTTGATAAAGCCTATTACCATCTGTGTCACTAGTGATATACAAATCATAGTCACCATCATTATCATAATCGACCCAGACAGGTTGTCTTTGCTGAAAAGTGTTATTAGGAATTAAACTTGTTTCAGAAATAAAGAAACCTTCTGATATATTCTTAAAAATTAATAAACCTTGCGAATCTTCGGTAGCTACTGTTATGTCATCCAATCCATCATTATTATAATCAAAGAAAGAAATACCTCCACCATAATTTATAATCCCACAAGATTCACCAACACCCCTTGCAGATGCTTGATCTTGAAAACTTATTTGACAGTTATAGACTTGGGAACTCAAAATAAAAACTATCAGAGCTAATAATTTCAATGCTGATCTCATAATGCGTAGTCAACTTATTTTTTAATCAATTTAATAACTTTATGTAATGAACCTTCAAACTTTAGTTCACAGTAATAAATACCACTATATAAGTCGCTAAGGTATAATGTAATATTTTCTTCATCAGACTTTCCATTTAAAATCTCTTTTCCAAAACTATCAAAAACTCTGTAGCTATTAATAGTAGTGGAAGAATTTAGATTGAAGGTGTTTTCTACAGGATTATTATAATTAATTATTGGTTGATCATATTCTGTGAGAGATAATGTAGAACCTTCAACAATATTTAAAGTTTGATTAACAGGCACATCATACAAAATGTCCTCTAATCCACTAAGCCATTTCACCTTAACATAATCAACTATGGTGTGATGTTCTGTTCCAAAGAATTCAGTTCCTGAATTTTGGGATAAGTATCCTTCACCACAATGTGTGTATCTATATTGCTTTTCACCATCAATAGAAATTTCAATAAATGAGCCAATTCCTTGTTTATTACTTAAAGTACCTTCAAGTTTTACCTTTAACCAATTATTGATGTCTGGTGTATTGTTTTTCCAAAGAAATATATTATTGTGGCTTATATTATTGACAACTATTTCAGGGTAACCATCATTATCGGTATCACCTAACGCATTACCATAACTGTATGCAAAATCATTGGGCACAGCATTATTATATAAACTAAAGGAACCATCATTATTGTTTACATAAAAACCCGAAGATAACTGGCTAGTTATACTTCCGTTATTTTCACCACTGACATAAAGATCTAAATCCTTATCATTATCAGCATCTAAAAAAACAGCTCCCCAACTAGTACTATTAAAGGTAACATTATAAGATTGTGCAACATCTGTAAATGTACCATCTCCATTATTTATAAAAAAAACATTATTATTGGGATCATTAGTTATATACATATCTAACCATCCATCATTATTTACATCTGCAACTGTTACTGTCATTGCATCTATACTAATATCTGTACCTGTTTCTGCTGCCACTTCAGTAAATGTACCATCACCATTATTTTTGTACATTAAATTACGGTTAGCATACTTGTCATTAGATACATAAATATCCTGGTCTCCATCATTATCATAATCTAAAAATGCTGAACAAAAAGACATATAACCTGTAGTCAAAAGTCCTGCTTCAGAATTTGCCAAGGTAAATGTATTGTTACCATTATTTTTATATAAAATGTTAGGTATTAGATTATCTCTTATACTCACAAAAACATCCAAATAACCATCGTTGTTATAATCTCCCCAAGAAGCTCCATAATAAGGAAACTCATCTGGTAACATCCCAGAAGTACTAGTAATATCTTGCATTATCATATTACCAGTATTCTTATATAGCTTTACACCCAAATTATCACTTGTTATAAACAAGTCATTATCACCATCATTATCTATATCGACCCAGTTAATCTGCTTAGCACTAAGATTATTTGTTATTATATTAAGATTGTGTGGCACAAAATTTCCATTTATATTTTTGAAAAAATATACTGGATCACCATTGGAAGAGGCTATTGAAATATCATCCCAACCATCATTATCGTAATCATAAAAACTAATACCATTTCCCAAAAATGTATATCCGCAACTTGCAGAAACACCTAATTGTTGTGAACTTTCTGTGAAGGAAATCTGAGCTGAAGTAAAATTAAATGCTAATAAAGTCCAAATCCATATTCTTTTCATAACCTACAAAACATATTCTATAACTGAGAAATAAACTACCTATGACCAAAATATAAGATTAACATCTATTTAACAAAAAAAGCGCAACTTTTTTAAAGTTACGCTTTAAATATTGAATTATATTTTAATTCAAAGTTATTCTGTTGTGAATTTCTCCATGACAGCGTCACTAACTCCCATATTACTAAATCCTCCATCATTGTATAAATTCTGGAGTGTAACACGACGTGTTAAATCACTAAACAACGTCACAGTATAATTTGCACAGTCCATAGCTGTTGCATTGCCTAATGGAGACATTTTTTCCGCATAAGATATAAACCCATCAAAACCTTTAACACCACTACCTGCGGTCGTTGGGGTTGGTGACTGCGATATTGTATTGACGCGTACTTTTTTATCTCTTCCAAAGAAATAGCCAAAACTACGAGCAATACTCTCTAAGTAAGCTTTATTATCTGCCATATCATTATAATCTGGAAATACACGTTGTGCTGCCATATAAGTTAACGCAACGATACTTCCCCATTCGTTCATTGCATCTGCTTTGTAAAGCGTCTGCATAACTTTGTGGAAAGACATTGCAGACACGTCAGTTCCTTTTTGAGTCCAATCATACTTTTGGTCCGTGTAATGTCTTCCTTTTCTAACATTAATAGACATACCTATAGAGTGTAAAACAAAGTCTAATTTACCTCCTAAAATCTCCATAGACTTTTCTACCAAATTCTGTAAATCTTCTTCTGAAGTGGCATCTGCAGGAATAATTTGCGAGCCTGTTTTCTCAGCAAGAGCATTTATTTGTCCCATACGCATAGCTACTGGCGCATTAGTTAGTACGAATTCGCCTCCTTCTTCATGTACGCGCTCCGCTGTTTTCCATGCTATGGAGTTTTCGTCAAGAGCTCCAAAAATGATTCCTTTTTTTCCTTTAAGTAAGTTATACATAGTGTATTATTTTAGTCAGTTTTAATGCTGTAAATATAGTATTAATTCAATAATTGCTTGGCATGAGCCAGAGCAGATTCTGTAATATCCATTCCGCTCAACATTTGAGCGATTTCTACAACGCGTTCGTCTTCACCCAATCTTTTTAATTGTGTTTCTGTTGTATTATCATTTTCAATTTTAAATACTTTGAAATGCGAATTGCCTTTGGCTGCAATTTGAGGTAGATGCGTTATAGCAAACACTTGCATTCTGCCACTCGTTTGTTTCATGATGTCTCCCATCTTATTTGAAATTTCACCTGAAACTCCGGTATCTATTTCATCAAACATTATAGATGGTAATTGAATATATTCTGATAAAATTGATTTAATAGCCAACATTATCCTTGACAATTCACCACCTGAAGCAGACTTCTTCAATTCATTATAACTAGAGCCTTTATTGGCCATAAATAAAAACTGCAAATTATCTTTTCCGTTATGTAAAAATCGTTCTGCATCTGTAAGCTCAATCTTAAATTTGGCATTTGGCATTCCCAAACCAGCAAGCAAACTTTCAAGTTTTTGTATTAAAATTGGCAGTACAGATTCTCGATTTTTAGAAATTTGATCTGCTATTTTATTTAGTTCTTTTTGAAGATTGGATATTTCGTCTTCTTTATTCTTTATAGCATCATCCAGTCCTTCCGTATCAGATACTTTAGATTCTAATTCATTTTTTATAGAAATTAAATCTTTAATTTGAGATACAGAATGTTTTTGAAATAGGTTGTTGAGAATTTGAAGTTGAGAATTTACACGCTCTAACTCATGAGGGTCATTTGATAATGTGTCTTCTAAATCATCTAATTCCGACAATAAATCATTGAGTTCTATATGAACACTTGTAACACGTTCAGAAATAGCTTCATAAGCTCTACCAAAACCAGAAATTTTATTAAGCTCTTGTTTTATGGCATTTAGTTGATCAATAATTCCTTGATCTTCCAAACTTAGGAAGCCTTTAGCGTTAGCGAGCTTCTCTCCGATTATTTCAACATTATTGAGCTGTTCGTACTGTGTTTCTAAATCTTCAAGATTAATAGATTCTAGTTTAACTTCGTTCAACTCATTCATCAAAAAAAGATTATAGTCATACTCTTTTATCATTTCTGCTTTTGAATCCATTAAAGTCTGTAAGGACTTTTGAAGATGTTTATAATCAGCCAGTTTTTTGGAATACGTTTCTAAGTTTTCTTTATTATCAGCCAAAGCGTCTATAACTTTAAACTGATAATCGTTATCTATTAATTGTTGTGTCTGATGCTGTGAATGAATATCTATAAGGTGTGAACTCAACTCAGACAAACTATCTAAGGTTGTTGGTGTATCATTTATAAAGGCACGCGACTTGCCAGAAGGCAAAATTTCTCTTCTAATTATTGTTTGCACATCATAATCTAAATCTAATTTTGAAAAAAGGGCCTTAAGATTATAATTAGCAATATCAAAGCTTGCTTCTATTATGCATTTTTCGTCTTTATCTTTTACCTGGCTTAAGTCTGCACGTTTACCCAAAACCAAGGACAAACCTCCTAATAAAATAGATTTACCTGCTCCTGTTTCACCTGTAATAATGCTTAATCCATTATTAAACTGAACATTGAGTTCGTCTATTAAAGCGTAATTTTTTATGTAAAGTGAGGTTAGCAAATATCTATAATTTGTTTTTACAAAAATATAGAATCTGAGTTAAGTTGAGAATGGCTATTCGAAAAATAAAGAGAAAATTAAAACTTAATTTTTCGCCATTTCTGAGAATGCATCGGTGCAATCTTATTAAGTATATCTACAACTTCTACAATATTAACATTTGGACCACCAGAGAGTACGTCCATAATTTCATCAGATTTAGCGTCAAAGAACACACGCAATAAGTAAGAATTTGGTCGTCTTCTATGAATTTTCTGTAATTCTGATAATGTTGAAATAATTTTAGACTTTCCTGCTTTTGCATCTTCAGCCATTATATCCATACCTTCTATATGGTAGCTATACATTGTAGATCTAATCTCTTTAAATGTAGGTGACAATAAGTTATCAATTAAAGCAAAACGCGATTGTAAACCATCTTCTAGTTTCCAGCCTTGTCCGTTTAATTGTTGCGAGTAGTTTGCTATAGTTTGTGCTTGAGCAAAAAATTCATCACCTCCATTTAACGCAAATGAATCAGCATCCATACCTAAAATCATAAATACATGAAAAGATAATACAGACACCAAATTAGACTCAAATTGTAGCGGATTAAATACCATATTTTGATATTCTATATACTGAAAATTGAAGTCTCTGTCGTTATAGTTATAGACTGGAGAACTATATGTAGAATTAAATACTGGTCTAGAAGAAGAAACTTGTAAGGTGGCACTGAAGCTGTCGTTCTCGTAGTTACTAATATTAATAACCATACTACAATTAATACGCTCTTCTGCACCAAAGTTTTTCTCTGTCCATTTAGTGTTATTTATAAATTCATTGAGCTGCTTTTCTAAGGTTTTAAAAACAACATTATTGTCATTTCCCGTTTGCTGAGCAATAACACTAACAGTACAGTTCAACTCTTGCGAAAACACTACGGCTGAGAATAAAAAGGCTAATAAAACTAATAATCTACGCATCTAGCTGTTTTAATATCTGTTGCATTAAATCTTTAGCAACTTCAGCTTTAGATTTAAGCGGATTTTCAATAATATCGTTAGACGATGTTATAAATGTAACTTTATTTGTTGATACTCCAAAACCAGCACCTTTATCTTGCAAAGAATTAAGCACAATTAAATCTAAATTTTTAGATTTTAATTTTCCTTTGGCATGCTCTAATTCGTTATTGGTTTCTAATGCAAAACCAACTAAAAATTGATGCTTTTTTATCTCGCCTAGAGATTTTAAAATATCTTTTGTTTTTTCTAACTCAATACTAAACGTAGTATCCTTCTTTTTTATTTTTTTGTCTGCCACATTTTTTGGTCTGTAATCTGCTACAGCAGCAGAAAGAATGGCAATATCTGAAGAATTAAAATGTTGATGCACCTCATTATACATATCTTCCGCACTAACCACAGGCTTTACTGTAACTAGTGTATGCGATATAGTTTGGTGGGTTGGTCCCGAAACCAAAATGATCTCAGCACCAAGATTTGCTGCAGCTCTTGCAATTTCAAAACCCATTTTTCCACTAGAATGATTACCGATAAATCGCACAGGATCTAATGCCTCATAAGTTGGGCCAGCAGTAATAAGTACCTTTTTACCATGCAAAGGCAATTGCTTCAAAATATCTTTTTCTACAAAACTTACAATATCTTCTGGCTCTGCCATGCGACCTTCTCCAACCAAACCGCTGGCCAATTCTCCAGTTCCTGCTGGTATCATTTTATTACCGTAAGCGGTTAGTTTTTCGAAAGATGTTTTTGTAGACTCATGCTTGTACATATCTAAATCCATTGCAGGTGCAAAATATACAGGACACTTGGCAGAAAAGTACGTTGCTAAAAGGATATTGTCGCAAACACCATTTGCCATTTTTGCCATGGTATTGGCTGTTGCAGGAGCTATTATAAAATAGTCTGCCCACAATCCCAGTTCTACATGATTGTTCCAAACCTCATTATCATCTTCTTCGTCAACAAAAGATGAATATACAGGATTCTTAGATAAGGTTGATAGCGTAAGTGGAGTTATAAAATCTTTAGAAGCAGGCGTCATAACAACTTTAACGTTAGCGCCTGCTTTAATGAATAATCTGACTAAACTAGCAGATTTATATGCGGCAATACCTGCCGTAATGCCTAATAAAATATTTTTGTCTCTTAGAATAGACATCTAAGGATTATTGTTGAGTATCCTCAGTATTTCTGTGGTAAATTTTACCATCTAACCACTCTTTTACTGCTAACGCATGTGGCTTTGGTAATTTTTCGTAAAACTTAGAAACTTCAATCTGCTCTTTGTTTTCGAAAATTTCTTCAAGACTATCGTTGTAAGTTGCAAACTCTTCAAGCTTGTCTATTAACTCACGTCTTATGTCTGTATTAATTTGCTCAGCACGCTTAGAGATAACAGAAATCGCTTCATAAATATTATCCGTTGCAGCATCAACTTCATTTCTGTTATACGTAACAGTCGAAACAGGTGCATCTGTCTTTTTTAAATCCATCGTTATAATGATTAACTTTTTGTTGTTATGTTTTGTAATTCTTCTTCTAATTTATTGTTCCACTCTATTGTTTCTGCAAGAAACTCTGAGTTAGGATAAGCCTTCACAAAAGCTTTATAATAATTCTTGGCCAAATTTAATCGCTCTTCCTTTAATCTATCTACACTTAATATCGCCAGATTATACTCTGCATGTAACCTATAATACAAGGCTTTCTCTCTTAAAGAAGATCCAGGAAAATCTAACAAGAAATTATTAAAAGACTTTACAGACGCCTTGTAATCTTTTATTAAGTCGTACTGTTTTGCAATTTCAAAAGCTTTCTTTTCTAATTTAAAATCCAATTCCTTAACCAAAGTATTTGCCTCTGCTAAATATTGAGAGTTAGGATATTGGTTTACAAATAACTGTAATTTCTCAATAGCCTCAACAGTTTCTTTTTGTTCTTTAGAGTATACTGGTGAATTAAAATAGTATCCTTTTGCAGACTTAAAAGCTGCTTCTTCTGCCTTTTCACTTTGTGGATAGATATCTGTAAACTTATCAAAATGATAGCTTGCATAGTAATAGTCTCCAACCTCATAAGAGCAGTTAGCATGCATGTATGTTAGCTTTTCTGCCTGAGGTTTCCCTCTATACTTTGGAAGAATCTGATCTAAAAGTCTTTTAGATTTATTCCATTTTTCAGCTTCGTACAATTCATCAGCCATCTTAAATTTCTCTGCTATATCTTCAGATTTTAATGCTTTCTGAAAATCGCTACACGACACCAATAAAATGGTTGCTAAAAGTATGTAAATTCCTTGCTTCATAAATTTTAAACAGGATGCAAAAGTACGCATTATTAACGGATTTTAAAAACAAAAATTATACGCTAAAATAATGGTTGTTTTAGATGCACTATGTAATTTAAACTAAGTTTAACTTTTACCTAAATCTTTTAAAGCAATTTTTATGTCTTTTTTAAGCTGATCTGTTGCTTCAACAAGCGGTAAACGCACATGAGATTTAGAAATTTCGAGTGCTTCTAATACTGCTTTTATGCCTGCAGGATTATTCTCAGAAAAAATTAAACGCGTTATAGGCATTAAATCGAAATGAACTTTATAGGCTTCTTTAGCTTTACCTGCAATACCCAATCGTATCATCTCTGAAAATTCTTTTGGCAATGCTTGCCCTATAACGGAAATTACACCAGAACCTCCTGCTAACGCTACACCTAATGCTAAATCATCATCGCCAGATAGTACCAAGAAATCTTCCGGCTTGGTTCTTAGTAATTCTAGATATTGGTGTACATTATTACCTGCTTCTTTAACTGCAATGATGTTTTCAAAATCTTTCGCTAGTCTTATTGTTGTTTCTGGTAAGATATTAGACGATGTTCTACCTGGAACATTATATAAAATTATTGGTTTTGGTGACACCTCAGCAATGGCTTTAAAATGCTGATAGATGCCTTCTTGCGTAGGTTTGCTATAATACGGAGATACAGATAAAATGGCGTCTATATTAGTTAAATCCGTATTCTTGATCTCGTTTATAATAGACGCTGTATTATTTCCACCAATACCTAAAACCAAAGGTAATCTTCCGTTGTTTACTTTGCTTATAAACTTTATTAATTCCTTTTTTTCTTCTGCAGTAACCGTAACACTCTCGCCAGTAGTACCACTAATTACCAAGTACTCTGTACCATTGTTTATATTATGCTCTACTAATCGCTCTAACGCTTCAAAATCTATGCTCAAATCTGCTTTAAATGGTGTAATTAGCGCTACTCCTGTGCCTATGAATTTGGTCATTATAATTTGTTTAAAATGTTTAAATATTTTTTTAGTTCGTTTTTAAATGTCTTAATGTCTTTTGGATTAACATCTATGATTAAATCATATAAACGTTCATCCTTTCTACTAAGTCCTACTTTTAAGTTGGCCTTAGATGCCGCTGTTATTAAATCTAACTCAGATGTATCGTTTTTATAATAACTTACCAATACATCAAAAGGTTCATCTATAAATGCTTGCAAGTCGATATTGTTTATTTTACCCTTCCACCCAAAATGCTTTGGTGAAAAATAAGTTTCCCATTGGCTTCCTTCATACTTATCATCTTTTGTAAAAGCAACAATCTTGTGCTTTGGAGATGTTAAGTTCAATTCTTTAAAATAATTCCTAAAGGCTTCAAAATCTTCAAATTCGCTTACATTTAGTAAAATCGCAATAACCTTAACTTTATTGTTGTTTACAGCTGCTTTACGAGCAGACAACAATTTGTTTACATATTTTTGATTTGATTTTTCCTTAAATGCTTTTAAAATCATTTATCTTTAGCCTTTGTTGCAAATTTAACAAAAGCACAACCATTTTTTTACTACTATTTTTAAAACAATGATTAAAAAATCACTTTTTTTAGTTCTTTTTTTGAGCCTTGCATATTCTTGCAAAGAACTACCTAATAGAATTGAAGGTAATCGTCTAGAAATTGACGAAAATATTACATCAAATAAGGAGATAGAAGATTTTATAAGCCCTTACAGAGACAACGTAAACAAGAATTTAGATAGCATCATCTCATTTGCACCTGATACCTATTCTAAAACTGATGGAGAATTAAACACTGCTATTGGAAATCTTATGGCTGATGCTGTTTTTAGCGAAAGTAATCCTGTTTTTAATAAACGTACAGGAAAGAATATAGATTTTGTTTTGCTGAATCACGGAGGTATTAGAGCTATAATTTCACAAGGAAACATTACGACAAGAACAGCTTACGAAGTAATGCCTTTTGAAAATTCTGTTGTAGTTGTTGCATTAAAAGGAAAACAAATCAATGAACTGTTTACTTATCTCTCTAAAGCTAAACGTGCTCATCCTGTCTCTAAGCAAGTTGAATTACTTTTAGATGAAGATTTTAACATTAAAAAAGCATTGGTTAATGGCAAAAAAGTTTCAGAAGATGAAACATACTATGTTGCCACTAATGATTATCTATATAATGGTGGTGATCGTATGACATTCTTTCATCCAAACGATAGTTTATGTACACTTGATTACAAAATTAGAAATGTATTGATTGATTATTTCAAAAAAGAAGACACCATCAATCCTAAAATTGACAATCGTTTCACAAAGTTAACTGCAGAATAATAATGAAAAGAAGGCATTTTATACAACAAACAACTGCTGCTACAGCACTTGCTGGTTTAGGCGCATTAAATCTTCAATCTTGTGTGTCCAACAGAAAACATATTACAATTCTGCACACTAACGATGTACATAGTCATATAGACCCTTTTGGACCAAACGACAAAAGAAATGCAAACAAAGGTGGTGTAGCAAGACGTGCTACTTTAGTTGAAAATATTAGAAAAGAAAACCCTAACACATTATTGTTAGATGCTGGTGATATTTTTCAAGGCACTCCATATTTCAATTATTATGGAGGTGAATTAGAATTTAAACTAATGAGTATGCTTAATTACGATTTGGCAACTATTGGAAACCACGATTTTGACAATGGCATAGATGGACTTTATGCACAATTACCACATGCAAAATTCGAATTTGTTTCTGCAAATTATGATTTTTCAAATACGGTAATGGACACACATGTAAAACCATACAAAGTCCTTGTAAAAGATGGTGTTAGAATTGGTGTATTTGGTTTGGGCATTCAACTTGAAGGTTTGGTTGATAAAAAAATGTATAAAGAAACTGTTTATCACAATCCAATCGAAGTTGCGCAAGATATGTCGCGTATCTTAAAAGAAGAAGAGTCTTGCGACTTGGTTATCTGTCTTTCTCATATTGGTTATTACTATAAAACTCATCCAGATCGCGTTTGCGACTTACACCTTGCAAAAGCTACAAAAGACATCGATTTAATTATTGGAGGACACACACATACTTTTTTACCTAAACCGACGATAGCTCAAAATAGTGAAGGCAAGAATGTATTGGTTAACCAAGTTGGTGCTTACGGATTATATTTAGGTAGAATTGACTTTTATTTTGAACAAGGCAAACCTCTTTATTCAGATAGCACCACAATAATCGTTTAGTAAGTTTGTAAGTTTCTAAAATTGAAGCGTCTAAGATTTCAACTAAACCAAGAAAATATGAAATCTGACAAAATTATTTTAGTACTTAGAATCGCTGTAGCTGTTATATTAATTCAAACACTTCGTTTTAAGTTTACTGCACATCCAGACAGTGTCTATATTTTTGAAACTGTAGGCCTAGAACCTTATGGAAGAATTGGAATTGGAATATTAGAGTTAATCGCAGGAATTTTATTATTAATACCAAAAACTGTTTGGACAGGTGCTCTTTTAACCCTAGGACTTTTAGGTGGAGCGATAGTAATGCATTTAACACAACTAGGTATTGAAGTTAAAGGCGATAATGGAGTCCTCTTTTACACAGCACTAATCACATTTTTACTAAGTACTATTATTCTTTATTATCACAAGAAAGATATCCCAATAATTGGCAAAAAGTCAAGATCCTAACTGTTCATCCATATCAAAATACGTAGGCTGTGGTCCAGTGTATTTAAGTTGAGATTGTAAGTAGAAAAATATAAATGCTACAACTAAGAAAAACGAATAGATAAATCCTAAATTTTTATCATCTAAAATATAATAATAAGCCAATTGAATTATTTCTGAAAAAACTACACAAATAGAGCCTAATAGAAATAGCATGGACTTATTATCATTTCTGTACATATAATCAATTAGAGCAACAGACAACAAGGCCATAATGACTCCATTATAAATAAACTCTAAAATATATTCATATGTAGAGAGTTTACCATCAGTTGCATCAGTAACTATAACCACGCAAAACACATCAAGTATAAGAAGAATTATAATTGGTATTGATAACTCTTTGAAGACCTTATTAATATCGATAGTTGATAGAATTTTGACAATCAAAAACAAGTATGCAGAAATAAAGAGGATATTAGCACCATAATAGTGTATATCCAGTTGGTCTACCTCTAACAATGGCATAAACCAACCTGTATAACTTAAAATGTGACCGATTGAAAAAATCACCAAAAACCAAAAGAAATGCTTAGACTTATCTGCTGTCCAACCACAATACAAAATGGTCAATAGCACAAGCATCAGAGCACTTATAGCGGCACCTTGTACTTCATAGCCAAGACCTTGAAGTATTATAAAAACACCACCTAAAAGTAATAACAGTACTTTTAAGATTTTATTTGCTAACATTAATTAATCCCTTATTAATGAAGCGAATATATAAAAAAATTACAATTAAACGATAAAAAAATGCTTTTTATCGATAAAAAGTTAATTTTATTGTAGGAATTTATTTCAAAAAAGATAAAAACTCTTCTTCAGAAAGGATAGTAATACCCAAAGTTTCTGCTTTTATACGCTTACTTGGACCCATTTTATCACCTGCAACCACATAACTAGTTTTTGACGATATAGAAGATGACACCTTACCACCATTGTCTTCAATAAGTTTTTTAAGCTCGTTTCTAGAAATGGATTCAAACACACCTGAAACTACAAAAGTTTGTCCTTTAAGTTTTTCAGTTTGGTTAGCTAATTTCTCTGCAGAGATTTCTAATTGCACTCCGTATCCTTTTAATCGCTCTACAATTGTTTTATTTTCTTCAGAAGAAAAGAACTCTACAACACTTTCTGCAATACGCTCGCCAATTTCATCTACAGTTACCAAATCCAAAACTGAAGCAAACATTAACGCATCAATAGATTTGTAATGCTTTGCCAATTTCTTAGCAACAGTTTCTCCAACATATCTAATGCCAAGCGCAAACAAAACGCGCTCAAATGGAATCTGTTTTGAAGCTTCTATACCTTTGACCAAGTTCTCCGCACTCTTTTCTGCCATACGTTCTAACGGAATGACCTGTTCAACCGTTAACTCATATAAATCAGCATAGTTTGTAATTAAGCCTTCTTTTACTAAAAGCGCTACTGTTTCACCACCAAGACCTTCAATATCCATAGCTTTTCTTGAGATGTAGTGCTGGATACGACCTATTATTTGTGGTGGACAACCATTATAATTAGGACAATAATGTTTCGCTTCTCCTTCTGGTCTTACCAATTCTGTTTGACACTCAGGACAATGCGTAATATAGTTTGTTGGCTGAGAATCTGCAGGACGTTTTGCAAGATCTACGGCAATAATCTTTGGAATGATTTCGCCACCTTTCTCAACAAACACCTCGTCTCCTTCCCTAATGTCTAACTTTTCAATCTGATCGGCATTATGTAACGATGCACGCTTAACTATTGTACCAGCCAATTGAACTGGCTCTAAATTGGCAACTGGTGTTATAGCACCTGTACGGCCAACTTGATAGGTAATTTCGTTTAATCTTGTAGATACTTGTTCGGCTTTAAATTTATAAGCCATGGCCCAACGTGGTGCTTTGGCTGTATAACCTAACTCATCTTGTTGAAACAAACTATTTACCTTTACCACTACTCCATCTATTTCATATGGTAGATTGTGCCTGTGCTCATCCCAATAATTTACATACTCCAAAACTTCATCAATAGAACCGACCAATTTCGCTTCTTGTGGTACCTTAAAGCCCCATTCTCTAGCTTTTTCTAAACCTTCAAACTGCGTAGAAATTTTAAGATTATTACCTTTTATACTGTATAAAAGACATTCTAAAGGTCGCTTTGCCACCTCAGAACTATCTTGAAGCTTTAAACTTCCTGATGCTGTATTTCTCGGATTTCGATATGGCTCTTCATCATTAGCAATGCGCTCTTCATTCATTTTTAAAAATCCTTCAATAGGCAAAATGATTTCAC
The DNA here is from genome assembly GCF_056160445.1 of Winogradskyella sp. ABM4_392. Classification (NCBI taxonomy): domain Bacteria; kingdom Pseudomonadati; phylum Bacteroidota; class Flavobacteriia; order Flavobacteriales; family Flavobacteriaceae; genus Winogradskyella; species Winogradskyella sp. ABM4_392. The sequence continues at coordinate 534,360 of NZ_JBSWXE010000002.1, forward strand.
CTCTTATATCAAAACGCTCTGGATAATCACCTTTTAACTGAAGTGGTACTGTATTAATGGTTTTTACATTAGCCGTAACCTCATCACCTTGCACTCCATCTCCTCTTGTAACTGCTCTTAAGAGTTTTCCGTTTTCGTAAGTCAAGTTCATAGATGCACCATCGTACTTTAGCTCACATGTGTATTGCACATCACCATCTACCATTTTTTTGATGCGCTTTTCCCAGTCCATTAAATCTTCTTTAGAATAAGAATTGTCTAAAGAATACATTCTGAAATCGTGTACAACCGTATTAAAATTCTTAGTAATTGTACCACCTACACGTTTTGTCGGCGAATTTTCATCATAAAATTCTGGATGGGCTTCTTCCAAAGCTTGAAGTTCTTCCAACTTCATATCAAACTCGTAATCGCTAATGGTAGGATTATCGAGTATGTAATAATTATAATTGTGTTGACGTAATTCGTCTCTCAAAGATTCAATCTTAGATTTTATATCCATTCTATAATCCTTCTTTATTCAACCATTTTGGTGCTGGCAATGGTTTATAATTATTCATTTTATCTAAAAGTCCTTCAATTGTTGTGTCTATAACAACAGCATCTAAATTTTCTTGTTTTAAAAAGCCACGTTCTACCATGACTTTACATTGCTTTATCAAAGCATCATAATAACCATTGATATTTAAAATCCCAATAGGTTTGGTATGTAAGCCTAATTGTCCCCAAGTTGTGATTTCAAAAAACTCATCCATAGTACCAAAACCACCAGGAATAATGATAAAGCCATCACTTTTTTCATACATAATAATCTTTCTATCATGCATATTGTCTGTGGTAATCAGCTCTGTTAGCTCCGTATGAACAATTTCTTTGGTTTTAAGAAAAGATGGAATAACACCAACTGTTTTACCTCCGTTTTCTATAACACCTTCAGCAACTTTTCCCATGATACCAATCTTTGCTGCACCATAAACAAGTGTTATATCTTTTTGAGCAAATTCTTTACCCAAAGTATAAGCCGTTGTAATAATTTCGTTGTCATTTCCGTCGCTACTTCCGCAAAAAACTGATATACTTTTCATAAGCCTTCCTTAATCCTTCCAAAGGAAGGAAACTAAAACAATTTAAAAATAACTTTGTCCTGTTTTTATTTTATATAATTCTAAAAATTCATTTTTATCCTTCCATTTATCGAAACAATTTTTATGAATAGACGAGTCCGAGTATTGCCAAAGTCGATGATTTTGAGAAATAAAATGACTAAACATATAAACATCATTTTCACTGTAAATAATCTCTCCGCAAAGAGGACATTGGGTTTTTCCTAAAAATAAAAGTGCCATAATGAACTAATATACTTTTCATATTTATTTCCCATGAAAATGGGACTCTTTTTAGTTTAGATTCCTGCCTTCGCAGGAATAACATTCATGTTACTTTTTTGTTCCTTTTAACATTCTGTCATTACCATTTAAATCCTTTCTCAATTCAACCGCTTTAAATTCGGCATCAACTAAAAGTTGCTTTGTTTCTTGTCCAAGATACTGGTTAATTTCAAAATAAAGTGAGCCATTAGATTTCAACTTATCAACAGCAAAATCAGTTATCACTTTGTAAAAAAGCAATGGATTATCGTTTTCTACAAATAGCGCTAAATGAGGCTCGTTATCAAGAACGTTTGGCTTTATTTCTTGCTTTTCGAGCTCACGAACGTAAGGTGGATTTGAAACGATGATATCGAAAGAGCCCTTCTGTCGCAAAGCGACATCTTCCCAAAGGGAAGACTCTAACATATCAGCTTTAATAAACTTAACCTCAACATCATTACTATCCGCATTCTCTGAAGCTATTTCTAAAGCAGACTCTGATATATCAACTGCAAAAACCTGAGCTTCTGGCAAGTGCTTAGCCAAAGAAATTGCAATACAGCCAGAACCTGTTCCTATATCTAAAATCTTTATTGTTTCAGAATTTTGAATTTTGAATTTTGAATCCTTTATAATCCAATCTACAAGCTCTTCGGTTTCTGGTCTTGGGATTAGTACATTTTCATTCACTTTAAATTGCAATCCGTAAAACTCAGTTTCTCCCAACAAATATTGAATTGGTTTTTGCTGTTTTAACCCTTCTAAAAGTTCAAAAAAGGTATCAGTTTCGTCATGAGATAAGGTAAACTCAGGCTCTAATTGCAATTGAATTCTGGCTACACTAAAATAATGCTCTAAGCCTAAATAAAAAAAGCTTGCCACCTCATCTTTACCATAAATTTGATCTAATTCTTTATGAAATATGTCTTTTAAATCCTTTGCTTTCAAAATTAAAATGTTTTAAGCATCCATACGGTACACGAATAATGGCCTGTATTGCCAAGTGGTTTTTCTAAAAACTCGAAACCAACTTTTTTGTACAATTTTCTGGCATTATCCATATAAGGCATGGTTTCTAAATAACAACTTTCAAAACCTGCATTTTTAGCAAATTCTAAGCAAACATTCATCATTTTAGTTCCTAAACCTTTTCCTCTTGCCTCTGGCATAAAATACATTTTTTGTAACTCGCAAAAATTGCCTTCATAATTATCTAATGGTGCAATACCAGCACCTCCGAGAATCTCTTGACCTTGAGCCAAAACAAAATATTTGGTTTTGGAATTACTGTAAGTTTCTGTCATGCAATCTAAAGATACATCCTCATAAGCTGTACCGACTTTAGGTACGCCCATTTCTATTAAAACACTTCGTATAGCCTTGGCAATTTTAGGATTATCCTTTTGTTCTATTTCTCGAATAACTATGGTATCTTTACCCAACTTAATTAAAACTTTTATTCTGTCTGTTTTTACGGCATGAAGATAATTATAAATACCTTTTTATGATTAAAAGAATATTATTCATTTTTATGATTTTTTCACTTGTTTTCAACTGCACTGTGAAGGAAAAACCTCAATTTATTGGTATTGATAATATCAAGGTTTTAGATTCTAATATTGAGAATATAACCATTAGTGCAGATGCAGAGTTTAGTAACCCAAATGATGTTGGTGGCACACTTCAAACAGATGCATTAAAAGTGCTTATTAACGACAGAGAAATAGCCACATTTACATCAAAAGAATTTAAAGTACCTTCTAAAGACAAGTTCAAAATTCCACTTACAGTTTCTATTGCTACAGATAGCATTATAAACAAAGGTAATCTTGGTGGTTTGTTAGGTAGTTTACTATCTAAAAAACTAAAAGTGCAGTACAAAGGAGATATTAAGTACAAGGTTTTAGGCTATTCTTCCACCTATACCATCAATAAAACTGAAGACGTAAAAATTAAATTTTAAGTGCAAACACACGAGTACTACATAAAACGTTGCTTACAAATTGCCAAAAACGGATTGGGAACCACCAGACCAAACCCTATGGTTGGTGCTGTTATTGTGCATAACAACAGTATTATTGGAGAAGGTTTTACCAGCGCTTATGGCGGACCACATGCCGAAGTTAATGCTGTAAATTCTGTTAAAAACAAATCCTTACTAGAAGACAGCACTATGTATGTGCTTTTAGAGCCTTGTAGCCATTACGGAAAAACACCTCCTTGTAGCGACCTCATTATACACCACAACATCCCAAATGTGGTAATTGGTTGTATTGATGATAATCCTGAAGTCGCAGGTAAAGGCATTGCCAAATTAAAGGCACATGGTTGCAATGTTATTGTTGGTGTTTTAGAAGGAGAATGCAAAGCACATTTAAAGCGTTTTTTTGCCTATCACAATAAAAAACGACCATATATAATTTTGAAATGGGCCGAAACCCAAGATGGTTTTATTGCGCCAGAAACTAAGGATGAACAAAAACCAGTTTGGATTACAAACACTTACTCAAGACAACTGGTACACAAATGGCGAGCTGAAGAACAAGCCATTTTAGTAGGAACAAATACAGTCTTAGAAGACAACCCAAGTCTTACAGTTAGAGATTATACTGGTGAAAATCCTATTAGAATTGCCATAGACAAGACTAACAAACTTGATGAGAGTTACAAAATTTTTGACACCTCAGCTAAAACCATTAAACTCACTAAAACTGAGATTAATTTTGATAAACCTTTGGCTTCTCAGATTTGTAATTACCTACACCAACATAATATAAACTCTGTGATTATTGAAGGTGGTGCTAAAACGCTTCAAACTTTTATTGATGAAAATCTATGGGACGAAGCCCGAATTTTTATTGGTAAAACTGAATTTAAATCAGGTATCAAAGCACCACAAATAAATGGCAGGTTAATTTCTGAAAAAAAATTAAAAGAAGACCGCATAAAATTCTATATGAATGATTGATACGCTTATTTTCGATTTTGGAGATGTTTTTATCAACCTAGACAAAGAAGGTGCTATGCAAAACGCACTTAATTTGTTTCAGATAGATACGTTTGAAGAAGACATGATTAACACCAATATCTTATATGAAATTGGCAAAATACCAACAGAAGAATTTATTGACTTCTACACATCTAAATTTCCTTATTTAAACGAAAACCAAGTCATTGAAGCCTGGAATTATATCTTAAAAGATTTTCCAAAATATCGCTTAGAGTTTCTTCAAAAACTAGCAAAGGAACAACGCTATAAACTCATTTTATTAAGCAACACGAATGATATGCATATAGACTTTATAAAAGATAACGTTAGTTTTTATGAAGACTTTAAAAACTGTTTTGATCAGTTTTACTTATCTCAAGAAATTCACCTTAGAAAACCTAATAAAGATATTTTTGATTTTGTTTTAGAAAACAACAACTTAAAACCAGAACAGTGTTTCTTTGTTGACGACACAAAAGAAAATACTGATACGGCTAAATCTTTAGGTATTAAAGTTTGGAACATTGATGAGACTCGTGAAGATGTAACAAACCTGTTTAACCTTAATAGTACACACTTTTGATTTTTTTAATACTTAGCGTTTTATCATCTACAGCTATTTTTGTACTCTTTAAACTCTTCAACAAGTACAATATAAATACACTTCAAGCTATTGTATTTAATTACATAACAGCATTTACTTGCGGAATTTTGCTATATGACAAACCTATAAATGTCGACAGTTTTATATCAGAAACTTGGTTTTATGTTGCGCTAGGTTTAGGTTTTTTATTTATTAGCATTTTTAATGTTATGGCACTTACTGCTCAAAAAAATGGACTATCTGTGGCATCTGTAGCCAGCAAAATGAGTGTGATTATACCAATACTATTTGGTATTATTGTTTATAACGAAAGTATTGGCTTCAAGAAAGTCATAGGTATAATATTAGCACTTTTAGCTGTTTACCTTACTTCAATAAAACCAAAATCTAACGTTGTACTAACTAAGGCTATTTATTTACCTATTATTTTGTTTTTAGGTTCTGGAGTTATTGACACCAGTGTTAATCATTTTGCACCAGATGGCATTATGCCTTTGTTTCTTGCTATTATTTTTGGAAGTGCTTTTTTAATCGGCTTAGTTTTAATAACATTAAAAACCAAACAGAATAAACAAAAATTCAATCCTAAAAGCATTCCGTTTGGTATTGCACTTGGTTTGGTCAATTACAGCTCTATGTACTTTCTTTTAAAAGCCTTGCGAGTAGACGGATTTGAAAGCTCTACAATTTTTACCATAAACAATGTTGCTATTGTTGCTGTATCGTGCTTAACAGGCTTATTACTTTTTAAAGAAATAATATCCTCTAAAAACTGGATTGGTATTGGCTTAGCCTTAATTTCTATAATATTGGTAACCTTATAAATAAAAAAACCATCATTCTAAAAATGATGGCTCTTTTTTAATACTAAAATCAATTTAATTAATTGTTATCCTTCAGAACTTTAACAAATTTTGTTGACGCTCCTGTAGACAACTTTACCATATACAATCCATTTGAGAATGAACTTAAATCTATTCTGTTTGATTCTTTAACTATTAAAACTGATTGACCAGTGAGGTTAAAAACCTCTATCGTATCAACAACTTCATTAAACTCAAAGTTAACAATTCCTTGTGTAGGGTTAGGATAAACTTTTAAGTCTATCAACTGAACTTCATCTATAGATAAGCGGTTAACACAATCATCAGTCAAGGCATTTATATCTTCAATTTTTCCTGTATTATTAAAGGTAACACCATTAAAACCAGGATAATTTGATGGATATCGATGCGCTCTAAACGATCCGTTACCTGAAGGTTCATCAAACTGTGCATACTCCACTCCAGCACCAACTGGTATTCTATAAACCCAAATAACATCTCCAGCACTGTTTATCTCAGTAAGTCTACCTATATCAGACTCACAAATAAGTGCATTACCGTTTGGTAAAGTCTGAAAACCACTTTGGGCACCTGCGTGCATTACTTCAGACATAATTGTGCCATCCCAAGACCAATCATATGTAGTTGGCAGAAATTTATCTGCACTCATTGAATATACACCATTTGTATGGCTAGGGTCTATTATATGAACCGATGAAGCAGTCATATCACTACCATATCCATCATTACAAAAAACAGACATCTTACCTGCGTGCGGTCCTTCTGTTATCCATTTAATATCATGCTGTCTACCCAGTGTTCTATCTGCTGCAGCACCTTGATCGTAGGCTTCAGGATTTCCCCATCTCCATAGAAAATCGCCTCCTTTCCCATAAACACCACCTGAATGGGAAGCTGCCTCTGCTGTTGTAGTACTATGGTCAATTACAAAAACCTCACTTAGATGTCTCGCTGAAACAGCAATTTGATCTAAATCTGCATTGTAATCTATTGCATTGGCATGAATCGGGTTAGAGCCATTTCCATTTACATAATTAATATTATATAATTGAGGATTATCACCAACAACACCATAATTCGGTTTTGTATTATCAAAATCTTGAATAATATGATCTATTAACCTCCACTCCCAAACTATATTAGCTGAGTCTATTCCTACTGGCTCTATCTCAACAACCCTATCTAAAACTAGCGTAGGATTATCATACGATGTATCTAACCCTTGAGCAAACATCTCAGTATCTGTTAAACTTTGTCTTACCAAAACCAAAAAATTACCATTTGGTAAAGGCTCTATGTCATGATGTATTCTCCAACCAAACTCGTCTTGGTATGTTATACTCCAAAGTACATTATCGTTCCAGTCTCTAATTTCTGCTTGCAACCCACTACTTTGTAATAGATTACCGTTCTCTAGAAGGTATGCATTTCTTGCATTATTACCAGAAAAAGTCCACTGGTTAACTACTTCTCCACAATTATTAATGAGGAAAACACGTTGATCAGAGGTAGGCTTAAATAACGTATAACCATCTGCCAATTCAGCATTAATATCTTCAAAAATAAGTCCAATTGTTTCCTGCCCAAATGATAGATTAATAAGGAGCAGAATAGCTAAATAAGTAATTTTTTTCATCGCTTTAATTTTTTTTGCTAATATATAGAATGATAGTCAAAAATGTAAATATTTCTAACGCTTTAAAGACTCAATTTTGTTAAAAAAATCAAGAATGTTCATTGTTATATTTTCAATAAAACCAACTATTTGTCATATTCCTTAATATAATATGGTAGTTTCGTGTTTAATTATGGACTCAGCAGACATATATAAAACCATTTCTAAACCTTCGATTGGAGAGTTATTTAAAGACAAAAACAGCAAGTTTATTGGTTATGCTTTTCCTGTTGAAAATGAAGATGAAATAAAAACCCATATTGAAGGGGTTAAAAAAGAACATCACTCTGCTAGGCATTGGTGTTATGCTTATCAATTAGGAACAGAAAAAATAACTTTTAGGGCAAATGACGATGGTGAACCTAAAAATTCAGCTGGAATGCCAATATATGGACAAATTCAATCATTTGAGCTAACGAATATTCTTATTATTGTAGTTAGGTATTACGGTGGAGTAAAACTTGGAGTTGGCGGCTTAATCAATGCCTACAAAACCGGTGCTCAATTTGCTATTGAGGCATCAGATATTATTGAAAAAACAATTAATAAGCATTTCTCAATAAAGTTTGAATACAAAAACATGAGTAAGGTGATGCGTATTCTTAAAGAAAATCAGATAGAAATATTAAAACAAACGTTAGAACTTGACTGTTTGTTAGAAATATCTGTCAGAAAAGGTAACGCTTCAAAGATATTTGAATTATTTAATCAATTTTATGGTGTTGAAATTGATGAATTATAACGAATAATTTTGCAGTTTATCTAAAAGATATTTTGGGCATCTTGTAGGTCTATTTCTTTTTGCGTCAATAAAAGCTAAAACAGTATCGCCAGTTGCCAATAATTCACCTTTATGATTTGTTAATTCATAATCAAATTCTATGGATGCAGTTGGCATTTTCTTCAACTTAGTTTTTACTTTAAGCACATCATCATAACGTGCTGAATTTTTGTAGTTTATATTAAGTGAAATTACCGGAAGCATTATACCTTCTGCTTCCATAGCACTATAGCTTAATCCAAACTCCCTTAACCATTCTGTTCTACCTACCTCAAAGTATACAGCATAATTGGCATGATACACAACACCCATCTGATCTGTTTCTCCATAGCGGACGCGTATTTCTGTTTCGTTATAATTCAAAATTTAAGATAATTTTTAATAAAAAATTTGTAGTTTTAGAAGATTTTAAACATGGGAAAAAAATTCTTTAAATTCAATTAGAATTGATTTTTTTTTTAAAAATTTTGTTCACATATTTGTCATGTTCAAAATGCTAAGAGAATCCTAATTCTCTTTTTTTTTGCTAATCTAACTAACAATTTTAAAATCTAAATTTAACTAATGGAGATCACAGCGGATTCTGTATGGAGTAATTGTCTCGTTTTTATTAAGGATAATATACAACCTCAAGCCTATAAAACATGGTTTGAACCCATACAAGCTGTAAAACTTGCTGGTAACGCGTTGAGCATTCAAGTACCAAGTAAGTTCTTCTATGAGTGGTTGGAAGAGCATTATGTTAAAATTCTTAAAGTTGCACTTACTAAGGAGTTAGGTGATGATGCCAAATTGGTTTACGTTATTAAAATGGAAAACACCTATGGCAACAAACAACCGTTTACAGAAAAAATTCCAAGTTCTAACAGAACACCTGTAAAGTCTCAAGATGTAGATGTGCCTTTTAACAACAAGAGTCCAGAACTTAAGAACCCGTTTATAATTCCAGGAATTAGAAACGTAAAAATTGAGTCTCAACTTAACCCAAGTTATACTTTTGAAAATTTCTTAGAAGGCGACTCTAACCGTTTGGCAAGAAATGCAGGAATTGCAGTAGCTAACAAACCTGGTGGAACATCTTTTAATCCGCTTTTAATTTTTGGAGGAGTTGGTTTAGGAAAAACTCATTTAGCACATGCAATTGGTGTCGATATAAAAGATAAATATCCAGAAAAAACTGTTCTTTACATTTCTGCTGAAAAGTTTACGCAACAATATATTGATTCTGTAAAAAAGAATAACAGAAATGACTTTATTCATTTTTATCAAATCATTGATGTTTTAATCATAGACGACGTACAATTCTTATCTGGTAAAACAGGCACACAAGATGTATTCTTCCATATCTTTAACCACTTACATCAAAACGGTAAGCAAGTTGTTTTAACAAGTGATAAAGCACCTGTTGATATGCAAGATATTGAACAACGTTTATTATCTCGTTTTAAATGGGGACTTTCAGCTGAGTTACAAACTCCAGATTTTGAAACCAGAGTTTCTATTCTTAAAAACAAACTTTACAGAGATGGTGTAGAAATGCCAGATGAAATTGTAGAGTATGTTGCTAAGCACATAAAAACAAATGTGAGAGAACTTGAAGGTGCTATAATCTCTTTAATAGCACAATCATCTTTCAACAAAAAAGAAATTACAATAAACCTAGCAAAGGATATTGTAGATAAGTTTGTAAAAAACACAAAACGCGAAGTATCTATAGACTATATTCAAAAAGTCGTTTCAGATTATTTCCAAATGGATGTGAGCACACTGCAATCTAAGACGCGTAAACGCCATATTGTACAAGCACGTCAGTTGGCTATGTTTTTTGCAAAAAAATACACTAAAGCTTCATTAGCAAGTATTGGCTCTCAAATTGGGCAACGCGATCATGCCACGGTTTTACATGCGTGTAAAACCGTTGACAACCTATCTTCTACTGATAAACAATTCAGAAAATACGTTGAAGATTTAGCCAAAAAATTATCGCTTTAAACATCTAAAACATGACTAAAATTTTAATGGTGTGTCTTGGCAATATTTGTCGTTCACCATTAGCTCATGGTATCTTAGAATCCAAACTTAATACTTCTGAATTTTATGTTGATTCTGCTGGTACAGCAGCATATCATGTTGGTCATCAACCAGATCGCAGATCCATTAAGGTTGCAAAAAACAATAATATAGATATTAGTCACCAAACAGCCAGGCAATTTAAAGCTTCAGATTTTGACAGGTTTGATTATATCTATGCAATGGATACCTCTAACTACACTAATATTATTAGCTTGGCAAGGAACAATTCGGATATAGGAAAAGTGAAACTATTCCTTGAAGAAAACCCTAATATCTCCAACAAAAATATACCTGACCCTTATTATGGTGATATGGGTGATTTTGAATATGTTTTTGATTTAATCGAAACAACTTCAGTAATTATTGCAAAAAGGCTCTTAGAAGATTAAAACCAAGTCTTTGATTTTTTGTAACTTAGAAACGTCAACACTTCCAAAAAACTATGGCTATGAAAAAAACAATTACTCTTTTATGCATTTTGTGTTTTTACTTTTCACTTGCCCAAGACATAGAATTAGAATCTTTTGCCTCAGGATTTAATCGTCCTGTTAACATAAAACATGCTGGTGATGATAGGTTGTTTGTAGTTGAACAAGACGGTATTATTAAAATCGTAAATTCTGACGGAACAGTTGAAAGTACCAACTTTTTAGATATTGATAATATTGTAGGTAGTAATGGTAATGAGCAGGGCTTGTTGGGCTTAGCTTTTCATCCAGATTTTGACACCAATGGTTATTTTTTTGTTTACTACACGAACAACTCAGGTGATACTGTAATTTCAAGATTTTCTAGAATCGGAGTCAATCCTACCATTGCAGATCCAAATTCTGAACTTATTATACTATCTTATTCTCAACCTTTCGGTAATCACAATGGTGGCGAATTACAATTTGGTTCCGATGGTTATTTATACATCTCAAGTGGAGATGGTGGCTCTGGTGGAGATCCTCAAAACAACGGTCAAAATCTGAACAGTTTACTTGGCAAGCTTTTACGGATTGATGTAAACAACTCAACAGCTTCAAATCCTTACGATATTCCTGCAGATAACCCTTTTGTTGGTAATCCCTCAGCCAGAGACGAAATCTGGGCATATGGACTACGTAACGCATGGAAATTTTCCTTCGATAGCGCAAATGATGATATATGGATTGCAGATGTTGGGCAAAATGCCAGAGAGGAAATTAATCAGGCTGCGTTTACTGATGCTGGACTCAATTATGGGTGGAGATGCTACGAAGGTAATAATACGTATAACACTAGCGGTTGCCCAAGTAGTAGCACGCTAACTTTTCCTGTAGCTGAATACACTCATTCTGGAGGAAGATGCTCCATCACTGGTGGATATGTCTACAGAGGCTCAACTTACCCTAATCTGGTTGGCACATATTTGTTTGGTGACGTATGTACGCAAGAAATTGGATATTTAAAATTTGAAAACGGTAGTTGGAATTCAACTTTTGAAGGTTTTTCTGGTAATTGGGTAGCTTTTGGTGAAGATATAAACGGAGAGCTCTATGTTTCTAGTCTTGGTGGCAGTATTTTTAAAGTTACGGATTCTCTTCTTAGTATCGATGAGAATACCCAAAATTCAATATCTATATATCCTAATCCTGCTAATACTACTTTAAATATAGACTTTCCAAATGACACATCTGGTAATTCAACAAATATTGATATTTATGACATACAAGGAAAATTAATAAAGTCCATTTTAAAAGATAATAATGATACTTTTACAAGCATAAATATTTCAGAACTAAAAAGTGGTTTTTATATCATAAAACTTAAATCTGAAAACGGTAAAAAACTCACTAAAAAATTCGTTATAAATTAAATGACAAGCTCAAAAGGCCAGCTATATCTCATCCCAACAAGATTAGGAGATAATCCTCCTTTAGAGGTTTTACCAATCTCTATTAAAAAAGTAATTGAAGATATTGATTATTATATTGTTGAAAACGAAAAAACAGCACGCAGATTTATCAAACGTATTTCGCCTAGCAAATCACAGCCTTCACTTAAGCTTAGTGTACTTAATAAATATACAACAGAAGAAGAACGCAATACGTTTTTAAACCCATGCTTAGATGGTCATAACATTGGATTACTTTCTGAAGCTGGTTGTCCTGCTATTGCAGATCCAGGCTCTGATATTGTTAGCTTAGCACACAATATGAATATAAAAGTTGTGCCTTTGGTTGGACCTTCTTCAATAATATTAGCTTTAATGGCTTCTGGTATGAATGGGCAGAGTTTTTGTTTCAACGGATATCTACCAATAGACAAAGCTGAAAGAAAGTCTAAATTAAAAAGTTTAGAGCGATTATCTTCAGAGCACAATCAAGCTCAAATTTTTATTGAAACCCCTTACAGAAATATGAAAATGCTTGATGATTTAGCCAATGTATTACATCCTGAAACCAGAGTTTGTGTGGCTTGTGATCTTACACTACCTAGCGAATTTATAAAAACACAACCAGCTAAAGATTGGAAACACAATAAAGAGGACCTACATAAAAGGCCTGCTATATTTATTGTTCAAAAAAGTTAAATTCTTGCTTTAGCCTTTTTGTTTGGCTTAATAATAGTTGTATCGTAACCAGAAAACTTTTTCATGTAGTATTTTACAGTAGAGCCATAAGCATCAGAAAGGTTGTAGTCACCATAACTACGTAAGAACTTTTTAACCGTTCCTGGACCAGCGAGATGTGCTGCTGCAAGAATACCAGATTCAGTTACCTTAACTCCACCGATATACTTACCTTCAAAACGCTTAATATCCTTTCTCAAAATCCATTTGTTTCGTGATGCATTTGCCATAAATGCTTTTTCCTGAAGTTCTGGATTATATAGAAACTGATTAGGGTTATAAACACCAATTAACTTTAAAGTTTCAGCACCAAACTGATATTTCCCTAAATAACCCAATGTGTTTACAGTAAAGTAATCTCCTCTAGACTCTTTAAATGCAAGTGCTTCTTTAAAACCTTCGAAGGACTTACCTAAATGTGGTGTAAAAATATCTGATTTAGCAGCATCATTACCTTGGGACATGGCTAAATCTGACTTGATATTGTAGTTTAAATCCAAACCTTCTGTAGAATACATTTCTGCATTTAGAGAGGAATTTGGATAAAGTGCCAATGCAATTACTAAGCAAATTGAAAATGGCAACAAGTAATTCTTAACGCTATTTTTTATCATAACAGCCAATTTTTAACTGATAAAACTTTCCCCATAAGTATTTATCAAAATCGCGTGCAAATATACGAATTTTATTTAAATATTGAAAATCAACCTGTTAAGGTTTGTTAAAAGTTATTAATAGTAGATATAATGCATCTTTAAACGTCCCTTACTATTTAATTCCAATGCTGGGAAAGGCACCTTAATTACGTTTAAAACGTCAAAAATGGTTTTTAGAAAATGAGATTTTGTTTTAATTCTACTTAAATCGACATCTAGACTTAGGTAATATTGCCGTGTTCTATTTTGATTTATAAACAAAGGGTCGTCAGGTTCACCAGTAAGCATACCATCTGCACCATAACCAAAGGCAAGGTTTAACCAATTTGGTATATAGTCAGTTTTTAAAAACGAATTAAGATTTGCACTCAACCAATAGGTCTGACCATTATAATCTTTTAAAAATTCTTCAGCTAAACCATTTCCTAACTTATCTGGTCGCTGCTTTGCAAATCTTGTTTGATGGAACGAATACTTTAATAGTATGCGCTGTTCTTCCCATAATAATTCCTGACCAACAAAAAGTCCAGTACCAAGAGTATTAGCAGCCATATCAGTCCATGAAAAACCCCATTCTTCAGAAAAGCCATCCATGACCTCAACAGTAGTTAAAAATCCAAGACTTAATGCTGAACCATAGATGATTTGATTTTTTTTACTTACACCTGCCCAATTAAGCGTATTTGCACCCAATCTACCCAATTGATAAGAAGAAAATACATGTCCTAACTTATCCATTTGCAACCACTCACTACTATCATCTAGTGTTTTAAACTTTGAACGCGGATAATCGGCATACCATAATTGATTTAGACCTATCAACGCGGTAGTAGCTAAAGAAATTTCGGAAATAAGAACCGTATTTCTTCGTGACTTGTTAAGGGAGTCACTTGGCTTTAAAAACTGATTTATTTTGGATTGAGCGAAAACAGACCCACTAACACAAAGCAGAAATATGATATGTGTTATAACACACTTCAAGCCTTACCTATTAATACCTTGTGAAGACAGATACCTTTGATATTCTCTGGCATTATTATTATGTTGTGCCAGAGTTTTTGCAAACTTATGATAACCTAAACGTTTTGCATCAGCTGCAAAATAGAGATAATTATGCTTTTCAGGATTTAAAACAGCTTTTACAGCAGATAAGTCTGGCATTGCTATAAGTCCTGGTGGCAAACCTAAATTCTTATAAGTGTTGTAAGGGGAATCTATTTCTTTATGAATATTTAAAACTCGTCTTATCACTGTATTCTTATATTTTGGTAACTGATAAGCTGCAAATTTCAAGGTAGGGTCTGCTTGCAATGGCATACCTATTCGTAATCTATTGAGATAAACTCCAGCAACTCTTGGTTGCTCATCTGCTTGTTTAGATTCTTCATGTACAATTGATGCCAAAGTCATTACCTCATCTGGAGATAAGTTTAATTCCTTAGCTTTTGCTAACCTAGATTCATTCCAAAACCGGTTATACTCTTTTAGCATTTTATCTCTAAAGCCTTCCGCTGAAGTATTCCAAAAAAACTCATAACTATTTGGTAAATACATGCCTAATACTGTTGCCTCTG
Organism: Winogradskyella sp. ABM4_392; assembly: GCF_056160445.1. NCBI lineage: Bacteria > Pseudomonadati > Bacteroidota > Flavobacteriia > Flavobacteriales > Flavobacteriaceae > Winogradskyella > Winogradskyella sp. ABM4_392. Next base: position 549,523 of record NZ_JBSWXE010000002.1, read on the forward strand.
TGAAGTCATTCTTCTCCAAGAAATCTTTATCTGTCATAGCTTTAAGCAGCGACAAACTATCAGCTTCAATCTGAGTGCTAATTCTTCCTGCCAAACCCTCTAGACTATTTTGGTTATTGAATGCTATTTTTAAAGGTAAGTTTCTACTTCTTATAGAATTAATAATCTCATTATTATTCATTCCTTTAGAAATGGCAAATCGACCTGCTTTTATGTTAGATGTGTACTTTTTCTGTTTAGCCAATGCATCAAAAGAACCTATATCTTTTAACAACGGTTCTAACTGCTGTCTTACTTGCATATAATTAGCATCAGTAGGCACATAAATATAAGCTGTTTGTGCTTCAAAATTTGTATTGGGCTGAAACATAGCACCATAAATGTAGTAAGCAATAGCACCAAAAATTAATAAACCGATTACGGCAACTGCCCAAAGTATTTTCTTTATATACATAGATTATCTGTTAATACGCTGTAATATATATTCATTTGAAAATTGTTGTCCATCGAAACTCCAATCTTCCTTTAATCCTATTTTTTTGAAACCATTGTTCTCAAATAATTTTAAACTAGCTTCATTACTTTCTGAAACGTTAGCATATACCTGATGCAAATGAAGGATTTTAAAACAATAATCTACTAGCAAACTTAAAGCTTCTTTGCCATATCCTTTATAACGATTAGCTTCATCTTTGATTAAAATACCTATGCCAGCACGTTTGTTTTTTATATCAAAATCAAACACATCTATAAGACCGATAGCTTTTCCTTTAGCAGTACAAATAGCTAATCGCAATTGTTTGGCTTCAAAAATGTCTTGCTGTGCGTTTTCTAAATATTGCTTTATCAAAAATCGAGAATAAGGTGTTTGCGTATCGCTTAGTACCCAAAGTGAAGTATCGTTTTCTATTTCATAGATAAAATCGAGATCCTCGGGCTCTAAGGCTCTTAAAAAGATATGTTTTCCTTTTAAACTTACCATTCTATTTCACCTTTAAATACTTGCTCTGCTGGACCAACCAGCCAAATATCTTTATAACCTTCAGGACTTTTCATAAAGTGTACTTTAAGCTCACCTCCTTCAACTTTAAGTTCAACTTCAGTGTTAGAAGTTTTATTACTATTATGCATTGCTAGGGCTACAGCTGTAACACCAGTACCGCAAGACAAGGTCTCATCCTCTACTCCTCGCTCATAAGTTCTAACAGCAAATCGATTTTCTGTCAATTGTTCAACAAAATTAACGTTGCTTCCTACTTCATTATAAGGAGCGCCATATCTTATAGCAGACCCTCTAGATTTCACATCTAATGTTTCAATATTAGAAACCATTTCTACATGATGTGGAGACCCTGTATCTAGAAATAAATGATTATCAAAAACTTCAACAGTTTCCACATCTTGCATATGCAAATGCACAATATCATCTTTAATTATAGCTTTATGTAAACCATCAATAGCTAAAAATTCAGTTTCATTTTCAATAATGCCAAGAAACTTTGCAAAAGCGACGATACAACGGCCACCATTGCCACACATAGTACTTTGGTTACCATCAGAATTATAATACACCATCTTAAAATCTGAAGATGTGTCATTTTCTAATAGTATAAAACCATCTGCTCCAATGCCAAAACGTCTGTCGCATAATTCCGCTATACGTTTGGTATTGTTTTTGTCTATGCGTTGCAAACGATTATCAACAATTATAAAGTCGTTTCCCGTACCTTGATATTTATAAAATGTCATTGTCATAATTCTGAGCAAATATAAGAATTAAAGACTGTAACTAACGATGTTAAAAGGCAGTTAAAGTTGAAGTTAAATAGTCGTTAAAATGAAAACTAAAATTCAATATATATTTAAATTTAAACGTTTAATAAGAAAACTTAAATCCTGAAAAATTATGAAGAAGATTCTAACATTAGTAGGTGTTTCGGTATTAGGTGGTCTACTAACCTTAGGTGGTTACAAGCTTTTTATTGAAGAACAACAACCAGAGCAGTTAGCTGTAGAACAGGTTTCTGACTTACCTATATATGTCCCAACAAACACCACAATTAATGACTCTGCCGCAATAACACCAAACTTTGTTGAAGCCGCAGAAAAATCTTTAGATGCAGTAGTACACGTTAAAAATACTGCAATTGTATCTGCACCTGTTACGATGAGCGATTACTTTTTTGGTCGATCACAACCTCGTGCACAAGTTGGTACAGGTAGTGGTGTAATTATTTCACCAACAGGTTATATTGTAACCAATAACCACGTGATACAAAATGCAAATGAGATTAGCATCACATTAAATAACAACAAAACCTACATGGCAGAATTAGTTGGTACTGACGAAGCCACAGACATCGCACTTATTAAAATTGAAGCAGATGAAGATTTACCATTTTTAGCCTTTGGTGACTCAGATAGTGCTAAAATTGGCGAATGGGTTTTAGCTGTAGGTAATCCGTTTAATTTAAATTCTACTGTGACAGCTGGAATTATAAGTGCAAAATCGAGAGATTTAAGCGGTCAAAATACGCAGTCATTTATTCAAACCGATGCAGCTGTGAATCCTGGAAATTCTGGCGGAGCTCTAGTTAACACAAATGGAGATTTAATTGGTATTAATACAGCAATCTCTTCTCGAGATGGATCTTATATAGGCTATTCTTTCGCTGTGCCTAGCAACATTGCACGCAAAATTGTAAACGACATTATGGAGTACGGAAATGTGCAAAATGGTATTCTTGGTGTAATCGGAAGCGCTCTAAATAGTCAAACAGCTGAACAAATAGGTACTGACATGACGGAAGGTTTTTACGTTAGTGATGTTACAGAGGATACTGGTGCTGAAAAAGCTGGAATTAAAACAGGTGACATTATCAAAAAACTAGATAATGTTGAGATTAATAAGTTCTCAGATTTAGCTGGCTACTTAAAAACTAAAAGTCCAAACGATGTGGTTAATGTAACACTAATAAGAGATGGTAACCAAGAAGTAGTTCCTGTGACATTATTAAAAAATCCAATTTTTGAACTTCAAACCATAGGTATTATAAGAAATGCTTCAAAGAATGACTTAAAGAAATTCAAAACCGATTATGGTGTGAAAATTTCGCGCTTCGATGAGCGCTACCAAGCCTATTGGAACAGAGAAGGCATAGAAGAAGGTAGTATCGTTACGCGTATTAACGGTAAAAAACTATACTCAGTAGATGATGCTCAAAATGCAATGAAAACGAGGAGTATGAATGACCCTCTTCAGATCGAGGTCATAAACAAACAAGGTGAAAAAGTAGTCTACAACTTTAGATAAAAGACCTTAAAAACAGATTAAAATCACCCTTCAAAGTACAATTCTTTGAAGGGTTTTTATTTTCGGTAAAAAGTATTACGAAAACGTTTGAAATATGTATTTTTGCGCCAAATTAAAAAACACTAAACCAATAAAAAATGGGTTTTAACGACACTTACGAAAAAGAGTTAGCGTTTCAGGCAGACCGTCGAAGAGCAACGGTTGAATTTATTAAAACAGTGAGCGACCTTTGGTACGACAATTCCATTGAGCTTGTATTATTCAGAAATCAATTAATTGACAGAAAAGTGAGCGAAATTTTAAACTTGCACGAATATGCAGGTGAATTTGTTCAGAAACCAATTTCAATTTTTGATTCTGTAGAAATTGCTCAGGCAATCAAAAAATTAAATTTACCACCAGCTAAATTAGATATTGGTAAGTTAACTTATGAGTATCACTTAGAAGATCAGAAGTACGATAATGCCACTGCTTTTGTTGCAGCTAAATTAAAAGAAGCGAATAAGTCTAAGGAGTTAGAACCTAAAGACGTAATTCTTTATGGTTTTGGTAGAATTGGTAGACTTGTTGCGCGAGAGCTTATGACACGTACTGGCAAAGGTAACCAACTGCGATTAAGAGCTATCGTTACACGTGGTGAGATTAACGAAACCGTATTAGAAAAACGTGCATCGTTATTAAGAAACGACTCTGTACATGGAGATTTCTCTGGTATGGTTAGCGTTGATGTAAAAAATAGCGCACTAATTATTAATGGTACTACGGTAAACATCATTTCAGCAAACGCACCAGAAGATATCGACTACACAAAATATGGCATCAATAACGCATTAGTAATTGACAATACAGGTGCGTTTAGAGATGACAAGGCACTAGGCAGACACTTAAAAGCTAAAGGTGTTGAGAAAGTGTTACTTACTGCACCAGGAAAAGGAGTACCTAATATTGTACATGGTGTTAACCACTTAGAGCACAATCCTGATAAGGTGAAAATTTTCTCTGCAGCCTCTTGTACTACAAATGCCATTACACCTGTATTAAAAGCTGTTGAAGACTCTTTTGGTGTAAAATCTGGTCACTTAGAAACCATTCACGCATACACAAACGACCAAAACTTGGTAGATAATTTCCACAAAAAATATAGACGTGGTAGAGCTGCTGGTCTTAATATGGTAATTACAGAAACTGGTGCTGGACAAGCAGTAAGCAAAGCATTACCATCATTAGAGGGTAAATTAACATCTAATGCGATTAGAGTACCTGTACCAAATGGTTCTTTAGCTATTCTTAACCTAGAATTAGAAAAAGAAACTTCTGTAGACAGCATGAATACCATCATGAAAAAATACGCTCTAGAAGGCGACTTAGTAGAGCAAATAAAATATGAAATGAGTGACGAGCTAGTATCTAGCGATATTGTCGGTAGCTCAGCACCATCAATTTATGACAGTAAAGCTACCATTGTTAGAGCAGATGGTAAAAATGCTATCTTATATATATGGTACGATAACGAATATGGATACAGTCATCAAGTTATTAGACTTGCAAAATATATTTCTAAGGTAAGACGCTATACTTATTATTAGAATCTCTTGAAAAAGGAAAAAGAAAAATCTTGTCGTTTGGCAAGATTTTTTTTGTTTTAAAACATCCAAAGCAACACAAAGTGCGTATATGAACTGTTAAGTTAAATGATGTTGCATTTGTTTTAATTATTTATTGAAACAAATGCACATAAATTCATTATCTTGGCACCTAATTAACCGAACACAACCAAAACAATTACAATATGAAGTTTTTAGCTAAAGTCACTGTAATTCTTATAGTTACCTTTAACCTACAAACCTTAACCGCACAAACTCAGCAAGCCGATACTGAAGAACAGTACTCATTAAACAGTGGTACTATTGATAGTCAATTTGAATATGTTTTTAGAAAATCTGGAAACTTTAAAGGCACCAATGGGCAACCTTACGAAGCTGTAAAACAAGCTTGGTTATTAAAATTAAAGGCCAACGTTTTAGATTCGCTTAAAACAACATATAAAGATTTAACCAATTCTGAAGCAACTGTTGCCAATCAAGTTAAAGAAATTAACGATCTAAAAGCAAAGCTTGGAAACACACAAACCACTTTAGACCAAACCAACGAAGAAAAAAACAACATGGCATTATTGGGTATGCAAACTAGCAAAACTAATTATAATGTTATTATGTGGAGTATCATTGCTGCACTAACTGCCTTTTTATTATTCTTTATTTATAAGTTTAAAAACAGTAACTCGTTAACCAAGGAAGCTAAACATAAACTCGAAGAAGTAGAAACTGAGTTTGAAGAACACAGACGCAACGCTTTAGAACGCGAACAAAAAGTAAGACGTCAGCTTCAAGATGAGATTAATAAGAATAAGGCTTAGCAATTACCTTTTATAAATATTGAAAATCCGCAATTTATTATTGCGGATTTTTTTTATCTTATAAGATTATAAGAACTTGATTATAAAAAAACTTTGTTCAACTTTTTCAACTCCTAAATAATTGTCATGAGTAAAGGTTTAAAGCTAGAACATAAGCTTTTGATTTTTTTTGGTGGAATTTTCATAATGATGTTTTCTGGTTTTAATTACTTTAGAAGCATTCCTGGTATAACAAAAAAAGAAAAAAATGAAGCAATTATACTATACTATCTTGGTATGATATTTTGGATTGGAGGAATCATAGCTTTATATTATTTACTTTAATTCTATCCGCTTTTCTTAGAAGATAGAGTGATAAATTCATTTATACACAACCTCAAAACTTGAAGGTGTTATAGAATTAAAATTACTTAAAAAACCTACCTTTGCATTCCATTTATAAAGACCATGCGCATAGATATCATTACTGTTTTACCAGAACTTTTAAAAAGTCCGTTTGAAGCATCTATTCTTAAACGTGCCATAGAAGCAGATTTGGTAGAAGTACATTTTCATAACCTTAGAGATTACACTACAGATAATTATAAATCTGTGGACGATTACCAATTTGGTGGTGGTGCAGGTATGGTTATGATGATAGAGCCTATAGATAAATGTATTTCTGGTTTGCAAGCAGAGCGCAACTATGAAGAGATTATTTACATGACACCAGATGGTGAGCGTCTTAACCAAAGTATAGCCAACCAAGTATCCTTAAAAGAAAACATCATCATACTTTGCGGTCATTATAAAGGTGTAGACCAACGTGTGCGCGATAAATTTATAACAAGAGAAATCTCAATTGGAGATTATGTGTTGTCTGGTGGAGAATTGGGTGCAGCTGTGTTGTGCGATGCCGTTATTAGATTAATACCAGGTGTTTTGGGCAATGAGACTTCTGCCCTAACCGATTCGTTTCAAGATAATCTGTTGGCACCACCTATTTATACAAGACCACGAGACTATAAAGGCATGAAAGTCCCTGAAGTATTGTTTAGTGGTAATTTTGGTGAAATAGAAAAATGGCGAGAAGAACAAGCCTACCAACGTACCAAAGAAAGACGACCAGATTTACTGGATGAATAATCTTTTCAAAATTATTAATTAATAATTGCCAATTACCAATTAATAATTATCTTTGCACCCACTTTTGGATTAACCTCTGGCGAAAACCGTGAATGTTGATTTGAAACAACCATTATAAAAGAGAAAACATGGATTCTTTAGTAAAATTTGTACAAGACGAATTTGTAACCAAAAAAGACTTACCAGAATTTAGTGCTGGTGATACAATCACAGTATACTACGAAATTAAAGAAGGTAATAAAACGCGTACACAGTTCTTTAAAGGTGTTGTATTACAACGTAAAGGTAGCGGAGCTTCAGAAACGTTTACAATCCGTAAAATGTCTGGTACTATTGGTGTAGAGCGTATCTTCCCAATTAACTTACCAGCTTTACAAAAAATTGAAGTGAACAAGCGTGGTAAAGTGCGTAGAGCACGTATATTCTACTTTAGAGGTCTTACTGGTAAAAAAGCAAGAATTAAAGAAGTTAGAAGATAATCTAACACACATAACATTAAAAAAGCCTTCATTACTGAAGGCTTTTTTAGTTATTAACTTTTGTTGATAAGTACGGTTTATAAAATGTGCATATCTAAACCGTTAAAAAATTTGCATATTCGAAATATAAATCTACTTTAGCTAAACAATCAACAACAAACAGTGTTTGGTTTTAAAAGAAATTTTAAATTTATGTTAATTGTTTAAAGTAACGTTCTTTAAAATAATAAGATTGTTTTTTGAGGTTGGCGAACCGCTTGTGTAGGCAAGTGTTGGATAGTTAATCATGAAGCTTAAGTTTTATAGTATGCTTGCAGATTATAAAGCGTAAGCGGAAAGCTTTGAAAAAGTAACGGAAGCGAAAGTGAACGCGAAAAGGATGAGCAATGTTTTTGGACGTGTAGGACACGCAAGTGAAGAACAAAGAAGAAATCATCAAGAAAAACAAGTCTTATGAAACTTAGTAGTATCAGGTCAATACATTTTGAAAGATATGAAACGTTTCACTTGAAGTAGGAACACTTGAACTGAAAAGGATGATGATGAAAATCATACAGCTGAGTTAGTGAAAGCTAAATAGGTCACGTTAGTACTGTTTCAAAAAGAAGCCATGTCAGAACAGTTTTACTGTAGTGATATGGCTTTTTACTTTTATATACCTAAAGATTAATACTTGTCACTTCGAGTGAAATTCTTATGGAATTTTGTATCGAGAAGTAAACTAGTATGATGAATTTTCTTGTTTTCGATACAAATTTTAAGCTTTGTAAGCGTAAAATTCACTCTAACTGACGAAAATTCGTATCCTACTTTCCTCTATATTTGTTTTATGAATTTACAAAGCATATCTGACCAGAACCTTAGCAATAAAGACTACACCACCAACCTACTTCCAAAAGCAGAATACAGCTATTGCACCTTTACAAACTGCAATTTTGAGAATTCAGATATTTCTAACAACGTCTTTCTGGAATGTGAATTTGTGGATTGCAACTTTAGCAATATCAACGTAAAGCATACAACATTTAATGACGTAAGTTTTAATTCCTGCAAGCTCGTTGGTATTAATTTTAAAGATTGTAGTGAGTTTCTAATCGACTTCAACTTTCAAAATTGCAACCTTAATCTTAGCTCGTTTTCTGATATGAACATCAACAAAACATGTTTTAGCAATTGTAAGATGCATCAAGTTGATTTTACATTTACAGAAGCAAAAGAATCAAAATTTTCTCGGTGCGACTTAATGAATTCAATTTTTAATAACACCAACCTTGAAAAAGCAGATTTTTCAACAGCTTTTAACTTCAATATTAATCCCTCTGAAAACAATCTTAAAGACGCCCAATTTTCAAAAAATAATATTGAAGGGCTATTAAATACCTTCAAAATAAAGATTAAATAATAAATTTAATTGTTTGAGTATTTTGCTAAATAAATTCTCAAAATTATCCTTCAATTACTAGCAATCTCACAACCGCTAAACTGCATCAATTTTGTATATTTGCACAGCTTAAAAATAAGCTTAAGCATATTCACATTATATTTAACAACCTATGACCAAAACAGCAAAGATTGTTTATACAAAAACAGACGAAGCGCCAGCTTTAGCAACACGTTCTTTTTTACCAATTGTTCAATCGTTTACCAAATCTTCTGGTATAACTATTGAAACTAAAGATATCTCATTAGCAGCTAGAGTTTTAGCCGTGTTTCCTGATTATTTAACTGAAGAACAAAGAGTATCAGATGCCCTTAGCGAGTTGGGTGAATTAGCGAAAAAGCCAGAAGCTAATATTATAAAGTTACCAAACATTAGTGCTTCTATTCCTCAATTAAGAGATACTATAGAAGAACTTCAAGCAAAAGGGTATAAACTTCCTGATTATCCAGACGAGCCAAAAAATGATACTGAAAAAGAAATCAAGTCTCGCTACGATAAAGTTAAAGGTAGTGCAGTAAACCCTGTTTTGAGAGAAGGAAACTCAGACAGACGTGCGCCAAAAGCTGTTAAGAATTATGCTAAGAAAAACCCACACAGTATGGGAGCTTGGTCAGCAGATTCTAAAACTCATGTTGCAACAATGAGTGAAGGAGATTTTGCACACAACGAGAAATCATATACCACAACTGAAGCTACTGTAGTAAAAATAATACACACAGATACAGATGGTAATGCCACTATCTTAAAAGATAATTTAGCATTACAAGCTGAAGAAATTATTGATGCTACCGTAATGAGTAAAAAAGCGCTTTTACGTTTCTTAGAAAGAGAAATTAAAGATGCTAAAGCTCAAGATATTTTAATGTCTTTACACATGAAAGCTACGATGATGAAGGTTTCTGACCCTATCATTTTCGGTCATGCTGTAAGAACATATTTTAAACCTGTTTTTGAAAAACATGCTGACACCTTAAAAAGTATTGGTGTTGATGTTAATAACGGTTTAGGTAACTTATTAGATAATCTTGAGGAATTACCAGAAGCTAAGCGCAAGGAAATTAAAGCAGATATTGATGCTGCTTTTAACGAAGGTCCAGATTTAGCTATGGTTAACTCTGATAAAGGTATTACCAACCTACACGTACCGAGCGATGTTATTATTGATGCTTCTATGCCTGCCATGATACGTACTTCAGGACAAATGTGGAACAAAGATGGTAAGCAACAAGATACAAAAGCTATTATTCCAGATAGTAGTTATGCTGGTGTTTATACAGCTACAATAGACTTCTGTAAAAAACACGGAGCTTTCGATCCGACAACCATGGGTACTGTACCAAATGTTGGTTTAATGGCTCAAAAAGCTGAAGAATATGGTTCTCATGATAAAACCTTTGAAATAACATCAAATGGAAAGGTTGAAGTTATTGACGCTAACGGAACTGTTTTAACAAGTCATAACGTTGAAACTGGTGATATTTGGAGAATGTGCCAGGTTAAAGACGCACCAGTGCAAGATTGGATTAAATTAGCAGTTACAAGAGCAAGAGCATCGCAAACACCTGCTGTGTTTTGGTTAAATGAAGACAGAGCTCATGATGCAGAATTAATCAAAAAGGTAAATAAATATCTTCCTAATCACAATACTGAAGGTTTAGATATTAGAATTCTTGCACCTATTGAAGCTACTAATTTTACTCTAGAACGCATCAAGGATGGTAAAGATACAATCTCAGTAACCGGAAATGTTTTAAGAGATTACCTAACAGACTTATTCCCAATTTTAGAATTAGGAACCAGTGCAAAAATGTTGTCTATTGTTCCATTAATGAATGGTGGAGGTTTATTTGAAACTGGTGCTGGTGGCTCTGCTCCTAAGCACGTACAGCAGTTTGTTGAAGAAAACCACTTAAGATGGGATTCTCTTGGTGAATTTTTAGCACTTGCTGTTTCTTTAGATCATTATGCTGAAGTTAATGACAATGCTAAGGCACGTGTTTTAGGTGAAGCTTTAGATGATGCCACCGAGAAACTTTTAGAAAATAAAAAAGGGCCTTCTCGTAAAGTAAACGAACTAGATAACAGAGGTAGCCACTTCTATTTAGCATTATATTGGGCAGAAGCTTTAGCAAACCAAAATAAAGATGCTGATTTAAAAGAAGAGTTCACCACAATTTTTAATACACTTTCATCTAAAGAAGAACAAATTGTAGCAGAACTTATAGATTGTCAAGGAGAACCGGTAGAAATTGAAGGCTACTATTTCCCTAACGAAACCCTAACAAGCAGTGCTATGCGACCTAGCAATACACTCAATTCCATATTAAATTAAACTTTTGTTAAAAAGAGCTTCATTGAAAAATGAAGCTTTTTTTATATCCGTAAATTTGTGTTACAAATGCGCTATACAATCGTTTTATAATCAACATCAATTTTATAAACTATGGCTTTAACCTTTAGAGTTATACTACTCTTATTATTTTTTTGCCCAAGTGTACTAACAGCACAAGAAAAATTTACATTAAGCGGAACGATTACAGATAGTGAAAGTAACGAAACCTTGATTGGTGTGAATGTTCTTATTCCAGAAATTCAATCTGGTACCATGACCAATGAATATGGCTTCTACTCTATTACACTTCCTAAAGGAACTTACAACATTCAAATAAGCTATTTAGGGTTTAAAACCATAAGCCAAACTATCGAGTTAACTAATGACCTATCTAAAAATTTTCAACTTACAGAGGCTGCTGAGAGTTTAGACGAAGTGGTTATTACCGAAAATGTTGAAAAACTTAACATCAGAAAACCACAAATGAGTGTTAATGCCTTATCCATAAATACGATAAAGCAAATGCCTGTAGTTTTAGGTGAAGTTGATGTTATTAAATCCATCACACTTTTACCAGGTGTTACTAACGCAGGTGAAGGTTCTTCAGGTTTTAATGTACGTGGTGGTGCCGCAGACCAAAATCTTATATTATTAGATGAAGCCACAATTTTTAATTCATCACACTTATTTGGATTCTTTTCTGTTTTTAACCCAGATGCTATAAAAGATATTAAACTCTACAAAGGTGGAATTCCTGCAAAATATGGTGGACGTGTATCGTCTGTTTTAGATATTTATCAAAAAGAAGGCAATAGTAGTAACTTTCGCATGAATGGAGGCATTGGTTTAATCTCTAGTAGACTGTTAGCAGAAGGACCTATTAAAAAAAATAAAGGGTCCTTTTTGTTTGGAGGTCGCAGTAGTTATGCCCATTTGTTTCTTCCGCTTTTCGACCTTGATAATGTGGCCTATTTTTATGATTTAAACACCAAATTAAGTTACCGCTTAAATAATAATAACAGCATCTTCTTATCAGGTTATTTTGGTAGAGACGTATTTAGTATTCAGGATAGTTTTGAAAACACTTACGGTAATACTGTAGTTAATTTTAGGTGGAATCATTTATTCTCAGATAAATTATTTTCTAACCTGTCGCTCATTTACTCTGATTATTATTATGGCTTAGATTTAAATTTTGTAGGTTTTGAATGGGAATCTGGTATAAGAAACTTTAATGTTAAGTATGATTTAAAACATTATATAAACAATAATTTTAAATTAGAATATGGTCTAAATAGTATCTATTATAAATTTAATCCAGGAGAAATTAACCCTAATACCGAAGATTCTGGTATTAATCCTTTTAAGCTAATAGATAAATATGCCTTTGAAAATGCTGTCTATCTTGATGCAGAACATAAACTAAGTAAAAAGCTTAGTCTTAGTTATGGAGCTCGATTCAGTACATTTCATCGCTTAGGTCAAGACGAATTAAATAGTTATGAAAATGACAATCCTGTTATTTTCAATGCAGATTTAGGCATTTATGAAAAAGCAGAACCAATAGACACAGAGTCCTTTAGTAGAAGTGATGTTATTGAGTCTTTTGCCAATATTGAACCACGCTTTTCTTTAGCATATCAGCTTAATGATTATTCGTCAATAAAAGCAAGTTACAATAGAATGTCTCAATATCTTCACCTTCTATCTAATACAAATTCACCAACACCATTAGATGTGTGGACTCCAAGTGGTAAGTATATCAAACCACAACTTTTAGATCAGTATGCGCTAGGTTATTTTAGAACTTTTAAAAACAATACATTCTCATTAGAAATTGAAACGTTCTTTAAGACCATAGACAACAGAATAGATTATATTGATGGGGCAGATCTTATTGCAAACAATGCCATAGAACAAGTTATTCTTAATGGAGAAGCTAGAGCTTATGGCCTGGAAGTTCTATTTAGAAAAAATGAAGGACGATTAAAAGGATGGTTAGCTTATACGTTATCAAAATCTGAACAAAAAACACCAGGAAGAACAGAAACAGAAACAGGTATTAATAATGGTGAATGGTACAATACTCCTTTTGACAAAACGCATGATATCTCTCTTACAGCAAGCTATGATTTAAATAAAAAATGGAAATTGAGTTCCAATTTTATTTTTCAAACTGGCCAACCTGCCACTTTTCCAAACGGTCAATATGAGTATAATGGTATTGTAATACCAAGTTACGAAGCCAGAAACTCAAGTAGATTACCATCATATAATCGATTAGATGTTTCTGCAACCTATAACCCAAATCCAGATAGTCAAAAGCGATTTAAAGGTGAATGGGTTTTTGGAATATATAACGTTTATAACAGAAGAAATGCTGCTAATATTACATTTAGAGAAGATAGAATTACTGGAGTTAATGAAGCTGTAAGACTTGCTATTTTTGGTATCGTACCCTCTATTTCTTATAATTTTAAATTTTAAATCATGAAAAAGATTATAACCCTTTTCCTAATTGTTCTTGTGTTTACAAATTGTGAAGATGTTATAGATGTGGACTTAAATACTGCTGAACCAAGGTTGGTTATTGATGCATCAATTAACTGGTTCAAAAATACTTCAGGAAATGAACAAAGCATAAAATTAACATTGACTGCACCCTTTTTTAATGACTCAGTTCCACCAGCCAATAATGCCATAGTAAGTATTACAGATGCTAATAACAATATATTTAATTTCGCTGAAGATGGTCAAACAGGGATATATAGAAACAATAACTTTATACCTGTTATAAACAACACTTACGTATTAACTATTATTTACGAAGGTGAAACTTATACGGCTACAGAAACTTTAAAGTCAGTCGTTCCAATCGATTATGTAGAACAAAATGACGAAGGTGGGTTTTCTGGTGAGGATATTGAATTAAAAGCATTTTATACAGATCCTGCAAATATTGAAAATTACTATTTTTTTGAGTTTATAAGTGACATTGCCGTCATCCCAACGTTAGAAGTATATGAAGACCGCTTTACAGACGGAAATCAAATATTTGGATTTTATACAGAGGAAGATTTAGCTACAAATGATATTGTAACTATAAGAAATTATGGGGTTTCAGAACAGTTTTACGACTATATGTTTATATTATTACAACAAGGAAGTGAAGAGTCTGGAGGTCCCTTTGAAACGCAACCAGCTACAGTTAGAGGTAATTGTATAAATAATACAAACCCTGAAAACTATCCGTTTGGTTATTTTAGATTATCTGAAGTAGATGAATTAATTTATACAGTTCAATAACAACAATTACATCTTAAATTCTGTAATTTTAGCCTATGAATTTTGAAAAAACTACAGAAAAAGAATCTCATTACAATCATCTCGAAAAGATGACAATCAAAGAGATTATAACTAACATCAACAACGAAGATCAAACCGTACCTAAAGCTGTAGAAAGAGCTTTACCACAAATCGAAACATTAATTAGAGTTATTGTCGAAAAATTACAAAGTGGTGGTAGACTATTTTACATAGGTGCAGGCACAAGTGGTAGATTAGGAATTTTAGATGCGTCTGAATGTCCACCAACTTTTGGTGTTCCACACGATTTAGTAATTGGGGTAATTGCTGGTGGAGACACAGCAATTAGAAAAGCTGTAGAAAATGCAGAAGATTCTACAATTCAAGGTTGGAAAGATTTAGAACAATATAAAATATCTAAAAAGGATGTTGTTGTTGGTATAGCTGCATCCGGTACAACACCATATGTAGTTCATACATTAGAAAGGTGTAATATCGAAAATATCATTACAGGCTGTATAACTTGCAATAAAAATAGTCCTTTAAGTCTTACAGCTCAATATCCAATTGAAGTGACTGTTGGACCAGAATTTTTAACAGGAAGTTCAAGAATGAAAGCTGGAACTGCACAAAAGTTAGTTCTTAATATGATTACCACTACGGTAATGATACAGTTAGGACATGTAAAAGGAAACCGTATGGTAGATATGCAACTTAGTAATAATAAGCTTGTAAATCGAGGTATAAAAATAATAATGGAAGAACTTAACATACCACTAGCCACAGCAGAATCACTACTTAAAAAATATAAATCCGTAAGACTAAGTATCGAAAATGGAAGAAAACAACAAAACTGATAAAGAACTTCTTAGAAAAGGCATAAAACGCTTAGTTGTTTGTCTATTCCTGATGTTCTTAGGACCAACTCTTCTTCATATTGCTTTTAGCAATAGCGAAAAACCATTATACTATCCTATTTTAATGGTAGCCATTCTAATTTGTATTACAGCTATTGCAATACTTTATATTGGTTTAAATACAATAATGGATAGCATATTTAACAAGAAAAAATAATATAAAAAACAAAAGACCCTTACTAGTTTTAGTAAGGGTCTTCAAAAAAGGCGGCGACCTACTCTTCCACAAGTGCAGTACCATCGGCGCAAACGGG
>NZ_JBSWXE010000003.1:0-445481 GCF_056160445.1 Winogradskyella sp. ABM4_392
GGCACCAACATTTAATGAAACGCTTCCTGCAGATGTAACTGTTGAATGTGATGCTGTTCCTACAGCTGATACCTTAACGGCTAATGATAACTGTGGTGATGCTACGGTAACTTTCGAAGAAGCTACTACGGCTGGTACTTGTGATAATGAATATACGTTAACGCGTACTTGGACGGCTTCTGATGCTTGTGGTAATGAAACGATTCATACACAAACGATAACAGTTCAGGATACTATGGCACCAACATTTAATGAAACGCTTCCTGCAGATGTAACTGTTGAATGTGATGCTGTTCCTACAGCTGATACCTTAACGGCTAATGATAACTGTGGTGATGCTACGGTAACTTTCGAAGAAGCTACTACGGCTGGTACTTGTGATAATGAATATACGTTAACGCGTACTTGGACGGCTTCTGATGCTTGTGGTAATGAAACGATTCATACACAAACGATAACAGTTCAGGATACTACGGCACCAACATTTAATGAAACGCTTCCTGCAGATGTAACTGTTGAATGTGATGCTGTTCCTACAGCTGATACCTTAACGGCTGATGACAGCTGTGGTGATGCTACGGTAACTTTCGAAGAAGCTACTACTGCTGGTATTTGTGATAATGAATATACCTTAACGCGTACTTGGACGGCTTCTGATGCTTGTGGTAATGAAACTGTTCATACTCAAATCATAACAGTTCAAGATACTACGGCACCAACGTTTAATGAAGCCCTTCCTGCTGATGTAACTGTTGAGTGTGATGCTGTTCCTACGGCTGATAACTTAACGGCTAATGATAACTGTGGTGATGCTACGGTAACTTTCGAAGAAGAAATTACAAATGGTGCTTGTATGGGTGATTATATAATAGAACGAACTTGGACAGCAACAGATGCCTGCGGAAATGATAGTATTCATATTCAAATCATTACGGTACAAGACACAACAGCTCCAACTTTAGTTACACCTCTTGATGAGAATATTATGGCTTCGTGTGATGATATTCCTGAGGTACCAAATTTAGTCTTTGAAGATGCTTGTTCAAATAATATTAGTGTATCCTTTGATGAGGATTCAACTCAAGCCAACGATTTTGAAGATTATTCAATTATAAGAACTTGGACTGTAACAGATGATTGTGGTAATGTAGCAATATTTACACAAAATATCGATGTAGAAATTAGCAACGTTATTAATGCCTTTGATGCTACCCGATGTGTACTGGATTCTGAATTCGATTTATTCGATTTACTATCTGGTGACTTTAGCATGGACGGTACTTGGGGTGTAATTGCAGGTAATGCAACTATAGACGGTAGCCTATTCGATCCTTCAACAGTAGAAGTTGGTATGTACACGTTTATGTACTCTATCACTGATGGACCTTGTCCTACAGAAGTAGAGGTTAACGTAACTATTGATGATGACTGTGTGGTTTTACCATGTGGCGCCGAAGATGTTGTTATATCAAAAACTGTGACAGCAAATGGTGATAGTTATAATGAATTCTTTACCATAACTGGTGTAGAAGATTGTGGATTTGTAATTGAATTGCAGATATTCAATCGTTGGGGAGCAGAAATTTATAAGAATAATAATTATCAAAATGATTGGAATGGCGATGCTCATGGCTCGTCTGTAGGAAGCTCTGGAAAAGTCCCAACCGGAACTTACTATTACGTTATTAATTTAAAAAATAGTGGATTAAAACCTTTTGCAGGTCCAATCTACGTAGCAACTGATAAATAAACTTAACCGAGATGAAGTTATCTAAATCATTAAGTATTGTAATATTTATATTAGGTATTTCTACTGCCTTTGCACAGCAGTTACCTCAATTTACACAATACATGTTTAACACTATTTCTATTAATCCAGCTTATGCTGGTAGTAGAGAAACATTCAGTGCTGTTGGCTTACATAGAAGTCAATGGGTTGGATTAGAAGGTGGACCAGAAACCCAAACACTATCTGTTCACACTCCGTTAAGGAATGAGAAGATTGGTTTAGGGCTATCATTCATAAATGATAAGCTAGGTTATGAAAATTTTTCATACATCTATGGAGACTTCTCATATACAATTCAAACTGGTGTTAATACTAAGTTAGCTTTTGGTATTAAAGGTGGTTTTACACATTACAATTTAGACGAGGAACTATTAAATGATCCTTCTGTTGTTAATGATCCCTTCTTTAATGAAATTTCTAACCGTTGGAGTCCTAACGTTGGTGCTGGTTTATACTGGCATTCTCAACGTTGGTATCTAGGTCTTTCAGCACCAAGAATATTGAATACAGACTATAATAATGGACGTCAAGGTCAATTAGACTATATTGCTTTAGAACGTGTAAGCTATTATATAACTGGTGGATACGTGTTTGATTTAAGTGAAACAACAAAATTGAAACCTTCTGTTTTACTTAAAGCTACTAATGGTGCACCTTTATCATTTGATATTTCTGCCAACTTCCTATTTAATGAAACATTTTGGATTGGTGGTGGTTACAGAATTAATGAAAATGCAGCTGCCATTGGTGGTATAGCTGACTTTCAGGTATCAAAACAATTACGAATTGGTTATGCCTATGAATATCCAATTTCAGATTTAAGACCATATACTAGTGGTACGCATGAAGTATTATTGATGTTTGAAGTATTTAAAAGTAAACGTATAAAATCTCCTAGATACTTCTAAAAGAATCGCATTATGAAAACAAGAATATTAGTTCTAACTCTTATACTTAGCTGTTCGTTATCGTATGCGCAAACGAAGTTAGCTGATAAATTCTTCAAAAATTATGGCTATATAAAAGCTATTGAGCTTTATGAAAAAGCTGTAGAAAATGGAGATAACAGTGCCCATGTACTTACGCGTCTTGGAGATGCCTATTATAATAATTCTAACTCTGAGAAAGCTGCATATTGGTATGGTGAAGCTTTAAAAGAACATAAAAAAATAGATGCCGAATATTTATACAAATACATACAGTCACTTAGAAGTATCGGTAATTATGAAGAAGCAGATAAATGGTTTAAAGAGCTAAGTGCTGCACAACAAGGCGATAGTAGACTTAAAGGCTATAATCCTGATGAAGTAGATTTATATGCAAAATTAACGTCTAAAAATGAAGTCGTTGTTAAGGTTGAAAACTTAGACTTTAATTCTGAAAATTCGGATTTTGGATCTTATATTTTTGATGACAAACTGTATCTTGCCTCTGCAAGAGGTGGTGATGGTAAAATCTACAGTTGGAATAAAGAACCTTTTTTAGATTTATATGAAGTCGCTTTGACTAATAGTGATGGTGTTGTTACTTATGGATCGACAACTGAGTTATCTGAAAATATAAATACAGAATATCATGAAGCATCTGTAGCTATAACTAACGATGGTAAAACGATGTATTTTACAAGAGATAACGTTAACAAACGTAACCGAATAAAATACGACAAAAAAGGTACTACACATTTAAAACTTTATAAGGCTACTTTAGTAAATGATGAATGGACAAATGTTGTAGAGTTACCTTTTAATGATGAAGTTTTTTCAACTGGTCATCCAGCATTGAGTCCAGATAACAAAACATTATATTTTGTATCAGATCGCGAAGGTGGCTTAGGTCAGTCAGATATTTATGCTGTTTCAATTAATGAAAATGGTTCATATGGAACACCAGAAAATTTAGGTGAAAAAGTAAACACCGAAGGACGCGAAATGTTTCCATATGTAGCAAAAGACAGTACGCTTTATTTTTCTTCTGATGGCCATTTAAACTTAGGTCTTCTAGACATCTTTAAATCAGATATTTTAAAAGGCTTTCGTAACGACCCAGAAAATATGGGATCTCCATACAATAGTGGTTACGATGATTTTGCCTTCTTTATAAATTCTGAAACTGAACAAGGCTATTTCTCATCTAACAGACCAGGTGGAAAAGGAAGTGACGACATCTACAGTTTTAATGCTAAAGAGTGTAAAGAAGTAATTTCTGGAGTTGCTAGAGATAGTAAAACAAATATTATCCTTTCTGGTGTAACTATACGTTTAATTGACGAAACCGGTAAAGTAATAGAAGAACAATTTACTAAAGATGGTGGTGAATACACATTTACTGTAGATTGTAATAAAACATATACTGTGGTTGGAAGTAAACCAGATTACAAAGACGATCAGAAGACTATTAGCACAACTACAGAAAACGAAAAAGTCAATACTGTAGATTTAAGTTTAGAACCTTTGATTATTGATAATCAAATTGTCATAAACCCAATATTCTTTGATTTTGATAAATGGAATATTAGAACAGACGCACAATATGAATTGGAAAACATTGTAGATGTAATGCGCAAGCATCCTACAATGATTATAAAAATTGAATCTCATACAGATAGTCGTGGTGGTGACAGATATAACATGAAATTATCTGATAGACGTGCTAAGTCTACAAGAGATTACATAATATCTAGAGGTATTGATGCAAATAGAATTGTAAGTGCAATTGGCTATGGAGAATCTCAACTCCTTAACAAATGCTCTAATGGTGTAAAATGTACTGAAGAAGAACACCAATTAAACAGACGTTCTTACTTCTATATTGTAAACGAATAATTTTACCCTCAAAATTATAACTAAAAAGCAAGCTCATTTGGGCTTGCTTTTTTATTGCTATTAAAATAATCTTAATTATATGATAGGATTAAACTCAAATACTATTTTTATAGTATTAATTTAAACATGAAAGAATTAGATTTTAAGAGCCAAGGTTATTCAATAATTAGAGACATTTACTCTAATGATGAAATAAGTTCTATTATAGAGAGTATTCAAAGTCATAAAACAGATAATAAAAATACAATTGATACGAATAGTTTATATGCTATAAGGCAGTTAATCAACTATAAACCTGAAATAAAGGATGTTGTATTTAATGATAAGCTTAAAATAGTTTTGAATAATTTATTTTCATCCAACTATTTCTTAACAAAGGCTATTTACTTCGACAAACCACCACTTTCAAATTGGTTCGTATCTTATCATCAAGATTTAAGTATTTCTGTAGATAAAAAATCCATAACAGAAGGTTATAAGAATTGGACATTTAAAAATGGTCAATATGGTGTTCAACCACCTACAAATATTTTAGAAAATACAATTACAGTAAGAATACACTTAGATGATACTACTAAGGAAAATGGTGCGTTAAGGGTGATACCAAAATCACATATAAAGGGAGTTATTAGACTAGACTCTGAAAATTTCAATATAAAAGATGAGAAAATATGTGAGTTAAATAAGGGAGATATAATG
The DNA here is from genome assembly GCF_056160445.1 of Winogradskyella sp. ABM4_392. Classification (NCBI taxonomy): domain Bacteria; kingdom Pseudomonadati; phylum Bacteroidota; class Flavobacteriia; order Flavobacteriales; family Flavobacteriaceae; genus Winogradskyella; species Winogradskyella sp. ABM4_392. Next base: position 5,311 of record NZ_JBSWXE010000003.1, read on the forward strand.
TTAATGAAACCTCTTCTGCTTCATGCTTCCAGTAAGACCACTAACAAAAAAAGACGAAGGGTTATCCATTTAGAATTTAATGATTCTACATTACATGAACCTCTTGAGTGGTTAGAATACCAAACATTAGTCAACTAAAAAAAGCCACAACTATTGTCATGGCTCTTAGGGGCTATTAATCAACTTTTATTGCGGTCTAACGCTTAATGAAGATATTAGTAAAGTACCATTTGCCTTCATTATTTTTTTCGGCAGAGATATCAAAATCTGTAAAATTGCCTTCAATGTTTTCTCTATGGCTTGGGCTATTTAACCATGCATTAACTACTGACTCAGCAGAACTAAATCCGTAAGCTACGTTTTCTGATACTATATTTGCATTAGCATTTTCTTGTAGACTTTGTTTTCTTTGAAAGAAATTATCATGAGATACATTGTCTACTTCTACCATATAATCTGTATGTGTATAAGCAACAGCTTTAACTGTACTATGATCATGTAATGGGTTTAGGCCTTGATTGATTCTGTGAGCATTGATAAGCTCCATAATTTCAATTTCAATTTGTTTAGCCTGAGGTGCTACAGGTACTTCAATAGAATTTATTTGATCCTCAGCAGCACTATCTGTAGAACAAGATGTAAAGCCTAAGAGGGCAACGATAGCCAATAATGGCAATAGGTTTTTAGCTTTCATAAGTAGGTTAAATTAGGTTTGGGATTACTAATTTAATAGCCTACTTATGTCTACTTGTTAAATAAATGTTAAAATCGATTAAAAACGTGTATTTTGTCGATTTTTTCTGCAAAATATCGATGAAATGCACTTCATGTAAGAAAAATCAGGTACTTAAACGATGTTAATTACCTTTAATCGATAAAAAATTAAGGTGAAAGGCGTTCTATTTTCCAATTGTAATCTTCTTGTAATTGGTAACGTATTCTATCGTGCAATCTATTGGGTCTTCCCTGCCAAAACTCCATTTCAACAGGTCTTACCATATAGCCTCCCCAATGTTTTGGTCGTTCAATATCTTTTCCTTCATATTCTTGTTCCAGCGCTTTTAATCTTTTTTCAAGTACATCTCTGTTCTCAACAACTTCACTCTGGTTAGATACTATTGCTCCTAATTGGCTACCTCTAGGACGTGACTCAAAATAACCATCGCTCATATTTTCGGCTATTTTTTCAGCTTTTCCTTTAATTATAACTTGTCGCTCTGCAGCATGCCAGAAAAAAGACAAGCAAACATTAGGATTAGCTTCAATAGCTTTCCCCTTTTCACTATTATAGTTGGTATAGAATATAAAACCTTCGAACGTATATTTTTTTAATAGCACTACTCTACTCTTTGGGTAACCATCTATTCCAAGGGTAGAAATCGTCATGGCATTAGCCTCGTCGATATTAAAATGATTATCTACTTCTACAAACCAATCTCTAAATAATTCAATAGGATTATCAGAGACATTGCTCAGTAATAATTCCCCTTTTTCGTAAGATTTCCTGTAATTGCTTAAGTCTTTTTCCATAGTTTCACGAAGTTAAATCAATATTTTGTTTCTATCAAAAAAAGTGTAGTTTTGGATACCCTTAATTCAAATAACAACCCTAACATGCACTTTGAAGATTCTGATTTTTCAAAAACATTAAACTATAATAAAATTGTATCTAAGTTTGCCACTTACTATTTACTGGATGATTTTTTTATCATGGAAGTTAATGAAGGTGAACATTTTAATTGGGATAAGCTTAATATACTCTTAGATTCTTTGCGAGACCACTATGGCAATCATAAAACACTAGCTTACATTGCAAATCGTGTTAATTCGTACTCAATTGACCCAGTACTTTGGTCTTATTTTGATAAAGATGATAGTATTTTAGTTGCTGCTTCGATTGTTAGTTATAGAGATTCTTCATTCATGAATGCAAATATTGAGAAACAACTGGCTAAAATTCCTTTAAAAAGGGCTCATAGCTTAGGTGAAGCTATCAATTGGGTACAACAACTTAAAGAATTTAAATGAGATCATTTTTTACAATACAAATTTTTCTATTTACTATAACAGTTTTAAATGCTCAAAAAAGTTTTGAGCCAACTTCCCAAACCATTGGAGAAGCCAAAGAATTAAAAAAGCAATTTCATGATTCAGATATTGTTATAGCTGAAAGTTATGTACAAGTATCTTTTGGATATAAAAATAGAAACGTAACTGTAAATAAAACTAAAAATGAAAGATTAATAAATATTGATTCTCGCTCAGATATTAGATATTATGAATTCTATGATGGGATGAGCGAGATAGATAAATTCAGTGTAAAAAACAGAAACAATAAGAAAGCTTACTTTTATGAAAAAGATGAGGCGTACACTAGTAGTGATTTATTTCATAATGACACAAGAGTAAAGTACGTGGAAGTAGATTTCCCATTATTTGCATATGAATACAATTTTACAGTGGATAAAACTTTTAAGGACATTAAATATTTTACAACTATTTATTTTAACGATCAATATCCTATAAAAAAGAAAATCATAACCATTGAGATTCCTGATTGGCTAGATGTAGAATTTAAAGAATTAAACTTTGATAACCACAATATAACAAAGTCTGTAAAGAAAGATGAAAAAAATAGCCTAACGACATATACCTACAACATAAAAGACCTTTCACCCCAAGATAAGGATGAAAATGCACCTGGCCCTTCTTATATATTCCCTCATTTATTAGTGTTACCAAAAAAGCACTTTAAAGAAAACACAGAGTCTGTAATATTTGAAACTACTAAAAATCAATATAATTGGTATAAAGAATTAACAAGTAGTCTAGAGAGCAATAAATCGATTTATAAAAGCAAAGTATTAGAGTTAACTAAAGATGCTAAGTCTGATGAAGAAAAGATTAAAAATATCTATTATTGGATTCAGGATAATATAAGATATATAGCTTTTGAAGACGGTATTGCTGGTTTTAAACCAGATGAAGCACATAATGTATTTACCAAAAGATATGGTGATTGTAAAGGTATGGCTAATCTAACTAAAGAAATGTTAATTGAAGCTGGTTTTGATGCTAGACTTACTTGGATAGGAACAAAACATATTGCTTATGATTATTCAACTCCTAACCTAGCCGTTGATAACCACATGATTTGCACATTAAATCTAAATGATGAATCCATTTATCTAGATGCAACCGAAAAATATAACTCATTTGGTGAATATGCAGAACGTATTCAAGGGAAGCAAGTGTTAATTGAAAATGGTGATGATTATATTTTAAAATATATCCCTGAAGCTTCAGCAGATAAAAATATAGAAATCACAAAGTATGATGTATCAATTTCTGATGAAAACTTAAACGTTAAGGTTAGCAAACATTTTAAAGGAGAAACAAGAGCAGAAATGTTAAATTATCTTAACCAAGTTAAAACTAATCATAAAGATGATTTTCTAAATTATTATCTAAGTGAAGGGGAAAGTAATACTGAGGTTAGTAACATACAAACCTCTAACCTAGATGATAGAGATATAGATATTATTATGGATTATGATGCAATTTATAAAGGAAAGGCCACAAGTTTTGATAATGATATATATGTAGATATAGATTTTGATAAAGAATTATCTGGTTTTCTCTTTGACAAAAGAAAAACTGACTATGTATTTCGTTACAAAAAAAGTATTCAGTCAAAAACTATATTAGAAATACCTGAAGGCTATAAGGTTAGTGAACTACCAAATAACTACTCTGTAGACACAGACAACTATAAATTTTCAATAGAATTTAAAATCGATAATAATAAGATTATTTATGATAAATTCTTTTCAATTAAAAAATCAACAATCTCAAAAAATGACTTTGAAGCATGGAATACTGCGGTTAAATCATTAAACGAAATTTACAGTCAACAAATCACTTTAAGCAAGTAATATGAAATTTAAACTTCTTCTCATAGCATTACTCATAACCAGCTTTAGCTTTGGTCAATCAAAAAAAGAGAAACAAGAAATAAAGAATATTTACTGGGGAAAAAACAATCAAAGAAAAAATGTTGATGTTCCTGAAAAATGGAAAAATGAGTCTGCAGTAATCTTATACCAAGAAAATTTTTATGATTACCATAAGTTTGCAAAAAACGTACGTTATACAAGTGCTATAAGAAATAGGGTAAAACTATTAGACCAAGCAGCCGTAAAGGAATTTTCAGAATTTTCTTTTGCTAAAAATTTCAAAGTACAAAGAGGTTATTGGACAAGAAAAGCTAAACGATTTATTGGTATTAGAATTATTAAACCAGATGGAAAAACCATTGAAAAAAAAGTAGACGAAGAAACCTTTGTAAGCGAAAATGAAAACTATAAACTTGCTATTTCTGGTTTAGAAGTTGGTGATATTATTGATTACTATGTGCATACTATTGAATCATTTAAACAAAAATATGGTTACACATTTAGAGCACAAACCAATGTGCTAAACGATGAATATCCGATAAAAGAGTTTGTGTTAAAGTTTAATACAGAAAATGATTTTTTTATCAATTTTCAATCCTACAACGGAGCCCCAAAACTTGAAAAAATACCTACTGATAAAAGAAATGACAGAAGATATAAGTTTACTGCAAAGGATATTGAAAAACAATATCCTCAAACTTGGTTTTATCCAAAATTAGAATTACCATATTATAAATTTCAGGCAACGTTTGCTAGATCTGGTAAATTTGAGGATAAAATCTTTAATTTTTTATCTGATAAAGAAAGTGAAATCAAAACTCAAGTTACCGCAGAAGAAGTCTTAGAATTATTTAAAGACAACTATGGCAAAATGAAAAATGATTTGGATCCTTTAAAAAAATATTTCAAAGACAAAAAATCATTATCAAAAAAACAACTTGTCAACCAAGCCTATGATTATTTAAGACACTTTTACAACACTCAGCATATACAACCTGCTGTTTTAGCAAAAGCTAATATTATAAGCCCTTATGCTGAAGGTGTTGATGACAAAACTTATTATATAAATAAAAGTGGTAGGTTCAATACAAGGTTTGCCAACTTTTTAATACGTCACAAGATTCCTTTTGATATTGTTGTTGTGATGCCAAGGCAAAATGGTAAAATAAAAGATTTACTATACACTTATGAAATAGGTACTTTGATAAAGGTTAATTTAGACGAACCTATCTATTTAACTAAGTTTTCCAGTACAAGCAATATTGGTGAAATTCCGTATACATATGAAGGTGCTGATGCTTATGCTTTGAAATACTCCTATGAGGAAAAAAAGCTATCTGAAGTTTCTAAAATAATTATTCCAAAGTCTAACTCTGAAAAAAATAAAAGTATAGAAAACACTACATTAAGTATTAATTCTGATTTTTCTGAAATATCTGTAAACAAAATAGCAACTCATACTGGTCACAATAAAAATCGTATTCAAGATGAAGTCATGTTCTTTTTTGATTATCTTGATGAAGATTATAAGCATTTTAAAAATCCAAGCTATATAGAAGCTATAAGATCAAAAAAATACAAAGCAAAGGTTTCAAAAGAATACGACGCGTTGATAGAGAAATATAAAACAAAGCAAAAAGAGATTTTTACAGAATATACAGATGATGAGTATAACTTCAGTGTTGAAGATGTGGATGTGAAGATTTTAAATACAGGAAGGTATCAAGATAATGATGCTTTGGTATTAGAACAATCGTTTAATATAAAAGATCAACTTATAAAGAAGGCTGGAAAAAACTATATTTTTGAAGTAGGAAAATTAATTGGCGGACAAGTTGATATTACTGGAGACGAGAGGGAAAGGATTAATGATATTTATATGAATTACCCCAGAGTTTTTGAAAATAATATAACTATAAATATTCCTGAAGGATACAATGTCGTAGGTCTAGATAAACTTCAAAAAAATATAACCAATGATATAGCTTCTTTTAAAAGTGAAGCTGTTATAAATGGTAATCAATTAGAAATTAAAACCACAAAAACCTACAAGGAAAATCAGTTTTCTAAAGTAAAATGGAAGGACTTAATGGATGCATTAGATGCAGCATTAAAGTTTAGTCATGAGAAAATTTTGTTTAAACAATAAAGCTAAAACTCAAAAGACTTACCATCTTTTGCTAAAAGAACATTTTCAAACTCTTCTTTGGCTTCAGATTTAAATTCCTCATAACCATTGTAACGTGTAGAAAAATGTCCGAGAATTAATGTCTCTACATTTGCTTTTTTTGCAATTATTCCTGCTTGTCGTGCTGTACTATGCTTGGTGCGTGCGCAGAGATTTTCATTCTTATCTAAGAATGTAGATTCATGATACAAAACAGTTGCATTTTTTATTATAGGAATGATGTCTTCATTATAAACCGTATCACTACAATAGGCATAACTTTTTGATAGAACTGGGTCTTTTGTGACTGAGGAATTTTTAATTAATACACCATCTTCATTAACAACATCTGCACCTTGCTTTAATTTTCGGTAATATGCTTTGTCAATATTAGCTTCTATAACTGCATTGATGTTTAACTTACGTTCGTTTTCTTTCTCTTTGAACAAAAACCCGTTAGTATAAATACGATGTTTTAATGGTATTGTATAGACCTCTACTTTCTCATCTTCAAAAATTAACTCGGATTCTTTTGAGGTTAGCTCATGAAAAATCAAAGGAAAATTTGTCCAGGAATCTGAAAGTTTTAACTGTAATGTTATTACCTCCTTAATACCTTTTGGGCCATAAATATGAAGCTCAGATTCGCGAGTTAACAAACGAAATGTACTCACCAAACCTATTAATCCAAAATAATGATCGCCATGAAGATGCGAAATGAAAATGTGTTTTATTCTTGAAAACTTTACCTTATTTCTGCGCAATTCTACCTGTGTGCCTTCACCACAATCAATGAGAAACATGTGGTTTTTAATTTCTAAAACCTGAGATGTAGGATTTGTATTGGTACGTGGTGTTGCGCTATGACAACCTAGAATAGTTAGTTGCATAGATTAAAAACCTAAATCGCGTTCAATATCTTCCATTTCGATGATATCGTAGGCCTCGTGAATAGTCGGTACTACTACAATTTCATCTGGCATTTGATCTAAATCTGCTTTGTCTGTAACAATAACAAAAGATTTTTTATCGCTTCTATGGTTATTACTTAGGCGAAGAAATTCAATAATATCTTCTAAGCTAATTTTATCTAAGCTTGATAAATTAACTATGATATGATTATTCTTGTACTTATCGTAAGCCTGTTCAATATTATTAACTAAGGTTTTTACTGATGCTTTTTCTTGAGTAATAATCGTAATATTTCCGTCTCTATCTACAATCATAACCTACTGTTTTATTTTTGAAGCTAATAAATAAATTACAGCCATTCTTACTGCTACACCATTTTCTACCTGATCTAAAATAATGGCTTGCTTAGAATCTGCAACATCACTTGTAATCTCTACACCTCTATTTATAGGTCCTGGATGCATTATTACAATATCTTTGTTTAAGCTATCGAGCAGCTCTTTATTAACTCCAAACTGCTGTGTATACTCTCTAGTAGTAGGGAAATAGCTAATATCCATACGTTCGTTCTGTACACGTAACATATTAGCAACATCGCACCACTCTAATGCTTTTCTGAGGTTAGTCTCAACTTTCACGCCAAGTTCTTTAATATACTTAGGTAATAAGGTTTTGGGACCGCAAACCATAACATTAGCACCTTGTAATTGTAAAGCATAAATATTAGAAAGTGCTACTCTACTATGTAGAATATCACCAACAATAACAACGTTTTTGCCTTTTACTGAACCTAATCTTTCTCTTATTGAGTATGAATCTAACAAAGCTTGCGTAGGATGCTCATGCGCACCATCTCCTGCATTAATTATACTTGCATTAACATGCTTGGATAAAAACACACCTGCTCCAGGATTGGGATGGCGCATTACTACCATATCTACCTTCATAGATAGAATGTTGTTGACCGTATCTATTAAAGTTTCACCCTTTTTTACCGAAGATTGTGAAGCCGAAAAATTTATAACGTCAGCCGAAAGCCTTTTTTCTGCTAATTCGAAAGATAATTTAGTACGTGTAGAATTTTCAAAAAATAAATTAGCAATAGTAATATCTCTAAGCGAAGGAACTTTTTTAATTGGTCTATTAATTACTTCTTTAAACTGATCTGCAGTTTCAAAAATTAAATCTATATCTTCTTTAGTGAGATATTTTATTCCTAATAAGTGTTTAACACTTAGTTCACTCATTGCTAGTTAATTTTCTATTTATCAATTAAATACACTGCATCTTCTCCTCCATTCTCAATCCAGTTTACTTTAACTTTCTGGTTATCTATAGCATCTACTTGTCGTCCTCTATAATTAGGTTGAATAGGTAAATGCCTACTAAATCTTCTGTCTATTAAAGTCAGTAATTCAATGTTATTTGGTCTTCCAAAAGATTGTATTGCTGTAAGTGCAGATCTTATACTACGACCTGTATATAATACATCATCTATAAATACTACATTTTTATCTTCTACAATAAAATCAATCTCTGTTGTATTAGCTTCTAAGGGTTTGTCACCTCTTCTAAAATCATCTCTAAAAAAAGTAATATCGAGATGTCCTATTTGAATATTCTTAATATTATAGTCTTCTTTTAGCATTTGTGCCAAACGGTCTGCCAAAAATTTACCTCTTGGTTGTATACCTATTAAGACAGTTTCCGAAAAATCATCGTGGTTTTCAATAAGTTGGCAAGCCAATCTATGCAGAATAATGTTGACTTCCTTAGAATTGAGTAATACTTTTTGACTCATGTAGTATCCAATCGTTATTGGTTAGCAAAGTTAAGCTAATTTATGAGAGTTTCAAACTAATCTAACTGCATAAAAAAAGCCTCTCAAAAATTGAGAGGCTTTAAAATATATTTAGGATTGAATTACTTCTTTCCGTCCATTTTATCTTTAAGTGCTTGTAAAGCATCGTTTGCATCACCTAAAGTTGGTTTAGCTTCTGCCGCTTGTGCTTCTGCTTTCTTAACAGCTTGCTTAACGATTTTAGCTTCTTCTTCTCTAAATACAGCAGTGTGAGACGCTACAACTCTTTTGAATTCTTTATTGAACTCAATAATTTTGAATTCTGCTTCTTCACCCTTTTTAAGCTTAGAACCATCTTCCTTTTCTAAGTGACGTTGCGGCACAAAAGCAACGATATCGTCGTTAAAATCTATTGTAGCTCCTTTGTCTACTATTTCAGTAATAGCAGCAGTGTGAGATGTACCAACAGCAAACTCAGTTTCGTATTTATCCCAAGGATTCTCTTCAGTTTGTTTGTGACCTAAAGATAATTTACGTCCTTCAACATCTAGTTCTAATACTACAACGTCTAGCTTATCACCAACGTTACAGAATTCAGATGGATGCTTAATTTTCTTAGTCCAAGATAAGTCAGAGATATAGATTAAACCATCAATACCTTCTTCTAACTCAACAAAAACACCGAAGTTAGTAAAGTTACGTACAATACCTGTGTGCTTAGAACCTACAGGATATTTAGACGTAATATCAGTCCATGGATCTGGTGTTAATTGCTTAATACCAAGAGACATTTTTCTGTCTTCTCTATCTAAAGTTAATACCTGTGCTTCGATTTCGTCACCTACAGAAACGAAGTCTTGAGCAGAACGTAAGTGTGTAGACCAAGACATTTCACTAACGTGTACTAATCCTTCTACACCATCAGCAACTTCTACAAAGGCACCATAATCAGCGATAACTACTACTTTACCTTTTACTTTGTCACCAACTTTAAGATCTTCACCTAAAGCTTCCCAAGGATGCTTAGATAATTGCTTAAGACCTAATTGAATTCTAGATTTGTTTTCATCAAAATCAAGAATTACAACATTTAATTTCTGATCTAACTCAACAATCTCATTTGGATGGTTGATACGAGACCATGATAAATCTGTAATATGAATTAAACCATCTACACCACCTAAATCGATAAACACACCGTAAGAAGTAATGTTTTTAACAACCCCTTCTAATACTTGTCCTTTTTCTAACTGGCCAATGATTTCTTTCTTTTGCTCCTCAATATCAGCCTCAATAAGTGCTTTGTGAGAAACTACTATGTTCTTAAATTCGTGGTTAATCTTAACAACTTTGAATTCCATAGTTTTATTTACGTACTGGTCGTAATCTCTAATTGGCTTAACGTCAATTTGAGAACCTGGTAAGAATGCTTCGATTCCGAAAACGTCAACGATCATACCACCTTTAGTTCTACACTTAACAAAACCGTTAACGATTTCACCAGTTTCGTGAGCTTTATTAACTCTATCCCATGCTTTAATTACACGAGCTTTTCTGTGAGATAATACTAATTGACCTGTAGCATCTTCGCGTACATCAATTAATACTTCTACTTTATCACCAACTTTTAAATCTGGATTGTAACGGAACTCATTAAGAGAAATTACACCTTCAGACTTAGCGTTAATGTCAATAATAGCATCTCTATCAGTGATGTGGATTACTTCACCTTCTACAACCTCGTCATCTAAAGTGTCAACGAAATTTTCAGATACTAACTTTTCAAATTCTGCAAGTTTCTTGTCCTCTACCTGCTCAATTCCTTCTTCGTAATTGTGCCAATCGAACTCTTTTAAGAATTTTTCTGGATTTGCTTGAGCTTCAGAAACTACTGGAGCTTCAACTGTTTTTGCTTCAGTTGCTTCAACCTCAGCTTGATTTGTTTTGTTTTCAGCCATTGCTGATTAAAATTTGTATTCTGTATTTTTAGAAAGTGTAGCGGATAAATTTACAGAAGCTAATTAAAATTTGTTTTTGTATTTCCTTTTCTACTTTCACAAGTCCGCTAAAAAGGAGCGCAAAATTAATCATTTTCAATTAATTAACAAACTAAATAACTTATTTAATTAGTCTATAGTTCAATTAACTAAAAGATAATATTCTATTAATCTTATAAAGCAATCATTAAACTAATTTTAGTTAAAACTATTTGCAATGAAAAAGCTAAGAATATCACTTTTATTGTTAATTACGCTATCAAATACGAGTTGTGATACTGATGACACTAACACTTCAAATCCTTTAATTGAAACTGGACTTATTGGTGAATGGGAAATTATTGGTCGTGGTATTAACAATGTATCATCTTTAGAAGCGCTATGTTGTGAAACTTTAAGTTTTTCTGATGATGACAATGAAAGAGATTTAAACGGTTTATACATTTTTGATGAAAATGGTATTATTACTAATGGTTCTTTTACTATTAATTTAAAAGAAAACACCATTGACTATGCCACAGAAAACAGTGATACGATTACCTTAGAATTTACAATCAATAATTCTATCTTAGAAGTTTGGTATTTTGATGATAACAATAGAATTTGGACTACGTACATTAAACAATAAGTAAAAATTATGATTAAAAATGTGACTTAAATGCATTTTAAGTGTCTTATAATCGAATACAAATTTGATGCTTAAAAAAGCTAATTTTTGGCATATAAATTGGTATATTTACAATACTATTAATACTTAAAAATTAAAACAATCATGGTTAAAGCAAAATACCAAGACGTTCTAGACCTAGGAGAACAATTAAACATCCAAGACGGTAAAGTTGAAGAAGCAAACGGACAATTAAAAGTTTGGGGAACTGCAGCTACACAGTACGAGAAAAACTTACTTTGGGATAAGATAAAAGAAATAGGTGGTGATGAGCCTTCTGATATTATGGCAGATATTAAAGTTGCTGACGAATCAGTTTATGCTAGACACACTGTAAAGTCTGGTGAAACTTTAGGAAAAATTGCTAAGCACTACTATGGTGATGCAATGAAGTACAAAGAAATTTTTGAAGCGAATACTAATATTCTTAAAAATCCGGATTTAATTCACCCAGACCAAGAATTAGTGATTCCTAATCTATAATTAGAATCAAATTATAAAAATTAAAGCGACCAATTGGTCGCTTTTTTTATGCCTTAGACTTTGCTAGCTTTAGCAACGTTTCTATTTGTTCTTCAATTGTTAAATCTGAGTTATCTATTTCTATAGCATCATCTGCTTTAACCAACGGCGAATCTTCTCTTGTGGAGTCAATACGATCTCTAGTAGTTACATTTTCTAAAACTTCGTCATAACTTAGGTTATGTCCGCGTTCTAATAATTCTTTATAACGCCTTTGCGCTCTGGTTTCAGCAGAAGCTGTCATAAAAATTTTCAGTTCAGCATCAGGAAAAACAACTGTGCCAATATCTCTACCATCCATTACTATGCCTTTGTCTTTACCCATTAACTGTTGTTGTTCTACCAGTTTCTGTCTTACTTCAGAGATTGTTGCCACGGGACTTACATATCGTGATACTTCTAAAGTTCTAATCGCTTTTTCAATATTTTCACCATTTAAGTAAACTTCAGCGAAACCTAAATCTTCATTAAACTTAAAATTGATATGAATTTTGTTTAATTGCTCAATAAGTTTTTCAGAATAAAAAAAACCATCTCCAATTATGTCTTGTTGTAATGCATAGTAGGTTACAGCTCTGTACATAGCACCTGTATCTACATATATGTAGTTAAGTTGCTTTGCTAATTGCTTTGCAATAGTGCTCTTACCGGTTGAAGAAAATCCATCTATAGCTATTACAATCTTATTCATAGTTGTATTCTTATCGTCTTCTGCCATCTAAATCTATTTGAAGTCCAAAGAAACTAGTGTTAGAAGCACTTGTGTATCTGGCGTGTGTATAACTAAATCGCATTGAATTTAACCGAATACCTACACCAACTGATAAACCAGAAAAATTTCTTTGGTCTACGATTCTTAATTCCTCTGCTCGTCTAAAGTTATAACCAAATCTTAAATTAAAACCACGTTCTGGCCATAACTCTGCTCCCAAAATTAAATGACGTAAAGCATTATTGAAAAAACCAACCTTTTCTTGGGTTTGATTACCATCTAAATCTGTCGTTGCTCTAGCAGGATTAGATACACCTATTGGCCATTCTTGTAAGTTTTCCATCGTTAAGTGCCATCTAATAGGAACGTTCTCTAATGTCTGCGACATACCAAAATTGACTTCAAATGGTAAAGGTTCATTCTGACCTGCATACGTTGTAAACTGTGTTCCTAAATTTCTAACCGTTAAAGCTGCATGAAAATCTAACTTTTCATTAATATACATTATACCCAAATCTACTGCACCACCAACTGAATTGTATTGTTCTAAAAGAGAAGTAATAACCTTTACATTGGCTCCTACATAAAAATCGGTAAAAGGAATATTATAATTATAACCTGCTGAAATAGCTGCTTCATTTCCACTAAAAGTTCCTGTGGAATTACCATTGACGTCATAACCATCAAACGTTCCGTAGTTAATATATGTTACTCCAAAATGAAACGTTTGTACATGTCTGTCCCAAGTGTAAGCATAAGCAGCTGTTCCATAAGTAATACCACCTAAATAGCTAGACACGTTTACAGCAAGTTGATTGTGCATTTGCCAGTTTAAAGATGCTGGATTGTACAATGCCTCAGTAACATCATGATCAAAATTGGTAATAATTTTACCTCCTAATGCAACTTGTCTTGGAGATGATACAAGATTGAGAAATTGATAAGTAGATTCGCCACCCAATTGTGCAAACAACGGTAACGCTAAAAGCATAAAACAGAATTGGGTAACCCTCTTTATCATAGATTGTGCAAAATAAACAAATCTATCTTAAAACGATGATATGATTTTTTTATTTTTTGAGGTGTTTTATTTCTACTTTAACTTCAAGGTCTGTCCTACTAAAATCAAATTATCAGTAAGTCCGTTTAGAGATTTTAATTCTTCAACTGTAAGCCCATTTCTTTTGGCAATATTGTATAAAGTATCACCTTTAGATACTGTCCAAATTGAATTGTTTGGTGATACTTTTTTGTAATCAGAATGAGAAACATTTAATTCTTGACCTACTTTTATCAAATTTGAAGTTAAACCGTTTTTACTTTTTAATTCATCAACAGTAAAACCATAACGATTTGCTAAACTGTAAAGTGTATCACCATTTTCAACAGTATGAATACCAGATGTGTTTTCTGAAGTAGTTACTACAACAGGTGATTCCTCATTTGAAATATTTGTAGTGCTCTCTGGATGCTTATCGAAATTACTAACTCTAATTTTTTGACCAGGATCAACCAAAGTAGTCTTTAAATTATTGGCTTCTTTTAAAGCTGTTAAAGTTGTTTTGTAACGATTAGCAATATCTAAGAGCGTTTCGTTTTCTTTTACAGTATGATAATCAGAATTTGCTTCAATTACTGGTGAATTTTTAGCATTTCTTTCTGATTTTTCTACAAAATCATCAAACTTTACTGGACTCTTTTTGTCTTCAGGATTTACTAATGTGATTTCGCCTGTAACTACATTCAGTTTTGCAGGCTTACCATCTAAAACAACATCTTTAAATTGACCATCTTCTTGACTAAAACTATTCAGCCATGATAAAAGGGCAATACTAATCGTAAAAACTACCTTAAAGTTTTTTTGCATTCTTTACTTTTTGATTTGTAATCGCAATATCTAAAACCTCACTCATATCTTTTACATAATGAAAGGTTAGACCTTTAAGATACTCTGGTTTTATTTCGTCAATATCGCGCTTATTATCTTCACACAAAAGTATCTCTTTAATTTTTGCACGTTTAGCCGCTAAAATTTTCTCTTTAATCCCACCAACAGGAAGTACTTTTCCACGTAATGTAATTTCACCTGTCATGGCTATACTTTTCTTAACCTTACGTTGTGTAAATAAAGACACTAAAGATGTTAGCATGGTAACGCCTGCACTTGGTCCGTCCTTTGGAGTTGCACCTTCTGGCACGTGAATGTGTACATTGTACTTATCAAAAACTTCTGGGTTTATTTCAAACTTATCTGCATTGGCTTTTATATATTCCATTGCGATAGTTGCTGACTCACGCATTACCTTACCAAGATTACCAGTGATAGTGAGACTGCCTTTTCCTTTAGAAAGGATAGACTCTATAAATAAAATGTCTCCTCCTACTCTAGTCCAAGCTAAACCTGTTACAACACCTGCTACATTGTTGTTTTCGTATTTATCGCGTTCTAGTCTTGGTGCGCCTAATACTTCTATAACATCGTCGTTAGAAATTTTAACATTATATTCTTCTTCCATTGCAATGTTTTTCGCTGCATAACGTACCATTTTTGCAATTTGTTTTTCAAGGCCTCTAACTCCAGATTCACGTGTGTAACCTTCAACAATTTTTTCTAACTGAGGTTTTGCAATTTTAAGCGCCTTATTATCCAAACCATGTTCCTTTAATTGTTTAGGTAATAAATGACGTTTTGCAATTTCTACTTTTTCTTCAATAGTATAGCCTGTTACATTAATAATCTCCATACGGTCTCTCAATGCAGGCTGAATAGTATTAAGGCTATTAGACGTTGCTATAAACATAACCTTAGAAAGGTCGTAACCCATTTCTAGGAAGTTATCATAAAACTCACTGTTTTGCTCAGGATCTAGAACTTCTAACATCGCAGAAGACGGATCTCCTTGATGACCAGAAGACAATTTATCAATCTCATCTAAAACAAACACAGGATTAGATGTGCCAGCTTTCTTTAAACTCTGAATAATTCGTCCTGGCATTGCACCAATATAGGTTTTTCTATGACCTCTAATCTCAGCTTCGTCACGCAAGCCACCTAGTGAAATTCTTACATATTCTCTACCTAAAGCCTCTGCAATAGATTTTCCTAAAGATGTTTTACCAACACCTGGAGGTCCGTATAAACAAAGTATTGGCGACTTCATATCATTACGAAGTTTTAAAACTGCCAAATATTCTATGATTCGTTTTTTAACATCGTCTAATCCAAAATGATCGCGATCTAGAATTTTCATAGCGCGTTTTAAATCGAACTTATCCTCACTATATTCATTCCATGGTAAGTCTAAAAATAAATCGAGATAATTACGCTGAATAGAGTATTCTGCAACCTGAGGATTCATGCGTTGCATTTTGGCTAACTCTTTATCAAAATGCTCTTTTACTTTATCGTCCCAGTTCTTTTCCTTAGCACGTGCTCTCATATCTTCTATCTCCTGACCAGAAGATACACCACCACCCAATTCTTCCTGAATGGTTTTCATCTGTTGATGCAAGAAATACTCACGCTGTTGCTGGTTCATGTCACTCTGAACCTTACTTTGAATATCGTTCTTTAACTCAAGTTTTTGATATTCTAAGTTCATGTATTTTAAAGTCTGAAGCGCACGTTCTTTTAAATCATTGATCTTTAAAAGCTCCTGTTTTTCTTCAACCTTAAGATTCATATTTGAAGACACAAAATTCACCAAGAACGAGTTACTTTCTATGTTTTTTATAGCAAAAGTAGCCTCCGTAGGAATGTTTGGACTTTCTTTAATAATCTCTAATGATAAATCTTTTATAGAGTCTATTATTGCTGAAAATTCTTCATTTCCTGGTTCTGGTTTAGTCTCTGATAAATCAGAAATTGTTGCGATTAAGTATGGTTTTTCTGAAATAACTTCATTAACCATAAAACGCTTTTTACCTTGAATAATAACAGTAGTATTACCATCTGGCATTTTAAGCACTTTAAGAATACGTGCAACTGTACCTGTTTTATAAATATCTTGAGCAGAAGGGTTCTCAACCAATTCGTCCTTTTGTGCTACAACACCTATAACTTTTCCACCTTTATTGGCGTCGTTTATAAGTTTTATAGACGTATCTCTACCTGCTGTTATAGGAATTACAACACCTGGAAACAATACAGTGTTTCGTAATGGTAAAATTGGTAAAGACTCTGGTAAAGATTCGTTATTAATTAATTCCTCATCCTCTGGTGTCATCAACGGAATTAATTCTGAATTTTCGTCAAAATCTTGAAATGACAAACTGTCAAGACTTAAAAAATTTGATTTCTTCATAAATATATTTAAGCCATTCTGTCATTAAAAAATGATAGAAAAGCATTTAATTAAATGTATTAAAAATTAACTTTACACTGAATATCAATACATTACAAGATATTCAAAGTTATTCACATCTATATAATTTCAATTGTTATGCCATTACCTTTAGACTTTATAAAAGTTTTTTTATCAAAAGTGTAACAATGCCAAAACACCTTCATCTATAGAATAAAGCAATTGTTTTTTTGACATCAACCAATCAAAATATCGAACAGTTATTAGTGCTTTGTAAATCTTGTAACCAACGTGCGCAGTTAGAAGTTTACAACAGATATAACAAAGCCATGTATAACACAGCATTGAGAATTGTAAAAGATTCTTTTAAGGCTGAAGACATAATGCAAGAGTCATTTTTAACGGCTTTTACAAAACTTGAAACATTAGAGGACGCCAAACTATTTGGCTCATGGTTAAAACGTATTGTAGTGAATAATAGTATAGCACATTACAACAAAACCGTAAAACAAAACGAAGTACCTCTAGAACCAGTTCTGTACAAAGTTGAAGATGATAACGGCATTGAAACGCACAACCAAAATAATGATAAGGTGAAACAAATTATTAGTGTTATGAAAACACTAAAACCCAATTACAACTTGGGACTAACCTTACATCTTATTGAAGGTTATGATTACGAAGAAATCTGTGAGATTATGGACATATCTTATGCTAATTGCAGAACCATGATATCCAGAGCTAAAGAAAGTTTAAGAAAGAAATTAGAGCTAACAGCTTAAATGATTGATGTATGGAAAAAGATACTTTAGACGAATTATTTGATAATTTAAAAGGTGAATTTGATATCAACGAACCAAATAAAGGTCATCAAGATCGCTTTTTAGAGAAGCTCAATACAAATACAGTAGCTTTTACAGAAGAAAAGAAGTCTTCAGGTTTTAATTGGAAACCATTTTTAGCCATAGCAGCTTCTTTAGTGATTTGCTTAGCTGTATTTACAACATCAAATGCACAACCAGAAGTTATGGATTTGGCAAGTGTGTCACCAGAAATGTCTGAGACACAAGATTTCTTTACGGCAACAATTAATGCAGAATTAAAAAAGCTTAACAATGAGCGTTCGCCTTTAACTGAGCAAGTTATAACAGATGCGCTTAACAGAATTGAACTGTTAGAAAAAGACTATCAAAAGCTAAAAACAGATTTAACAGAAAGTGACAAAGACCAGCGTGTTATCTATGCGATGATTAGCAACTTTCAGAACAGGATAGATATTTTGAATACAGTTTTAGAACAAATTGAAACAATTAAAGAATTAAAAACCAACAGTGATGAACCAAAAAATACATTTTAGAATAGCAATTCTTCTATTGCTAATGCCATTTATAGCATTAGCAAACACAAACGCAGAAATTGCAAAAACCACGAAAGAGCGTAACATTAAAAAGTCTTTTAATGTGTCTTCTAATGCAACGCTAAAAATCAGTAATAGTTTCGGTAACCTTGAAGTGATTACTTGGGACCAAAACAAAATAGATTTTGATATCACCATAAGAGTAACTGGTAATAATGAAGAGAAAGTTGTAGATCGCTTAGAAAATATTGACGTTGACTTTTCATCCAGCAATGATTATGTGTCTGCCATTACCAAAATCGGAAAAAACAGTAAAAACTGGTGGAATTGGGGTAAAAAGATGAATCTTAAATTAGAGATTAACTATGTTGTAAAAATGCCAATGTCTGGTAATGTTGACCTCAATAACGATTATGGCTCTATAAATCTAGACAGGCTTGAAGGTAACGCAAAAATAATCTGTGATTATGGTAAAATAACCACAAAGGAACTACTATCCGACAATAATGAAATCCGTTTTGATTACACTAACAATAGTTACTTTGAATACATCAAAGGTGGAAGAATTAATGCGGATTACAGTGGCTATACTGTAGCAAAAGCCGAGAACTTAAAAATTAATGCAGACTATACAAAATCTGTTATTGAAGCTGCTGAAAACATAGAATATGTATGTGATTACGGTTCACTAAAAATTGACAACGTAAACAATCTTAGTGGCAATGGTGACTACTTATCGCTTAGGTTAGGTAACGTTTATAAAAACGTAAGAGTAAGAGCAAACTATGGATCTTTGAAGATAGATCGCATCGTTTCTAAAGCAAATAATGTAGATATTGATTCTGAGTTTATGGGCATTACTATTGGTTATGATAGTAATTACAGCTTTGATTTTGATATCGATTTAGAATATGCCTCACTAAGAGATTCAGACGCATTTAATTTTACAAATAAAGAAGTTGATTCTTTTGAGAAAAAGTACAATGGTTACCATGGCACTAAAGACTCTGGCAACTATGTAAAAATAAAATCACAGTACGGAAGCGTAAGCTTTAAACAACAATAATCAAAAAAACGAACAGTAACCAAACAATTCAAAAACATGAAATTATTAAAATCAATTACGTTAGTCGCATTCCTTTTTAGTGTTACAACATCTTGTGCACAATGGGGAAAATGGAAAAAACAAAAAGGAGATGGTAATATTATTACAGAAAACCGATCAACTGGAGATTATGATGGTCTAAAGGCTGCAGGACCAATGGATTTTAAATTAGTCCAAGGTGATGAAGGAACTATTACTATTGAAGGTGATGCCAACTTAATGCAATACATTATTACTGAAGTAAAAGGTGGTAAACTTGTTGTAAAAGTTGAAAATGGTGTTAATCTGAAACCTACAAAAACTATTGTAGTTACCGTACCCTACGAATCTATCAATTCTGTATCCTTAGCTGGCTCTGGTGATATTGAAAATTCAGGGACAATTAAAGCTAACGATTTTGATGTGTCCTTAGCTGGCTCCGGAGATATAGATTTAAAGATTAGCTCTAATACTGTTGAAAGTAGTATTGCTGGCTCTGGAGATATACAATTAAGTGGCTCTACAAAAGATTTGACTACCAAAGTAGCTGGCTCAGGCGATTTTGATGGTAGCGATTTAGACAGTACTAATGTTACTGCAAAAATCACAGGTTCTGGTGGTGCTAATGTGGTTTGTAATGGTGAACTTAAAGTAAGAATTACAGGTTCTGGTGATGTAAAATACTCTGGTAATCCAACCAACAAAGACACTAAAGTAACAGGCTCTGGTAGCGTTAGCAACTAGTGCTCAATCAATCAACCAAAAAAGAAGAAAGGACAAGTGTTTGCTTGTCCTTTTTTTATTAATAGTTTATATTAATTATTCCTAATGGCAACTCAAGAGGGTTGTTAACATCATCCTGCATAATACCATAGATAATACCTTTTAAGGAAGTATTATCATTTTGAATTAAATTATTTGTAAATGGATAATTTTGAGGATAATTAAAATACTGTACACCTGCAGCATTTTCGTATATAATTGCATTTAGACCTGTTTGATTAAGGACATTCATGTTAGCCATTAAATAAACGAAAGGACTGCCAACACCATTTTCAAAATTATAGATAAAAGATACTGAGCCATCCATAGTAGAATTATTGGGACTGTATATAAACGTTCTTATCTCACCATTGATAATTAGCTTAACATAACTCTCTGAATCATCTAAGCCACAATTACCTAATAAACTGATTTTAAGTTGTAGTTCTCCCGTTGGGTCACCACAAAAATCAATTTGGTCTTGTAAAGCTGTTTTGTACGAATCACATAGGCTAGAATAATTAGAGGAGTCTGCATTTTCAAAATTTTCAAAGGCTAATTCTGATGCGGCTTCATAGTCAGTACAATCAACATTTTGGTTATTATTACAATCACCCAATTCATCAATTAATTGTTGTAGGCTTCCATCTGCATCACCACAAACAGAAATTTGAACTTGTAATGCTTCCTTATACGCATTGCACAACTCTTCATAGTTTTCATCAGTTGCATTCCCAAAAGCAGTTTGAGCAATACTTGCATCTGCTGTTACTGTTTCACAATCATCTGGTTGACTATCATTAGAGCAATCCCCCAAACCATCAATTATGGCTTGTAAACTACCATCTTCATCACCACACTCAGTAATCTGATTTTCTAAAGAAGTTTTATAGATTACACATAGATCATTATAGTTCTCATCAGTAGCATTTTCAAAATTTATCTGTGCCAAATTTACTGCATTCTCAGCAGCCTGACAATCCGTAAAATCTTCTGGATCAATACAATCACCTAATGCATCTATGGCTTGTTGTATAGCACCATCTGGATCACCACAAGCTTCAATCTGATTTTCAAGAGCTTCTTTATAAGCATTACAAAGCTCTGTATAATCACCGCCGTCTTCAAATTGGTTAATAAAAGCCAACGCAGCAGCAGCTGTATTTAAAGAGGCTTGCTCACAAGATGTATTAGTATCTTGGTTATCCAAAATATCTTGATCTAATGGTTCATCTTCGCAAGTAAATGCAGTGAGCAACACAAAAAAAGTAAATAGTAGACTGAGTTTTTTCATAAATACGGTAATTAAAATTTTCTATTATTATTTCTTCTGAAGCAATTTAGGAAAATATATATAAAATAGTGATGGATTTTTTATGCAATCAACCAAAAAAGAAGAAAGGACAAGTTTTATTACTTATCCTTTTTTATTCAAATATTATTTCATCAAATAGTTGTGAGTAATTTTTAGACATAAAATTGATAAAATTACTTTTTAGATTTTTAGGAATCTCATTATCAATATCAACACAAAAACAAAACCCAGTATTTAAATTTCCGCCAAATGAAACTTTATTGTCTAGAGCAAAGTCCATCAAAATATCAATTATTTCATCTTCATAATTTTGATTTAAAAATTTTGATCTAAATTGAAAACATAATTCTCTATTCTTCATAAAAAATAATCACTTCGTCCCAGCTCCAAAATCTACTTTCCATTTTTCCCACTCGTCTAAGAAATAGTTAAGGATAATTGGGTTATCTAAAGTATTTTGTTTTGTGTCCGCAATGGTAATATCCGCAGGAAAAATAAAGGCTTGCTCTATTTGGTTTGGGTTGAGATATTTTAAATCTTTTGGTAAAGCTTTAGTATCGACTTTACTGACATTACCATCATGTCTGGCAATGATAAATCCCCAATCTCCAAACGATGGTATGTAGGTATGATAAGGTAGTACGTCTTCAAAAACTGATGCCAAGGTATTGTTGATACAACTAAAGACTTTGTTTGAGAAATAAATTTCACCAGATTGTGTTACAAAAACACCATCCTTTTTAAGATTTCGCTTCGCCATTAAAAAAAACTGTTTGCTGTACAATCTTGCCAATGCCTGATTAGTTGGGTCTGGCAAATCTGCAATGATTACATCGTACTTTTCAGTATTATTAAACAGATAAGTAAACGCATCTTCTGGTATAAGATTTACTTTTTCATTTTTGGCAGCATCAGCATTAATATCCTTTAGATATTTGTTCTCTTTTGCGAGATAAAACATGGTACTATCAATATCTACAACATCAACATGCTGTACAGAGCTATGTTTTAGCACTTCTCTACTCGCTAAATTTTCGCCACCACCAAGGATTAATACACGCTTTGGATTGTAATGCATTGCTAAAGGAATATGTACCAAAGACTCGTGGTAACGATGCTCATCCGCAGATGAAAATTGTATCACTCTATTAAGATATAACCTAACATCTCCTTGTGTTTTGGTCATTACAATTTTTTGATACGGTGTTTGCTCATTCAAAACAATAGGACGCTTGTAAATTTTCTGGTCCCAAACCTTCAAAAGCTTACCTCCAGACAACACTAAAACGACTAAAGCAATAACGGCCAAAAAGCCAAAAATGCTGTTTCGCTTTTTGTCTTTTAGCAAGGTGTAATTCAAAAGAATACCTAAGACAATATTTACAATTCCGAAGATTAGCGACGAATAGTACAAACCAACAAAAGGAAGTATGATAAATGGAAAAATCAAGGTTGCAATAAGTCCTCCAATATAATCTAACGATAATACATTAGATAAGTTGTTTTTAATATTACTCTCCTCTAAGGCAAAGGTTAGTAACGGCACTTCCATACCTGTAAGTAAGCCTATTACAAAAATGATAGCCAAACAACTGATTTGCAATATCATTGGAGATACATACACAAATAGCATATAAAGTAATGGCACAGAAACACCTCCTATAAACCCTAACAGATACTCTACATTGATAAAAAATGTGAGTGGTTTGTCCTTAAAAAACTTTGACAAAAACGCACCAATTCCCATAGAAAACAGATACACACCAATGATAATTGAAAACTGTCTTACACCATCTCCTAAAAAATAAGTTGCAGTTGTACTTATTAGCAATTCGTAGATGATTGAGCATAAACCTGCAATAAATACAGCAAATGGAATTAGTGCTTTTTTATTCATTAAAAATTGATTATGTTTGAGGAAATTAACCTGTCAAAGATGAATAAAAAAATTATAACTGGTCTTGCTTTAACTAAAAAAATAACGTTAATGGCTGCTGTAGCTGCTGCATTAACACTTCAAAGTTGTGGCGATGACGATCCAAGTCCACGTATTAAAGATGCTCAGCAAGAAACTGTTTACGAATCTACACAAGGTGTGATCACTGAAGTGGAAGAAGTAGAACCAGGAAATGATTATAAAATCATTGACGAGCGTTTAATTGACGATAAAGATAAATCTATTGCTATTGTACACACATTAGAAGGCACAGTAGATACATTATCTTTAAGAAAAATGAAAAATGACGAGTCGTCGTACAGTCGTCATTCTGGTTTAAGAAGCATTCTGTACTACTCGTTAGCCGCTTCTTATTTTAATAGAAGTTTACGTAACGTTACACCAAACCAAAGTAACTACAAAAATGCTTCTGCTTATAATAAATCTACAGGATTAAAAAACGATTTAAGAAGCTCTGCAACATCTCGAAGAGTAAGTGTACCAGGAAAATCATCTAGAGGATATGGCAGCGGAAAGTCGTTTAGATCGTTTGGAGGATAGTCGTTTTAAAGAGATAAAACGTCTAAAAAAGAAACACGTCCCACATCGCTTACATTGGTATTTAGAAGAAGATTATTTTTCTGAAGAATTACTTGGTATTTATCGTTCTGAGGTAGAACAACTACGTCGTATTTCTGATGAAGCGTTTTACTTATTTCAACGTGCAACAGACAAAATTATAGCTGAACATAAATTAGGTGAGCTTGGCATTCCGTTATCGTTTCAAAAATGTATTGAACATAGCTGGAAAAACAAGGATAAACATCCTTTTCTTTATGGTCGTTTTGACATTAATGGAGGTTTGAAATCTGATTATGGTCGCATTATTGAATTTAACGCAGATACTTGCAGTACATTACCAGAGACTTTATTGTGGCAACCACTTCAATTAGAACAATTAAAAGGTAATCCTCAAAGTTTTAATACTTTAAAGTTTGATATAAAAGATGCTTTGTCTAACCTAAAATCTTATTTAGGTAAAGACAAACCTGTATTTCTTGGCACTTCCTTTGGTTATGTTGAAGACAAAGAAAATGTTAACTGCATTATTGATATAGCTTACGAAGCTGGTTATAAACCATTTTATTCGGACTTAGAACATGTTATTTTTTCTGATGAAGGAGTATTTCATCAAATTGGTGATGAATATGAAGATGTTGATGTGCTTTTTAAAATGATTCCTTGGGACTGGATGTTTAATGACGAGCCTGAATTGGCACACACCCTTTCAGACTTAATTCTAAATGATAAAGTGGTGGTTTTAAATCCATCATACACAGCGATTTGGCAGAATAAAAAGTTTTTGGCTTACATTACACAAAACTTCCCGAATAATATTTTAGCTGAAACGTATTTGAGTAAAGAGCCTAGCTTGTACAATTATGTACAAAAGCCCGTTTATGGTCGTTTGGGTGAAAATATTTCTATTGAATCTATGGGTAATTCTGAAGCAATATCTAAAGGTGATTTTGGGCATCAGGATATGGTTTTTCAAAAGTTTTATCCATTGAACAAGGATGAAGAAGATTATTTTTATCAAATAGGAATGTTCTACACATTAAGAGCTTCTGCGATAAACTTAAGAACACAAGAATCTAAGATTATTACTGATGATTGTGAGTTTATGTCTCACTTTATTATATAAGATCTGGTGAAATAATAGAGATAGCCTCTCCCCTTTCAATCTGTTTTATAACAACTTTATCCGAACTAAAAGACTTCATTAATAGCTCCTGAATCTTTTTTGCATCAAAAGGCTTACATGAAAAGATATCTACAGCAGCAAACTGATGCTCTGGCCAAGTGTGTATACTAACATGGCTTTCTTCTAAAAGAATAAAACCAGTAACACCAATAGGCTCAAACTGTTTGTAAGACTCATTAACTTTAGAAAGTTGAATTTCTTCAACAATAGTATTTAATACCTTTTTAACTGTAGGTATAAACGATAGTGTATCTGCATTACAGTTATACACATCCCAAGTGATATGAGTGCCGAGAGAAGTTTTCAAGTTTAGTGCTATTTATTCTTCTTCAGAATAGGAGTCGTATGCGCTTTGCATCATTTCTATAAATTCGTAAGCATCATAGACTTTTACAAGTGAAGTATAAGATTCGTCAGCATCTACTTCAACCATTTCTGGTAGTGTTTCTCTTGGTCCATAATCCCAAGTAACTTTATTAATAACACCTGTTAAAACATCGTAGTTCCCTTCCATAGGAACACCTAAAAAAGTAACTTCTTTACTAGGTATTGTTGATGCATAAGAATTTTGAAAAGCTGGTGGTCCGTAATATTCGTCAGCCACTAAATATTCTGATAATGATGGGTTAATCATATATACAGACTCAGTAAAGTTATACTTTATAATACTGTCATTTTCTAAGGTTAACTGATGTTCTCCTGGTCCCATTTCTACCCAAACAACGTCTTTTGGCGGAACTAAAACTCGTAAAGTATCTACTACAATCTCTACAGAAGCATCTGTCGGATTATCTATGGCAAGGTCTACTTTACTACTACATGATGAAAATACAGTTAAAGATAAGATGGATAGTATTAATAGCTTTTTCATTATAGATTATTTAGTTATTGGCAATATAAGAATATTTATGTAGTAAATATCCTTAATTATTAGAATAGTAATAAAAAACTAAAGTTTATTGTAAACAAAAGTTATACGTTCTGTTATTACAAAATTATCAATCGTACTCTCTGCATAGAATGCATCATCTATTGCCGTATAAAGATTACCATTCTTAAAAAGACTTAAACTAGTACCATCAGTAAAGGACATTGTTACACTATTAATAGTTTCTGTCCAAGTAAAAGATTTATCTTGCATGATATCAGTGCACTCTGTAAAGAAGTCTTCACCGTCTAATGTTGGTGTATATGTAAATTCTGCTACAGACCTTAAAAACATCGTTCCTGTTGCATCTGCATTAAACTCTATAGTTTCATTATCATAGCAGTCTATGTCATCCAAGTAATTATTAGTTACAATTCCATCATTATTCAAATCTCTGAGTTCATCAGTATTCCATGATACCAATTTCCAAGTACCAACTACATCTACAACCTCAATTTCACAACTCCCTAATTCCTCAATAATAGATAATAAACTTCCATCATCACCACAAACCTCTATTTGATATATTAAAGCGTCTTTATAGACATTACACAAGTTTTCAATAGTGTCATTAGTAGCACTTTCATATGCCATACGTGCAATTTCGGTTGCAGCAATAGCTTCTTCACAAACATCGATTTCTTCTGTACAGGTACCTAAACTGTCTGCTAACAGCTGTAAGCTACCATCGTCATCACCACAGACCTCAATCTGGTTTAATAAGGCTTCTTTATAGGTAAGACACAAATCACTAAAATTTTCTTGTGTTCCGTTTAGGAAGTTCAAAGCTGCTATTTCTGTAGTTTCAATAGCTTCTATACACGAGGTATCTTCAACGATAATTTCACCTTCATAAGGTTCATTATCACAATTTATTGCCATAAAGAGTATGGCAAATAACCCTAACATAAATATTTTCTTAACCATAGCATGCTAAAGTTAAGAATTAATTTTTAATTATTTTTTAGGTACTCTAAAGAGTAAAACAATACCTATTAAAAAGAAAATAAAAAGAAATAGTATGGAGTTACGCATACTGCCAGTAACCTGATCGATAAAACCATAGATAAGCATTCCTATCACTATACCAATTTTTTCAGCGACATCGAAAAAACTAAAATATGATGTTGTATCTTCTGTTTCTGGTAAAAACTTTGAATATGTAGATCTAGCTAATGATTGTACACCTCCCATGACCAAGCCTACTAATGAAGCAGCTACGTAAAATTGAACTGGTGTTTCCATAAAATAAGCGTAGAAGCACAAACACATCCAAATAAAATTAACAGCAATTAAAGTAGGTATGTTTCCAAATCTTGAAGATGCTTTTGAAGTTAATACCGCACCAATAATTGCAACAAGCTGAATGACTAATATACTCACTATGAGTCCTGTTGTTTTTGCTTCATCACTTCCCCAAGCAATTTCTTCTTCACCAAAATATACAGCGACTAGCATTATGGTTTGTACTGCCATACTAAACACAAAAAAAGCATATAAATAACGCTTAAGTCTTAAGTTTTCTTTCAGTTCTCTCCAAACACCTTTTAATTCTTTAAAACCATTGAATATAACATCCTTAGTCACCTTGTGTCCTGATGACACACCTTTTGGCAACACATAAAATGTATATTGGCTAAAACCTGCCCACCATATACCAACAGTAATAAATGAATAGCGCATCATTTGTACTTTATCTGCGCCATCTTCTTGGCTCATAACCATTGCTAAGTTAATTACCAACAAAATAACACTGCCGATATACCCTAAACTAAAACCCTTGGCACTTATACTATCTTGTTGCTCTTCATGTGCTATGTCTGGTAAGTAGGAGTTGTAATACACTAAACTTCCCCAATATCCTATTAAACCCATAAAATAGAATATTAAACTTAAATGTATTCTATCTAAACTAAACCAATACAAGCCTATACAACCAACTGAACCAACGTAGCAAAAGAATTTCATAAAATTCTTCTTATTACCAACATAATCAGCAATACCAGATAAAATTGGTGATAAAAAAGCAACAACTAAAAATGTAAATGCTGTAACAAAAGTAATGAGCGCAGTACTTTTAAAATCATAACCAAAAGCGCTTACAATTTTCTTATCTGAAAGAAATAATGCAGAATAAAAAATTGGAAAAATAGATGATGCAATGGTAAGGGTGTATACAGAATTTGCCCAATCATAAAATGCCCAAGCATTAAGAAGTTTTTTACTTCCTTTTTTAAGTTCGTTCATAGAGGTATAATAAAAAAGCTGCTCTAAAGAGCAGCTTCTAAAGTAATCATTTATTTTTTAAGCCAATATTAATTTATTGTTCTAAACGAAGTAACACCGAATTTTTTTGCCTCAGCTTTAGCCTTTGGAGATAATGCTTGTAAAGTTGCAATTCTCGAGTCATTACTTGGATGAGTACTTAAAAACTCTGGTGGTGCTTGTCCTCCACTATTAGCCTTCATACGCTTCCATAACTCTGCTGCTTCATCTGGGTTATAACCAGCAATTGCCATTAAAATTACACCAATTTTATCTGCTTCAGTTTCGTGAGATCTACTAAATGGTAAAACACCACCAACTGTAGAAGCTAATCCGTAAGCTTGCATCCACATTTGTTGTTTTTCAGGGCTCTCATTTCCTGTAGCCACAGCAACTCCAATACCACCTAATTGCTGTAATATACCAGAACTCATACGTTGTTGACCATGATTTGCTAAAGCATGAGCCACCTCATGACCCATAATGGCAGCAACACCAGTTTCATTTTGAGCGATTGGTAAAATACCTGTGTAAAACGCAATTTTACCACCTGGCATACACCATGCATTAACCTGTTCGGATTCTATAAGTTTATATTCCCATTTGTAATCATCTAAATATCCTTGATGTCCATTTGCATTCAACCAACGCTCTGCAGCAACAGCAATACGTTGTCCTACTCTGGTGATCATTTCGGCATCCTTAGTACCTGTAACTACTTTACTTTCACTTAAAACTTGATTGTATTGCGCAAAAGAAGAAGGAAACAATTGGTCATTAGAAACAAATGCCATTGTTTTTTTTCCTGTAAACGGATTTGTAGCACAAGAAACGATAAATGCTACTATTCCTAATATTGATATTCCTTTTTTAAAAGTCATAGCTAATGGTTTAAATTATGTATTTACTAAAATACGAAAAATCTATTCGTAATTATAAGACACTTCTTTTACTATATGGTCACTTAGATTTTGCTTCTTTTCCCATAATATGAAGTTCTGAAAAGTTCTTATCTACCACAAAAGAATTTGTACCATTAGATTTTAAGTGTGTTAATGAAATAACTTGGTTATCTATTTGAATTTCAGAAATGTCAAATGGCAACCCATGGATTATAACATTAAAGGTTTCATAAGTTGTGATAAACTTACCTTCTTTATGCTGATTTATAATAAGTTCATTCTTTCTACCAGTAAGACTAAAGTTTCTTAAGCTATAACGTCCTTTTGTGTAATCATAGCCATCATTGGCATCACTAAATAGTTCACTAACTTCTTTTCCATCTTTATAATAAACATCTAGTGTTATCTCTGTTATTTCTTTTTCACCAACATATTGTTGCACTGGAAATTTAGGGATAATTGCTCCTTCTTTTATAAAAATTGGCATACTATCTATGTCTGCATCTACCCACATTTCTTTTCCACCTCTTATAATTTCATCTGTCCAGAAATTATACCAATTTCCTCTCGGAATATACATTCTACGTCCTTTTGCATTTGGTTCTAAAACAGGACAAGCTAAAATTTGTTCACCAAAAATAAATTCATCAGTCCTGTAATGCGTTTGAACATCGTCCTGATCAAACATCACTAAAGATTTTAGCAACGGAGTACCATGATCCGCATAATTCCAAAAAGCAGTATACGAATAAGGTAAAAGTTGATACCTTAACTCAATAAACTTACGTACTATATCTGTAACATCTTCATCAAAAGCCCATGGTTCCTGGTCTCCATGATCACCAGATGAATGGACTCTGAAGAATGGATGAAAAACACCAAGTTGAATCCATCTAGTAAACAACTCACCTTGAGGTTGTTCAGCAAAACCGCCAATATCACTACCAGCAAATGAAAAGCCAGACATAGCTAAACGTTGTGCTTGAATATTAGCAATCCATAAATGCTCCCAAGTTGCGACATTATCACCAGTCCAAGTAGACGTGTAACGCTGCGTACCAGAATATGCTGCTCTTGTGATTACAAATGGTCGTTTTGGGAATGAATATTTCTTTAAGCCTTGATATGTTGCACGTGCCATTTGCATTCCATAAATATTGTGCGCTTTTCTATGGCTACAAGGATTTCCGTCGTAATCATGTCTTACATCATCTGGAAAAGTTTTATTAGGTACTTCCATTACAGCAGGCTCATTCATGTCATTCCAAACTCCTTTAATGCCAATCTCTTCAATAAGTTCTTTAAAAAGTCCTGACCACCAATCTCTAACTTCCGGATTTGTAAAATCTGGAAAATAACACTCACCAGGCCAAACTTTTCCTTTCATGTATGGGCCATCTGCACGCTTACAGAAATAATCTTTTTCTAAGGCTTCTTTAAAAACTGAATAGTCTTTATCGATTTTAATACCTGGATCTATTATGGCTACAGTTTTAAAACCTTGCTCTTTTAGTTCTTTAACCATACCCTTAGGATCTGGAAAATATTCCTTATTCCATGTAAAGCAACGAAAACCATCCATATAATCGATATCTAAATAAATAGCATCGCAAGGGATCTGAAGCTCTCTAAATTTTGATGTTATTTCTTTTACTTTGCTTTCTGGATAATAACTCCACTTACATTGATGAAAGCCAAGTGCCCAAAGTGGTGGTAAATGGTGAGGTTTTCCTGTTAAATCAGTATAACTTTCCACAACATCATTCATTTTTGGACCGTAGAAAAAGTAATAATTCATTTCTCCTCCTTGCGCCCAAAAGCTAGTTACATTACGTCTTTCTTGAGCAAAATCGAATGAACTTCTGAAAGAATTGTCAAAGAAAATCCCGTAAGCTTTTCCATGATGTAAACCTGTGTAAAAAGGGATAGCCTTATAAATTGGATCTGTATCTTTTCCGTAAGCATAAGAATCTGTTACCCAATTATTATAACGCTTACCTTTTAGATTTAAGTGGTTGGGTTTATCACCCAATCCGTAATAACTCTCACCATCATTAGAAACTTTACTCATCTTTACGATATTTCCACCATACTCGTAACTCTCTTCCCAATGAAAACCAATCTCATCTTGGTTAATTAAAATATCATCTTTGGCATCGTAAATTGAAACTCGGAGACTTTCTTTAGAAATTTCGCATCTTAATTTTGATGTAACTACAACGTAAGAATCCTCATTTTCTTCAATTTCTAATTTATTGTAACCAATACTTGCATATTTGGTTATGGCGTAAGAGAAATCATTATCAAAAGTACCTACGGTTGTATATCTAAATCTTAAAAGACTATCGCGTACAACTGTTAATTGAAGAATAACATCGTTGTCTGTTGAGAAATAAAGCTTATCAACATCTTTCTCAAAGCCTATTATTTTTGATGGAAACTGATTTCCTTTATTTTCTAATTCTGTATTTGTAATCATAGCATGATTTAATATAAAAGGGCGTGTAAAAAAACGGAAAAATTAGAACTTAAGAAAGTTGTTTGCACTGTAATTATACCGAATTGTCAACTATAACGTTTTCGAGTGCTAATTTTGCTTAAATCGTAAATATCAAACAGAATATCAGCACTTTATTTAGAATATTTGAAAGCTAACATTCCAAGTGGTGGAATATTAACCTCAACAGAGTAGTCTCTATATTGCCAAGGTTTTGATTTTACAGTTTGCATTTTATTTTTATACTCTCCAGAACCAAAATATTTTTTTGAATCACTATTGAATATTTCTTTTAACTTTCCTTTTCTCGGCACTCCTACTTTATAATTTTCTCTTGGCACTGGTGTCATGTTACATGCTACAATTATATCATCTTCGGTATTATTACCTATTCTAATGTATAACAAAACAGAATTTTCAGAATCGTTGTAATCTATCCATTCAAAACCTTCGCCAATAAATTGTTTTTGGTGTAAAGCTGGTTCTTTTCTATATAAAGCATTTAAGTCTTTAATTAATGTTTGCACACCTTTATGAGGAGCATATTGTAATAAATGCCAATCTAAACTTTGTTGAAAATTCCATTCTTCACTTTGCCCAAATTCAGCACCTTGAAATAAAAGATTTGTTCCTGGATGTGTAAACATATAAGAGTACAAAAGCCTTAAGTTCGCAAAACGTTGCCACTCATCACCTGGCATTCTACCCAAAATAGATTGCTTCCCATAAACAACTTCATCATGGCTTAATGGCAGCATAAAATTCTCAGTAAATGCGTAAGTCATACTAAAGGTTAAATCATTGTGATGATGTTTTCTGTAAATTGGTTCTTTAGCAAAATACTGCAATGTATCGTGCATCCAACCCATCATCCATTTCATTCCAAAACCTAATCCACCAAGGTAAGTTGGCTTAGAAACCATAGGGAATGATGTTGATTCTTCTGCAATAGTTTGAACATCTGGAAACGAAGTGTAAACAGCTTCATTCATTTCGCGCATAAATGAGATAGCTTCAAGATTTTCTCTACCTCCAAACATATTTGGTTCCCACTCACCTTCTTCTCTACTATAATCTAAAAACAGCATTGACGCAACAGCGTCAACCCTTAGACCGTCAGCATGATATTGATCTAGCCAAAAAATAGCATTGCTAATCAAGAATGACTTTACTTCGTTTCTTCCATAATTGAAGATTAAACTTTTCCAATCAGGATGATAACCTTTGCGCCTGTCTGGATGTTCATACAAGGCAGAACCATCAAAAAAACCTAGACCATGAGTATCTTCAGGAAAATGCGAAGGCACCCAATCTAAAATGATTCCTATATCGTTTTGATGAAGTTTATCTACTAGTAATTTAAAATCTTCAGGATAACCAAAGCGCGATGTTGGTGCAAAATAACCTGTAAGCTGATAACCCCAAGATGGATCGTAAGGATATTCCATAATTGGCATAAGCTCTACGTGCGTAAAGTTCATATCCTTTACATACGTCACAAGATCTTCTGCAAGCTCGTCATAGGTTAAGAATCTATTTTCCTCAACTTTCTTTTTCCACGAGCCTAAATGAACTTCGTAAACTGAAAAAGGAGCATCTAAAGCGTTGTGTTCTTTACGCTTTTTCATCCATTTGGTATCTTTCCACTTATAATCATCTTCCCAAACTATTGAAGCTGTATTTGGTGGATGCTCACAACGTCTTGCATACGGATCTGCCTTCTCAGTTTTTATATCATTATGATGACTATGGATTTTATACTTGTAAATGTTGCCTTTACCAACACCTGGTATAAAGCCTTCCCAAATACCACTTTCGTCCCAACGCACATTAAGTTTATGATCTCCTTCTAACCAAAAGTTAAAATCACCAACAACGGAAACTGATTTAGCACTTGGTGCCCAAACCGCAAAATAGGTACCTTCTACTCCATTAACGGTTGTAATATGAGAACCGAATTTTTCGTAAAGACGATAATGTTTACCAGATTTAAACAAACCAATATCAAAATCTGTAAATAAACTGTGTGCAATTACTTCTGCCATATTTATAAAACAAAACCTTTTGGTATAACTACACCTTTTTTAATGACTACAATCCCATCTTTTACTACATATTTATCTGTTTCTGTTTCTTCAAGATGAGGGCCACCATTAATTCTTACATCATCACCTATACAAACATTTTTATCTATTATTGTGTTTTTGATAAAACAACGTTCTCCAATGCCTGCCAGAATTTCTGTGTTTTGACGTTCAATACCTTCTAGTGTTTCATAATCATCATTACCCATCATGTATGTGTTAATTACTGTAGAATCTTTTCCTATACGAGATCTAATACCTATTACAGATTTTTCAATTTTTGCTGCAGAAATTAAACAGCCCTCTGCTACAACAGCTCTATCTAATGTTGTTCCAGATATTTTTGAGGTTGGTAAAATTCTGGCATTAGTATAGACGCGTTGTTTAGAATCGTAGAGGTTAAACTTTGGTATTTCGTCTGTCAAACCAAGATTAGCTTCAAAAAATGAGTCAATGTTACCAATATCTGTCCAATAGCCTTCGTACTGATAGCTAAGCGTTTTATGTTTATCAATAGATTGCGGTATAATTTCTTTACCAAAATCTATAGTATCAGGGTTTTTCATTAATTCAACCAGAAGATCTCTATTAAAGATATAAATACCCATTGATGCCAAGTGATTTTTTCCTTGTGCTTGCATTTCTGCACTTGTAGGCGATACCCAATCTGGTAATAGACTAGCATCTGGTTTTTCTATAAATGAAGTCACTACATTATCTTTATCTGTTTTTAATATCCCAAATGAAGTTGCCTCTTTTTCTGTAACAGGAATTGTTGCAATAGAAATTTCTGCATTAGACTTACTATGAGCCTCTATCATTTCGTTAAAATCCATTTGATATAACTGGTCACCTGACAAAATCAAAGCATACTCAAAATCATGTCTCAAAAAATGCTGCATTCCTTGTCTTACAGCATCTGCAGTACCTTGAAACCATGACTTACTTTCTGGTGTTTGCTCTGCTGCCAATACATCTACAAATGCCGAACTAAAAAAACTAAAGTGATAAGTGTTTTTTATATGTCTGTTGAGGGACGCAGAATTAAACTGAGTTAAGACATACATTCGCTTCACATCAGAATTAATGCAGTTAGAAATAGGTATATCTACCAATCTATATTTTCCTGCAATCGGTACAGCTGGTTTAGAGCGTTTTTCTGTAAGAGGGTATAGACGAGACCCTTGTCCACCACCTAGAATTATTGACAATACTTTATCGTTAATCATGATTTTAAGTTATTGAATTGTATAAATTTATATATGCTTTTGCTGAAACCTCCCAAGAATTATCAATAGTCATAATTGTCTTTTGATTATTCTTAAACATGGTTTCTTGTTTGTAAAATTGTTTTGCTCTATTAATTGCATCTAATATTGAATGTTCTGATACGTCACTATGGGTTATCCCAAATCCTTTATGATAATCAATATCAATGACAGTATCTTTGAGGCCACCTATTCGCCTAACAATCGGCACTGTTCCATAGCGTAAGGAATACATTTGATTTAATCCACAAGGCTCTACACGCGAGGGCATTAATAAAAAATCTGAACCTGCATAAATAATATGCGACAACCTCTCATCATAACCAATGAAACAATTATAATTACCTGTATGAACGTTCTTTAAAGATACTAATTCTGCTTCAGTTTGTGGCATACCAGAACCTAATAACAAAATTGAGATCTCTTTTGATTGTAATGCCTTGTAAAAAACACGTGGAAGCAACTCTGCACCCTTTTCACCTACCAACCTACCTATAAAAGCAAACAAAGGCTTAGATTCATCAAGATTAAACTCCTTACACAACCATTTTTTATTGGCTTTTTTTCCTGAAACTACAGTGGATTTTTTAAAATTCTTAATGATGAATTCATCAGTTTCTGGATTCCAAACATCAGAATCTATTCCATTTAAAATACCTATCGCCTTTTGTCTTTCAGAGCTTAAAAGCGCTTCTAATCCATTAGCATTCTGCATTAACTCATCCATATAACTTGGTGATACAGTAGTAACTCGCCAAGCACACTTTATAGCAGTAGCCAGAGGATTTATGACACCATTCCAATCCAATAGCCCAATATTATCCAAATTAAACTCAGGAATTTTATTCAAATGCTCGTAAGACATCCATCCTTGATATTGTGCATTATGAATTGTTGTTATTATGGGTATTTTATTTAACACTTCATACTTAAAAGACTCTTGTGCCATAAAAGGAATTAACCCAGTATGATGATCATGACAGTGAATATAATTTGGTTTTTCATCTAAGGCTAGTAACCAATCCATGGCAGCAATCTGAAATGCTAAAAAACGATCTGTATCATCCTCAGAATAGACATAATCTTTGTGTAACAATGATTTAATATCTATAAAATATACAGGGAAATCTAGAACAGTATTTTTTGTCATTAACACCTCAAAATGGTGCTTAACTTCACCCAAATCTATATTGGCCTTATAAATTGACTTAAATGTATTCTTTTGCGTAAATTTATTATTATAAAAAGGCATGATTACAGCACTCTCTACGTCTAACTTATTTTGGTATTTCGGCAAAGCTCCAACAACATCTGCAAGACCTCCTACTTTAGCAACAGGATAACATTCAGCACTGATATGAATTATACGCATTTATATTTTTATTAAAGTCTAAAGTTAACGAATATTAACCTGAAAACATAAGGACTCTCGTAAAATAAATATTACATTTTTTGTAATTAAAGTTATCTTAATTCGACTTGAAGTAGCAATTATATTATTTAACTTTAACCTATGAAAAAGATAACATTATTACTTGTATTGGGCTTGTTCCTAAACTGCAACTCCACAGCCCAAAAAAAGGAAACCAAAGAAGAAACTTTTCCTGTGACTAAAACTGAAGCTGAATGGAAAGCTGAATTAACTGAAATGGAATACTATGTTCTTAGAGAAGCTGGTACCGAACGTGCATTCTCTAGTCCACTAAACAAAAATTACGAAAAAGGGGTTTATCATTGTGCAGCTTGTGATACACCTTTATTTAAAAGCGAACATAAATTCGATTCAGGTACTGGCTGGCCAAGTTTTGATAAAGAAATAGAAGGTAATGTTGCCTTTTCAACAGATTATAAAATTGGATATGCACGTACCGAAGAACATTGTGCAACTTGTGGTGGGCACTTAGGCCATGTTTTTAATGATGGACCAAAGGATACAACCGGAAAGCGTCATTGCATTAATGGTGTGGCATTAAATTTTGTACCAGATGACACTAAAGATGATGAATAGTTACATTGAGAGTAGTATTAAGCAATTTGAATATTACAAAAGTCTGGGAGACAAAACTTTTGCAAACTTAACTTTAGATGAATTAAAAAGAGAGTTTGCTGAAGATTCAAATTCTATATCTATAATAGTAAAGCATATTGTTGGCAACATGCTAAGTCGCTGGACCAATTTTCTAACCGAAGATGGTGAAAAAGAATGGAGACAACGAGATAAAGAATTTATTGATACATTTCACTCTAAAGAAGAACTTCTATCCGCATGGGATAAAGGTTGGGATTGTCTGTTTGGCGCTATAAAACCTTTAAAGAATGAAGATTTAGAGCGTATAATCTACATAAGAAATCAAGGCCACACAGTTGTTGAAGCTGTAAATCGACAAATGATGCATTATGCTTACCATGTTGGTCAAATTGTATTTTTAGGAAAACTTGCTAAAGGAAATAATTGGCAATCCTTATCTATACCTAAAGGAAAATCAAAAGATTACAACAAAGAAAAATTTTCTAAAGATAAAGGCAAAAGACATTTTACAGAAGACCTTTAATATTACATTTTGGTTTCGTAAATTCGTACTCTCAAAATTCAACTAAAAAATTACTCATGAGTAAATACGATATCATAGTATTAGGAAGTGGTCCTGGTGGCTACGTAACAGCAATTAGAGCATCTCAATTAGGTTTTAAAACTGCCATTGTAGAAAAAGAAAGTCTTGGTGGTGTGTGTTTAAATTGGGGCTGTATCCCTACAAAAGCACTTTTAAAATCTGCTCAGGTTTTTGAATATCTAAAACATGCTGAAGATTATGGTTTAAAAGTTAAAGATGCAGAACACGATTTTGATGCCGTAGTAAAACGTAGTCGTGGTGTAGCAGACGGTATGAGTAATGGTGTTAAGTTCTTAATGAAAAAGAACAAAATTGATGTTATTGAGGGCTACGGCAAAGTTAAACCTGGAAAGAAAGTAGACGTTGATGGTAAAGAATATTCAGCTGATCATATCATAGTTGCAACTGGTGCGCGTTCTCGCGAGTTACCAAGTTTACCTCAAGATGGTAAAAAAGTAATTGGTTACAGACAGGCGATGACACTAGATAAACAACCTAAGAAAATGATTGTAGTTGGTTCTGGTGCTATTGGTGTTGAGTTTGCATATTTCTACAACGCAATGGGAACGGAAGTCACCATCGTTGAATATATGCCAAAAATTGTTCCTGTTGAAGATGATGAAGTTTCTAAACAGTTAGAGCGTAGCTTCAAAAAATCTGGAATTAAAATTATGACTTCTGCTGAAGTTACTTCTGTGGATACTTCTGGAGAAGGTGTTAAAGCTACAGTAAAAACTAAAAAAGGTGAAGAAGTTTTAGAAGCTGACATCGTACTTTCTGCTGTAGGTATAAAATCTAACATTGAAAATATTGGATTAGAAGATGTAGGCATCGCTGTGGATAGAGATAAAATTTTAGTAAACGACTATTACCAAACTAACATACCTGGTTACTATGCTATTGGAGATGTTACTCCTGGACAAGCTTTAGCACACGTTGCTTCTGCAGAAGGTATTCTTTGTGTTGAAAAAATAGCAGGAATGCATGTAGAAGCGCTTGATTATGGAAACATACCTGGTTGTACTTACTGCTCGCCAGAAGTTGCTAGTGTAGGTCTTACAGAGGCTCAAGCAAAAGAACAAGGTTACGACATTAAGGTTGGAAAATTCCCATTCTCTGCATCTGGTAAAGCAAGTGCAGGTGGAAACAAAGATGGTTTTGTAAAGGTGATTTTTGATGCTAAATATGGAGAATGGTTAGGATGTCATATGATTGGTGCTGGTGTTACGGACATGATTGCAGAAGCTGTATTAGGTCGTAAATTAGAAACTACAGGTCACGAAGTATTAAAGGCAGTTCACCCTCACCCAACAATGAGTGAAGCTGTTATGGAAGCTGTAGCAGATGCTTATGATGAAGTAATTCACTTATAGATTGTATATTTACTATAATCATTTTATATATTAAAAAAAGCGATTCAAATGAATCGCTTTTTCTTTTTAGAACTTATAGCCAATACCAAAACGAATATTTTGCCTTGAGCCTACATTAAACTGGTCTAAATTTATTTGGTTTTCAAAACTATAACTCATTGTTGCATTAATGAAGAAATTTTTGCTAATATCATATTCCAATCCTAGCTCTGCAGCAAGACTAAAGTTTTTTGCATTTGTTGGTCTTTCGTCTAAAATAAAATCGAGTCTAGGACCTACAAATAATCTAAATTTATCAGTAATATGATATTTAAGCAATAAAGGAACTTCAATAAAATGATCCTGTTTGTATGTTAAATACCTTAATTCAAATTGAAAACTACTCTTTTTGAAAGACGTGTTTCAGCAAATAAGCCCGCATAATAATTAATTTGATCGAATGAACTATCTGCATTAGATACAAATGTCTGATCAATACCAGCCTTCACACCAAAAGTGGTTTTATTTTTATCATCCTCAGAATATGTCTGTGCAAAAACACTCGTAATTGTAGAAATAATAAAAGCTGTAGTTAAAATGATTTTCTTCATGATTGATTGTTGTTAGAATTAATATTAGCAAACATAGAATGTGTAGCTGTTAAAAAATCCTAATCAAATCCTAATCAAATTGAAAATTGAAGTTAATTGAATGTGAAAAAACCATAATATTTTATAATAAAAATAACGGGCAATTTACAACCTTAAGCCTAAACCTAGAAATAGCACGTTGGGAGAGAGTTCTTCGAAACCAATAGTATATTTCATGTGCATGCTTAAATCTAAAGAAAAATCATAATCCAAACTTAGATCTGCTCTTACCTTAAATTTATTAGAGAAAAAATCAAAGAAGTAATTTAAACTTGGTCCTACCAAAATATGGACCGTATCATAAATATCATATTTTAAATATATAGGCGCATTTAAAAATCTAAAATCACCTATACCTTTATAAAGTAGTTCTGGCTGAATATGAAATCCATTATCTATAGGAAGATCAACAAAAATACCACCATAATAACCTATTTCAGTATCTGGATTAGTACCAAAATCTCCTTCATTAACCTTAAAAAAGGTAAAGTTTAACCCACCTTTAATTCCAAATTCTGTTTGTGCCGAAGCCACAATACCAAAACAAACGAATAATAAGAACAGGATACGTTTTTTCATATTAAAAGATAAAGCTTTCTAT
The DNA here is from genome assembly GCF_056160445.1 of Winogradskyella sp. ABM4_392. Classification (NCBI taxonomy): domain Bacteria; kingdom Pseudomonadati; phylum Bacteroidota; class Flavobacteriia; order Flavobacteriales; family Flavobacteriaceae; genus Winogradskyella; species Winogradskyella sp. ABM4_392. The sequence continues at coordinate 45,727 of NZ_JBSWXE010000003.1, forward strand.
TGCCAAATCATAGCTTTTAAGACCAAAACCTAGAATTACACCTTTAGAATTTGGTGAAATATACGATTGGTGTCTAAATTCTTCACGCGAAAAGGTATTAGATATATGCACTTCTACAACAGGTGTTTCTATAGCTTTTACAGCATCTCCAATACCAACAGAGGTATGCGTATACGCAGCAGCATTTAAAATGATACCATCATAACTAAAACCAACGTCATGCAACTTATCAATAAGCTCACCTTCTATATTAGATTGAAAATAATCTAGATTAATATTGTTATATTTAGTTTTTAGTACTTCTAAGTAATCTTTAAAGGTTTGGCTACCATAAATTTCTGGTTCTCGCGTACCGAGTAAATTTAAATTTGGTCCGTTTATTATAATAAGTTGCTTCATAAAGTAAAGGTATAAAAAAACGGAACTACTAAGTAATTCCGTTTTTAATTAATATGCTATTCTACTTATGGTTGAAATATAACCCCAACGTTAAAAGCTGACGTTGCATTAAATAAATTAATTTCGCTAAATCCAAGTAATTCAACAAAACCATTGTAGCCCTGGTATTGAATGAAAAGTTCTGTGTTTTCCGAAACATTAAACTTATAACCTATACCTAGACCCAAGCCAATGTCAAAACTACTTTCTAGTTCATCTTTAATATCAAACTCACCGTCAGGTGTATCTGCCTTAGCACTCAATAGGAAACCTAAAGTTGGTCCAAAATTTAAGAACCAATTTCTGTTAGAACCAAAATGCCAATTTGCGTGTATTGGAACTGCTAAATAATTGAGTTTATCAATATAATCTTCACCGGAAAGCTCAACCTTAGTCCCTTTTGAATCATAAAATAAACCAGAACGTAAACTCCAACGGTCACTAAAATAGTACTCACCTACTACACCAAAATTAAAAGCTGTTCTAATCTTATTGTCCAAGTTTTCTGAACTTGTGTAGTTAGATAAATTTAAACCAACTTGCGGTGCTAGCGTAAAATCACCAGAATCAGATTGCGCATTAACATTTAAAAAAGTTGCTACTACAACAGTAACTGAAAGTAAAATTTTTTTCATGAGAAATGATATTTAATAGTTTACACAAACGTAGTTTTTTACTTACAATTATTAAACTTGCAATTGTTAAAATTTTGAGCTACTTAGCGGATATAATATCGATTTAAAGGAATTATTCAAATTATAAACTAAAAGACAATAAAAAAACCGAAGCATTTACTTCGGTTTTTATTATTTGTTATAATACTTATTAGAAGTGTAAAGCAAAACCAATGTTTAACTCCAATACACCTTCATCAGTAAAATCTTCGTTTAATGATAAGTTGTAACGTAAACCTGGCTCAATTGAAATATTATCAGCAACAAACCAAGCATAACCACCTTGTAAACCTAACCATAATGGGCTTTCATCACCAAATACATCTTCACCAGATGCACCAGTAACGTCTACTTGTACAGGAAACTGACTAGCTACGTAATACTTAGCACCTACTTTGTATGAAAAAGAAGAAGCTCCATCAAAATCATTATAACCAAGACCTACTTTTACAGCTAAATCATCCATTACAAAATAACCTGCTTCACCACCAATAGACCAAACAGTTGTTCCGTCTATAGAAGTTAAACCAAAAGAAGTCGTTGATCTGTGAGCAGCACCTGTAGCACCACCACCAAAACCAGTGTTAGCCTCAACTAACCAAGATCCTTTACTTAGAGCACTAGACTCATCTTCTTGTGCATTAACACTTACAAATGCAAAAACTGCTAATGCAGTAAAAAGTAATTTTTTCATAATTATTTTAAGTTTTAAAATTAATTTGGTCGGCAAATGTAAGTTATAGGCTATATATAAAACTTAAAAAATTGTTAACAAAAGATGCTTTTTATCGATATTGAAAAAATCAAAAAAAAAGTCTTAAACTATACATGCTTAAGACTATTTAGGTTAATTCTAAATCAAAATGTATACAAAAAAAAGAGAGGCAAAATTGCCTCTCTCTAATATATGTAAGATTGTAATTATAATCCGAACTCGACACCTGCAGTTATCACATTCCAAGATCCTCCATCAACACTCACGCCTCTGTAAGCAACAACAATATCTAGGGCATCAGATACACTATATTGTACACGAGGTGCGTAATAAAACCCACCATCATTACCATCGTTAATACCTACCGCATACCCTAAGTCTGCTCCTAAAGTAAACTCTTCTGATACTGCATAACGACCTGCTGCCGTAACAGGAACAAATTGTACATCGTCTATTTCAAATCCATTAATTTCTTCACCAAAGTTGTGTTGGAAGCCAACAGAAGGACCAGCTTGAAAATCGTCAGACACTTCAAACAAATAACCTAAATCTACGGCAATAGAAAAAGTCGCTAAGTCACCTGCATCACCAATTGGTAATCCACCGCTGATACCAGCTTTAAATTCTTGTGCGTTAACACTTGCAAAAGCAAATACTGCAAAAGCAGCTAAAAATAATTTTTTCATAATCTTTTAAGTTTTAAAATTGATTAACAGTTTCAAATTAAAGTCTTTTTTTTATAATATTAAAATTTTAAGGTAGAGTTATTAACAATATTGTAAACATTTTTTCGTTAACACCTGTAAATCAAGTGTTTAATTTTTACGTTATTAACAAAATTTAGAAAAAATACGATGAATTGCGTATTATTTTTATTAGTTTTTACCCTTAAAAACTATATTTCTTAGCTATGAAATGGACTCAGGCACTCAAAGATTATAGGCATTATTTACAAATAGAACGTGGATTATCATTAAATTCTATTGAAAATTACAGTTACGATATTAAGAAACTAATAACTTATCTAGAAAATAGTCAATTAAATATATCGCCTGATAAGATTGATAATGACCTGATAAAGGAATTTATATATACCATTTCCAAAACAATAAATCCTAGATCTCAAGGTCGTTTAATTTCTGGATTAAGAAATTTTTTTGATTATTTAGTCTTTGAAAATTACAGAGATTCTAACCCTATGGATTTAATTGAGTCTCCAAAGATTGGTAGAAAACTGCCAGACACTTTATCTGTAGAGGATATAGATTTATTAATTAATACTATTGACCTAGGCTACCAATACCAAGGTGTTAATCTTGGTGAACGTAATAGAGCCATTTTAGAAACATTATATAGTTGTGGCCTGCGAGTTAGCGAACTTATTGAATTAAAAATCTCTGATTTGTTTTTTGATGAAGGTTTTATAAAGGTTACCGGAAAAGGTGATAAACAACGTTTTGTTCCTATTGGTGAGTCTACCAAAAAATATATAGAAATATGGAAAGCTATTAGAAACCATATTGATGTAAACCCAGAATCCAAAGATATTTTATTTCTTAATTATAAGGGAAACAAATTAACACGTGCAATGATTTTTACTATTATTAAAAATCTGGTTAAGAAGTCTGGTTTAAAGAAAACTGTCTCGCCTCACACCTTTAGACATTCCTTTGCTACACATTTGCTTGAAAATGGTGCAGATCTAAGAGCTATACAAATGATGCTGGGCCACGAAAGTATTACAACAACAGAAGTTTATATGCACGTGGATCGTTCGCACTTAAGTGATGTTCTAAATAAGTTTCATCCTAGAAAATAAAAAGGCGATCTAAATTAATAGAACACCCTTTTACATTACTTGAGTTAGTCATTTTATTTAGCAATATTTACTGCTCTTGTTTCCCTTATTACAGTAACTTTAACCTGTCCTGGATACGTCATATCTGTTTGAATTTTTTGAGATATTTCAAAAGACAAACTTGCCGCTTTCTCGTCTGATACTTTTTCACTCTCCACAATAACACGTAATTCTCTACCTGCTTGTATTGCATACGCTTTCTTAACACCTGTAAAGCCAAATGCTACGTCTTCAAGGTCTTTAAGACGTTGAATATACGAGTCAAGTACCTGACGTCTTGCTCCAGGTCTAGCACCAGAAATAGCATCACATACCTGAATGATTGGAGATAACAACGTTGTCATTTCTATCTCGTCGTGGTGTGCTCCAATAGCATTACAAACTTCTGGTTTTTCACCATGTTTTTCTGCCCATTGCATACCTAATATAGCGTGAGGGGTTTCAACATCTGTCTCTGAAGATGGCACTTTTCCAATATCGTGAAGTAATCCTGCACGTTTTGCAAGCTTAGGATTTAATCCTAATTCGGCAGCCATAACACCACAAAGCTTAGCAACTTCTCTAGAGTGTTGTAATAAGTTTTGACCATAGGATGAACGATACTTCATTCTACCTACCATCTTTATCAATTCTGGGTGAAGACCATGGATGCCTAAATCTATTACAGTACGTTTACCAACTTCTATAATTTCCTGCTCAATTTGCTTAGTCGTCTTTTTAACAACTTCTTCTATTCGAGCTGGATGAATTCTACCATCAGTGACTAGCTTATGAAGCGATAAACGTGCTATTTCTCGTCTTACAGAATCAAAACAAGATAAAATAATAGCTTCTGGTGTATCATCTACAATAATTTCTACACCAGTTGCTGCTTCAATAGCTCTAATATTTCGACCTTCTCTACCAATAATTCTACCTTTAACATCATCAGATTCTATATTAAAGACAGACACGCAATTATCAACAGCCTCTTCCGTACCAATTCTTTGAATGGTATTAATGATAATTTTCTTAGCCTCTTGTTGTGCCGTTAATTTAGCCTCTTCTAATCGATCTTGCACAAAGGCCATAGCATCTGTTTTAGCCTCTTCTTTTAAAGATTCTACTAGTTGTTCTTTTGCTTCTTCTGCTGATAATTGAGAAATAACTTCAAGCTGCTTTATTTGGCTTTTGTGTGCTTTCTCTATTTCGTCTTTCTTCTTTTCTAAGAATTCTAATCTAAAGTTGTAGTCCTTTATTTTATCATCTAAAGATTGATTAGACTTTTTAGCTTTTGAAAGCTCATTAGAAACTTGAGATTCTTTATCTCTAATGCGCTTTTCGGCTTCTGCCATTTTCTTATCTCTCGATAAGATTACCTTTTCGTGCTCTGCTTTAAGCTCTATAAACTTTTCTTTAGCCTGAAGTATTTTATCCTTTTTTAAAGCCTCAGCATCTGCTTTAGCTTGTTTTAAAATTGATTTGGATTCGCTCTCGGCATTAGCAATTAACTTTGATGCTTTACCTTTCTCCAAAGATTTTGCAATTACGTAGCCAATTATTAATCCTAATACCACTCCTCCAACTATAAATAGTATCGTGTTAGTGTCCATGATTTGTGTTTAGTTTAGTATATAAAAAAAGCCTACATCAGTTTTGGATTTTGTATAAACTCCTTAAAAACAAGTTTAGGGCTAACAAACTGATCAAGGATCTGCCCAAATACATAACGTATTAGCAGCATGCTTTTACAATTTAAACTCACCCTTTTTAAAGAATTAACGTTGAGTTTATCAAAAAATATAACTAATGTAGGCAGTAACCTTTTTGTATTTTAAAGAACGTACGAGTTAAATATGCTGGTTCAAAAGGTCATTTAAAGCTTCTAACTTTTCTTGCACCTCTTCATTAACATATTCTTTATCTATCGATTTTTGCTCTACCTGAGCTGCAAACTGCAAGGCACACATTGCCAAAACATCTTGCTTATCTCTTACAGAGTAATTTTGCTCAAACTGACCAATCATAGCCTCTATCTTTTTTGTGGCCTTACGTAAACCTTCTTCCTGTTTTGGATTAATTGTCAACGGATATACTCTATTGGCAATTGAAAGTTTAATTTTTAATTGATCTGACATCTAGTCTAAATTTACAACTTTATTCTGAGAGTTGACCTATACAATGGTCAATTTCTCTTATAAGTGCATTTATTTTGAGCTTTGTTTCTCGTTTATTTTCGTCACTACCAAGCATTGAATTTGCTATTTTGAGCGTTTCGTACTTATCTGCCCAAGAAGCAATCTCTTCTTGCTGCTCTAGAAGTTTTTGCTGCTGCTCTTCAAGCTGTTGAGACAATCTTGCGTTGGTTTGCTTTAAGACTTCTTGCTTATGTAAAACCTTGCTGATTTTATTCTCTAAAGCATCAACAATTTCTTCTATTTTACTCATTTAAGTAATTCAATACTGTTGAAACAAATTTAACATACCTATTTAAAAAACACAATTCTTTTACAATTATTTTTAATTGAGATAACAACTTAAAAATTAAAACGTTCAGAAAAATAATACAGTTTTCTGGTTTGCAATTCTTGTTCAATTTGATATTTTAGCTGTAATAGTGCTCTTTATGAAAAAAATTTTGCTTTTACTCTTGGTTTCGAGTTCATTGTTTTCACAATCAGAATATCCTCAAGACTATTTTAGAAATCCATTAGACATCACTTTGGTACTTTCTGGAACTTTTGCAGAATTGAGATCTGCCCATTTTCATTCTGGATTAGATATTAAAACGCAACGTAAAGTAGGTTTAAAGGTTTATACTGCTGCAGAAGGCTATGTGAGCAGAATAAAAATCTCACATTATGGTTATGGCAAAGCCCTTTATGTTACGCATCCTAATGGATATACAACTGTGTATGCACATCTTCAGAAATTTTCTGATCGTATAGAAAAGTATATAAAGGAATGCCAATACGAAAAGGAAAGCTATGAGGTTGAAGTTTTTCCTAGTACAGAAGAATTATTAGTTGCTCCAAATGAAGTTATTGCATATTCTGGCAATACTGGTGGTTCTGGCGGACCACATTTGCACTTTGAGATTAGAGACAATCAAGAACGACCTATAAACCCTATGATGTTTGGTATTGATATAAAGGACACTAAACGTCCGTTTGTATCTGCTGTGTATGCTTATCCTAAAGATGAAAATGCTGTAATTAATGGCAAAAATGAGCGTGTTCCTCTACGTCTAATTCCTCAACAAAATGGAGACTACGAGGTTGAAAAAATTACAGCATATGGTAATATTGGATTTGGTGTTACCTCATATGACAAGCAAGATTTAGCACCCAATAATAATGGTGTTAGTAACATACAAACCTTTTTTAACGGTAATAAAAGTCTCGAAATAGACTTTAAGCGTTTTAGCTTCGATGAAACAAAACATATAAAACGTCTTATCGATTATGAATACTTTAAAACCAAAAAGTCTCGAATTCAGAAATTATTCATTGAAGAAAATAATCCATTAAGCCTCTATAAAGATGCTTATGATAATGGTTACATTAACGTTGAAGACAGTACGTCATCTGTATACAAAGCAAGAATAAGAGATTATAAAGGCAATGAAACTTGGGTAAACATTCCTATTAGAGGCAAATACGAAACACTAAAACCATTAGAAAATGACTTTTCTAATAAAACCACTATTTATTCTGACCAAGCGACAGAGTTAAAATCTGGTCTTATTACAGTTAACTTTTATAAGAACACTGTTTATGATGACGTAGATATAGATTTTAGTGTAAGTTCTGATACGCTTCACCTCCATGAAGACAAGATTCCTTTACAAAAGAATTTTTATATCAATTACGATTTAAGCAATTACAAAACAGAACACCTCGACAAAATCTTTATTGCCAAATTATATGGTTATTACAAAAGACCAAGCTATGTCAGCACAAAAAGAAAAGGTAATATTCTCAGTGCAGGTAGCAAGAATTTTGGTACTTATACCTTAGCAATGGATACTGTAGCACCTACAATTTCACCTGTAAATTTTAAAGACAAAAAATGGTTAAGTAAATACCGCTACCTAAAAGTAAAAATTGACGATGATTTATCTGGAATAAGCAAGTACAGAGCAACAGTTAACGGCAAATGGATTTTAATGGAGTATGATTATAAAACAAAAATGTTGGTACACGATTTTAATGATAATATCGTTAAAGACACTAAGAATGATTTAAAGATAATTGTTACCGATAATGTTGGAAATAGTTCTACATTTGAAGCAACCTTTTTTAGAAAATAAAACTAAACTAATTGAAACGCTTACATTTTACCCTTCTTCTCGGCTTGTTTTTTAGCATGCTTTCTTTTTCTCAAACTGCAGTTATAAGAGGAGTTATACTAGATGAATTAAACAATCCCATTGAGGATGTAAACATTAAAGCCTCTACTGGTGAAGGTACGGCAACCAACCAAAACGGTTTTTATGAACTGAGAATACCATCTGATGTTGAAGTAACTATAGAATTTACCCATTTGAGTCATAAGCGTATCGTTCAGAAATTTAATCTAAAAAACGGACAGGAAATAGAATATAATCCTGTAATGAAGGTTGAAGCAGAACAAATTGCAGAAGTTGTAATTTCAACCAACACACGACAAAACGAAGATGGTGTGGTAACTATTGCGCCAAAAACCTTACGAACAATAAAAGGGGCTCAACCTGGTATAGAAAACATATTAAAAACACTTCCTGGTGTTAATATATCTAATGAATTAAGTACTCAATACTCTGTACGAGGTGGAAATTTTGACGAAAATCTTGTTTATGTAAATGAGATTGAAGTCTACAGACCATTCTTAATTCGTTCAGGTAACCAAGAAGGATTAAGTTTTGTTAATACAGATTTAGTGTCTAATGTAGATTTTTCAGCTGGTGGTTTTCAGGCAAAATATGGAGATAAACTGTCATCTGTATTAGATATTACGTATCGTAATCCTGTAGCTTTCGGAGTGCGTGCAGATTTAAGTTTACTTGGTGGAAGCGTTGCTGCTGAAACCGTTTCTAAAAATGGTAAGTTCTCTGGGATTGCAGGCATACGCTACAGAGATAACAGTTTAATTCTTAATAATCTTGAAACAGAAGGTAACGTAGAGCCTGTTTTTGCTGATGCACAGACGTATTTAACTTATCGCTTTTCTGATAAGTTTCATTTGAATTTTCTTGGAAATATATCTTTAAACAGATATAACTTTCAACCTGAAAATAGACAAACCAACTTCGGAACGTTACAAGAACCTGTTGCACTCTTGGTTTTTTATGATGGTAACGAAGAAGACGAGTACCAAACCTATTTTGGAGCTTTAAAAGCTAATTACTTTGTAAACGACGATTTAACTCTAAAATTTATTGGTTCTGCCTACCACACTTTAGAACAAGAATACTTCGACATTTTTGCACAATATCGCTTAGGAGAAGTAAACACAAACATTGGTGATGAGAATTTAGGTGAAGTTGAATTTAGCGAAGGTATTGGGTCACAGCTAACGCATGCACGTAACGATTTAGATGCTTTTATTATAAATGCAGAACATAGAGGTGATTATAAAATAGATGAAGAATCTACAGTAGAATGGTCCGTAAAATACACTCATGAAGATATTAGAGACCGTTTGGTAGAATATGAAATTATAGACTCAGCTGGTTTTTCTATACGACCACCAAATTTTAGTATACCAAACCTACAGCCTTACGAACCTTACGAAGGACCTTTAACTGCATTTGAAGATATAAGAGCTCTTAATAGAGTTAAAATAGATAGAGTGCAAGCCTTTGCACAGTATAGCAAACGTACAGAGTGGAAAAACAATGAAGTATTCTTTAATGCTGGTGTTAGAATGCATAATTGGACTGTTAGTGGTGAAAACTTAGAGAGCAATACACAAACTGTATTTAGTCCAAGAATGCAATTAGCTATAAAACCAGACTGGGAAAAAGATATGCTTTTTAGGGTTACTGGTGGTTTGTATTATCAACCTCCTTTTTACAGAGAGTTGCGAGATTCTTCTGGTGTTGTGCAACCTAATGTAAAAGCTCAAAAATCTTTTCATGTAGTATTAGGCAATGAATATAGTTTTAAGATTTGGGACAGACCTTTTAAATTGGTTACCGAAGCGTACTATAAAGGCTTGTCTAATGTTAATACGTATACTGTAGAAAATGTAAGAATTCGATATAGAGCAGATAATAATGCCAAAGCTTATGCTTACGGATTAGATATGCGATTAAATGGTGAGTTTGTTCCAGGAACTGAGTCATGGTTTAGTTTTGGTTACCTAAAAACTGAAGAAAACATTGATAATCGTGGCTACATAGCCAGACCAACTGACCAACGTTTAAAGTTTGGTGCACTATTTCAGGATTATGTGCCAAATATGCCTAATCTAAAAATGTACCTTAATTTAGTCTACAACACAGGTGTTCCTGGTGGTTCTCCAAGTTATGCAGATCCTTACGATTTTCAGATACGACTTAGAGATTACAGACGTGCAGATTTAGGTATTCAATTAGAATTAGTTAATCCAACAAAAACATATAAAGCTAACTGGAAAAAGACCTTTAGAGAACTCTCTCTCGGTTTTGAAATCTATAACATGTTTAACAACCAAAACTCTATCACTAACACTTGGGTTAGAGATGTTTACACCAAAAGACAGTTTGCAATACCAAACTACTTAACACCTCGTGTTTTTAACTTGAGATTGTCAGCTAGATTTTAACTATAATTAAATGAAACATATATACTTTTTATTTTTTATTCTATTGTTTGCTTCTTGTTCTACTAGTGATGACAATAGTTTAGAGAATAATTGTCTATTAATCAGTTATGAGCCTGCTCAACTTTATTACGAATACTTCAATAGAGAAGACTTAGGTTTTAGAGTTGATGGCTTCGACCCAGATTTTAATGGTATTGAAGTTCAATATGATAATAATGATAGAGTAATAAAAGTAATCGGTGGACCAACACCTTTTCCTATGGGATCTAATCTTACAGGTTGGCTTATTTCTGATTTGACTCAATACGATATTGAATATTCTGAAAACAATGTAAGCATAACCAGTGCTATTGAATCGTTTTATGGTGATACCACAAATGACTACACTATTATTAATTCTAGAATAGCTCAAAGAAGTATCATTATTCCTCAAGGGTTACTAAGTGAGAAAGTAGTTTTTAGTTACCAATATGAAGATGATAGAGTTATAGAATACCAAGGTTCAGACTTGTTTAGGACATTCTATTTTGAAAATAGAAATCTTGTAAAAATTGAAGAATTAATCTATTTCAATCCAGATAATATATTCGAAGATTCTGATATGCTTTATGGTAAGTATGAAATTATTTTTTCAGAGTTTGATAACCTACCTAATTTACTAGAAGGTAAATTCTTTATCGATGGTGCTTTTTTTAAAGCATTTTCAAAGAACAACTACCACAAAATAGAATCAAAATATTATACTTATAATCAGGATACTGGTAGTTTTGAGCATAATTCAAATCTTGTAAATTGGAGATCTTATAATTTTGGTGTCAATGAAGATGGTTCTTCTGGCTTATTTGCTACAGATTGCTTAATTGAAAACTAATTCTTAACAAAATAGCTCATATTTTTAGCGAAACTACTTAAATCCTCGTTGTATTGCTCCTTTACATTCCTTAAAATTTATAAATTTGTAACTGTCTAATTCACTTTAGGTTACCCTACTAAGCTATAGTTGTAAATTTATTAAGCATGAAAAATACCCTCATCGCATGCCTATTGCTATGTTTTAGTGCGGTTTCTGCACAACTCAGTGTTAGAAATAATGCCTACGTCTATGTTAATGATCAAGTCTTATTTGTAGAGGACGATGTTAATCTCGAAGAATCTACTGCCAAGTTATATTTAAGAAGTGAAGCACAACTTTTACAAGGTGCTGGCACTACAGGCAACTCTGGTATTGGTGAACTAAGTGTTTATCAAAATGGAACTGTAAACCAGTGGTCTTATAATTACTGGTGTTCTCCTGTTGGTGGAATATTAACGGATAATCTAGTTAATAATGATTTTAGGATTAACCAACTCGATGACCCACTCTTAGGAACAGTAGATTTAATTGATAGTAATGATAGTGCATTTACAAATGGCTATAATGGTACAGCAAATCCATTAACAATTTCAGATAGATGGTTATATTCGTTTGTGTCCTCTGACCAGTATAGTCAATGGATATATTTAGGTGATACTGGTGATTTAGCTCCAGGATTAGGATTTACTATGAAAGGATCTGGTACTGCAACAACTGGCAATACAGATTATGATTTTAGAGGAAAGCCTAATAATGGAACTATTGGAAGTCCTGTGGCCGCAGGAGATTTTACCCTAGTTGGTAATCCCTATCCAAGTGCAATAGACTCTGCTGCATTTATACACGATAGCGATAACGTTAATGCTATTGAAGCTACACTTTATTATTGGGAACAATATGGTAATGTGCCTTCTCACGTATTACAAGATTATATTGGTGGTTATTCTGAATATACAATCAATCCTGCAGGAACAGTTATTACGACGACACCAGCTGTATTTTTTACTTATGATGAACAAGATAACATGTACTCCTTACCTCCTGGTCCACCAGCAACAGGAACTAAGCTTGCCAGACGCTATATACCAATAGGACAAGGTTTTATGGTCGAAGGAATTACTGGTACAACCGGAACAGTTAGAACAAAGAATGCGCATAGAGTCTATGAAAAAGAAGGAACTGACAGTTATTTCTTTAGAACCACCAATCCTGGACTAAATTATCAAGAAAATGGACTTTCTGAAGTTCCTGAAGATTATAAACGTTTTAGAATCAATGTAGATTTTACTGTTGGTGAAAACCAGTATACAAGACAAGTAGTTCTTAATTTTCATGACTCTGCAACACCAGGACATGATAGAGGTTTAGAACCAAAACGTTCAGAGAGTTATGATACTGATGCTTATTTTCTTCTCGATGGTAAGCAATATTCCGGTCAAGCCTATGCTTTTGATGAAGCACTTACAATTCCGTTAATTGTAGATATTGAAGAGCAACAACCATTACGTTTTAGAATCTTTGATGTTCAAAATTTTGAAGATACCCAAGGTATTTACATTCACGATATTCAAGATAATCTTTATGTTGATTTAAGAAATCAAGATTATGACTTAAACATAGAGCCAGGTAATTATACAGACCGTTTTGAAATAGTATTTATACCAGGACAGGCATTGAGTATTGATGACCTTGAGGTTAGTGATTTAACAATTCGCCAGGATAATAACAACCACCTATTATCAGTAATTAACCCTAATGGTTTAGATGTAAAAACCATTGAAGTATTCGATGTAGCTGGAAAACGAATGCTCAATCAATTATACAATTCTGTATCTAACCGTTATCAATTATCAACTATAGATTTAAGTGATGGTGTGTATATTGTTAATGTAACTTCAAAAGCTAATACAGAAAAAACTGAAAAGATTATTATTAAGCATTGATAGTTTCTTTAAGAACATTAACGGTATAATCAATTTCTTCTTTAGTTGTGAAAGCACTGAAAGAAAATCGTACAGAAGGATACTTTAATTTTTCTTCATCAAGAATTTCTGAAAGAACATGAGATTGCTGACTGCTACCACTTTGGCATGCACTTCCTTTTGAGCAAGCTATACCCTTAAGATCTAATTGAAATTGAAGCATTGGTGCCTTTGATGGTTCTAAAGGCAAACAGACATTAACTAAAGTATATGTACTTTTTGTAGTATCCTCACAACCACCATTAAAACTTACTGATGGAATTACTTTTTTCAACTGATTAATAAAGTAGGTTTTAATTAAAGTAATTTTTTCTCTTTCAATATCAATATTATTGTATGCTATTTTAAGAGCTTCGTTCATACCAACGATATTATGAATAGACTCTGTGCCAGCTCTATGACCTCTCTCCTGCTCACCACCAAAAATCAGAGGTTTTAATCCAGATTCTTTTCTAACAAAACAGAACCCTACACCTTTAGGTCCATGAAATTTATGAGCACTAGCAGCAAAAAAGTCGATTGGTATATCTTGCAAATCTAATTTAAAATGCCCTACAGACTGCACACAATCAGAATGAAACAAAGCATCGTTATCCTTACATAACTTGGCTACATGCTCAATATCTAAGATATTCCCTATTTCATTATTTACATGCATTAAGCTTACAATAGCTTTATTAGATGATTTTAACAAGTTTTCAAGATGCGTGTAATCTACCATTCCACATGCATCAAGATTAACAAAACTTAGCTTAACATTGTATTCCTTTTGCAGTTGTTCTGCTGTATGTAAAACCGCATGATGCTCTATTTTTGAAGTAATAATTTCTGTAACACCTAAATCTCTAACAGCACTACGCAAAGCTAAATTATCTGCTTCTGTACCACCAGAGGTAAAAACAATCTCAGAAGCTGATACATTAAAATAGCTAGCAATATTCTTGCGACATTGCTCCAATAAAGCTTTAGACGAGCGTCCAAAACTATGTGTAGAAGATGCATTGCCGTAAGTATTGGCAAGAACTTCTGCCATACGATTTATAACTTCTGGTCGCAAAGCTGTAGTAGCCGCATTATCTAAATATACTTGCTTCATAGTGCAAAAATATCGCAAATAAAATTATTTAGATAATGCAACGTTATAATTTTACAAATCCATTATTTTTGTTCAAAATGTAAGCTTATGATGCGCCACTTTTTTATAATTTTTGTCTTCCTACTTTTAACAGCCTGTGATGATGGTGATATTATTACAGTAGATTTAGAATTTGATAAAGAATTAGAAATATGTACCAACAATACAGAATCTTTTCTTATTTATGATACCAGAGAAGATCCTAATGAGTCTTTATCATTAATTATACCAAGAGGTGCTAACGAAGAATTTCCATTTACTGAAGCCACACCTGTAGATGACCCTACTGTATTTACTATCAATGAGTCATCCATTAGATTTTTATATAGGACTTACAACAGAAGTTTGGGCAATAACGAACTCTGCGAATTAATACCTTCTGGAGACTTAACCATTATTGAAGACTACGAAGCTGAAAATGGTGGTACAGTACTAGCGACTGTAAGTGTTGTGGATGATGATAACGACGGTATACCAAACATTTACGAAGACAGAAATGGCAACGGAGATTTAACTGATGATGATTTTGATTTAGACGGCATACCAGATTACCAAGACCAAGACGACGATAATGACAACGTACTAACTATTAACGAGTTAAATGATTCAGATGATGATGATGACCCAATGACAAATCCATTAAATACTGATGGCAATCTACCCAATGGAGGAGACATGATGCCAGATTATCTAGATGCAGATGACGATGGTGATGGAGTACCAACGATAGATGAAGACAGTACCGATACCCAAAACCCAAGAAACCTTGCAAACCGTAACAATGATGCTAACGGACAGTTAGAGTTTCACTACCTTAACCCTTTAGAAAACACTAATTATGGTCCAATAGAACATATTGGAGGTAATATATATACCAGAGCTGTGACTGTTAATTTTTTAGTTACTGGTGCTAATTTAGAAATATTATCTGGTACAGATATAGATTTTGGAACATTAACTTACGATATTGTTATTGAAGAATAACAACACAATTTATGGCTCTAAATTTTGAAAAATTCTAACTTCAGTAGCACCAATACCATAAGTTTTATAGTCAGCATCATAAAACTGAACATTATTGTAACGTCCTAAAAGGGTTTCGAGTTCTTGTCTTAAAACGCCTTCTCCTACTCCATGGATAAACACCATTTTTGGAATACGCTTTCGAATGGCAAACTCTAATTGTCTTCTGGCAGTATCCAACTGTAGATTCATCATATCAAAATTAGTCATGCCTTTTGTAGAATCGGTAAGTTGATGTATGTGCAAATCGACTTCAAACTTTGGAGCATGACGCTCTTTTGGCTTAACCGTTGGTACAATTTTTCGTTTTGAAGTCTCTTTTTCTTTCTTTACAGACTCTATATCTGCATCCAAAATGGCATTAACTAAAGATGTGCTGGAATGCACAAGCATTAATTCGTTTTCTTCAAACTGAAACTCAAAACCATTAGTATCTTCAATAGTAATGACTGTGCCTAAAACGTGTTTAACAGTTCCTGTTATGGCATCATCTATTGTTTCAACAACATCACCTTTCTTCATCATCTTCAATTGGTTCAGATTTCACAAAAGATTCTTCTTCCTGTTTTTCGTATTTACTAGGAATATTTCGCGATGTTCTGTAAATACCAAACATTAAAAGTATAATACCTCCCATTAAAAGATAAGTGTTTTGTTTTTCTCCTGCTTGAGCGTATATAGCTACTATACCACCAACAACTACACAAATAAGATTAATAACTCTAGAAATATTCATATGTTTTATAATAATTCAAACAAAAATAAGGTATAAGACAATTATTCTAATACTATTTAAAGTAAATGTAAATTATTAAATTAGCTTTATGTTTATACTTTTAAAAGGCCTAGAAGATTACATGCTGTCATGTGCCAGCAAAAAACATTTTGGCATTGACTGTATAGGCTGTGGCTTTCAGCGTTCTGTAGCACTTTTATTTAAAGGTGATGTTGTGGCATCGTTTTTAATGTATCCTGCACTTTATCCTATGATGCTTTTTTTTGTATTCCTTATTTTTGATATGATTATAAAAATAAAACATAGCGAAAAAATTAAATTGAGCCTAGCAGGCTTAACACTTTTAGCTGCTGTTATTAATTATATATTAAAACTATTTATCAACTAATTAACTTCATTTATGCAAAAACTCAACACTACTTTAGTTTACATTTTATCTGTAATAGGAATAATATGCTGTTGTGCCTATGGTCTTGGTACAGTTGCAGCTATTATAGCAATTGTAATTGCTAGTCAGGAACTTAAAAAATTCAATGCTACACCTGAAGCATACAGTAACGGTTCAGCAATGAAAAGTGCAAGGATATTTGCAATCATATCATTGTTTATATCATTTATTGGTCTTGCGTTTGTAATATGGGCTATGGTTAACCCTTGTGCTTTCTTTGATTGGTACATAGGAATGTTAGAAAATAATCCTAATGTACCTGCAGAATCTATGCAACAGATCTATGAAGCCGCTGAAAATGCTGGATGTAGATAACAAATAAAATGAAGCAAAAAAAACCACGATAAATTATCGTGGTTTTTTTTTATTAAAACTTTATTCGGTTATTCAAATTCTTTTAAAGTTTTCGTGATTATAGATACACAGTCTAGCAACTGCTCTTCAGTCATTACCAGCGGAGGCGCAAATCTTATAATATTACCATGTGTTGGCTTTGCCAATAATCCATTATCTCTCAACTTAAGGCAAATATTCCATGCTGTATCGCTATCTTCATCATCATTTATCACAATAGCATTTAGCAATCCTTTTCCTCTAACAGAATTTACTATAGTACTATCTTTAATGTACTTATTCATTTCTGCTCTAAATATCTTGCCTAAAAAGTCAGCATTTTCAGCTAAATTTTCTTCTTTAACTACTTCTAATGCAGCAATTGCTACTGCTGCTGCAATTGGATTACCACCAAATGTACTACCATGATTTCCTGGTTGTATGACATTCATAATTTCGTTATTTGCCATTACAGCAGATACTGGGTATAATCCACCACTCAATGCTTTACCTAGAACCAAAATGTCTGGTTTTACCTCTGGTGTACCAGAACAATCTTTCTTTGCACATGTACAATTGCCACAGGTAGCTAGTAATCTACCTGTTCGTGCGATCCCTGTTTGCACTTCATCCGCAATAAAAAGGACATTATACTTTTCGCAAAGTGCTTTAGCCTCTTTTAGGTAGTTTTCACTTGGTACATATACACCAGCTTCACCTTGTATTGGTTCAACCATAAAACCTGCTACATTAGGGGTAGTGCTAAGTACCTCTTCCAACTCTTTTAAGTTATCATATTCAACTTTTATAAATCCGTCTGTATATGGACCAAAGTTTTTACGAGCTACAGGATCGTTAGAAAATGATATAATGGTTGTTGTTCTTCCATGAAAATTGTTTTTACAAACTACAATTTCTGCTTTATTTAAATCAATTCCTTTTACCTCATAAGCCCATTTTCTACAAAGCTTTAAAGCTGTTTCTACAGCTTCTGCACCAGAATTCATTGGAAGCATCTTATCAAACTTAAAATACTCGGTTGCATATTTTTCATAACGCCCTAGCATGTCATTATAAAAAGCTCTAGAAGTTAATGTAAGTCGTTGAGCTTGCTCCACCATTGCATTAACAATCTTAGGGTGACAGTGTCCTTGGTTTAATGAGGAATATGCAGATAAAAAGTCATAGTACTTTTTACCCTCAACATCCCAAACATAAACACCTTCACCTTTACTAAGTACAACAGGTAGGGGATGATAATTTTGCGCACCATATTTATTTTCTAGTGCCATCGCTTCTTGCGACGAAATGTGGTCTAAAACAGCCATCTTCAAAATATTTAAAAAAATTAAACAAAAACTAAGTCGAGTATTATGAAATGTCAAATCTCGCTTAGCGAGTTCCTACTCTACCTTTATTCTTTTAGTGACTTTGCGCATCCATGTTTAGAAGTTATGGTGAAGCCCTAAAAAAGCAGCGTGGGAGAGAAATCATCCCTAGATGAGTGCAAATTAATAAATATTTATGAATTATTTTGACTAAAGTTGCCTTCAAATTCTTTGAGTCAATTACTAAAATGCGACTATATTTGCAGACTAATTAACGATTAATGCCAAGACGAGAACGAAACAAGTTTGTAAAACGCGGAGAAATTTTAGATATCTTAATAGAAGATTATGCTTTTGGCGGCAAAGGCATTGGCCGAATTAGAAATGGACATGGTGAATTTGTAATTTTTGTACCTAATACTTTACCAGGACAATTAGTCAAGGCTCAGGTAAAAAAGTCAAGTAAAAAATATGCCGAGTGCAAACTTTTAGAGGTTTTAAAATCTTCTGAAGATGAAGTAGAAATGCCTTACCAAGATATTCCTGGCGCACCTTATATTAATTTACCTATAGAAAAACAACATGAGTATAAGAGGCAAAGTACTCTAGAACTTTTTAAACGTATTGGTAAAGTAAAAGATATAGAAACTAAGTTTGATGAATTTGTAAGTTCACCAAATACCTTTCACTATCGTAATAAAATGGAATATGGGTTTTCTGCTATTGGTTTTGATCGCGAAGCAAATACAGATGTGGATGAGTTTACACTAGGCTTTAAACGCAGAGGGCTTTGGTGGTGTGGAGACAATCTAAATAGTGATTCTGGTCTATTTGATGCTGAAGTTGAAAACCACCTGAAAGATATTAGAGCATACTGCAAAAACACTGGTTTAGCACCATGGCATGGCCCAAAAAAGGAAGGGTTCTTTAGATATTTTGTGGTTAGAAAATCTTACAAAACCAATAAGCTACTTTTTAATCTTGTAACAACTTCTTACGACTTAGATCAATTTGATTTAGATGCATTTGCAAACTATCTAGTACAACTATTTGGTGATAGAATTGCTGGTTTACTTCACACAATTAATGATGAGGTTGGAGACAGAACTATAGCTAATACAGGAAGTATTCAATTAGTTTATGGAAAAGATAAAATAGTTGAAGAATTATTAGGCCTCAATTTTGAAATTAGCATGAAAAGCTTTTTTCAAACTAATCCTAAATGTGCCGAAAAACTATATTCTAAAGTAGTTAACTATGCTTTAGAAAATAAAGAAGCTATAGACAATACGGTAGTTTTAGATCTTTTCTGTGGTACTGGAACTATCGGACAAATTGTAGCGAGTAAAGCAAATAACACTAAAATTGTTGGTGTAGATATTGTAGCTTCAGCTATAGAAGATGCAATAGAAAATGCAAAGCGAAACAATATAAAAGGCTTAGAATTCTATGCTGCAGATGTTGGTAAATTCTTAACAGAACATCCAGAATATCAAAATAAGATACGTACCATAATTTTAGATCCTGCCAGAGCTGGTATTGCGCCAAAAACCCTTAAAAAAATAATAAACCTTAATGCAGACCGTTTGGTTTATGTATCTTGTAATCCTGCCACACAAGCTAGAGATACTGAGCAGTTATTACTTGCAGGATATCAAATAAAAAAGTTAAGTTTGGTCGATCAATTTCCGCATACAGCGCATATTGAAACTGTTGTATTGTTTGAAAAATAATTAATGAAAAAGTTAAAATTTATACTCCTATTACTTTTAGTAGTACTTATTAGTTGCGAACGCGACGACATCTGCGCTGAGAGCACTCCAACTACACCTAGACTTTTTGTAGAATTTTATGACGCAGATGAACAAGACGAGCTAAAATCTGTAACACGTTTAACGGTCTATGGAGATAGTCCTGATATACCAATTCCAGACGATACAGATAACTCTAGTGCTGTCTTATTAGAAGATATTTTTGATACTCAACAGAGACGTGTTTATAACAGAAATTCAAATTTCGTTAAACTTCCTCTTCTAATTGGAAATACAAATGATGGAGAAACAACTACATCTCGTTTTATATTAGAAAAGGATACTAATCTAAGGTTAAATGATAATCCTAATAATGATTCAAACATTGACATTATTGAAATTGAATATACAACAGAATTTAAGTATGTCTCTAGAGCTTGTGGGTATAAAAGTGTATTTAATTTAATAGATGTAGAAGTAAATCCGGATGGTGATGATGATGATTTATGGATAGAAAGTGAAGAAATTATTGAAATTTTAGTAGAAAATGAAAACACAGTACATGTACACATCTTTCATTAAAAGTAGTATTCTGTTGCTATTATTTTCTACAATGGTAATGGCACAAGAAGATAAGAAAACTGTTAAGGACACTTTAATATACAAGCAAAAATACGGGCTGCGTTTAGGTGCTGATATTAGTAAATTAGCTCGTACTTTTTTTGATGACAACTATACTGGTTTTGAGGTTATGGGTGACTATCGCCTTACAAAACGTATCTACTTAGCTGGTGAAATAGGAAATGAAGAATATACTTTAGAAAATGAAGTTCTAAGCAACACTACTAAAGGTAGTTATTTTAAAGGTGGTATAGACCTTAACTTCTATAAAAACTGGTTAGATATGGAAAATATGATTTATGTTGGTTTTAGAGGTGGTGCCAGTACATTTAGCCAAACCTTAAATAGTTACGAAATTTATAATGTTTATAACCAATATTGGAATCAGCAATTCACTGTAGAAGAGGGTACTGAGTACTCTGGTCTAACTGCAATTTGGGCAGAAATAATTATTGGGATAAAAGCAGAATTATTTAATAATTTCTATGCTGGTATTAATGCACAACTCAAAGGTTTAATAACAGAAACGGCACCAAATGATTATGAAAACCTTTATATACCTGGTTTTAATCGCACCTACGACAGTGGTCGCTTTGGAGTTGGCTTTGGTTTTAATTTATCTTACTTAGTACCTATCTTTAAGAAAGACAAGGTTGTTGTGCAGGAAAAGGAAGAAGAATAATTAACAGCTGGTTAAACATTCAACAAAAATCCATATCTTTTCTTTATCTAAAATCAACTTTTATGGATAAAGAAGAAATTGCAAATCTTATAGATGCGAAGCATTCTGAGTTAATCAGTTGGTTAGAGCAACAACCTAATGAAACCTGGTCACAAGGTCCTGAAGGAAAATGGACACAAGGGCAACAAGCACTACATCTGTTACAAAGTATCATTCCACTCAATAACGCCTTAAGCCTTCCAAAATTCTTAATCCGTTATAAATTTGGAAAAGCCAACAGATCTGTTAGAGATTACGACACTATTGTTAACCGATATCACGAGCGTTTAAAAGATGCTAAAGGAAAAACGTTTAAAGGTTCACGGAATATGAAGATTCCAGAGATTGATGAAAAACAATACATCCTCAACCGATTACAAACAGAAAGTAAAAAGCTACAATACAAAACAAAAAAGATAAGTGATAAAAACTTAGACAAACTAATTCTACCACATCCACTCATGGGCAAAATGCCAATTCGCGAGATTATAATGTGGACAGCACATCATGTTGAGCATCATACTAAGACTCTGAAAGAAAAATACTAACACTTCACATAATTCGCTTTATTTCAATCAAACTTTAAGAAGTTTTAAAATCAAATATTAAAAATAAAAACTTACCTTAAAGCCATTAAATCAATCAATTATGAGAATTTTAAAATTGTTTTTAGTTGTATTATTCCTAACATCAGATATAATTGTTAGCCAAAATGATATCGTTATTGGAAAAATAGATAGTCTACACTCTGACATTTTAAATGAAGATAGAAAACTAATGGTGCATGTACCACCTTTTCCTTCTAAATCTTACCCTGTCATCTATTTACTAGATGGTGATGCTCATTTTACTTCTGTTGTAGGTTTGACACAACAGTTAGCTGCAAATAATATTATACCCAATATGATGGTTGTTGCGATACCCAATACTAATCGAACACGAGACTTGACACCTACTAAATCTGAACCATATCCACCAATGGCACCTGAAGAAATGGTTTCTCAATCTGGAGGTGGCAGAGAATTTGTAAAGTTTTTAGAGAACGAATTATTTCCATATGTTGAAAAAAATTATCCAACATCTGCATACAGAATGTTTATTGGTCATTCTTTTGGTGGTTTATTAGTTATTGATGTACTACAAAATAATCCAGGTTTATTCACAAGCTATATTTCTATTGACCCTTCTATGTGGTGGGACAATAAAGCTCTTTTAGTCACCTTAAAAAATTCAAACCTTAATGGTGAAATATATAAAAACAAATCACTTTACTTAGGTATTGCTAATACCTTAGGGCCAGGCATGGATACAATCTCAGTTAGAAAACAAAAGGGACCAATGACTGACCATATCAATTCAGTCTTTGATACCAGAGACTTATTAAGAAATTCTAAAAACAACACTTTAAAGTTTAAGTCTAAATATTATGAAAATGATAATCATGGCTCAGCTCCCTTAATAACAACATATGATGGTTTAAGATTTGCTTTCGACTTCTATAAATTTGAAGTAAGTTTTGCTGATGTTATGGCACCAAATACAGATATTGTTGACAGAATGAAGGCACATTACACTAAAGTAACAGAAATTTTAGGCTTTGAAAATAAACCTGATGAAGCAACTATTAATGGAATGGGTTATCAACTCATGCAAATGAATAAACATGATCTAGCCAAGCAGTTTTTTGAAATGAACATACATTATTACCCAAAAAGTTTTAATGTCTATGATTCACTTGGCGATTATTATCTGGAGGTAGAGAATAAAGAAAAAGCGAAAGAAAATTTCAAAAAAGCATTGGCTATAAACGAAAATCCATTTTCGAGAGAGAAACTAGAAAAGTTAGAAAAGGAATAACTATGCTTTTAAATACTCTAAAACATTAGCTTCTATCCTACTCTGAATATTTGAAACATCCGCTTTTACAAAGGCTTCACCAGTAATGTTTTCATATAACTCAATGTAACGCTCACTTACAGTTTCAATATAGGCATCACTCATAAATGGGACTTTTTGACCTTCTTTACCTTGAAAGCCATTAGAAATTAACCACTGACGCACAAACTCCTTAGACAATTGCTTTTGTGCTTCACCATTATCTTGACGCTCTTGGTAACCGTCTGCATAAAAATAACGTGAAGAATCTGGTGTATGGATTTCATCAATCAATACAATTTTTCCATCCTTGGTTTTCCCAAATTCGTATTTTGTATCAACAAGTATTAAGCCTCGTTCCTCAGCAATTTCTGTACCTCGTTGAAATAGTTTTTTGGTATAGTCTTCTAACACTATATAATCCTCTTCAGAGACTATGCCACGTTTTAAAATATCTTCACGAGAGATATCTTCATCATGGTCACCCATTTCTGCTTTTGTAGCCGGAGTTATTATCGGTTCTGGAAATTTATCATTCTCTTTCATACCTTCTGGCATTGGCACACCACAAAGTAATCTTTTACCTGCTTTGTACTCTCTGGCTGCATGACCAGACATATAGCCACGAATTACCATTTCAACTTTAAACGGTTCACACAAATGACCAACAGCTACATTAGGATCTGGAGTTGCCACTAACCAATTTGGCACCAAATCCTCAGTATCTTTCATCATTTTGGTGGCAATCTGATTAAGAATTTGCCCTTTATAAGGAATTCCTTTTGGCATCACCACATCAAAAGCACTTAGTCTATCAGTAGCAATCATTACCAATTGCTCATCGTTTATATTATAAACCTCTCTTACTTTTCCTTTATAAACACTTTTTTGATTTGGAAAGTTGAAATTGGTGTCTGTAATTGTGTTATTCATTTTATTTAGCTTTTAGCTTTTGGGTATTAGCTATTTGTTTGTTGTGCTTATTACTTTTAGTTTGAACCCTAGCCCAGATTGAAGCGGCATCCTTTTTATTTGGTGACTGAGCGTAGTCGAAGTCAGCAAATAAAAAGATACAGCGGAAAGCTGGAAATGCTCCTAATAAAAATTAATCTCTGTTTTCTATACTTTTATAGGCTGCAATGACTTTCTTAACTAATTTATGGCGAATGACGTCTTTGTCATCTAAATAAACCATACCAATACCTTCAACATTTTTAAGAACAAGTAAAGCTTCCTTTAAACCAGAAATGGTACGACGTGGTAAATCTACCTGACCAGGATCGCCTGTTAAAAGAAACTTTGCGTTTTTACCCATACGCGTTAAGAACATTTTCATTTGTGCATGCGTTGTATTTTGACCTTCGTCTAAGATTACAAATGCATTATCTAACGTACGACCACGCATAAAAGCTAATGGTGCTATTTGTATCACGCCTTTTTCTATATAGCTTTCTAACTTTTCATGCGGAATCATATCACGTAAAGCGTCATACAAAGGTTGCATATAAGGATCTAATTTCTCTTTTAAATCACCAGGTAAAAACCCAAGATTTTCTCCTGCTTCAACAGCAGGTCTGGTTAGTATAATACGTTTTACTTCCTTACTCTTTAAAGCTTGTACAGCCAATGCCACACCTGTGTAGGTCTTACCAGTACCAGCAGGTCCAATAGCAAAAACCATATCATTTTTACGTATGCTCTCTACCAGTTTCCTTTGATTAACTGTTTGCGCCTTAATGAGTTTGCCTCCTACGCCATGCACTATAACTTCGCCGCTTGTTGCAGAGGTTGAATAATCTTCGCTACTGTTGCTTGTTAAGATTCGCTCAATTACATTTTCATCAAGCTTGTTGTACTTTCCAAAATGCTTCATAAGCATCATCATTCGCGTATCAAATTCCTCTAGTAAATCTTCATCACCATAGGCTTTGATTTTATTACCTCGAGCAACAATTTTTAGTTTAGGAAAGTATTTTTTTAATAGTTCAATGTTGGCATTTTGGGCACCGAAGAATTCTTTTGGAGTAATTTCTTCTAATTCTAGAATAAGTTCGTTCAAAAGGCTAATTAATTTAGTGTGTTAATCTGTTTTCTTTTCTTAGTTTTGTGTAACGATTGTGTACAAACAAATCTAACAATTTTACAACCTCAATTCTAAAAAAAATATCAACAATTAATCCATGGCAATTATCACTTTAACCACTGATTTTGGAGAAAAAGATCACTTTGCTGGTGCGATTAAAGGTGCTATTTATAGCGAATTACCTGAAGTTAGAATTGTTGATGTTTCACATTCTGTATCGCCATTTAATATATCTGAAGCAGCATATATTATTCTAAATGCGTATAGTAGTTTCCCAAAAGGTACTATCCATATTATAGGAATTGATTCTGAGTTAAGCCCTGAAAATAAGCATATTGCAGTTAAGTTAGATGACCATTACTTTATATGCGCCAACAATGGTATAATGAGCATGATTTGCTCGGAGATTGCGCCAGAAAAAATTGTTGAAATTAATATCCATGATAAAATTGAAACCAATTTTCCTGTTCTAGATGTTTTTGTAAAAGTAGCATGCCATATCGCAAGAGGAGGCACACTTGAGGTAATTGGAAAAGTTATTAACACTATTAAGCCTATTAAAAATTTGAACCCATTTGTTAACGATGACAAAAATCAAATTATAGGTAGTGTTATATACATAGATAATTATGGTAATGTTGTTACTAACATTAAAAGGAAGTTTTTTGAGGAAGTGCAAAAAACACGACAATACGAAATCTCAGCTCGAAATCACAAGTTTAGAAAAATTCACAACAGATACAGTGACATTGTAAATTTTGATATTGAAGAATCTAAACGTAATGATGAAGGCAAAGGATTAGTAGTCTTTAATTCATCTGGTTATTTGGAGATAGCGGTCTATAAAAGTAATTGTAGCACTGTAGGTAGCGCCTCTACACTAATGGGATTAAAAACAATGGATACAGTAACAGTAAACTTTTTAAAATCTTAAGTAGTGTTAGTAAGAATTGTAAAAATGAGTTTTGAACCATCCAAGATTGAAGAATTCTTGGCTAATTTTGAAGCGAATAAATCTAAAATTAGAGCGTTTGAAGGTTGTAATTTTTTAGAATTATATCGTGATCAGAACAATACCAATATCTTTTTTACGTATAGTTATTGGAATTCTGAAAATGATTTAAATAATTACAGACATTCAGCTTTATTTAAAAGTGTTTGGGCAAAAACTAAACCTTTGTTTAATGCTAAACCTGAAGCTTGGAGTGTGGATAAACTGGTAAGTTTAAAATGAAAAAAATCGCTTTCTTTTTACTGTTTTTAACTTTGAGTTGTGGAAATAAAACAGGAATAATATCTGGTGATGAATATGTGATTTTTAAAATGCTACATCATGATGAATCTTATTTTGAACTAAGTCATTCTGAAGTTAGGCAAATAGAAAACTTAATAAGAAGTGATGTTGAAATTCTTAAGCAATTTCGAAAATTGAAAGCAGAGAAATTAGGTTACGAAGGAAGGAAAAGATTAGAACACAATACCTACGTAAGACAATATTTTGCATATTATGATGATAATTTGGATAAGATTGTTGAAATATTATTTATGTGCAATCCAACAAATAAACCAAAAGAAAGTGGGAATTGGAAAGAAGACTTTATAGGAAACGTATTAGATGGAGGAAGTTGTTACCCACACTTTAGAGTTAATTTAAGCACAAAAAAAGTTATTGCTTCCGATACTGATTTAATAAAACAATTTATTGAAAAAAATATATTAGATTACTAAAAAAACGCTCGCAAAGTTGCAGAATCGCAAAGAAAAATTTATGATTAAACACATAACCACTGTACTTAATACTTTCTACTAATTACTAGATACTAATTTATGTTAGCAATATTAAAAAAAGAAATAAACACCTTCTTTGCCTCACCAATTGGGTATTTGGTTATTGGTGTGTTTTTATTATTAAACGGTTTGTTTTTATGGGTGTTTAAAGGTGACTTTAATATTTTTAATAATGGTGTCGCAAGCTTATCATCATTCTTTTTATTAGCACCTTGGATTCTTATCTTTTTAGTTCCTGCTGTAACCATGCGTAGTTTTAGTGATGAAAAAAAGCAAGGTACTTTAGAGCTATTAGTCACCAAACCTATTTCACATTTTCAGATTGTACTGGGTAAATATTTTGGTGCTTTTATTCTCATCATATTAGCATTAATCCCAACACTGCTTTATGTTTATTCTATTTACCAATTAGGTAGTCCAGAAGGTAATTTAGATATGGGAAGTACCATTGGATCTTATTTTGGTCTACTGTTCCTTGTCGCTGCTTATACAGCAATTGGAGTGTTTGCTTCTACGCTTTCAGACAACCAGATTGTTGCATTTATCATTGCAGTATTTATCTCCTTCTTTATGTATTTTGGTTTCGAAGGCCTTTCAAACTACAATGTATTTGGTGATTTAGTATATATGGAAAATCTTGGGATGTCTGCGCATTACAACAGTATGAGTCGTGGAGTTATCGACACAAGAGATTTGATATATTTTATAAGTATAGCTTTAGCGTTTTTATTATTCACAAAACTTAGAATTCAGAAACAATGATTATAACACCCTTTTTAGTCATATTTATGATAGTAGTCTTTGTACTACTCTTTTTGTTTTTGAATACGGTAGACAAACGCAAATGGTTAACAGGATTAATCAGCTTGGTTTTAACACCTTTTGTTTATTTCTATATGTTTTATCCTTTTGTGAATATTGTTAGCAATTACCATCATCAAAAGTATTTTGATAGTGAAGCATGGATTGAAAAACCAGCCTTACGTTACGAGATGATTGACAACACTATAGAATCTGACACACTCATAGGTGCTTCTAAAACCAAAATAACCTCACTTTTAGGAAAATACGAATGGTTGTCTTGGGATGACAGTATAAAAGATCATGACAATAATAAATGGAATTATGGTTTAGGCATTGAACCTGGTGCCTTTAATAGTGAAAAGGAATGTGTAGAAATCATTTTTAAGAATGATAAAGTCTCTGAATTAAGACATTATCAAGAAGAAATTACATACGAGAGTAATGAAGAAGAATAAAAATCTAATATACATACTCATTGTATTGGCTGGACTCGTAATAGTAAACGCTATATCGAGTTCGGTTTATGGCCGTTTTGATTTAACCAAGGACAAACGTTATACATTATCTGATGCCACAAATACTATAATAGACAATATAGATTCTCCATTAATAATTGATGTTTTTTTAGAAGGTGAATTTCCTTCAGAATTTAGATTACTTCAAACCGAGACAAAACAAATCATTGAAGAATTTCAACTCAAAACCAATAATATAAAAGTTAACTATATCAATCCTATTGAGGATGAATCTACCAGAGAACAAATTATTGATGAACTTACACGCTCTGGACTAGAGCCATATATCAACACAGATAATAGCACAGGTAAAGTAACGCAAGAAATAATTTTCCCTTGGGCTTTTGCTAGCTATGGAGACCAAACAGTTAAAATTCCTCTATTAAAAAAGAGTATTACGCAAGACCTATCAGAACAAATCAACAATTCAGTTCAAGGCCTTGAGTATGCGTTTGCTGATGCTTTTAATAAACTCGTAAATTCAAAATCTAAGACTATTGCTGTACTAAAAGGTAATGGCGAACTCGCTGATTTAAACCTTGCAGATTTTCTTCAAACAACCCAGTCTTACTATAAAATTGCACCTTTTACTTTAGATAGTGTTGCAACTAACCCACAAGGTACTTTAGATAAGCTTAAACAATACGATTTAATAGTTGTTGCTAAACCAACTCAAGCGTTTTCAGATGAAGAAAAACTGGTACTCGATCAGTATACCATGAGAGGTGGAAAGAGTTTATGGCTTACTGAGTCTGTAGTAATGGATGAGGATAGTTTGCGAAATGCCACAAATTCTAGCGTCTCCATTATGAGAGACCTTAATCTCAATGATTTCTTTTTTAAATATGGTGTAAGGGTAAATCCTAGTTTGGTAAAAGACCTCTACTCTGCTCCAATTATGTTGGCTATAGGAGAAGGTAGTCAAGCTCAATTGCAACCTATTCAATGGCAATATGCACCTTTGGCCTCGTCTAACCAAGAGCATCCTATTACCAAAAACTTAGAATTAGTACGTTACGATTTTGCAAGTCCAATGGACACGCTTAAAAATGATGTCAATAAAACAATATTGCTTCAAAGTTCCCCTAAATCTAGATTAGAAGGAGTACCAACTAGTATATCTCTAAATGACGTTACCAAATCTCCTGATGAGAGTTTATATAATTCTGGTCCACAAAACTTGGCTGTTTTATTAGAAGGTGAATTCACTTCGGTTTATGACCAACGTGTTTTACCTTTTAAAGTGAAAAATTTTAAGTCCAAAAGCTCTCCTACAAAAATGGTGGTTATTTCTGATGGTGATGTTATAAAAAATGACGTTAGACAAAGAAGACCTTTAGAACTAGGTGTAGATTATAGAGGTTTTCTATATGGCAACAAAGAATTTTTACTTAACGCTGTCAATTACCTCTTAGACGATACAGGACTTATAAACATTAGAGCCAAAGAAATAAGCGTTGCTTACCTTGATGAAGATAAAATAAAGGAAGAAAGCAGCACTTGGCAACTCTTAAACATTGCATTACCATTGGCACTACTTGCTGTTTTTGGTTTGGCTTTTAACTTCTTTAGAAAGAAGAAATACACCTAGAATTTGTTAATAAGTTTGTTTTACAAATCTATACGATTAAGATATATTTGTAGGATACGTTATAATTGATAAAATTTTAAATTTTTAGCATGAAATTTATAGTTTCAAGTACATATTTACTCAAACAACTTCAGGTATTAGGAGGTGTTATTAATAACAGTAACACATTACCTATTTTAGATAATTTCTTATTTGAATTAAGCCAATCGAAACTTACGATTTCGGCTAGTGATTTAGAAACAACAATGTCTTCTACAATCGATGTAGAGAGTGATTCTGAAGGTAGCATTGCTTTACCAGCTCGTTTATTATTAGACACGTTAAAAACGTTTCCTGAGCAACCATTAACCTTTGTAGTTGAAGAAAACAATACTGTAGAAATCAGTTCTAACCATGGTAAATATGCTTTGGCTTATGCTGATGGTGCCGAATTCCCTAATGCTGTTTCTGTAGAAGATGCAAGCAAAACAACCATAATGGGAGATATATTAGCTACAGCAATTAGCAAAACTATTTTTGCTGCAGGTAATGATGATTTAAGACCTGTAATGAGTGGTGTATTTTTTCAGTTCTCTCAAGACAATTTAACCTTTGTAGCTACAGATGCTCATAAATTGGTAAAATATACTAGAGATGACGCCAGTGCAACTGAGTCTGCTGAATTTATTATGCCTAAAAAACCTTTAAATCTATTAAAAGGAATTTTAGCAGGAAATGAAGAAGATGTTTTGGTAGAATATAACGAGTCTAACGCTAAGTTTACCTTTGATAATTCGGTATTAATTTGTCGTTTAATAGATGGTAAATATCCAAACTACGAAGCTGTGATTCCTAAAGAGAATCCTAACAAACTAGTTATTGCAAGAACACAATTCTTAAATTCTGTTCGTCGTGTTAGTATTTTCTCTAACAAAACAACGCATCAAATCCGTTTAAAAATAGCTGGTGCAGAACTTAATATTTCTGCTGAAGATGTAGATTACAGCAACAAAGCAGAAGAACGATTAACATGTGATTACCAAGGTGATGATATGCAAATTGGTTTTAACTCTCGCTTCTTAACAGAAATGATTAATAATTTAAGCTCTGATGATGTTCAGTTAGAAATGAGCCTACCAAACAGAGCTGGTATTTTAACTCCAGTTGATGGATTAGACGAAGGTGAGCATGTTACTATGCTTGTTATGCCAGTGATGTTAAATAATTAGGTAACACCAAAAAAATACAATAAAAAAATGCTCATCTTTTACGATGAGCATTTTTTATTATCTCTTTAAATGATATACCGAAACAAGTTCAGCACGAGTAACTAACTAATAAAACTAAGAGATAATGGGTAGCTAGGTAATTCTCCATTACTAGCTTTTATTGCGTTTATGATTGGCATTACAAAGGCTAAAATTCCCATTAATATTAGAATTAAAATACCTAAACCAAACAGGAAAATTAGAGGTATACTTATTAAACAATACACAATAAGACTTAACTGAAAGTTTACTATAGCTTTACCATGTTGGTCCATGCCATCGACTCTGTCTTTCTGTGTTGCCCAGATTATTAATGGAACTATTAATCCACCAAATCCTGTTATATAAGTCAATAACTGAGCTAAATGCGTAATCATTATTAACTGATTGTCTGTGCGTTTGAGTGTATGATAATTAGATTCCATGATTTTATTTATTTACACTTATGTGACGCAATCTATATTAATATGTTACATATTTTAACTAATTTTTCACACCCAACTTCTCTAATATAGTATCCATTAAACACCATTTGGTTAAAGATGACTGCAATAAATTAGCTCCTACAAAAGCGGTAAACCAAAGCCAATTTTGATTGACGTATATCGCTAATAATAAACTAATTAAAATAAATGTTCCTGCTATACCTCTTACTATTCTATTTTTCATAATTAAATTTTTATATATATTTTTCAATAGGCAACACAACTCCTCTAATTGGATTGTTGGTCTCAATACCTGAATTAAATTCTGCGATTAAATGAAATAAGCGTTCTATTTGTTCTTCTTCAGTAAATGAAAAAAACATGTGAGATTCGCTTCCACCTTTAACACTAGGAAACCAACTCGATGTGGCTAACAAATTAGGTGTGCTCTTATAGCCATCAATATCTGAAGTACTGAAACTCTCTATATTTGCCTCTTTAAATAATTTCAAAACGTCATTTTGAAATTCTTCTACGGCTGTTACTATTACTAATTTCATAGCTTCTGATTTTATTTATAATTTTTCCTTTCAATCATATAATACACCAACGGCACAACCAAAAGAGTTAATACTGTCGATACTATGGTCCCTCCCATTAATGAAATTGCTAAACCTTGGAAAATCGGATCGAAAAGAATAACGAAAGCTCCAATAACAACAGTACCTGCTGTTAACAAAATTGGTGTTGTTCTTACTGCACCTGCCTCAATAACTGCTTGCTTTAATGGAATGCCTTCAGCCAATCTTAAATTCACAAAGTCAATGAGCAATACCGAATTACGTACCATAATACCAGCTAAGGCTATCATACCAATAAAAGACGTTGCTGTAAAGAATGCACCAAGCATCCAATGTCCTAGAACAATCCCAACTAATGATAATGGAATGGCAACCATCATAACCACAGGTGCTTTAAAGTTTTGGAACCAACCTACAATTAAAATATAAATGATGATGATTACACCTAAAAACGCCATACCTAAATCCCTAAATACTTCTAGAGTAATTTGCCATTCACCATCCCATTTTACTGTATAATCATCTTCAAATTCTGGTTGACTAATGTATAGTTCATCCATACTGTAACCCTTTGGTAAGTTGATTTTCTGAAGTTTATCAGACATACCTAAAATAGCATAAACCGGACTTTCTAACTCACCTGCCATATCTGCCATAACATAAACCACACGCTTTTGATTTTTACGATAGATACTCTTTGGTTTAGTTCCGTCTTCTATAGTTACTAAATCTATAATTGGAACCAAATTACCGTGTTGAGATTTTACTTTTAAATTAGCAATATCTTGTAGTGTCGACTTTTCATTTTCATCCAAAGCTAATATCAACCCAACTTGATTTGAAGCATCTTCATCATATAATGTCGTTACAGGTCTATTAGACAAAGCCATATTCATGGTATAGGCAATCTGCTGTGGCGCTACACCATTTAGCATTGCTTTTTCTTTGTCTATTTTAAAATTGAATTCTTTTTGATCTGATTCAACCATCCAATCAATGTCAACAACATCAGTTGTACGTTTTAAAATAGATTGCACTGAATCTGCCACACGGATTTGCTCGTCGTAATCCGGACCATAAACCTCTGCTACAATTGTAGATAATACAGGTGGTCCTGGTGGTACCTCAACTAATTTTACATTGGCATTATATTTTGAAGCAATTTGCTGAATGTCTGGACGCAAAAGCTTAGCGATATCATGACTCTGCGCTGATCTATCGTGCTTATCAGTTAAATTCACCTGAATATCTGCCATATTACTTCCACCACGTAAATCGTAATGACGTACCAAACCATTAAAAGTGATTGGTGCAGAGGTACCAACATAACTTTGGTAGTTTACAACTTCTGGTCTGGTAGCAAGGTACTGCCCTATTTCTTTTGCTACAAGAGAAGTACGCTCTAATGTTGTACCTTCTGGCATATCGATAACCACCTGAAATTCGTTCTTATTATCAAATGGCAACATTTTAACAGCCACAGTTTTTGTGAAAAACAACGCAACAGAACCCATCAATAAGAAAAATGTTATACCTAAAAATGCCCAACGTTTGGTTTTATTCTCAATAAGTGGTGTTTCAAACTTTGAATAAATCTTAAATATTTTAGAATCTGAAAGACCTGAAGTTTCATCTTCAACCGAAGCATCGGCTTTCTTGTCTTTTTCTCTAAGGAAAATATAACCCAAATAAGGTGTAATCGTTAACGCCACAAATAACGACAACAACATAGCGATTGACGCACCAATTGGCATCGGACTCATATAAGGTCCCATTAAACCAGATACAAATGCCATAGGTAAAACCGATGCTATTACCGTAAATGTTGCTAAAATGGTTGGGTTACCAACTTCGTTAATAGCATATAAAGCGGCTTGTTTAAATGGCAAACGTTTCATCTTAAAATGCCTATGCATGTTTTCGGCAATAATAATGGAATCATCTACCACAATACCTGTTACAAATACTAAAGCGAAGAGCGTAATACGGTTTAATGTATAATCGAGCAAGTAATAGCTCAACAACGTTAATGCGAAAGTAATAGGCACAGACAAAAACACCACCAATCCACCACGCCATCCCATAGCCAACATAACAACAATAGTTACAGCGATTATTGCTCCAATTAGGTGCATTAATAATTCAGATACCTTTTGAGAAGCTGTTTCACCATAATTACGTGTAATTTCCACATGAACATCATCTGGAATTAATGTCGCTCTCAGGTGCTCTACCTTGTCTATAATAACATCGGAAATTTTCATAGCATCCGCACCTTTGCGCTTTGCCACAGAAATTGTAACTGCAGGATATTCTGATTTGTAATCATTAATCTTTTCACTGGCAGAACCAAATCCAAGACTTACGTAGTTAACTGGCACTTGTGGACCATCTAATACAGTAGCCACCTGACTTAAATAAATCGGTTGATTTTTAAATACACCAACAACTAAATTTTCAACATCCTCTTTGGTCTGAAGAAATTCACCTGTTTTTACAAGAAATTCCGTATCATTTCTATCAAAACTACCAGAACTTAGTTGCTGGTTATTAGCTTTAATCATTTCTGCAACTGATAAAAAATCTAAGCCGCTAGAGGCTAGTTTATCCTTATCTAAAACTACACGCAGCTCACGATTTCTTCCACCTATTTTTTGCGTTGCAGATACATCGTTAACCTTCTCTATTTCGTCTGTTAACTCTTGTGCAATTTGTTTTAATTGATAATCGTCATAATTCTCACTCCATAAGGTTAAGCCAAGCATTGGCACATCATCAATAGCACGTGTTTTTACCAAAGGAAACGTAACACCTTGTGGCATTATATCCATATGCTTATTGATTTCGTTATAAAGTTTTACAAATGAGCGTTCAATATCTTCACCCACATAAAACTGTACAATCACCATACCTTGCTCTTGCATTGATGTAGAATACACATATTCAACACCTTTGATATTAGAAATGAGTTTTTCTAATGGTTTTATAACTCTAGACTCAACTTCTGTAGGACTTGCACCAGGATAACCCACAAAAATATCTGCCATTGGTACATCAATCTGCGGCTCTTCTTCTCGAGGAATTAAAAACGAACTGTATACTCCAATGACCATAAAAACAATCATTAAAAGCACTGTAAGTTTAGAACTTATAAAGCCTTTGGCAATTTTTCCTGCTAAACCTTCTTTCATGTTTTTTAATTTAAATTAACTGCTTACTTTGATTGTTTACTGAATACTTAGCTTAGCTCCATTATAAAGTTTCTCTTCTGAAGACAATATGTACGATTCATCTGCCGACAAGCCAGATAATACCTCTACTTTATCACCAAAAGTTTTCCCTAATCTTAACCAACGTAAAACCGCTGTGTTTTGCTGACTTACGGTATAAATTCCAGATAATTGACCATTAGTAATTATAGCGTCCTTTGGAATCATGATTGTTTTAGTGGAGTTTGATGTTTGATGTTTTAAATTCGGAAATTGTACTGAAGTAAACATACCTGTACGTACCTTATCGTTTTTTGAATCCAAACTCACCTTTACCAAATACTGTCCACCAGAATTTGCTGAAGATGTACTTACTTCTGAAACTTTTCCTTTTAACTGAGCATCAATGGAAGACACCACAACATTAACAGTTTCACCTTCTTTAATATCTGATATGATGGCTTCTGGAACTCTAGCAATTACTTCAAAATTTTGTGGTGATTCTACAGCCAATAATGGCATTCCTGGATTTGCTAAAGCGCCTTCATCTATAAATTTTCCTGTAACAACACCACTAAAAGGCGCTTTTACATTCGTATAAGCAAATTGAGCATTGATTTCGTTTTTCATCTGTTGTGCAGCTTCTAATCTTGCTTTTGCCATATTATAATGCGCTGTCATATCATCTAATTCCTTTTGGGAAGCAGAATTTTGATCAAAAAGGTTTTTGTAACGGTTATAATCCTTTTCAGCGATGGTAAAAGCTGCTTTTGCTTCAGAAATTCCAGCGTTTACCTGAGCTCTTTTAGCTTGTAAATCGGTATTGTTTATAACAATTAAAGTTTGACCTTTAGATACTTTATCACCTACTTTTACATTGATACGTTCTACATAACCCATGAGACGCGTACTCAGGTTTGCACTATTTACAGCTTCAACAGTACCACTAACCACTAATGGCGAATTGTCATCATTGGCTGTTACTTTTGCCACAACAACCGAAACAGGTTTTGATGTGTTTTTTACACCTTCTTTTTCGTCTTGTCCGCAACTTAGAAATGCGAATAAAGTAACGATGGCAAATAATTTATGTATAGATAATGTCTTCATTTTAGTTTACGGTTAAAAATTTTAAATATGCTTTAGTGCTATTATATTCAAAAATGGTTTGATAATATTCTAGTTCTTTTTGTGCAAATTGTGTTTCTGCAATCAATAAATCTGTTGTTTTTTCTAAGCCTTCTTTAAATCGGTTTGTTCTAATTCTTAAAGCTTCTTTAGATTGTTCCATTGCTAATTTTGATAATTGCAATTTGCTTTCCATATCTTGAAGTAGGCGTTTGGTTTTATTGAGTTCTAATTGACTTTTAGATACATATTGCTCATACTCTAATTTTGACTTTTCTAGAGTTGCCTTTGACTTTTTTGCTTTACCAAATCGCTTGGTACCTTGAAGTATATTCCATTTTAATTCGGCACCAATTAAATAACCATCAGCACCAAACTGGAATAAACTATCGTCGTACAATTGGTAGCTACCAAAGGCATTTAAGGTTGGTAGAAATGTCATTTTATCTGACTTGT
This sequence comes from Winogradskyella sp. ABM4_392, assembly GCF_056160445.1. NCBI lineage: Bacteria > Pseudomonadati > Bacteroidota > Flavobacteriia > Flavobacteriales > Flavobacteriaceae > Winogradskyella > Winogradskyella sp. ABM4_392. Next base: position 82,813 of record NZ_JBSWXE010000003.1, read on the forward strand.
ACATGGTCTCTCTGGCATTTGAAGCTAATTGCATTGCTTTTATGTCTGCACGTTCTTCACTAAGCCTTTTATCAGTTTCTAAAACGGTAGTTTCCAACTGAAGAGAATCCTGTGGTTTTAAAACCACATCTGAAACATCGTTCATTAAAAATGATAAATAGTTTGAAGCATTTTTTACATTGCTCCTTGCCGTTTGCAATTGGTTTTTTACCTCTGTTACTCTCACTTCAACCAAAAGCACATCAGACTGTTGTAAATAGCCTTGATCATAACTATTTTGTGCCAGTTGTAAATTTGCCTCAGTGGCCTCCAACGCTTTTTCTAAAACAGTAACCGCTTTATATGCTAATTGCAATTGCATATAAGCGTTTTCGACTTCAAAATTCACATAATCCTTAACTCTGTCTGTTTGCAGAGCCATAGCCTCCATTTTATACTTTGCAGCTTTACGTTGATAGAATCCATCCATATTGATTAATGGTTGCTGAAACTCAAAAACCGTAGCATAGTTTTCAATCTGACTTGGGTCATTTAATGCATCTGGATTAAAATCTGCCTGAGTTACAATCTCTTGATTTAGCTTAGATCCGAATGCCATTAACGGATTTGTTGTAGCTATGGCAGTGTGAGACACACTAATATTTGGTAAAAACACAGCATTGGTCTGTCTGTAATCTGCTTTGGCCTCATTAAAAGCTTCAATCGAAATTTTTATTTGCTGATTTGATTCTGAAACCTTACTTAATACTTCATCTTTAGAAATAGGTTTTATGTCTTGAGCATAAATACTAGATATGAAACCCATTAAAATGAATGTGATAATATATTTTAGTTTATACATGTCTCTTTAATTTGATTCAAAATTAAGGTGAGCTTTAATTTTAGTTAGTAACAAAGGTTACTAAAGCAATTAGAACCTTTTGATGGCATTATTTATCTATACTTATATTTTTAAGCTTATACCTAACATAAAATAAAATGTAGCATCTAAATCTTCTTCATAAACTATATCATCTACAATTAGTCTAGAAGGACTTTGAGGTATAACATAATTAGGGTAAAACATAAAAATGAAAGGATCTACTTCGTACCAAACTGGTATGCCAAACTCAATTGCCATTATATTAAATCTTTCACTTTCTTCAACAGTGATGGTATATCCGCTTGTAGAGTTTACAGAACCACCTTGACCCTGTCCTTGTCCTTGACCACTACTTCCTCTATTAGTATAATACTCTTGATAAAAATTTTGAGACCCAAAATAAACACCTATTGCAGGCGAAATCTGAAACTTTTGGTTGTTGGTTATAAAATCGTGACTTATCTCTGTAGATAAAAAGAAATCTGATGTGTCATTATTATTAAAATAATTTGCAACTGTTGCAGCCAAGTTAAAATACTGAAAGTCGTAACTTAAAACTGCTGTTACATCAGCACTGACATGAGAAATAACATTATAACTATCTTCATTGAAAAAGTACTTAGTAATGGATACATCTCCATCAAAATTGTTATACGAAAAATCATATCCTAAGGATACTAAAAACAAATCTACTCTACTTTCATTTGCTTTTGTTAGATAAGACAATGAGCCCATTCCATAAATACCAGACTTATGATGATACATTACTGAAGCATATAAATATGGCATGGCAATAGAGTCCTTTCTTCCCAAAAAGACTGCGTCACTTATGTAACTAAGATTCAATGATACATAGCTTGAATCTTTTTCATATTTAACGTCTGTAGAATCTTTTGTTTTTGAGTTCTGATTAACACTTTTAATTTTTTGACCAATCACAGGATTGTTGAAAAGTAAAAGGACTAAAAGTGCCAATATGTATTGAAAGTTTTTCATCACCTTACACTTTAGTTATATCGAAAAAGGGATTTAAAAAATTAAATCCCTTATTTTTTTAATTACCTTTCTTCATAGTCTTTTTGCTAACCTTGTTTTTCTTTTTAGCCTTTTGGTTTAGCTTATTCTTTTTACTTAGTTTATTTTTTTTAGCTATTTTTTTTCGATGTTGATATGTATTTTTAAACATTTCACCATCCATATTCAAACACTCGCCTTCTTGTAAACGCAATTGTTTTTTTTGTTGTGTTTGATAAGACCCATCAGGATTAACAACTGTACCATTACCCAACTTTATTTGATTTTGTAATCTCAATTGAGATCTATTTTGAATTTGAATAACTTCACCATCTACAAGCATATAATGAATTCTGTTTTGATTTCTTTCTTGTATTTGTTCTTTTGTTAAGCCTTTATTCTCTTTTTGTACCATTTTTCTATATTGATATTCATTTTGGTACATCTCCCCATTCATATCTAAACATTGACCATTTTTAAGTTTTAATTTTTTCTTTTCTCTTGTTTGATATGTTCCATCTGTATTTAGTACAGTTCCATCATTTAAAGTTACCTGATCTTGTAAGCGTATTTGATCTCGGTCTCTAATTTGTAAAACATCTCCATCAACCAACATTAAACGATCTTGATCTCTAACTTGGTCTCTGTCGCTGTCCTGTGCTGCGATAGTAATGGTTCCAAAAACCATAAATACTACTAATAACAATACATTTTTCATTTTACACCTATTTAAATTAGTAATGAAATGAATTTACTGTAACATGATAATTTAGACAATGATATTAATCAGATGCAATTATTAAAAAAACAAATTATGAGTAGAAATAGCCCAAAAAAGCAAGAAGCACCTTTAAAAAAGATGCTTCTTAACACTAACCAAAAAAAACTAGTTAACTAAACTAGTCGACCTTTCTCGTGCCACCATGTCCTCCTGCAACAATAATCATAATCTTTATACTTAAAATGATAAACTTAAAAAACTGCAGTACTGGGTTCATCATTCTAAATCGCATTCGTGGTGATATTCGTTTCATAGTATTGCCTGCGAAAGCAGGTATCTTTTAATTAATATTATTTTTACTTTAATTAGGTTTGACTTTAGGCAACCTAATTAACTTACGTTTATCGTTTAAGTTTGATTCTCTATTCAGGAATCAACCACCAAAATGGTTTCATCTTGGCTTTGTATATAAATGCATAATGCAACATTAACTTTAACCAATGTCCTGCTAAACCAATCGCTCCAAAGGTTTTTCCTAAGTGCCTACCATGTGATTCTGGATATTTAACAAAATCTGGAACAATTGGATAAGTTGTAATACTTACTCCGCTACCATCCCAAAGTCCGTAACCTGCCGATGCTATACACGCAGCTCCCATATTTCCCATAGAGCCTTTATGATGCAAAGATTCTTTACCAGATTTTATACTATCTATAATATTATCTGCCACCAACTTTGCGGTGATACCTGAAGGCATACCTGTACGTGGTGGTGCTGGGAAAATTGCTGTACCATTTTTACTCTCTCTGGGTTTAGATATAGTATGTGGTGGTGCAAAAGCAATACCTGGTGCAAAAATATTTTTATAATTTGGATTCTGATAGGTTTCTGGCCAATCTTGTACAGTCCATTCTTCGTATGGTTTTGACGAATAATCAGCATCCACAATCATAAATCCTTTGAACAGCTTGTCTGTAATATCATTATCATTTTTATCATAAGCTTTAAAACCATGACCAGAAAATGCTGGAATTAACATTGCAAAATCATAGGTTTCGGTTTTAAACTCACCGTCAAGATTTTCATAATGTGCTACTCCATCTTCAATTTTATTGACTCCAGCTCCTAAAATCCATTTTATGCCTCTGTCCTCAAAAATCATTTCTACCATTTCGCTGGACTTCATAATCATATCGCCATAACTCATCAGCATGCCATCCATTCCAAAATCACCTAAATGATATTCGTTAGATATCCAGGTGATTTCTGCCATATCACGAACACCATATTTTCTCAGTTCTTTTTCAACATTAAGAATATATTCAAAAGCAGCGCCTTGGCATGTAGCCTTTGCATGACCTGTACCTATAAGAATTTTTACTTTTTCTCCATTCTTCATACGTTCAATCTGCGCTTTCAATCCTTCCCATGCATGCTCAGCATGACCATAGGTACACACAGAATAAGCTCCGTTTTTTCCCGGCATTAACCCTTCTGTAGCTTCAAAATTTAATTTAGGACCAGTAGCGTTAATTAAATAATCATAGGTAATCTTTTCTGTCATTCCTTTTTTATCTCCTGTAACATATTCAGCTACAACATAAGGCTTAGATTCTATTGTATCGCCTTCTGGATGAAATGTTACGGCTTTTGCTTGTTTGTAATCAATACCTTTCTTTTTATATAAAGGAGCTAAAGGAAATAAGATTTTTTTAGATTTCATTCTACCAATACCAACCCAAATGTTAGAGGGTATCCATTGGTAATTACTGTTAGGAGACACTACAACAACTTCGTGTTCTTTTGATAGCTTACGTCTTAAGTGCGACGCTGCTACATGTCCTGAAATTCCGGCTCCTAAAACAACTATTTTTGACATTTTGTTGAAATTATGAATTTAGCTTGAGACTAAAACGAAGTTTATTGTCTTTAATCCTATGTAAAGATTATATATAAAAATAACTTTTACAGTAACCTATGTTACAGTAGCATATAAGAGCAACTATTTTTTGATGATTTTCTTTTCAATTTTGGTTGATCCATTTTTGAAAATCAAAATATATTCTCCAGAAGCCAAATCAGACAAGTCCATTGGAATAATTTGATTGCCTATACCTTCTTCTACTAAAGATTCTTTTACTTTTTTACCTAACAAATCAAAAATCTCAATTTTAGTTTGCTCTGCGTTAGGAACAAAAACTTCAATTGAAAACATATCAGTTGTAGGATTTGGGTAAACTTTTAAATTGAAAATGTTATTTGAGTTAAGTGGCACTTCATCAACACTCAATGCACTTTTTAATATTGAAACCTTAAAAGCTAGATTACTTGCACTACTCTGTGTACCAGTATTAATAAAGAAAATATTTTCTTGTGTACTTTCTATACCTCCAAAAATATATCCGACTAAAGTTGCACCTTCAGGCAAACTATTTATATCAACAATTTCTTGTGTTAAGTAGATATTTGCATCATTTACAGGTATAAATTCAGCACCTGAACCCAAGAGTGCTGGCATTTCAATTCCCAGACTACTCTCTACCATTGATCCATCACTAAATCTTGTTACTTTACTAATTGTTTTTACAAATGGTACATCATTGTCTTGTATCAAATTACCATTTATATCTAATTTATATTGACTCATTCCACCAAAAAACAAGGTGTGCATTGTGCTATTTAAGACATCATATAATGGGATTTTTGCACTATGGTATTGGCTTAGGTATTGATTAAACGTATTATTTACCGTATAACCAGATGGTGTAACATCAACAGTATTTAACCAAGGTAAATCAACATTATGCTGAAAAACACCACTAAACATAGTAAAACCTTGAGATCCATCTGGGAAAAATTGAGGAGCCATATTATAGTCTCGTCGATGTAAATTATTGGTATCGTTTTGAGCTGAATAATTTGTTATCGCAAGGTTTGTACCATCATCTAAAATTTGAAAGGTTCTAATTTCTTCAGTATAATTTTGAATAAAACCTGGTCCATTATTTGGTCCCATTGGATTATATCTACCTTCAAAATATTGTCCTCCACATAAATAAAAGACATCATTTAAAAATCCTAATTGCCCTCCAGTAACTGCTAAATTAGTTTCTGTAATTTGTCTAAAATATGGTAAAATAGTTGTGCTATTAATAACTGCATTAGCTAAACCATCAACATCTATTGCAGTTAACTTATCATATGTAATATGGTCATTTAGTGTTGCGCTAAAACCATAACCGCCAATTATGTATAATGTATTGCCTTTTTGATAAAACTCTTGGTTTGTGGACTGTAATTGCTCAAATATTGATGATTGCAAAACACTTAAAGATGCACTCCATGTTTGGTTGGCAACAGGATCTATTATGTAAACATTTTTGTTGTTATCATTTTCTAAAAAAGCTGCAAATGGTTGTCTTCTATGTAGACCATCTATTCTACCACCAATGATTACCCATTTACCATCAGAAGTTTTTCCCCAAGAAAAAGAATGTACACTTGGTGCGTTAGCTATTGATAAAGGCTCTATTAAAACCGTAAATTCTTGTTGAGAATAACACGTGTTAAAAATTATTTGACCAATAATTAATAGAAAAGTAATTTTAATTTTCATCATTAATGAGTTTACAATAATTAAACGAAGTTGCTAATTAAAACTAACATAAGCTGTCACAATTGTTACATTAAAAAAGAGCACCTAAATAGGTGCTCTTTTCACGGAAACAGTTATCGCTCATACCTTAATAACTGGTATCGTCTAATTTCACTTTACCGTGAAATGTTTTATATAAAAATAAAAAGTATCCTGCCAAAAGTGGTGCACCAATGAGTACAATGGTCAACATAATTCCCAAAGATTTCTGTGAAGACGCAGCATTGTAAATAGTAACACTATACTCTGGACTTATTGTAGAAGGTAACAATACTGGATATAACTGAAATGCCACAAGCATTAATAAAAATGCCATTATCAATGAAGAAAATATTAAGGCATGTGAATACTTCTTCTTAGAGACTAACCTTGGCACATTTGCTACTGCTAAAAACGCCGAAATGGGCAAAACAAAAAATACAGGTTGCTCTTTAAATTTATCGGTTACGCCATGTAGAAATGTTAGCGTGTATAAAGATGTAATGGCAAAACTTATAATAAAGAATATCATACCTTTTTTAAGTAAAAAGGACAATCTGTCGTGCAATCTACCTTCCGTTTTAAGCATTAGGAAAATAGCTCCTTGTGTCATAAAGATAGACAGTGTGGTAAATCCTACCATTAATGCATACGGATTTAAAAACGAAAAGAAAATACCTCCTTTATATTCAAAATTTTCATGAAGCTCAAAGCCTTGAAGCACATTACCTAATACAACACCTAATAAAAATCCGATTAATGTATTGGATACAAAATAGGTAATATCCCAAGTTTTTCTCCACCATTTCATTTCTTCTGCACTTCTAAATTTTATGGCAGCAGAACGCAACACCAATAACATTAAAAATAGCATGAATGGAATATACATTGCTGATAACATGGTAGCATACATTACTGGAAAACCAGCAAATAATGCACCTCCACCAATGATTAACCACACTTGGTTAGCATCCCAAAGCGGACCAATGGCATTAATGGCAATACGTCTGCTTAAGTCTTTTCTTAAAAATAAATGCCATGCACCAGCACCATAATCAAAACCTTCTAAAATGGCATAACCCGAAAACAATAGCCCTACAACTAAATACCATAATGTTGGATAATCTATACCTAAAAATGTTTCCATAGTACTGCTATTAAGTGTATTTTAAAAATTCGTCTGGGTTTTCTGCTTCGTTATACGGACCGTGTTTTATCTTTTTATTTAAAGAATAAAGGAACAGTAAAAACAATATCGCATATACCACCAAAAATAAGATTAACGAGAATAATATTTGATTTGCAGAGACCTCTTGCGAAAAGGCTTCACTTGTTTTTAAGTGACCATAAACTACCCAAGGTTGTCTACCCATTTCGGCAGCAAACCAACCGACTTGATTAGCTATTTGAGGTAATAACACCGAAAATGCAAATATTTTAAGTAACCATTTTTTATCAAATAACTTTCCTCTCCACCATAAATAAGAAGCATAAAGCGTTAATCCAATTAAAAACATACCAATAGAAATCATGATGTGGTAAAACTGAAATACCGCATTAACTTGTGTTGGGATTTCATCTTTTGGAAATGCATTTAAACCTTGTATTGGTTCTTCAAAATCTTGATGTACCAAAAAAGATAAACCACCAGGAATACCTAATCCGGTAACTTTTTGCGACTCGTCATCTACCCAACCAAATAAATATAAATCAGCTGCTGAAGATTTATCATAATGCCCTTCCATAGCTGCTAATTTTGCAGGTTGATTAACGGCTACTCCATCAGCAGAACTATGTCCTGAAACTAATTGTGTTAGTGAGATAATTGTTGCTACCAACAATGAGATTTTAAAGGCTTTTTTAGAGATTTCTACATATCGTCCTTTTAATAAATAATACGCATGAACACTCAATACCATAAAAGCACCAGCTAAAAATGCTCCTTGCCATACATGAATAATACGATCTACACTCGACGGATTAAAAACCATTGCCCAAAAATCAGTGACTTCTGCTCTAGCAGTTAATCCTTCTCCAACAATATGATAACCAGCTGGTGTTTGTTGCCAACTGTTAGCTACCACAATCCAAACTGCTGAAAACATAGATCCCAGAAATACACCTATAGTTGAAATGAAATGTACTTTTGGAGATACACGATTCCAACCGAAAATTAAAATTCCTAAAAAGGTACTTTCGAGACCAAAAGCAAATAAACCTTCAGCGGCTAAAGCACTACCAAAAATATCGCCTACATATTTGGAATATACAGACCAGTTGGTACCAAATTCAAACTCCATTATGATTCCGGTTGCAACACCAATACCAAAGGTAATGGCGAAAATTTTCAACCAAAAACGCGTTAAAATTTCATATTGTTTTTTACCTGTTTTTAGATATAAACCTTCAAAAATCACCATGATTAAACCTATACCAATACTTAAAGGCGGATAGATATAATGAAAAGCTACTGTGAAGGCAAATTGGATTCTGGCGAGGATTTCGGTATCCATATGAAACGTTTTTTCAAAGATATAGATGATACAAAGTTACTAATGTAACCTATATTACAAAAGAGGGTTTCTAAATTAGAAACCCTCTTTCTTCATTATTTTAATATTTCTTTTAAAACAGTATCCTTATCTAATTTTTTTGTACAGAAAAACCAATCCTTGCATTCTAGGTCATCTGTGTTAGTCATACGTTCTTCAGCCACACCACAAGAACCTGCTGGTGAAATAATCACATCTTTACCAGGTTCCCAATCTGCTGGTGTTGCCACATTAAACTTATCAGACGTTTGCATAGCGATTAGCGCTCTATATATTTCATCAAAATTTCTACCTAAACTCAACGGATAATATATGATTGCCCTAACAGTACTTTCTGGATCAATGAAGAATACAGCTCTAACAGCTTGGGTTTGATGTTCACCTGGTTGAATCATCCCATATTTTTTGGCTACATTCATAGTAATGTCTTCAATTAATGGAAATGTAACTTCAATATCTTTCATCCCATTAAATTCAATTTTGTCTTTAATAGTTCTTAACCATGCAATATGACTGTACAATCCATCAACAGATAAACCAACTAATTTGCAATTCGCTTTATTAAACTTCTCTTCTAAATGAGCAAAAGTCATAAACTCTGATGTACATACTGGTGTGAAATCTGCTGGGTGACTGAATAGTATTGTCCAACTGCCTTTGTAATCCGAAGGAAAGTTAATCTCTCCTTGTGTTGTAACTGCCTTAAATTCTGGTGCCTTATCACCTATTCTTGGCATTGAAAATGTTTGTGCTTCCTGTAATGTTTCTGATGTATTCATGATAAATTGTTATTTAAATAATTTATTCAAAATTAAAAAACAATAGCCTAAAGCTATGTAACGAATGTTACTTTAAGAGTAAAATCTAATAAGGAACTTTACATGATTGCATCGTAAAAAATTTATGACAAAAGTCAGTATGATAATTTTACAATAAGTATACTTTTGCAGAGCATGAAAATAGGTACTTACATTCTTTCTATACTACTTGCAGCTCTTATACTATCTAATAGTTTAAGGGTATCCATTACCTATGCTTACTATAAACTTGATCCTGTTGGGTTTATAGAAACGCTTTGTGAAAACAAGGACAAACCAGAGTTACAATGTAACGGTAAATGTCACCTTAAAAAAGTAGCTGAATCGCAAGACAGCAATGAGAAAACACCCGAAAGTATTGTAGATTTTAAAGAACTTATGCTAGTTTCTTATCCTAAAGAGGATATTAAGGAGATTACTGAGTTTGTTCTTAAAAAACACGCACCAAATTGCTATAACAATTTATATTCTTTTTTGAATACTGAAGATTGGTTTCACCCTCCACAAGTATAGTTTTCATTTGTAAACGTAGATAATATCTACCCATATTTTTTTTAAATTATAATTATACTATAAATGAAAACATTGTATAGTGCACTGTTATGTGTACTACTTACTGCTGTGTCTTATGCTCAAAAAGAAACAGAGCAAGACACCTTAAATAAAAAAACAACAAAACTAAATGAGGTTATAGTTACAGGAAATAAAAAAACAGATCCTGTACTAACAATAGTGTCTAACAAATATGCAGAGAATATTGTACAGCCTAAAAACGTAGCAGATTTATTCAATAATATTGTTGGATTTGCATCTATAAAACGAGGCAATTATGCCATTGACCCATCGTTTAGAGCGTCTCAATACGAGCAGCTTAACATTCAATATGATGGTGGAACCAAAGCGATGCATGCTTGTCCAAACCGAATGGATCCTATTACAACACATATTATTCCTGAAGAGATTTCGAAAATTGAAATCATAAAAGGACCATATACTGTAAGATACGGACCTACGTTTGGTGGAGTCATTAACATGGTGACCGAAAAACCAAATTATTTAGATTATGGATTACATGGCAAAATCTCTGGAGGCTATGAAAGCAACGGTAATTCTTTTGTAAATATGGCTCAACTACAATACATACAAGAAAAATATGATATTGTAGCTAATGCTGGATACAGAGATTTTGGTAATTATGAAGATGGTGATGGTACTGAAATTCCATCGTCTTTTAGAAGTACAGATTATGGTGTAAAAGTTGGCTATAACTTTACAGAAAACCAACGCTTGCAAGCACACTGGAGACAGTCTTTTGGTAGAGATGTTTTGCATGCTGCCTTACCAATGGATACAGACTACGATAATAGTAGTATTATTTCATTAGACTATAAACTAGATAATATTGGCAAGGTTATTAAATCTGTAAATGCAAAGGCTTACTACAGCTATGTAGATCATTTAATGACAAACACAAACAGACCATCTTTTAATATGATGGAAGCAGCGTCTAATGTTGATGCTACGACAACAGGTGGTAAATTAGAGTTACATTGGCAACCAGCAAAAAGCTTAAACATTTTTTCTGGTATCGACATGCTTAATGTTGCCAGAGATGGTAATAGAGAGCGATTAGTGAAAGTAATGAATGGAAATATACTACCAGAACCAATGCTATTTACAGACAAGGTATGGCAAGATTCATACATTAATGACTTAGGTGTTTTTACGGAAGCTAAATATAGTGTTAGTCCAAGTACAATTCTAACAGCTGGTATTAGATATGATAATGTTGTTTCAGACATTAAAGATCCTGAAGCCGATTTTGAAGCTATGTATGATTTAGAGAAACGGACAGAGCACAATATAAGTGCTACTGTTTCTGTTAAGAAAATCGTTTCAGACAACTTTACAATAGAAACAGCTTATGGTCGTGGTGTACGCTCTGCAAATATGATTGAGCGTTTTATAAATCACTTCACTGTTGGCCAAGATCCTTATGAGTATGTTGGAAACCCTAACTTGGATGCTGAAGTTAATAACCAATTTGAAATCGGCTTTAAAGGTTATGAACCTTTAAAAAATGGTTTAGATGCTTTTAAGTATGAAGCGTCTTTTTACTATTCATTTTTTGAAAACTACATCGTTGCTGTTGTTGATGAAAACTTAGACCGTAAGTTTATGCCAATGGCACAGCCACAGCATGCTAAAGTTTTTAGAAATTTGGATGAGGCTTATAAAACAGGTTTTGAAATTAAAGCAGAATTAGATTTTCTAAAAGACTATTTCGTAAAAGGTGAATTTGCTTACGTGTATGCAAAAAACAAAGATTTAAATGAATCCTTACCGCTTACACCACCTTTTACAACACGATTTTCAGTTGGTGTTAAAAAAGAGAAGTATTGGGCAAACCTACAATATAACTTAGTATCTCAACAAGATGATATTTCTGAAAGCTTTGGTGAAACTACTACTGATGGTTATCAAACTTTAGATGCGCGTATTGGTATTAATGCTTTTAAGAATTTTACCTTAGGAGTTGCTGTATTGAATATTTTTGATGAAACTTACAATAATCATCTCAATTTTTCATTTACCAATCAGGCTGATTTTGGTCGTGTTCCAATTACTGAACCTGGTCGTAACTTTTCAGCATTTTTACAATATAGATTTTAAACTTAACCAAGTTATAGCAATAAAAAGAGGCTTGATTTTTTAATCAAGCCTCTTTCTTTAACCCAAAATTCAAGAAGAATTTCAAAATACTGCAAAGCTAAAAAACCATGCAATACATAAAGTTAAATTAGTTTAGTTAGTTTCGTTACTATCGTTTTTCTTTTTTCCGCCAGACATAAAATTAACGAGGACGGCTACTAAAATAACGCAAACTAGAGCAAAAACAGCTATCATTATTACTCCGTTGTTGTGATCATATATTAGTAAAGAGTTGTTCATTGGTTAATCTATTTATCGTTTACAAAAGCTAAAGTAGCTTCAAAATTTTACAAAAAAGATGACTTTTGTCAGTAAATAAAAAAGCATCTTAAAATTTTTCAAGATGCTCAGTTGCTATTAAATCAAAATTAAAGGATTGACTAAACCTCTTTTCCTTTCATCATTTTATTCCAGTATAAATATGGCAATCCATATTTTTTTAGCATCCATAATCTCCAATGCTCTTTCTCACTGTTAAAGACAAGCATTTGCTTAAGTTTAGGATCTGGAATGAAATTATTATCATAATCAAATTCGGCTAAAATCATTTTACCATAGCCTGTCACTAATGGACAGGATGAATAGCCGTTATAAGATTTATTTCCTTTTTTATTATAGGCAATTAACTGACGAATATTATCAGATACCACAGGCACTTGTTTGCGTATAGCAGCACCTGTTTTAGCAGTTGGCAATGCTGCTACATCACCTAAACCAAATATGTTTGGATATTTATTGTGTTGTAATGTATGTATATCTACATCTAACCAACCTGCATCATTAACCAACGATGATTCTTTCACAAATTTTGGTGCAGTTTGAGGTGGTGCTAAGTGAAGCATATCAAAAGGCATTTCAATAATTTGCTCACCAGACATGACTTCTCTAAGCTCATTATCTTCATTAATCACACACTTATTTTCGCCAGTACCAACACCTTTAAAAGTTACCATTTGGTTTTCTCCATCAATTTTTATTGGTGCATAAAAAGGTTTGAAGTGAATACCATATCTGCTAATAACCTGCATTAAACTCTCTCTAATTTCCTTAACTCCAAAAATTACAGAACCAGGTGTAGCAAAAACGACATTGCTCTTATTTTTAAGACCATTCTTTTTAAAATAATCTGCTGCTAAATAGGCTATTTTTTGTGGTGCTCCACCACATTTAATTGGTGTTGTTGGCTGCGTAAAAACAGCATTACCACCTTTAAAATTTCTTAAAACTTCCCAAGTATGCTTTGGATCTGTGTAGTTGCTGCACACTACTCCTTTACCTAGAGACTCTGTTAAACCTTCAATGAGTGATGTATCCATCACAAGTCCTGGAGAAACAATTAGATAATCATAAGTAATATCACCACTTTCTTTTGTTGATACTGCATTTCCTTCTGGATTAAAACCCGTTGCAAAATCTTTAATCCAATCTAATCCTTCTGGCATTACCGACGACATTGGTCGCTTTGTTTTTTCAAAATCATAAGTTCCTCCACCTACAAGTGTCCATGCTGGTTGATAATAATGCCACTCAGCTGGCTCTATTAAACCGATGTCTAATGATTTATCTTTTGCTAATAAGTTGGCAGAAGTCATAATACCTCCCGTACCTCCACCAATTACTAAGATTTGATAATGAGATTTCATAGTTTATATGAGAATTTAGTTAGTGTTAGTTAGTTAAAAATCAATCTGTTTAAAATTAGATTGTTTTCACTTAAAGAATGTAACTTTTGTTACATAAGTATTGAATTTATTATTAAAACACTAAAATTATACCTTTTTATTTAACAGTTAGCTAATAAAACAACTCATAAATTAAAGAGTTAATAAAATGCTTATATACAAAAAAAACAGGTAACTAACCTTTAAATTGAAGAAATCTAAAAAGGAAGTTTATCTTTATTTTAAAACTTAATCGTTAGTAGTGATGAGATTTATTAAATCGTCTTTTTGTAGTAAACCAGATTGTCGCCAAACTTGCTCGCCATTTTTGAATAACATGAGAGTTGGCACACCACGCACTTGGTATCTGGCAGCTAAGGCCTGATTTTTATCAACATCAATTTTTATAATAGAGACTCTGTTACCTAGGTTGTCCTTTACTTGTTTTAAAATAGGAGTCATCATTTTGCAAGGTCCACACCATTCTGCAAAAAAATCGACTAAAACGAGTTTGTCTTTATTAATTATTTCAGAAAATTTGCTCATACCTGACTTTTAATTCTTTTTGAAAGATACATTCCAAATACCTCTTACCTGATTTTCTGAATAGCCTTTTGCTTTATCTTCAGGATATAGTAAAGTTAATGTTTTTAAAACATCTGGCTTAATATTAGTTTCTGGTTTACCATGGCATTGTAGACACATTGTATTTGTTACAATCGGATAATACACATGAACATCGTCCTCTGTTTCTTTTACTATTGGACTAATTTCTTTTTCACCTGCAACCAACGTTTTAAATGTATTGATGTATTCTAATTCTTCTGAATTGGCCTTGTTTTTTAGGTTTCGAGGTTTGTCGCTTACACGTTTTATGCTTGCATTATGAACTACAGCCATACTATCAGTCAATGGATACGCTCTAACATTACAAAATTCTAAGGCTTCTAATGTGCCTTTTTTTTGAATTGTACCCATTAAGTTTTTTCCTAAAACAGCTTTGGTGGTTAAAGCATACTTTACACCTCTTTCTCCATAAGGTAAATCTTCATAACTGGTTTGTGCTTGTTGCTGATGTTTTCCTTTGCCCATTCCTTTACCTTGACCATTTCCGTTGTGTTTTCCTTTTTCTTCATTAAAATGATCTTCGAACCATTCTGGTTGATCGATCTCAAAATCATACATGTAGTCAGCAATTTTTTCAATGGTCTCTTCTGGGAAAGCTTGTTTTGGCATTACTCCAAAACGTCTAACAGCACCTCTCATTTTGGCATCAGTTTCGTTTGGATTTTTTATCCAAGCTTTCATATCTGCTATAAATTGTTCTTTGGTTGTTTCATCATCAATATAATGTCTTTTTATAGCTACCATTGGAGGACCAATTCTATCATCGTGACTGGCAGTTGGACTATGGCAAACGTAACAATTGGTTTCCATCAATTTTTTGCCTGGATGATTATTGGCTTGCATGTTTTTTTCAAATGCAGATAGATCTTTGTTTTTGGAGTTATTGCAACTCAAAATAAAGACAGAAATGAATAATATTAAAATGTACCTCATGTTGAAATTACTAATATCTTAATATACCTCCTTTTAAATCATAGATTTCAATAAAGCCCATAGCTTCTAGCTTTTTAGACGTTTGTCTACTTCTACTTCCGCTACGGCAGTATACATAAACAGCTTTATCTTTATTTAATTTATTAAATTCTACGTTGAACTTTCCAGAGAAAAAATCTATGTTTTTTGCTCCTTTTATATGACCACCTTTAAACTCTGGTGGTGTTCTAACATCTATAAGTTGAACGTTTTTGTTTTCAACTTGCGCTTTAAATTCCTCTGGTGATAATAGTTTTATGGCATCACTCTGTGATGTTTTAGAACCAAATAATGAAGCAAAAAATGACATAAGAATAATTTTTATTTTTAACTATCGTAAAATTAGTTGTTTAACCTTTGATATAGCGTAACCTATGTTACACAAAAGGCATGTACTACAATAAAGAGCACATGCCTAATTAATTACAACTTAAGTTTTTTTTATTTTAAAGTTGAAGGACAAACATAATCCGTTCTTGGGATGTCGGTTTTCTTTATAGCATCATAACCGCCTGCTACATCCACCAAGTTATGAATTCCTCTACTTTTTAATATCGATGCAGCAATTACTGAACGATATCCACCAGCACAATGCACATAGAATGTTTTATCTTCTGGGAATTCGCTTAGGTAATTATTCAAATAATCTAGTTGTGTGTTTTTAGCTCCATCTACATGTTCAGCAACATATTCACCTTCTCTTCTAACATCAAAAACCACATCTTTTTTCTCTTCAAAATCTTTAGCAAATTCTTCAGCAGAAATTGAAGTTATTGTGTCAACCTCCATATTAGCATCTTTCCAAGCTTCGAAGCCTCCATCCAAGTAACCTATAACATTATCAAAACCAACTCTAGATAATCTGGTAACCACTTCTTCTTCTCTTCCTTTTGGTGCTACCAATAAAATAGGCTGTGTAACGTCTACAATTAATGCTCCTACCCATGGTGCAAAATTACCATCGATACCAATAAAAACAGAACGTGGAATATGTCCTTTAATAAACTCTGATTGATGACGAACATCTAATACAATAGCTTCTGTTTCGTTAGCAGCAGCTTCGAAAGCTTTTGGTGATAACGGATTTTGAGCTTTATCCATAACCTTGTCAAAACTCTCGTAACCTTTAATATTCATTAGTACATTCTGCGGAAAATATCCTGGAGGTTCTGTTAAACCATCTAAAAGCTCTTCTATAAACTCTTCTCTGGTCATGTCTGCTCTAAGCGCGTAATTGGTTTTCTTTTGATTGCCAAGTGTATCAGTAGTTTCTTTACTCATATTTTTACCACAAGCAGATCCTGCTCCGTGATTTGGATACACAATTAAATCATCGCTCAATGGCATTATTTTATTACGTAAAGAATCGTATAGATGAGATGCTAATTTATCTTGAGTAAGTTCAGCAACTACTTTTTGTGCTAAGTCTGGTCTACCAACGTCACCTATAAATAACGTATCGCCTGTAATAATACCATGCTCTTTGCCCTTTTCATCTATGAGTAAATAGGTTGTACTTTCCATAGTATGTCCTGGTGTGTGGATAACTTTCACCTTATAATCTCCTATTTCAAAAATCTGATTATCTTCTGCAACAATAGCTTCGTAGTTTGGCTTTGCAGTTGGCCCAAATACAATTTTTGCACCAGTTTTCGCTTTAAGATCTAAGTGACCAGAAACAAAATCTGCATGAAAATGCGTCTCAAAAATATATTTAATTTTTGCATCGTCTAATTTAGCTCTATTAATGTAAGGCTGAACCTCGCGCAATGGATCAAAAATAGCAGCTTCACCTTTACTTTCAATATAATACGCTGCATGAGCTAAGCATCCTGTATAAATCTGTTCTATTTTCATAATTATTTTGGTTAATGTGAATAAATTTCACTCAAATTACTAACACTTTAAAAAATGAGTTGTAACAAAAGTTACATTGTTAATTCCTTATAAATAATGTAAATACCCATGATTAACACAAACCAGCCAAATCCTTTTTTTAGCTTTTTTCCTTCAATAAAATTTGAGAGGTAAATCCCTAAAAATATACCGACTACAGATATGGATGTGAAAGTTAAAAGGAATGTCCAGTCAATGTCTAAATTTTCAACATCACCTATAAAACCAATTAATGATTTTATGGCAATAATAAGTAATGATGTGGCCACAGCTTTTTTCATTGGTAGTTTGGCCAATAGCACTAATGCCGGAATGATTAAAAATCCACCTCCTGCACCAACTATTCCTGTTATAACACCAACAATTATACCTTCAGTAACAATTAATGGATAGTTAAAGACTACTACGGAATCAGAAACTGCTTTGGCCTTTTTATTCTTAATCATGGATACAGACGCAACCAGCATTACGATTGCAAAAAATATCATTATACCTATATTCTTTGTTACTAAAAAATCACCAACACTAAACAGCTCTTCTGGAATTGCTGGTACCAAATATTTTCTGGTAATATATACTGCAATAAAAGCTGGAATAGCGAAAACAATGGCAGTTCTAAAATCTACCAAGCCTTTTTGTATATTTCTAATGGCTCCAACTAAGGAAGAAACTCCAACTACAAATAGTGAATAGGCTGTTGCAGTAACAGGGTTTACAAATAGTAAATACACCAAGATAGGAACGGTTAAAATAGAGCCTCCACCTCCAATAAGCCCAAGAACAACTCCAATAAATAAAGCTCCGATATAGCCAAAAATTTGATTTAAATCCATAAATAATTTAGTTAGTGAGATCTCAAAACTAATGGAGAACTACTCTTATATTCGTAACAATTGTTACAATGTAGTAATTGTAGACCAAAGATTAATTTTTAAAGTCAACTGATTAATTTCAATTTGATGAAATAAATATGTACTTTCTTAAAATACGTAATTTATCGTATGGTTTCGTTAAGTAACTTTTTTGATTTTTGTATAAACTTTTACATCATGAAAAACCTACTAAGCCTTATTTTTTTAGCAACATTTAGTTTAAGTATTTCTGCACAAGAGGTAGATTTTATTAATGCACCTGTTAATCCTATCGGATTTAAACACAAGAAAGAACACTTTTCCTTAAAAGGTGATATATATGCATCCGAAGGTAAAATCTTTGATAGAAAGGGGAATCTTGTATATAATTTCGGAACTAGATATTATTATGATAATTCAGGTAGAATAATCGGAAATAATTATGATGACACTTTTGAATATGACTCTAGAGGTAACATTGTCAGATACAAGTATAAATCAGGTTCAGAGTACAACTATCAATTCAATAGTAAAAATCTATTAACATACGAGAAAAACACATACGGTAATGAAAAAAATTATAAATACGATAGTCAAAATCGTGTTATAGAAATGGTTTCAAAAAAAAATGGTGCCTTAGACCAAACCAGATATTACAGTTATGAGAAAATAGGCAGCACTATTATAGTTAGTACGGAATATGTATATGCTAATGGAACTCCTGGTTTTACAAACAAAGTACATTATCGCGATGGCTTATTAGTTAAGGAAGAGTTATCATCAGACACTTATGAATATGTTGTAGAAACTGATTCTAAAGGAAATAAAACTAAATTTTATGATGCAAATAAAGAAACCCCAAGAGTATTTGAAACACATAATCGATATTACAGCGATGTTAATAAACCATTAAAAATAGAACTTGGTTATTATATTCCTGGTGGTTTAAAAACAGGTGAAAAACGAGAAGCCGTATATATAAATGGAAAACATGCTAAAGATATGGCAATAAGTAAAGGAGTTAAACCTAATGAAAAAGTAGTCTACGATGGTCTTACGGAAACTTACTATTCTGTTCCAAATTTTATAGACACCAATCACACTTTAGATACTCGCGTTCCTATTACAACTGTATTGTCTAAAAGCTTACCATATATTAACTATGCATATGACGGAAAGTTTATCAACTATGTTCATGGTTATAATAAAGTAAAATCAAGAGAGTTTTCTTTTATTGGCCCACATATGATTGATTATAGAATAGACAAAAGCAATGGTATAACCTATATTGTTGATGATTATAAAAATATTAAGCATAAGGAAATAAAACCTATGCGTATTATTACTACTGATACATCATCTATAGTTTACAATCGTAATATAGAAACAGAGAACTTTTTTATCGTAGTAAAAGGAAAACATATAGATTATAAAAAAGCAACATTTGAATATCTAGATAATGGAGATCCTGTTATTTTTATTGATAATGTACCTATGTATGTATTACCAGGTTTTGATGCTGCTAGAGAAAACAAGGTGTTTAAAGGAAGGCTTTATAATAATGAATTGAATACCAAGAGTAATTCATCAACCAAAGTAACAAACACATCTAACACAACAAGTACAACATCAAGCAACTCTAGTTCTTCTGGTTATCAATGTGTAGAAGGTGATTGCAAAAATGGTTGGGGAAAAGTAAAACTACCAGAATCTGTAACTGAATCTACTTTTATTAATGGAGCTCTTAATGGTGTTACTTATATAAATTATAGTAATGGTGGCTCTTATCATGGCGAATATAATAACAACAGACGAGAAGGTACTGGGTTTTATTATTGGTCATCAACAGGTAATACCTACATAGGACAATGGAAAAATGGGAAACAGCATGGTTATGGTTATGTTATTGATAGAAATGGTGCTATAAAAAGTATTGGAAAGTACGAAAATGGTTCTTTTGTAACAGATCTCGGTAAAGATTTTAATGCTGCTAAAATATCTGGCAACTGTGTTGGTAATTGCAGCAATGGATTTGGAAGATATACATACAATAATGGCGACATATATGTAGGTTATTTCAATAATGGATACCGTGCTCATATAGGAACTTACTATTGGAAAAACAAAAGTACCTACACAGGAGCTTACTCGACCGATGGAAAAAGAAATGGTTATGGAAAATATACTTATGTAGATACTTCAGTTTACAAAGGCATGTTTGTTGATGATAAAATAGATGGCCTGGGGAAAATGAAATACGCAAAATCTGGTAATGTTATCAATGGTGTATTTAATAACAAAGGTGCTAAGGTTAAGGATTATTAAGTAAGAAGCTTACTTCCCGATACAGAAATTCGCAAATATATTTCCAAGTAAATCGTCATTGGTGATTTCGCCTGTAATTTCACCAAAATGATATAAAGCTTGTCGTATGTCTATAGCCAACAAATCGCCAGACAAACCTGTTTCTAAACCATGTTGCACTTTTTGAATTTCTTCAAAAGCTTTTAATAACGCATCATAATGACGCGTATTTGTTACAATAGTTTCATTATTACGTAAAGCTCCTGTATTAATTAAATTCAATAACGAATTGGTTAATTGCTCAACACCAAATCCTGTTTTTGCAGAAAGCAATAAAACATCTGCAATAGTAGAATTTATCTTTGCCAATTGTATGTCATCTAATCGATCAATTTTATTGGCTATAACTAATAATGGTTTTTGTGGATATTTATTCCTTATTTTTTCAATTTCTATCCTCACATCCTCAAGTGTATCAATAGCCTTGCTTGCATCAAACAGATAAATTGTTACTTGAGATTGTTCTATTTTTTCAAAGGTTTTTTTAATGCCGATACTTTCAACAATATCCTCTGTTTCTCGTATACCTGCAGTATCAATAAATCGAAAACCAATTCCTCCAATGGAGATTTCATCTTCAATAGTATCTCTGGTAGTTCCAGCAATTTCAGAAACTATAGCACGCTCTTCATTTAAAAGCGCATTAAGAAGTGTAGATTTACCAACATTTGGCTCTCCTACAATGGCTACAGGAATTCCATTTTTAATAACATTACCAACTGCAAAAGAGTCTATCAAACGCTTCAATACAAAAGTGATACGCTCAATAAGTGCTTTAAATTGTGTTCGGTCTGCAAACTCAACATCTTCTTCGGCAAAGTCTAATTCTAACTCTATTAGAGATGCAAAGTTTAAAAGCTCTTCTCTTAATTTGGCTATTTCTGAAGAAAAGCCACCACGCATTTGTTGCATGGCAATTTGGTGAGAAGCTTCATTATCACTGCTTATTAAATCAGCTACAGCCTCGGCTTGACTTAAGTCTAATTTGCCATTTAAAAAGGCACGTAATGTAAACTCACCTGCGTTTGCCATTCTACATCCATGTCGCAAAAATAACTGAATAATCTCTTGCTGAATATATGGTGAACCATGACAAGACACTTCAATAACATCCTCACCAGTATAAGAATTAGGATTTTTAAATACAGATACCAAAACTTCATCTAGGGTCTTGTTACCATCAATAATGTGACCTAAATGAATTGTATGAGTCGCTTGATCTTTAAGATTTTTACCAGAAACAGATTTAAATGATGAAGAAGCTATCTCAATAGCATCTTTACCTGATAATCTTATAACTGCAATGGCACCACTACCAGAAGGTGTTGCTAGTGCTACAATGGTATCATTATGCATAGTCATTTGCTTTGTTGCAAAAGTATTGTAAAATATGGTATAGTTGAAATAAGAGTTCTATTTAAGATTTAATTCACAATGAAATACTAGAATAATTACCCTATGTTATTATATTTGCTATTGCAAAAATTGAAAATGACTGAAATGAAAAGAATACTGATTTTATTAGTTATCGGAATTACTATAGCAAGTTGTAATCAACGAAAAGAAAATGAATTTCTTATAAATGGTAATGCTGAAGGTGTACATAATGGTATAAGAATTCGTCTTGCACAAATAGATGAAAAAGGACAGCAAATCATTAAAGACTCTGCTGTAGTGATGGATGGTAAATTTTCAATAAAAGGTAACGTCGAAGAACCTAGTGTATATTTTTTATCTGCGGATGGAAGCCCAGGAAATGTGGTTTTTATGTTAGAAAATAGTGATATAACTATAGATTTTAATAAAGAGATTCCTATGGAGTCAAAGGTTATAGGTTCTGAGTCTAACAAGAGTTATGAAGACTTTCAAAACGGTATGATGGCATTTAAGGATGAAGGAGAAGCCATTATGAATAAATTTAGAGAACTTGGGCAAGAACCTGCACCACAACAAAGAGATTCTATTAGTAAAGTTATGGAATCCTTGAGAGAAAGACAAAGAGCCTATCCACTGCAGTTTGTTCAAGAAAATAATAACAGTTTCTTTAGTTTAAATCTCATTCAACTAGAGTCTAGCAGAGCTGGTTTTGATATTTTAAAATACAAAGAAGCTTATGAAAGTTTCCCGAAAGATTTAAAAGAGTCTAAACGAGGACAAGTTGTAAAACAAAAACTAGATGAGCTATACAAGGAATACGAAAAAACAGCTTATCTAGAAATTGGTAAAATAGCACCAAACTTTGAGTCTCAAACACCAGATGGTGAAACAGTTAGTTTAAATGATCTTAAAGGAAAGGTAACTATCATTGATTTCTGGGCAGCATGGTGTGGTCCTTGCAGAAGAGAAAATCCGAATGTAGTTAAGGTATATGAACAATATCATGATAAAGGCTTAGAAATCATAGGTGTATCTTTAGATGGTACTCCAAACCAAAAAGACCCTAAAAAAGCTTGGCTAGCCGCTATTGAAAAAGATGGCTTAAAATGGAATCATGTATCGAGCTTAATGTACTTTAACGATCCTGTTGCTAGGCAATATAACATTACGTCAATACCTGCAACATACATATTGGATGAAGAAGGTAGAATTGTGGCAAAAAATCTTAGAGGATTTGCGTTAGAACGTAAAATAAGACAGATGCTAGGAAATCCTTAAACTTACAATAATTAATAGATTTTAAAGCCTGCAATTTGCAGGCTTTTCCTTTAGTGTAATTTACCTGTTTTATAGAGTACATAAAGAATAACGATTGGTATTGCCAACAAACCAATATGCCCTAAATCTGTTTTAAATAGACTTGGCATTAATATTAGTGTGACAGCATAGCCGCCTACTGCACCTCCAAAATGCGCATCGTGTCCGATGTTTCCAATTCTATTTTTCATACCGTAGATAGAGTATAATAAATACCCAACACCAAAAACATAACCTGGTATAGGAATAGGAATAAAAAACATATACAAACTCATTCCTGGATCTAGCAAAATCGCAGAATACAATACTCCAGTAACGGCTCCACTAGCACCTACAGCTGTATACCAAAATTCATCTTTATGAAAATATAATGACAGTAAATTTCCAAAAATTAAACTCGCAAAATAAATGATTAAAAAATTATAAGTTCCCAATGGACCTATAACATATCCTGCAAAAAAGTAAAGCGTAATCATATTAAACAACAAATGTGTTGTATCAACATGCAAAAATCCAGAGCTAAACATGCGTATTTGCTCACCACGCTTTATACTACCAACGTTAAACTTATACTTTTCAAAAAATAAACGGTCGTCAAAACCTTTTAGTGACATTACGACATTAGCTGCAATTATTATAATGGTAACAAAATCTAAATTGTACATAAAAAATATCTATTGAATCAAATATAATATATTTGCGCTTTAGAAAGAACTAGCTTTTATGCAACTTATTGCCTACATCATTATTTACCCTATTCTTTGGTTAATTTCAATATTGCCATTTAGATTACTATACGCATTATCAGATGTGTTATACATTTTTCTTTATAAAATTTTTGGCTATAGAAAGTCTACCGTAAAGGCCAATTTAAAGTTGGTGTTTCCTGAAAAATCGGATAAGGAAATTAGAGAAATCACAAGTAAGTTTTATCATCACTTATGTGATATGATTGTAGAGTCGATAAAATCTATGACAATCTCTGAAAAAGAACTAAAAAAGCGATACCGATTTAGTAACATCGAGTTGATAAACGATTTAGAAAAAAAACAACGCAGTATCATTCTTATGTGTGCTCATTATGGTAGTTGGGAGTGGATTTTCATACTTCAAACATATGTAAAGCATAAAGGCTATGCGGTCTATAAGCGTTTAAGAAACAAATATTTTGACAGACTTGTAAAACGAATTAGAGCTAGACATAATACTTACCTTATTACTACAAAAGAAACATTTAATGTTTTAAAAGAATGTAAATCTAATGGTGAGTTGACTATAAATGGTTTTGTTTCTGACCAATCGCCTAAAGCAAATAAAGCATTTCACTGGAATGAGTTTATGGGTATAAAAGTACCAATGTATACAGGTGCAGAAATGCTTGCGAAAAAGCTTGATATGGCTGTAGTATTCTTTAGTGTAAAGCGGATAAAACGTGGGTACTATGAAACGACATTCAAAACCATTTCAGAAAATCCTAATGAATATAAAGACTACGAAATCACCGATATTTTCTTCAAACTTGTAGAACAACAAATTAAAGAAGCACCACAATATTATCTGTGGACACATAAGCGTTGGAAACACAGAAACAAAGTTCCTGAAAGTTTTAAATAAAAAGAGTTTCTAATCTAGATTAAACCAATTATCAACATTTACATCACTTGAAGTCTTTTCTACTAACGACTTATGGATAAATTCGTTATTACAACGAGAGTATTCATAATCTTTAGCCCATTCTTCGTGATTTTTGGCTAAGTCGATTATACTATTACAGACATACGCAATCTCTTTATTAGTAGTAGTTGGGTGAATAGACATACGAATCCAACCTGGTTTGCGCACCAAATCTCCAATAGAAATCTCGTCTGTAAGCTCTTTAGAGGTTTGCTGATCTACGTGTAATAAAAAATGTCCATACGTACCAGCACAACTGCATCCACCACGAGTTTGTATTCCAAATCTATCGTTCAGTAATTTTACACCAAGATTGTAATGTAAATCATCGATATAAAACGAAATAACACCTAAACGATCTTGATGCTGACCAGCCAAAATATTAATGTTAGAAACCGGTTGCAGCTTGCTGAAAATAATATCTATAAGCTCGTGCTCGCGCTCAAGGATATTGGTGACACCCATTTGTTCTTTCAGCTTAATGGATAAGGCTGTTTTTATAGTTTGAAGAAATCCTGGTGTACCACCATCTTCTCTGTCTTCAATATTATCGATGTATTTATGTTCTCCCCAAGGATTCGTCCAACTTACAGTACCTCCACCAGGACAATCTGGTACCATATTATGGTATAATTTCTTATTGAAAACCAACACACCAGAAGTACCTGGTCCTCCTAAAAATTTATGTGGTGAGAAAAATATAGCATCAAGCTGTTCTTCTTCATCTTTTGGGTGCATATTGATATCTACATAAGGTGCCGAACATGCAAAATCCACAAAACACACACCTCCATGCTGATGCATAAGCTTAGCTGCTTTGTGATATGGTGTTTGTATACCTGTAACATTAGATCCACCAACAATAGAGCAAATTTTTAATGTTCTGTCTTTGTACTGTTCTAATAATACTTCAAGATTTTTTAAACAGAATAAACCGTTATCATCTGGTGGCACAACTTCTACCTTGGCAATAGTTTCTAACCAAGAGGTTTGGTTAGAGTGGTGTTCCATATGCGAAATAAAAACAACAGGTCGCATTTCATCTGGCACAGTTGTATAATCTCTTAGGTTTTCAGGAATTTTCAACCCTAAAATACGTTGAAACTTATTAACTACACCTGTCATTCCATTTCCTGTAACGATTAAAACATCGTCTTCATTAGCATTAACATGGTGTTTTATAATATGTTTAGCTTTATGATACGCTTTTGTCATAGCTGTACCAGAAACTGTCGTTTCGGTATGTGTGTTAGCCACAAAAGGTCCAAACTCATTTAGCAATTTTTCTTCAATTGGTCTATACAAACGTCCAGAAGCCGTCCAATCTGTATAGATTATTTTTTGTTCTCCAAAAGGAGATATAAAAGTCTGATCTTGACCAACAATATGTTTCCTGAATTGCTCAAAATAAGCTTCTAGCGTTGATGTGTTATGTGTCTTTGCTTCAGAAATCATAACTTAAAGATACTAAATATTAGCGATAGCTTTTATTTCAGCAATAAAACGATCTGCTAAATCATCTGCAACTTCTTGCGACTGAGCTTCGGTATAAATGCGAATAATAGGTTCGGTATTACTCTTTCTTAAGTGTACCCAACTTTCTGCAAAATCAATTTTTACACCATCTATAGTTGTTAATGTTTCGTGACTATAATTAGTTTCCATAGTCTTTAAAATAGCATCAACATCTAATTGTGGTGTTAATTGAATTTTCTTCTTACTCATATAGTAATTTGGATACGTTGCGCGCAATGCACTTACAGACATTTTCTTCTCTGCTAAAAGGCTTAAAAATAAAGCAACACCAACCAACGCATCGCGTCCGTAATGTAACTCAGGATATATAATGCCTCCATTACCTTCACCACCAATAACTACGTTGTTTTTCTTCATTAATTCTACTACATTTACCTCACCAACTGCACTGGCTTCGTAAGTTCCTCCATGCTTTTCGGTAACATCGCGTAAGGCACGTGTAGAACTCATATTACTAACGGTATTTCCTGGATTTTTACTCAACACATAGTCTGCACAAGCCACTAAAGTATATTCTTCACCAAACATTTCTCCTTTTTCATCCATAAATGCCAAACGATCTACATCTGGATCTACCACGATACCAAAATCAGCATGTTCTTTTACCACAGCTTTTGCTAAATCACCTAAGTGCTCCTTTAAAGGCTCTGGATTATGCGGAAAATGACCTGTTGGTTCGCAATACAATTTTACAGGTTCAACACCTAAACGCTCTAATAATAATGGAATCGCAATACCTCCTGTAGAATTTACACCATCTACTACTACTTTAAAATTAGCGGCTTCAATAGCACCTTTGTTGACTAACGGTAAATCTAAAACCTCATCGATATGCAAGTCGATATACGCATCATTTTTAGTAATCTTACCAAGATCATCCACCTCAGCAAATGTCATATCGTTAGATGCAGCAATATCTAAAATCTTCTTGCCTTCTACTCCATTTAAAAACTCACCTTTATGATTCAATAATTTTAAAGCATTCCATTGTTTTGGGTTATGGCTTGCTGTTAAAATAATACCACCATCTGCATGTTCCATTGGTACAGCAACCTCAACGGTAGGTGTTGTTGATAGGCCTAAATCTATAACATGAATTCCCATACCAACTAAGGTATTCATTACTAAACTCTGAATCATTTCACCAGAAATACGTGCATCTCTACCAACCACAACTCTGTAGTTGTCCTTATTGCGTTGTTGCTTTAGCCAAGTACCGTAAGCTGCTGCAAATTTTACTGCATCAATTGGCGTTAAATTGTCCTCAACAGCACCTCCAATAGTTCCACGAATTCCTGAAATAGATTTAATTAAAGTCATAGATTTTTGATTTTGAGCAAATATAACATGTTAATACTATTTTGTTATTACGAATTTGTAAATTCGAACCTATGAATTTTCTCGCCCACATTTATCTATCTGGAGACGATGAGCTCTTAACCATCGGAAATTTTGTTGCCGATGGCATTAGAGGCAATAAATATAAAGCTTATCCTAAAAAAGTTCAGGCTGGAATTTTGTTGCACAGAGCTATTGACACCTTTACAGATGCACATCCTATTTTTAGACAAAGCACCAAGCGTTTGCACAAAAATTATGGGCATTATAGTGGAGTTATAGTGGATATTTTCTATGACCATTTCTTGGCAAAAAACTGGCAAGAATATTCAAATATTCCATTAGCAAAATATATAGATGGTTTTTACCAGAGTCTAAATGCTAATTTTGAAATTTTACCAGATCGCTTCAAACATTTAACACCAATAATGATTGAAGGCAACTGGCTTTTAAGCTATGCCACGGTTGAAGGTATTCAACTCGTATTAAACGGTATGAACAAACGTACAAAAGGCAAATCTAAAATGAATGAAGCTACTAAAGAGCTAAAAGAACATTACTCAGATTTTGAACATGAGTTTACCTCATTTTTTGAAGAATTAAGAGCCTACAGCAACTCAAAACTAATTGAAATAAAAAAGCGATTCGAACTATGAAAAACTGCTTATTAACATTATTAATTTTATTCAGTTTTATTGCTTGTAAAGATGCATCAAAACAACAAAAAACAGAGGTTAATAGACGTGGGACTATTGCAGAAAAAGCAATGGTTGTCAGCGCCAGAAAGGAGGCTTCTGAGATTGGTGTACAAATTCTAAAACTAGGTGGTAATGCTTTTGATGCTATGATGGCAACCGAAATGGCTTTGGCGGTAACCTATCCTTATGCTGGTAATCTTGGTGGTGGCGGGTTTTTGGTTTTTAGATTAGCTGATGACACAAAAGGAGCATTAGATTTCAGAGAAAAGGCTCCACTGGCTTCAACAAAAAACATGTATCTCGATGAGAATGGTAATGTGATAAAAAACCTAAGCACTGTTGGCAGCATGGCTATTGGAGTTCCAGGAACAATTGCAGGTATTTTTGAAGCCCAAAAAAAATATGGTAAGCTCGATATAAAAACTATATTAAAACCTGTCATAGAACTAGCAAATAACGGTTTCGTTGTTACCAAAAAACAAGCAAAACGATTCGCTGCATACGATAGTATTTTCACTGCCGTAAACAAAAAACAAATACTATTTAATAAATCTATTAAAGTCGGAGATACACTAAGAAACAAAGCTTTAGCTCAAACACTTCAGCGTATTTCTGATTATGGCAGAAATGAATTTTATACTGGCAAAACCGCAGAAACTCTAGTATCATTTCTTCAATCTGAAGGCAGTATTATTACACTTGAAGATTTAAAGAAATATGAAGCCAAATGGCGAAATCCTGTAACTTTTGAATATGACGATTTAACCATCACCAGCATGTCTCCTCCATCTTCTGGTGGTATTTGTTTAGGGCAAATTATGAAGATGATTGAGCCTTTCGATTTAGATGATTATGGTCACAACGCTTTAAAAACCATTCAGGTTATCGTCGAAGCCGAAAAGCTTGCCTATGCAGACAGAAGCTATTATCTAGGTGATCCAGATTTTGTAGACATCCCAACAGAAACTTTATTGAGTGATGTCTATCTTCAAGATAGAATAAATAATTTTTCATTTGAAAAACCGACTCCTTCAGATGACTTGTCACATGGTAATATTGTTGGTTATGAAAGTGATGAAACCACGCACTACTCTATCGTAGATCAATTCGGAAATGCCATTGCTGTAACCACGACACTAAATGGTGCTTATGGTTCTAAATTGTATGCTGAAGAATTAGGTTTCTTCCTTAATAACGAAATGGACGACTTTAGCAGCAAGCCCGGCGAACCAAACTACTTTGGTCTTATTGGTGCAGAAGCTAATAGCATTGCGCCAGAAAAACGGATGTTGAGTTCTATGACACCTACTATTGTAGAAAAAGAAGGTGAACTCTTCATGACAGTAGGCACACCTGGTGGATCTACAATTATAACCTCTGTATTACAAACCATTCTTAATGTGCATGAGTTTGGACTTACAATGCAAAATGCAGTTGATGTTCCACGCTTTCATCATCAATGGTTGCCAGATGAAATTAGAATGGAACCAAATTCTTTTGACAAAAACCTTATCAAACAATTAGAAAATTTAGGATACAACATCAACCAAACACGTTCTCCTGTAATTGGTAAAGTAGATGGTATTTTAGTTTTGGATGATGGCACACTTGAAGGTGGTGCTGACCATAGAGGAGACGATACTGCAGTTGGGTTTTAACATTGTTTTTAAATTTTCAATTTGAGGATATCGTATCTTTAGCTACATCAATCAACTAGTAACCACCATTAAAACCAACCAGATATGAAAAATCACATTGCAATTGTAGCGCTATGCGCTTCTATTTTCTCATTTTCTCAAGGCACTCAATTATTAAGACAACCTACACTTCATGGGGATGATGTGGTCTTTGTATATGCTAACGATCTTTGGAAATCATCTCTAAATGGTGGCACAGCAATACGATTAACCAGTGATGAAGGCTATGAGTCTAATCCTCATTTTTCTAATGACGGAAAACTAATTGCCTTTACAGCGCAATACGACGGCAATGTTGATGTATTTGTTATGCCTGCTGAAGGTGGAGAACCAAAACGACTTACCTATCATCCTGGTGGTGATTTTGTGCAAGGATGGACACCAGATGGCAAAGTATTATTCCGATCCGGAAGAGAAGCACAGCCAACAATGACCAATAAATTTTTCACAGTCTCTACAGATGGTGGTTTGCCAGAAGCTTTAGATATTCCCAGAGCAGCTTACGGAGAAATGTCTCCAGATGGCAAACATCTCGCCTATACTCCTATTACAGGTTGGGATGCTGAGTGGAGAAACTATCGTGGCGGACAAGCAATGCCTATTTGGGTTGTAGATTTAAAAACAAAAGACCTAGTAAGAACATCGCAACCAACAAAGGAGCGTCATTTAGATCCTGTTTGGTTAAACGGACTGGTGTATTTTATGTCCGAACGCGATTACACCATGAACATCTGGTCTTTTAACCCTTCAACTAAAGAAGAAAATCAAGTAACTTTTCATAAAAAGTTTGATGTAAAAAGTTTAGATGCGTGTGATGATAAATTGATTTACGAACAAGGTGGTTATCTTCACGTTTTCAATCCTTCAACAAACAAAACAAAGCAATTAAATATTGATGTTAAAGCAGATCTCAATTTCTACAGAACAAAATGGGATAATGTTTCTGCCAGACAATTAATAAATCCTAATGTTTCACCAACAGGAAAGCGTGCTATTTTTGAACATCGTGGTGAAATCTTTACTGAACCTAAAGAAAACGGTACATGGAAAAATATTACCAACTCACCTGCTGTTGCAGATCGAAATCCTATATGGTCACCAAATGGTGATAAAATCGCTTGGTTTTCTGACAAAAGTGGCGAATACCAATTAATGCTAGCAGATCAAAATGGTGATAATGTCGAAGCGATTTCGTTGCCAAATCCAACGTTTTACTTTCAACCAGATTGGTCTCCAGATGGTAAGCATATCGCTTATACAGACACACATTATAACGTTTGGATTATTAATCTTGAAACTAAAAAGACTAAAAAGATTGATACAGACCGATATGCGCATCCTAACCGTTCTATGAATCCTGTTTGGTCACCAGACAGCAAGTGGATAGCATACGCAAAACAGCAAGAAAATCATTTTAAAGCCATTTTTGCTTACAACATAGACTCTAAAAAAGTGATTCAGATTACAGATCCTATAGCTGATGCCATTACGCCAGTTTGGGATGAGTCTGGGAAATACCTTTATACATTGGCGAGTACCAACTACGGATTACAAAGTGGTTGGTTAGACATGAGTAATTACGATCCTGCAGCTAACCTTACCAGAAGTTTGTATGCAGTTGTTTTAAGTAAAAATGACAAAGCACCTAACCTTCCTAAAAGTGACATGGAGGAAGCAAAGAAGGAAAATGATGATAAGAAAGAGGATAAAAAGAACGATAAAAAATCATCTGATGGAGTTACAGTAACAATTGATAAAGATGGTATTTTCGATAGAGCTGTGGCGCTAAACTTACCTGACAGGAACTACATAGCTTTACTAAAAGGTCCTAAAAACACGGTTTTTATTGCCGAGGCTATTCCTAATGCTAGAGGACTAAAAGTACATTCGTATGATGTTGAAAAAGAAAAAGCTTCGGACTTTGCTGAAGGCGTTTCGCAAATGGTAGCGTCTAACGACAGAAAATCTATTTTGCTTTCCCAGAATGGTAATTGGGTATTAACAGGCACATCTGCTCCACCAAAACCAGGAAAAGACAACTTAAAGATTGACATCAAAATAAAGTTAGATCCTAAAGCTGAAGCACATCAAATTTTTAAAGAAGGCTGGCGCTACATGAGAGACTTCTTATATGTAGATAATGTGCATGGTGCACCTTGGGACGAAGTATACAAATGGTACGCACCTTGGATAGACCATGTACGTCACAGAACAGACCTAAACTACGTAGTGGATATAATGAGTGGTGAAGTTGCTGTTGGACATTCTTATGTTTCTGGTGGTGATTTCCCTAACGTAGACCGTGTCGCTGTTGGGTTGCTAGGTTGTGATTTTGAAAAAACCAATGGCAACTTCAAGATTTCTAAAATTTACACTGGAGAACGTTGGAATCCTAATATTGATGCGCCTTTGGCAAAACCAGGTATTGACGTTAAAGAAGGAGATTACATCCTGGCGATTAACGGAAAAACATTAAATAGCAAAACAAATCCTTATGCCTTATTAGAGCAAACTGCTGGCAGAGAAATTACCTTAATGGTAAATTCGCAACCAACACTTACCAATGCTCGTAGCGTACTTGTAAAACCTGTAAGTAATGAACGTAGCTTAAGGAGTATCGATTGGATTGAGAGTAACCGTCGTAAAGTTGATGAATTATCTAATGGTAAACTCGCTTACGTCTATGTACCAAACACTGGTGGTGGAGGTTTTACCTCTTTCAA
Source organism: Winogradskyella sp. ABM4_392 (assembly GCF_056160445.1). Lineage (NCBI taxonomy): Bacteria > Pseudomonadati > Bacteroidota > Flavobacteriia > Flavobacteriales > Flavobacteriaceae > Winogradskyella > Winogradskyella sp. ABM4_392. The sequence goes on from NZ_JBSWXE010000003.1 coordinate 115,858, forward strand.
CAGATATTATTTCGCTCAGCAAGATAAAAAAGGGGTTGTTATAGACGAACGTAATAATGGTGGTGGTTCTGCGGCAGATTATATGATGGATATTATGTCTCGAGAGATCTACGGTTACTTTAACAGTAAAGCTGGCGACAAACGCCCTTGGACCACACCTATTGCAGGTATTTGGGGACCAAAAGTTATGTTGATTAACGAGCGTGCTGGCTCTGGTGGAGATTTACTTCCTTACATGTTTAAAATGAGAAACTTAGGACCACTAATCGGTACAAGAACCTGGGGAGGACTTGTTGGTACTTGGGATACTCCACGTTTTATTGATGGTGGACGTATGGTTGCGCCTCGTGGAGGTTTCTATGATGTAAATGGTGAATGGGCTGTAGAAGGTGAGGGTGTTGCACCAGATATTGAAGTGATTCAGCATCCTAAAGAAACTTCAAAAGGAAATGATCCTCAATTAGAACGTGCGGTACAAGAAGCACTAAAGCTTTTAAAAGAAAACGAGTTTGAATTAAAACCAGAACCAAAAGCTCCTGTACGTTGGAAACGTCCTAAGGGCTACAAATCTGATAATTAATAATACAACTCATTACGAGTAATGTTGTTCTGTGGCAAATTACAATTGCACCGAAAATTAATTACTCGTAATATTAAGAATCTTAAAATGCCAAAAACCTCAAAGACTAAACGCATATTTAAAATCATAGGAGGACTCATAGTGTTCTTTACATTACCTACACTACTCTTCTTTGGGTTTATGTATTTGAAGTATAACGAGGACTTACCTACTGGAAAACTAGGCACAGAAGCTGATCAATTAGCGACTAGCATGTTAAATGCGCTAAACGAAGAAGCATACCTTAATACCGATTATATAGAATGGACGTTTAAAGGTAAACACCATTACAAATGGTACAAAACTGACCATACCTGTGAAGTATCATGGGATGCTATGACCGTAATTCTAGATTTTAAAAACTATGATAACTCAAAGGTATTTGCTGGCCAGCAAGAATACAATGGTATAGAAAAACAAGATTACATCAATAAAGCCACAGACTACTTTAATAACGACTCGTTTTGGTTAGTGGCACCTTACAAAGTCTTTGACAAAGGAACTGAACGTCGATTGGTAACATCAGACGATGGCAAAAAGTCTTTGCTTATAACCTATACTAAAGGTGGGACTACTCCTGGCGATTCCTATCTATGGCATTTGGATGAAAACGGACGACCAAAAAGCTTTCAAATGTGGGTAGATATTTTGCCTATTGATGGCCTTGAAGCATCTTGGGATCAATGGATAACTACCGAAAGTGGCGCCAAGTTACCAACCTCCCATAAATTCCTAGTTTTTGAATTAGATATGGGAGAGGTAAAAGGACTAAAGTTTTAATCCATTAGTACGGATAGATAGTACTATTGAATTACTGAGACTACTTTCTACCTACTGTTAACTGCCTCCTATCTACTAACCACTAACTGCTAACTACTAACTACTAACAATCTAACCACAAACTACTAAATCCAACTTGAAATTCCGACAACGTCGGAATACCGCTGTAAGCAGAAATAGTGAGCTGTAAAAACAGTATTACAAACCTAAATCAAGTAGGCAACCTCTAAATCCCATTATATAGAAAAACCACTAAGTACTAAAGCGAACGGTACTTTGTAATTCCCTCTTACAGCAAAAGGCTTTTTTTGGTTCTTTTTTAGCCATTAAAAAAGAATAGCATCAGTAACCACCATGACCATAAAAGCCTGTACTGAGCCAAGCCGTAATACCATTACAAGCAAGCAACAAACGTGGAAATCCAACAATCCAACCACTAACTACTCATTACTAAATACTACTTAGACCGCTGCCCAACAAACTGCTGCGTTTTCAGCTTAAACAACACATTAAAACTCGTTAAACTTCCGTAACTTCTGGTAATGTATTGCTGCAAATCAATCTTTTCTTGTTCTTCAAGATTACTTGAGTTTATCTTTTGCTCCATTACGCGCAAGCGATCACGTACCATGGTAATCTTATGAAAAAAGGTATCTATTGGCAGTTCTTTGCCTTGTAGGTTGGTATCACCAGGTTCTAAAATAAGTTTACCACCTTTCCACTTATCCGCAATGGAAACCACCTCAGAGACATCGGACCATTTTTTAAGAATGTCTTTTAGGCTTTTTTCAACCTCATAAAAACTTACGGTATCTACATCATCCTCTGCGGCTTCAATAACCTCAAAGTCCTCATCGAGCGCTAAAGTCTCTAAACCCTTATCTATAAAGGTCACCCAATAGTGTTTTGAAGTGACATTAGTCACAACTCCTTTGCCGTGTTCTGAATGATGAATGCGCGATCCTATCCCTAGTAATTTCATTTTTGATTGTATTTTTTATTGGTGTAACAAGTATACTAAATCTCTGTTAGATTTCCACGTTGTATCTATGAATCTTCCTTCACTAACCCTATTTTGATTTTAGTCTAAAATCCACTACTTTTAAACATCCACTATAACCAACTAATTATTAGCCGTATCCCAAAACAATATACGATATGGACTACCACATTACTTTCTGGAATTTAGAAAACCTTTTTGATATTGAACACTCGCCAAGGCGCACCGAAAAACTACAACGTGCTATTGGTAGTGATGTTAAAGGCTGGGGACCAACACAATTGAATCAGAAGTTAGACCAACTCAACCGTATTATTATGCAGTTGAATAATGGCAACGGCCCTGATATTCTGGGAGTCTGTGAGGTTGAAAATGCCCACGTGCTTCATCTGTTGATTCAGAAAATGGGTGTGTTGAATCGGAATTATGCCTTAGTGCATGACGACTCAGATGATCGTCGTGGTATTGACGTAGCCTTTATCTACGATGCGGATCTCTTTAGCGTGGAAGAAGAAAACGGCGAGCCTAAAGTGTACGACCATTTTGTACTTAGACGAACAGCCACCAGAGATATTCTACAAGTTAACTTTTTAACCAACCATAGCCAAGGCCAACAGCGTTTGGTGTTGATAGCTAACCACTGGCCTTCACGCAGTGGTGGACAGTACGAGTCTGAAGGTTACCGACAGATTGCTGGTGAAACCTTAAGTTATTTCCACCAACGTATTAGAGAGGTGCATGGAGATGATACTCCTGTACTAGCCATGGGTGACTTTAATGATGAGCCTTTTAATGAATCGCTCACACGTTTTGCGATTGCTTTGCGAAGTCGAGCGCGTGTAGTACGTGGTCGTATTCCTTATTTCTTAAACCTTATGTGGCCGTTGATGGATTATGGCACTGCCAGTTTTTATTTTGGAAATAAGCCTAACATGCTCGATCAATTTTTGGCTAATGAGAACATGCTAAAAAGCAACAGCACTATTAAAGTAATTTCGGGTTCTGTAACTATTGAGCGTTTTCCTGAAATGGTAAAGTCTGGTGCCTATGGTGTGCCCAAACATTTTGGTGGTATGGGTAAAAAGATTGATACCAGCGGTTTTAGTGACCACTATCCTATTTCAGTAAAGTTAAGGGAATCGTAGTGTGCTCTAGTTGATGTACTAGATAAACATAAAGGCATCATCATCCTTAACGGTCTTATTAGCGTCTTTAGATTTTGGTGATAACTCCACCTTTGGCTGTGGTATGTTTGCGGCCTGTAACCTGGACTTTAACAGTCTTAATCTTAATTTTTGAAATGAGTTCATAGCACTTGTTTTTATCGTTACTAAAGATACGATGTAAAACGGACATTTAGACGACTTAAACCATTAGATATAATACATTTAGCTTTTTATTAACATTAGAGTAAGTTTATAGACAAACTTTGAAAGAAAGGCTATTTCTTAACTACTAAGAACAGGAACTTGATACCCGCATTACCCGAAGCAACCCCGAAGGAGACCCGAAGGAGACCCGAAGGAGACCCGAAGGAGCTCCATATGTGGTTTGGTTGTTCTTTGTAGCTGAAATTTTTGTTACTTAGTGTCATTTGCTTCTGGATACCTGTTTGCTGTCAGGCATGCTTGACACGGAATCTAGTATTGAGTTTATAGCTTTATTCTCTATCTCTTTACGTTCATTTTGCCTTGATGCAAAACGAACCAAAAAATCAAAACAATTTATAGGAAGTAGCTCAAGCACCATTCGCTAATAATTGATAAATTAATAACATATTAGAGTCTGGTGTTTCAATCCTTCATGCATATCCCAATTAAATCCCTAGCTCATTACTTCTTAAAATTGTTGGTTTTCCGACGGTGTCGGAATTGCAAGTACGATGCTATTTTGACAATCTAAATTGAAGTGTCATTGCGAGAAGCATAGCGACGTAGCAATCTAACAGTCTAATAATCTAAAAGTCTAATAATCTAATCCCTAACTACTGACCACTAGTCCCTAAACACACTAACAATCTGAAAATCAACTGCTTTATTTTCCATAAGTTTTCATTTTTATGAAATTTCTAATGGGTATTCGGGTGTGGTTGCTAATCTTTTAAAATGGGGGTTGGTTTTTGCTCTTGTATTGCAAAATCATCGATGAAATGTATTTTTTATAGATAATATGACATTATTAATCGACAAGTGGTTAAAAAATAATTTTATATGTTTGACTCACAGCAGTTTAGCCAACGTATATGTGCTAACTATAAAATCCGGATTTGTAGCTTGCTGTATCTCCCCTACATACCTTACGATGTCCCAGAATGCTTCTGGGAAAAGTTTAACCTGATGTGCTTAGCATTATTATGCCATTGCTGAGCTATGTCCTAAATCATTAAAATCATGGCAAGAAACAATTCGTTTGTAAGATTAGAAGGTACCCTAGAGGGATTGACCTTTTACAGAAAAGATGGTCAGAACTTTGTAAAAACAAAGAGTCGTGTGAGTAGAAATCGCATTATGCATTCGCCAGAATATCAGCGTACTCGTGAGAATATGCAAGAGTTTGCTGGTGCGAATCGATGTGGTAAAAGTTTTAGAGAAAGCTTTGCTTCTATTGTTAGAATCGTTGCTGACTCCCAGATTAGTAGTCGCGTTGCAGGTGTTATTCGTCGCTTGATGAACTCTGGTGCTGGTTTGCGTGGACAGCGTAATATTAACCTGGTAGATAATACCGAGAGCTTTATTGGTCTTAACTTTAATAAGTTTAAACTTTTTGATGTGCAATTTAATGCTCCTTCTACTGGCCCAACTATTAACGCTAATAGGGATACGGTGACGTGGTCTATCCCAGATTTTGAAACTACCAATTACATAGATATTCCAACGGGTGCCACGCATTGTAAGTTGGTTTTAGCGGCTGGGTATGTTAGTAATTATGAGTGGGAACCTGCACTTAAACTGTATGAGCCTGTTGAAGAGACCCCAAATGGTGTTGGTGGTATTGCTTATAGTAATGCTATTGCGCTTGGTGGCATGGTTGGTGCTGTTACAGATTTGACCGTTGATTTAACGGCTTATGCTCCGATACCTGTGACTACGGCATTGTATGCTGCTACTGGTATTGTATTTTACCAAGAGGTTAATGGTGATTTGTACGAGTTGGCGCAAGGCCATAGTATGAAAATTGCTGTTGCTGGATAGGTAGAGGTTTAGAGCTTTAGAGTATTAGAGTTTTAGATTCTTTAATTTGATCCCGTATGGTTTTGCTGTGCGGGATTTTTGCTACTCTAGACTAAAAACAAATTCAAAAAATAACTTCTGTTCATCTGTAAATAGTTTTGAATTAGAATATATTTTTTTGATATGGTTTCTGATAATATTATCCTTTTGCTTACTATTAGCTTTTAATAAGTCATTTTTTAAATCGCTAACTAAACCTTCATATTTATCTTTTGTCATTAAAATAGCAAAACTACCTTTAGATAATTTTCCAGTTAACCAAAGTAAATTATCTAACTTTTCGTAGTTGTTAACATTAGAAAGCATATTTAGTTGCTTCATATAATCAAAGTAATTGTCTTCACCTATTGCAACTTTAGTCTTTACAAGGTCATTCTTTTTAAATAGCTTGTATGCATCTATTGCCAAACTATCATAAATGGGGAAATTCCCATCGTTTAAGAAATATATGTATTTAGATATTAACGAGATTGCTTTACCAAAAGGTTTACCCGATTTGTCTATACCATATTCTTTCAGAAATAACGAGCTTATTATATTATCCTCACTTGGGTTATTAAGGAATTTTACTGTCTGTTTTTGTAAAGTATCATCAGAACAAACAGAAATAGCTTTAGCTAATTCATCAATACCATATAAACGCTTACTCATTTGAGTTGAGTAGTAACTATCTATAATTGTTAACCTATTTTTTACAAAACCCTCAAAATCATTAGTAATTTGATTATTAAATAATTTTGAAATAATTGTTTTATTTGATAGATACTGTGTTTCAGAATTAAGAATTTTATGAGCAATATCAGAATAATACTTTAGTGTTTTTATTGTCATAGTTCTTAATTATCACCCCACTCAAATAAAGGTCCATCTTCTTTTTTTAAAGAATTTATATATTTTCTGAAATGTACTCTGGGGTGAGTAGCATACTTAACCTTATCTACAGGTAAATTATGAATCATTCTATACTTTGTAAGAAATCCGTTTATTTCCCAATCTTGACCAAACCCTATGATACAATTATAATATAGCATAAGTTGTTCATCATTGGACATTTGAGACCTTAAAATTTTTAAATATTCTCTAATCTGCTTGTAATCAAATAATGTTCCTTCCTTACTGACCACAAACTTAACCGTCGAATACAAATGTCTATAGTAATGACCTAACCTTGATTCGTGACCAGAAAAAGGACTATATTTAATATACAATTCCACATTTGTCATCCAAACATCTTTATTAGCTCTTTCAAAAACATTGGTTTTTCCATTACTTATCCTATGTCTATTTCTTACATTATTCAAATGGTTTTTAAAGCGAATCATTGAAAGATCATCTATAACTTCAGATGATGGAATGTCCGATTTAATTCCAAAGAAAAAAAGCTTGTAAGCATAAGCCAATAAATCTTCTTTGTCAAATGAAGTCTCATATTGTTTATTATAAAATTCTAAAAATTCATATAAAGCAATCAATTCTGTATGCATTGTAACAAAAACCTTTCTTGATTCAGTAATTTTTACTATTTGAGATTCAGTAGTAGTTCTATTTTTAGTCGAAATTCCATTTTCAACCTCTATCTCTTGAGTAGATTTTTGAATAGATACATCATATCCAGTAATCTTCATTTCGTTTACATTTTCTTTATGCAAACGAAGCATTTCGTAAAATTGAGATTCAAATTGTTGTATTTGAAATTGTTTTTGGACTTGAGCATTGGCACGATATTGCGCATAAAAAGCTAAAGAGGCTGCTATAATACCAATAAATGCGACTACTGGATTTAATAAACCACCTATGATATCACCAAGTGGACCAATATTTTTATAATCACCATTACTATTCTCAATTATGGTGTTAGTGTAATTTAGAACAAAAATTAATATTAATAGAGATACAGATAAAAGAAAAAACGAAACAATAATAATATTACTATTGCCTTTAAATAATTTATAACCATATGTGTTGTACTTATCTAATAACAGAAGTATTGAAATTGCAAAGCTAGGTATCGCTACAATTAAACATAAAGCAATTAGTATTGACATATTATTTTTTTACTAAAATTTTATTTACGTTATCATACCTGTATTTTATAATATCACCAGATAGTATTAATTGAATTACCTTATCTATTATAGCTAACGGCACTACAAACCATTCTCTTGGTGTAATTCTTCTTCCTTTATCATCATTTATGTCTATGTTTAGACATACTTCTGCAAAAAAACGATGTATTAAATTTTCAAACTTTTGAGCATTGAGGTTATAAGCTTTATATGATGCGACAATTTCAACATCTGCCATTAAATATGTAGCCTCCTTTGAAGCATTCTTAATACGTTCGGGCACTGGAACTGTTGAATATCCTATTTTATAAAGGTTTATAAATTGTTTGATGTCTTTGTGAGAAGATTTTGATTTTAATACATAGATCCACCCTGACTCTAAATCTTCTTCATTTACAGCATTTACATTATTAAATAATTCTTTAGATGTTTCTAATTCTGTTTTAGTTACTAAATGTCCGTTGTTAAGCAGTTGTTTACCTAAAGACCGATAAAGCATATTACTTTTAGTACCATTTTCAAATATTATCCTTGTACGACCATCTTTTCTGTTTTTATCACTTACAGGTTCATCTTCAAGGGTTCTACTTAAATCAATTTCTTCTAAATATAAAAGCACTCCATCAAGTACGTAAAAATTTCCTTTTTTTAAATTCTTTTCTGGATTTCTAAATCTTTTTAAAGCTATTTTTCTTTCCCGTATTTGTTTTTGAACCTTTTTAAACATCGATTCATAAGGCAAAAACTCTTCATCTTTCATAGCCGTTCTTTGTGCTACAAAATCAGATTCTGCTCTATCTGCTGAATTTGGAACGTTTTTTAGTTTAAAAATAGATAAGGTTTCTTCGGTGTCTAATATCCCTAAATCATCATCCTTTAGTATATCTGCAACTGACTTTACCTCTTCTTTTGTATTGAGTAGATTGTGGTTGTCATAAGGCTTTAAAATGGCTGTTTTATTTGGGTCATTTCTTAAAGCCTTTAATCTTGAAAGTAATTTGAACTCAGTTACATTGGTAGCTTCAGGCTCTCTGTGATGTTTTTCGTAAAAAGCATTAATTTCTTGGAACGATTCAATTAAGCGTTCATCTTCTGTTTTCACATTAGAGTTTTTGGGTTTTGAATCTAATATCCCAAACTCATCATCATTAAAAATATCATCCAATGTTTTTTTCTTACTCATTAGCTGCTGCTTTTCGTTTTGCTTCTTTTAAAAATATAATAGCTTCCGCTAATCGTCTTTCTTGGGGGTCAAAAGATTGAATGCTGGGTTGCTCACCTGTTTTTGCTATCCAATTCTTTATTTTAGGCCATAAAATAATAGCCTCTTCTTCGGTCATTGTTATTCTTGTAGCATCAATAGTTTCTTGGATTGCTTTAAATACTGATGCTGTTACCGATTTAGATAATATCTCAAATGCTTTTTGGAAAGGGTTGATTGTATCTATTAAATCAATATTAATATCATCAATATTCACAAAACTATCTGCCATACGAATGAATCGTTTATCTCCTTGTTCTTCAATAGTTCCGTTCTTAATAACAGAATCTACAACAACGTGTTGACGTACCGCTTCTACTTCTTCATCGGATAAATCGGGATAGGTTTCTTTGATTATTTTAGGGATTAAGACTTTATTAATAACCTCTGGGTCCACATTACCAGGCATTGCTTTTAGCATTTGGTCATCTTGCATAATTTTTGCCTTCAAGTCATTCAAATCACTTTCAATAATATCTTTAGCTCTTTGTGAACTTGGTAGCTTGAACCCTCTTATTTTTATTGTATCATCGTCATCGTCTGTGTCTTCCTCATCTTCTTCTGGAAATTTTGGTTTAAACTTCCAATTTGGTGCTAAAACTTGCTCCATTAGTAAGGAAGCAGTAATAGCCTTCAGCATATTATTAACTGATAGTTTCACCAAATCATCTTCTGCATCTGGTTGCGCTATTAAATTGGTAAACTGTGCGTGCGTTTTGTTTTCACTATCTCTTGTTGCTCTACCAATTATTTGAATAATTTCAGTTAACGACCCTCTATAGCCTACTGTTAAAGCGTGTTCGCAATATGGCCAATCAAAACCTTCTTTAGCCATACCTAATGCTATAATAATATCTATATCGTCAACATCATTTATGTTACGCAAATATTCTTGTATTTTATCTCTATCCTTTTGGTTATCGTGAACTAAATCTGCAATCTTTAGAGTTTTATCAGTTTTTTTACTCTTTACATACAATACCCCTGTTTCTGGGTCTTGATATTCTAATTCTCCTAAACTGTCAATAATTCTATTGACTTCTTCATACTTATCTTTGGTAGACTCACCAGCATTTACATTAGGAATATGTACAATCGTCTTCTTTTTTTCATTCAAAACTTCATTAATGGCTGATGTATATCTCCCTTGATAAAAATGATAACCAATTCCTAACGATTTTAAATAATTATAGCCGTTCAACTGTTGGTAGTAATCGTATTTTACTTTTATAAACTTCGCTTCATCTTCTGGTAATAAAATAGGAACTGAATCCCCTCTAAAAAATGACCCTGTCATTGCTACGACGTGAGCATTAGATTTGTCCATAACACTACTTAAAACCAAACCTAATTTATTATCACCATCTACAGAAACGTGGTGAAATTCATCTATTGCCAACAAGCAGTCGTTTAATTGTTTTTCGTCGATTGCTTCAAAAGCAAAGCGTAATGTTGCATGTGTACATATTAATATTTGTTCATCTGTTTCTAAAAACTCTAAAAATGCTTTTACTTTACTTTGATCACCACCAGGTGTACATAGATTGTATTTAGGATTAGGAATCCAATCTGCAAAAAAACCGTGTTTTTTTAACTCTGTTTTAGCAAATGAGCTACCTATGGACCTTTCAGGTACAGCAACAATAACCTTTTTAATCCCTTGGTTGATTAATTTATCTAAACCAATAAACATTAAGGCACGAGATTTCCCTGAAGCTGGTGGTGCTTTTATGAGTAAATATTGGGCTGTACGAGCCTCAAATGCTTTTTGTTGCATTTCTCGCATACCTAATTCGTTAGTGCTTTTACTTTTACCTGTTTGTTGGTATTTTACGTGAACTATATCTGGCATATCTAATCTTTAAACTCTTTTACTTCTGTTAACTCAATTAAACAAGTATCAATTTCTCCTTCATCTATCCATTTACCGATTAAGATACTTTTCTTTTTGTTTTGATAATATTCTAAATTAATTTTTCCTGAAAACTTATCATCGTCTATTCCCTTTGTGGAACCAGCAAAAGAAAAACCATCATTAGATTTTAAACTTATTAGTGCATTTATATCATTTTTATCATTAGCATAACTAATCTTAAAAATATTATTTTCTAAAATTGCTCTTTGAATAGTAACACTCTCATAAGTTGAGAAAATCTCTTCTTTAAAAAACCCTTCAAACCAATAAATTTTACCAATAAACCGTTTCATTAAGCATTCTTTTTACGTTTCTTTTTCGGTTTTTCTAACAAGGTATTTTTATTTATCATCTTTTCATATTCTTTAAAAAGATACTCTAAACGTTCTGTATCACTCTCAAAAGGTTTTAAACGATAACAACGCTCTATTGCTAAATCTAATTGATGATGTGCTTCTTTTAAACCTTTAGGCATTTTATCTGGGTCGTATAATTGTGCTAAAGTTTTACCCGAATGCTTTTCTCGCTCTGCTAATACCTCAAAAACGTGTAAATTGATTTGTTCTTTTTGCTTTTGATTGATTTCTGGGAACGGAAAAGTATTATAACAAATAGAGGAAGAATACCTTATTCGATTTTCAAGCCTACCAGCTACTAAATTCAACCAACACATATGCATTCTTGAACTCACAACTCCAAAAACCCAAGTTTCACAATCATAAATTATTTGTGCTGAATTAGGTACTATCTCTCCAGGCTGTATGAAACCTATAGGAATATATTTTCTGCTTTCTGATGATACAACAGGAATAACTATAGATTGTAAGGTAGTTTCATTAAATTCTCTGAACTGATGAGACTTATTTGCTATTTGATTTTGACCTTTATCCGTACTTTTTAATCTTTCAGTTTTCACTTCATTAATTCTATTAAGAATCGGCACAATCTTTTTTGCCTCATCCAAATTGCTATTAGAAATCCACAAACAATATCTTGAAATTCCACTAATTAATTCAGACGAACCGATCAATGGTTTTATGAACTTAACCGAATCAGAATGCTTTTTAATCAATTCGTTTTTTTCTTCGAGCGTTAATATTAAAGCATTACAACACCCTGTATAGTTCCCTCTAACCATAATGGGCAATCCATTTATTGGTTTACTTTTACTATTTACATAAATTGTTGGTGCTCCTGCTAAATAAGGGTTTATCTCCTTAACTTTACTTTTAATTTTATTTTCTAAATACAATTTTTTAATAGAATTGCTTTTTTGTCCAACTCCAATAATAACTACAGTCACTCCAGCACCACCTTTTGCATTATTGCTCCATTTGAACGAGGGATAAGCAAAGGTAATTTCAAGTTCATCACCTAACACTAAAGGCCACAGAATAGGCACTTGTTCTCCTTGACAAATAGAGTTTGTAGAAACAAATGCATATTTGTTTTTAGTGTTCTTAATAAAATTTGATGCCAACAAAAACCAACAAGAAATATAATCAAGCTTACCACTTTTCTTTATTGAATGAAAAACACTTTTCATTTCTAATTTCTGGTGTTTGTCCTGATTACGTGTTCCCAAATAAGGTGGATTTCCTAAAATATAGATTTCATCATCTTCGTTTTTAGGACAGGTATCTTCCCAATTTAAACGAGTTGCATTACCTTGTGTGATATGACCTGCTTCTTTTAATGGTAAAATAGGTTTGGCTCTACCAAAATCAAACAACTCATCTATAAAGATTTTGTTCATTTGGTGTTCAGCTAACCATAAAGACAAAATTGCCATTTCGTGAGCGAAGTCGTCCAACTCTATACCATAGAATTGTGAGAGTTTTACTTCGGTAAACACAAAAGAGTATTGCGGTTCTAACTCATTAATCTGTTGCCATATTTTTATTTCTAATTTTCGTAGTTCTTTATAAGCAATAATTAAGAAGTTACCGCTACCACAAGCAGGATCAAATATTTTAAGTTTGGATATTCTGTATATTAATTGGCGTAGTTTTTTAGGGTTTTCTTTATGCTTTTCAAACTCATCATACAACTCATTTAAAAACAAAGGTTCAATTACCTTCATAATATTTGGGACAGAGGTATAATGCATACCCAAACCGCTACGATACGCAGGATTTACCACTGCCTGTATCATAGACCCAAAAATATCTGGGTTAATTTCACTCCAGTCTAAATCACCACAGTCTAAAATAATTTTACGTGCCTCTTTAGTAAATTGTGGTGACACAATGGTATCTCTAAACAAACCACCATTTACATAAGGAAACTCTCTAAAGTGGGATGCTTCATTACTGTTATCTTTAGTATTCAGGACCTTAAAGAGTCTATCTAAAAACATATTGACATCGCTACCATCTTCTTTGGTATGTTGTGTCAAGGTATCTGTAAACATCCCCTCAATAGGGAATATGTCGGTATCTTCTGCAAAAAAGCAAAACAATAAACGAGATAGAAAGATATTTAGATTATGACCGCCATCATCATAGATGTTAGGGTTTTCAGTCACCAATATATCATAGAGCTTCGCCATTTTGTATGACGCTTTTCTGTCGGCATAATTCTCATTTTTTTGAGAATACTTTTCTTGACCAGCCCAAGGCAAAAAGAAGCTAAAGTGCTTATGAATTTCAAGAATAGGTATATCTAAAGTTGCACCTGTTCTGATGTCTTTAGCTACTAATGTTTTGTAGTCTGTTACAATTACAAAACGTGGATTGTGCTTTAGAGATTCAGGTTCTTTGGTAAGGTCATCGATAACGGTTAAAAGTGTTCCAGTCTCAACTTCTTTAAAAAGCATTTTACTTTTATAGAGAACTTCCCCTTCGACTTTAGATAAATTGAAATCACCTTTTTTTAGACGGGTAATCGAAGTTTTTGAAATACCGTATGCTTTGAGTAAGTCAAATACAAATTCTTCTTTGTTGAAGTTACCAACTAATTCAATGACGTTTTTTTCTATTTGAGTAGCGGTCATAAATTTAGAACACTGTTATAAACAGTTATTTAATAATGTTTAAAGGACTTTAAGAAGCTATTTTTTAAGGACAATAAATTTACAAAAAGCCCTTGGGTTTGCAAGGGCTTGGTTTATAAATTATTGACAAAACTTGTATTTGCATTAATCAATATGACTTATCCTTTTGACGGCTCAGGATTCACATTTGATGTCTCAGCCTCTACAACTTGTTTTAGAGTTGCTAAGTCGCCATCTGTTGGTGGTTTGTCGTTAATTATATAGGTCTTATTACCTCCAGGATACCTAATAAATATCTTGTAGATTGGATGCACAAATCTACCTCTATCTATGTCTTTTATTGGTGTATTTCTAATATACTCAAACTGTCTGTTTAACCACGTGACAAATAAGTTTGGGTTGTCTGTAGAAAGTAATGTTATGTCTTGAGTTGTTGGATACTCTGTTTTTAGTGTCAATGCATTATTTAATCCATCAATCTTAATCTTTACGTTTAATGACCTTATGCAATATTCCGATAAATTAATTTTGGACGGAACATCATTTTCATATTCAAATAAATGATAGGTTACTTTGTCATCAAATTCATAATTACTTCTTCCTCTTCTTTGATTTCTTACTTTTCTAATAACACCATTTAGTGTCGCTTTTAAATTTACATCTTCATAATTAGCCTCCTTGCAAGGAAAATATTTAACGGTTCTCCTATCCATTATCACCTTAGAAAAAGGATTTGCTCCTGAATCATTAAAAAGATTACGAAAACTGTAAATATCGTCAGGTATTAGCTGGTTGTCTTTTATTTGCATCGTTGCAGTGACAATAACATTATCTGCAATTTCTCTGAGGTTACCTGCTTTTTGAGATAAGGTAATTTGAGACGGACTAAATGAAAAACCAGATTTTAATCGATTTGCTTTGATATTTAGCGCTTCTTTTATGGCGTCTTTATTGGAAAATGAAGCTTCTCCAGACGCTCCTGTATTTATGTTTCTTGATTCATTATTTTCACTTGACCTATTGCCAGCAGATGTTCTATCGTCGGTGGTTTGACTTTCAATAAGATTTCCATTTTCATCATATTTATTAATAACTGTAGTACCCTTAGGATTTGATCTATCTAAACTTGTTGTTCTTTTAGAATCTGTGGTTGTACCACCACCATATTCTGCAGAGACCTTAGAATTAAATGTAACTTCTTGCTGTCGCTCTAAAGAACCTAAATCAATTAACTCAAACTCGTTTTCTAACTTATCTATTGTTAAAAATTCTATGATGTTATTGTCATCCAGTTCTAATCTGGTATTGAGATATGATAGTCTTGTATTTGGATGAAGCATTGTGTGATTCCTTCTGGAGTAGCTAAATCCTTCTGTATTTGCATCTCTTCTTCTCATCATTTCTTTATCATATTCTGCGTAATCTTTTATGGTAGACAGGTGAATCCTAACATTGAATTTAGAATAATCCGTTTTAGTAATTTTAGAACTGGATTTTGCCGGGTTAGAAAGGTCAGTTTTTATATACTTAATTAAAGTGTCTGGGTTATTACCAACCATGTCACTTAAGATTCTCAAATAAGTAACTTGTGTTGAGTCGTTTAAACTAAAAAAAGTCTTAGCTTTTTCTTTTTTGGCAGGCGTTGGTTTCTCAAGAGGTATAATTTTAACGTTAGACCCAATTATGGATTCTGCAAGATTAGCATCTAAATCTTCTATTTTAAAAAGTCCTCTATCTAAGTTTGTCAGCCTTGGATTAGATTTACAACTTACTATCATTAAAATTGTAAATACAAGTATTGTTATTTTTACATTTATTTTTCTCATACCACTTTATATTTATAATATGTCTTTAATAAGTTATTGTTATTACATTTCTCACGAATCTTTCCAGTGTATTTTGCTTTAGTCGGATAATCGAGAGTGTCTCCTCCACAATTAGGGATTGCTCCATTGTAATGATCCTTTGCATTACTTGGTAAATCTGCTCCAGAAGTATTTGTATGATGTTGTACCCTAGTCCATATTGAATCCCCAGTATTATAATAACTGAACACAATATTTTCTAGTTGATTAGTATTCAATCCTTTAACATTTTTCTTAACAATAGATTTCGCATAACTTTTTGATTTAAAATCGTTTTTTTCAATTATTAACCTAGAATTTTTTGAATCTATTTTAGTAATCACACCTTTAAGTGAATTGCCTCTTGATGACATGTATTCAAATTCTCCTCTATTATTTTTGGCATTCCATTTTGTGTTCATAATTATAATTTTATTTAGTCATTAATTTTCACTTTCTACAATTACAAATTAGTTTTCTATGCAATCCACATTAAGTTTTAGCTCACTGCTTTTTTTAGTATAACCTTTTATATAGTTTTGAATATAATTGTTTGATGCTGAGCATTTTTGTACTCTACCTGCATGGACACCTGTTGAGTCAGTTCTTGTACAGGTAACACAATGCTTTGGTAATTTGATATTTATCGATCCTTCTAAGTCTTTTTTATTAATCTTAATAATAGAATCTAACTGTATACGTCTTTTAGTTAGCTTAACTTCTACAAGCTCAGGAAGTGATGCAAAATCTACACTATTAACTGTAAAATTGCCATTGGCATTGGTGCTAGTAGACTGGTCTGACTTAATAAGTTTGACACCTACATTATCTACAATATCATCCCCATAATAGATGGTACCTGAGATATCGGTTTGGCAAGATTTAAAATCTTCTACTTGTGCTGGATTAAAAAAGAAAAGTAGCGCAAACACTCCTAAAGGACCACCTGCGTTAACAATTTTATTATTAAATGCAAATGTGCCTGTTAAAGCCATAGCAAATGCTCCACCAGCCAAAGCTAACACTACAGAAAAGATTTTATCTGCCTGTTGCGTTTGACAACCAAAGACCAATGCAATTACCATTAATGCGATAAGCAATACTACACCTGCTATAATTCCGAATGTTATTTGTTGTTTTTTTGTCATTTGAATATAATTTATTGGATTGAACTTATGCTTTGAAATAAAACCAGCAATTGGTAACTGATTTGCTCTAAATCTTTTTTCTAATGCTTTGGCACTATCTTTATCAAAAGATGACAAATACTGCTGCATAGTTTGATAAGCAGATTCATTAGGTATAGGTATGCTAAGCCCTTTTATAGGTCTGTATGTGTTGTTGAATACTTGCCAAAAATTTACAATAGTATCAAGAACTATTTTTGTATTATTGACCTTGGCTAATTGAATATTTTTCCCAGCTTTATAATCTTCATGTTCATATAGCGCAATGGACTCTTCAAACTTATTAAAATAGCTTGTTGCCTTTCTATGAACATCATTAATAATTATCTGCAAGTTTTGTAAATCGTCAGACGCAGTGTTTTCGGTAATAAGCATCTCATTTAATGCATCAATAAATGTGTTTCTGCGACGTTCTATTTCTTCCTCAAATTCGGTAATACTCATTATTCACCTTTTTTTTTCTTACGTAGTTTTTCTAACTGCTTTAATAAATTAACAATGTCACTATTATCTGAAGCGAGTATATTTTGTACTTCTTTGGCTAAATCAAATTTTTCTATGAAATGATCAAAATCTATAGAAGTATCTTCAATAAAACTATCATCAATACTTTCAATAAATAGATTTAATTTACTTTCAGGTAACTTGTCAACTGGAAATCCTATGGATTTAAGAAGCTCCTTTTTTTTATCGTTGAGTTCAGACATTTATGCTCTAAATTTTATTGTATTACTAAGAACTAAAATTAATAACATGCATCATAGCAAACCATACCCAATATTGGGTATACTGCCATCCGATGCGGTCAACAACGAATTATGTAATTATATACCGCTAAGGAAACGGTACTTAGGGAATTATTTTGAAGATATTAATAATACCAGTATCTTAACTATTATTTAGATATATGGTAATAAAAATCTATTAAATGGTATTACACTATAAATTAACCGCTGTTAAGGACTTGGCTATTAAATCGCTCATCATAAAGGCATTATCGGTACCTAAGGTTGGAGTCCAGTCTCTATTGCTTCCTAGATAGGAATGGTTATCGAGCTCTAACAAGCCAATAATAACTTCCGCCACAATAGTGGCACCAACAGGTCCTAAACCTTCGCCTGGGATACTACCACCATCTAGTTTTAGCTTACCAATTTCTTCTGCTTCTGCTAAAATATAGAACCATAATGGCGTCCCTGCATCGAGATTAATATTGTGGGTATCCGCTAGATTGTTGATGAGATTCTTTACGTCATCGACTTCGCTTGTAGGTCTATTCATATGGACTGCTACACTTTCTCCCGATGGCAGCAAAAAGCTTTGACCGCGCCTTAGGTTTCTTGTGGCTAAAGACTTATCTGCGGCATTGGTAGATCTTATAAATGGCAACTCTAATAGTATGCTCGCAAGTTTGGTATCTAATTGCTCTGCTTTTTGAAAAGTCCCATCGATATCAAAAAGCGTTTCCCATTCCACAACCTGTTTGTCGTCATTTATTTTGGAAAAGCCTTTACCGAATTCATCTGAAAAGATACTATGTGCATCACCACTGACCTGTAACTTTAAGTTTTGTGCTATCATGGAATGCCCAAACCTATAGGCGGCTACCGAAAATTCGACTGGTATAAATGATTCTTCACAGGGCTTATAGAACTGTCTTCCCTTGCCTAGAATATCATTCACAATTTTATGACCACAAAGGCTTGGCAAGAAATCGTTGACAACAATCCATTGGTAATGCCAAGTAACACTTTCGCGTGCTTCTTCATAGATGTCTACAGCAGAGCGTTCTAATCCTTTAGCTGCATAATCTTTCTTTATATCGTCATAAACCGCATTATAAAAACGTACCATAGCCAATTGAAATTGGGACAATACACGGTTTTCATCATTTCGAGGATCGCCTATAATAGCGGTACCTGTACCTGTACGTGGTAAATCGTGC
Source organism: Winogradskyella sp. ABM4_392 (assembly GCF_056160445.1). Lineage (NCBI taxonomy): Bacteria > Pseudomonadati > Bacteroidota > Flavobacteriia > Flavobacteriales > Flavobacteriaceae > Winogradskyella > Winogradskyella sp. ABM4_392. Next base: position 134,700 of record NZ_JBSWXE010000003.1, read on the forward strand.
TTTTCGTGTTTGGCCAATTGGCCATGATTTTTATTGGTTTTACCGGTTAACAAATAGAGACCTCTACCATTGGGATCATCATACAAAAAAGGTTCATCTTCGGGACCACTTCCAAATACGCAATCTAAATCCAGATGGGCAGTTCTGGTATTCTCTATAGCATTAGGATCATTGATACTGCTAAAGTTAGAACTGGTATCAAAGGTAATATCATGATCTACAAATTGACCAAAGAATATCATACCCAAAGGGATGTCATTGGTGAATTTTGGAGTGGTCTTAGCATCCATAGGCCCATTTTTAGCCCCTAAGTCTGCTAGTGTTTTAGGATTTAGGTATAATGGATGGAGTTCCCTAAACATTCTGCCAAATCTACCAATACGCTCTTGGTTATAAGAGGTCATTGTACATAGTTCGTTTTTACCCGCAAAACTATGTCTACCATGGTTTCTTGTGTTTTTCATATTCGTTGATTTTTAAGTTACATGCCTAGTTGTAAAACTTATGTCCAGTAATAAATTTTACACGTTTATGGTCAACAACGAATTATGTAATTATATACCGCTAAGGATACGGTACCTAAAGGATGTTTTAAATTAATGCATTTTCTGTAACAACTGTCTTTTATTAGACCAACGACAAGAAAAGCACCACAAAACAACTGAATATCAAGTATTTACCTACAAGCAAACACATTATAAAATGATTGTGATTGCTATTTTGATAGAAAATTGTTTCGTGAATCGCACCAAAAAGCTTTTGCATTACAGCGGACTTATCACCTGTCCTTATAACTCAACCGCTTACGAATACCACCACTGGCACGATGGATAATAACATCGGCATTATAACGTTTGGCCAACGTTTTGGCTTTGCGTATCGCTGTACCTTGCTTACGATGTTTTGAGGTAATACGCTTGTTGCCCTCACGACGCACAGCCCATCCCTCTTCGTAAGGCACCACATGTTGATGCCAGGTACGCTTTGGTGTGCTGTGATACCCTAAAGCTTTTAGAATAGCTGTAATCAATTGCTGAACAGCATCGGCTAAGGTATTTTGTTTGGGCATTGTTGGTGTTTAGGTGTTGTAAATGTAATATTTTTTATGAAGTAGCCTATTTTTCCACTAATCCCTAACTACTAATACCTAATCCCTAACTACTAAAACCCATCTTGAAATTCCGACAAGGTCGGAAACTGCTGTAAGCAGAAATAGTGAGCTGTAAAAACAGTATTACAAACCAAAATCAAGTAGGCTACTTCTAAATCCAGTTATAAAGAAAAATCATAAAGCACTAAAGCGAACGGTACGTTGTAATTTCCTCTTACAGCAAAAGGCTTTTTTGGTTCTTTTTTAGCCATTAAAAAAGAATAGTAACTACAATGACTACCCTTCGAGCCTGTACTGAGCCCAGCCGAAATGTCATTGCGAGAAGCGTAGCGACGTAGCAACCTGTTAGTTATTAACGCAATTACGCTTTTGTCATTCCGTGCTTGACACGGAATCTAGTATTGAGTTTATAGCTTTATTCTCTATTTCTTTACGTTCATTTTTGAAGACCAAAACCCTTCGACTGTGCTCAGGACAGGCTACCCAAAAAATCAAAACAATTTATAGGAAGTTGCTCAAGCACCATTCGCTAATAATTGATTATTTAATAACATATTAATGGTCTGGTATTTCAATTCTTCATACATTTCCCAATTATATTCCGAGCTCATTACTTCTTAAAATTGTTGGTTTTCCGACGGTGTCGGAATTGCAAGTACGATGCTATTTTGACAATCTAAATTATAGTGTCATTGCGAGAAGCATAGCGACGTGGCAATCTAGATGTCTAATTATCTAAAAGTCTAATAATCCAATCACTAACCACTAAAATCATCTTGAAATTCCGACACAGTCGGAAACCGCTGTAAGCAGAAATAGTGAGCTGTAAAAACAGCATTACAAACCAAAATCAAGTAGGCAACCACTAAATCCAGTTATAAAGAAAAATCACAAAACACTAAAGCGAACGGTACGCTGTAATTTCCTCTTACAGCGAAGCACTTTTTGGTTCATTTTTGGTGCTTCAAAAATGAACATACAAAATCTCACTTCGACTATCTAAATTATATATCAAGAAACCTTTCCATTCATTTTTTTCTTGATAAAAAAACGAATCAAAAAAATCAAAACAATTTATAGGAAGTTGCTTAAGCACCATTCGCTAATAATTGATTATTTAATAACATATTAGAGTCTGGTGTTTCAATCCTTCATACATATCCCAATTATATCCCTAGCTCATTACTTCTTAAAATTGTTGGTTTTCCGACGATGTCGGAATCGCAAGTACGATGCTATTTTTATAATTTATCTATGAAGCGTCATTGCGAGAAGGGTAGCGACGCAGCAATCTAACAATCTAATTATCTAAAAGTCTAATAATCTGACTACTGACTACTCTTTTGTCATTCCATACCCATCTACCAATAGGAAGCTTTGATACAGAATTCAATCCTCTAAAAAGCAAAAATCCAGTACCGTAGTACTGGATTTTTTCAAATAGAATTATTAAAAGTATCCGACAATTCTAAGGTTTACATTAATCTTTTACCTTTTTATTGAATGTATAATTAACCCCAAACATGGCCATAGACGTCGTCATGTCATAAGATACTGATGTACCAGGCAACTCACCCAATGGATTATTTGGAGTAATCGCTCTTGGATCTAAAATTTGTCCTTCCGTACTACCATTGCTATCACCATAATGATACACAGCATCGAGTCTCCAGTTATCATTAATCTCATAACTCAATCCAAATTGGTAGGCGTTTTTGATAATGGCGGTTGCTGGTGTTGAGAAAAATGTTAAGTCTTCATCTATAGGATTGCCGCTGTAAGTGTATCCAATACGCATTGGCAACTTATTAAGACCTTTATATTGAAAACCAACGGAAAGAATGGAAATATCTTGCCATCCAAAGCCTTTGACAGCTCCGGTAGGAAAACCATTATCTCCAATCTCCCAGCCACTAGCTTCAAAACCTTCAGTATTTTCATAAAATACACGTCTAAAGTCTAAAGCAAAGTCAAAATTAGTACATGAATAGCCCAACCCTAGCGACATAATCGCAGGATAATCCATCTGAAATTCTACATCTGTTGCATCTGTACCATCGAGATATTTGTTATCAAATTCAAAAGCTCCAAATGTTTGATTGGTTTTGTAGGAAGCCCCAAGTTTTAAACCAGAACTTGAATCGTAAAATATACCTAACTGTGCACCAAAGCCAAAGGCTGGTGTACTATCAGCTTTTGGGTAGCCCTTACCTGTGCCTCCCATTGATGCTGGGAAATCTGGTGACGCTATTGGGTTAGGATTTAATTCTAATGCGGCATAGTTAAAATTAGGTTGTATACCTATAGATAGTTTATCGTTAAGCTCATAAGCATACGTACCACTAACTTGCAACAACATGTAGTCGGACTCAATATGCCCAAATCCATTAAGGCCTTGAGGCCAGTTAAGAGGATTTGAATTGTTTGGATTCCAATCCATATTCGGATTACCGCTCATATCCATTGGTAAATTGGTTTCTTGTGGAAACGTGACACCAAAACCACTAATACCAAATGCCGATACACCAAAGGTGTGTTTGCTGTTTGCATTGCCCCAAACCATGCCGATAGCAGGCATATAAGACATACCTCTATCGTCTTTAGTGGTACCAAATACAGGAGGTGATGCTGGTGAACCAGGACCAAAGTCACCTGCTTGGTACAACATACCTGCTGGTAAGCTTGAACTTAATTCTGGTGATGAAAAGAAAAAGCCCAAATCGAACTTTAATATGTTATCATCAAAAGCAGATATGGCTGCTGGATTCCAATGCATAGCACCAGAAATGTCTAATGGTTGTGCCGTTGCAGCTCCACCCATAGACATATTTACAGATCCAACGCCTTGCATGATATGACCCGTTTGGGCATATATGCCGAGCGAAAAGAGTAATACAATGAGTTTAATAAATGATGTTTTCATAATGAGAAAGTTTTAAACATTCTGCGAATAAAATGGCTTTAGAATATATCGTTTTATCGCATTATCGAATTTTGGTTAGCACTTAGCCACTAACAAAAATAAAAGGCAAATACGTGAAGATGTATGACAAAAGTCATAGATAAGTTTTAGAAAAACCAGTTGTTGCAAACCCCTTTAAAAACAAGTCTTTCGAGATTATTTTCTTGTGTAACATTTGTTACAATAGCACATGACAATTGTCATACTCAATTTTGAGCTATCACAGTAACTTTACCAATAGAAATCAGAAGATGATTGAACACATAACCAAAATTAAAGTCCGATGAAAAATTTAGTGATTTTAGGAGCTGGTACTGCAGGTACAATGATGGCAAACCATCTGGTAAAAAAACTCCCTAAAAAGGAATGGCAAATTACCATTATAGACCAATATAAAACACATTATTACCAACCTGGGTTTTTGTTTTTACCTTTTGATACTTATACAGAAGATCAGGTAAAAAAGGTGGGCAAAAAATTTATCCCTAAGGGTGTAAACTACATTCAGAAAAAGATAGAACTCATTGTTCCTGATGACAATAAGGTAGTTCTGGAAAATGATGATAACATTAACTATGATATTCTTATCGTAGCTACAGGATCTAAAATTGCACCTGATGAAACCGACGGGTTATTAGGACCATTATGGCGAAAGGATATTTTTGACTTTTATACTTATGAAGGTGCCAAAGCCCTTAGAGAAAAACTACGTACATGGGAAGGTGGTAAATTGGTAGTACATATTACTGAGATGCCTATAAAGTGTCCTGTTGCTCCTTTAGAGTTTGCATTTTTGGCAGATTCTTTCTTTAAGAATAAAGGTATGCGAGATAAAGTGGATATTACATACGTAACTCCATTAGATGGTGCTTTTACTAAACCTTCATGTACTAAGGCATTAAACTACTTATTAAAAGAGAAAAATATTAAGATAGAGACGGATTTTGCTATAATGGAAGTGGATAATGAAAGGAAAGCAATTGTCGATTATGTAGATAAGGAAATTCCATTTGATTTACTAGTCACTGTACCAACAAATATGGGTGATGAAGTTATAGAACGCTCTGGAATGGGAGATGATTTAAACTTTATACCAACACATAAACATACATTGCAATCTAAGGCACATGAAAACATATTTGTTATTGGCGACGCTACTAATGTCCCTGCATCTAAAGCAGGTTCTGTAGCCCATTTTCAGGCAGAAACACTTACAGATAACATTATGTTATATCTGCAAGGCCAAAGTTTAAAAGAAGAATTCGATGGTCATGCCAATTGTTTTATTGAAACAGGTGATAATAAAGCCTTATTAATTGATTTTAATTATGAACAAGAACCCGTACATGGGACATTCCCATTTGCCACGTTTGGGCCTCTTAAATTACTAAAAGAAAGTGTCTTTAACCATTGGGGAAAATTAGCATTTAGATGGATCTATTGGAATATGCTACTCAAAGGCATTCCTATTCCATTTGTTGGTAGAAATATGTCTACCAAAGGCAAAAAAATCGAAGCATAACACTAATATAAAAACCTTTAAAATTTTAAAATCATGAAAAAATTAATTGCAAATAGAGAAATCGATGTTAACGAAGAAGGGTATTTAACGGATTTTAACCAATGGAATCGTGAAGTTTGTGAATGTATTGCAGGCGAATGTAATGTGGTAATGACCCAAAAACATTGGGAGGTCATTGAATACTTACAAGACAAACACCATAAAGAAGAACCACTATCAATTAGAGGAATCAAAAAAAGTGGTGTGATAAACATCAAGGAATTCTATAACCTGTTTCCTGGTGGTCCTTTAAAAGTATCGACTAAAATCGCTGGAATTCCTAAACCAAAGAGCTGTATTTAAAGCGCATTATTAACCTCATTAAAACACATCATCATGGGCACAAAAGTTAAAAAAATGCTTTTCATTTTATCTAAAGCAACGATTGAGAATGTTTACGCAGCCTTTGTAATGGCAAACGGAGCACGTATGGAAGGCATAGAATCTGAAATATTCTTTACATTCTTCGGTTTAGAAGCCATACAAAAGAAAAAATTAGATAACCTCCATGTAGCTACCGTAGGGAATCCTGCAATGCACATACCAACAATGTTAGGTGGTTTACCAGGTGTTGAAGCCTTGGCAACCAAAATGATGAAAAAAGAAATGGAAAAACTAGATATGCCTCCTGTAGGCGAATTTTTAGAAATCCTTTCAGATTCTGGTTGTAAACTTTGGGGTTGTAAACTCGCTGTTGAAATGTTCCACCTTAAAGAGGAAGACTTTATTGATGAGCTAGATGGCATCATTACGATTGGTGATTTTTACAGTCGTGCTAATGAGGAAGGCACACACCTTCTGTTTATATAAACTAAAACATTACAATACGTTGTAATTAAGTTTTGACGTTTGGGTAATTGCGGTATATGTTTTCTTAACCGATAATATATACCGCAATCCTTTTAGCGTTTCCGACGATGTCCAAATCATAAGTACGACGATATTTTGATTATTAAGTTTGAAGTATTATTGCGAGAAGCGTAGCGACGCGGCAATCTGTTTATTATTACCTTAATTATTTTTTGTCATTCCGTGCTTGACACGGAATCTAGTATTCAATTTATAGCTTTGTCCTCTATGTCTTTCTTTACGTTCATTTTTGAAAACCAAAATCAAACCAAAAAGTCTTTCTACTGTCGATACGTATTTTGCCAATGCAGTTGAAGCGTGACTAAGAGTGAGGAACGAACGAAGCAATCTAAAAGTCTAACAATCTAACCGTCTAACCATCTAACCATCTAACCATCTAAAAGTCTAATAGTCTATAAACCTACTTCTTCCGACTACGATCCTTATTACAACGTCTGCAACGCGACAAATACGTCATAGACAACTCGTATACACCATCGGTGCGTCCAATATTTGAGGTATTCTTATCATAGGAAAAGCCAAATCGAAAGGTATCATACTCAAAGCCTACAAAGGCATTAACCGATGTTAATAGATGTGCGTTACCATCATTACGTGCAGGATTGGTAGCTGCTGTTAGTCCTAGCAAAATAGCATCGAGCTGAAATATAGTACCAACATCTAGACGATTATAAGGACCTTGCACCATGAGGTTGGTGGTCATCATAATGGTATTATCATGTAAAAACGGAAAACGAACATTACCATGAAAGGAATAAAAAATATCAAGCGGTAACTTTTCACCTTCAACAATAGAAATATTAGGACGATTAAGGTGTCGTACCGAACCACCTATCCAATAGCTGATATCATTAAAGGTTTGGCGTTCAACAATAAAACCAGCATTAATATCTAAAAAGTAAATACTATTTAATCGGCTCGCTAGTGGATCAACCGATACTGGATTGATAAATCCTGAATTAATATTAATCTGATCGGCTAAGGTGAGATTCCTAAAACGGTTGCTCTTATTTCCTACTCCAACTTCTACTGCTGGTCTAAAATACCAACCATTATTCAAATTAATACGATGCGCATAATTAAGATTGACTTGAGCGTAATTATAATTATTAAACGATTCGTACTGCCAAACGGCATTCAAACCAATTCCAAAGCCGAGACTAGGACCATAATCATACGACTTATTCACATAGGCATACTGTGTGTGAATTTGCAAATCGAGATTAGGCCATTGCACACGGCTCAAAATACCAGCTGCAATACGGTCGTTATCCTCAAAACCAGAAAAGGCAGGATTTAACGTTTCTTGTATATAATTAGACTGTGTAAAAACTGGATCTTGAGCGCTAACGGTCCAACAGCATATAAGTATAATTAAGGTAAATATGGGTCTTAAAGTCATAAGGTTTATTTTATAAATACAAAGGCGCCTTGGGCTGTGATGGTTTTACCGTAAAAGGTTTTAGCACTAAAGGTGTAATAGTAATTGCCGTTTTCAGCAACCTCATCATTAATCTTCCCGTCCCAACCCGTAAAATTAGCATCGTCTTCAGTGTAAATCAGACTGCCCCAAGTATCGTAAATATTTAATTCTAAACTATTGAGCCCTTCATATACTGGCCCAAAGAAATCATTAATACCATCCTCGTTTGGTGTAAAGGCATCTGGCATTATCAATTTATAACCTTTTTCTACATACAAAGTAATGACACGCTCATACACACAACCAAAAGGATACGTCACGGTTTGTGTAACCACATATGAACCTACAGCACTGTAGGTATGGGTTGGGTTTTCCTCTCCAGAAAAACTACCATCACCAAAGTCCCATAAAACGCTGAGATAATCACCAGTAGCCAAATTGGTAAAGCTAATAGGATCTGAAATTGAGTAGATACCAAAATTGCTAAACCCAAAAGAAGACACCTCAAAATCTGGATCACCAAGCACAGGAATATCCACATTAAGACTATAATTGGTCGTACAACCTTGTGCGTCCGTGACTTCAAGCAGCACCAAACCATCGGCATCGGTAGTCATGAGTTCGTTATTAGCACCACTCACAGTACCACTAGACCAGTTATAGGTAAATGGTGGTACTCCACCACTGGCCATAGCCACAAAGGTTTGGTTCACGGTTTTGGTATCACAATCTACTTCAGATTGGGTATCCACATCCAAAGTCAAAGGCTCAAAACGGTTAACATCCCAGCTACCTTCGATGCTACAAGCATTAGCATCTGTTACCGTAACCACATAAGTATTTGGTGGTATAGCTGCTAAATCTTCCGTAGTAGCACCATTAGACCAAGATACCGAGAATGGTGGTGTACCGCCTTGAATTAATAGGTTGATAGCACCACTGTTGGGATCATCACAATCTAAAGCATCAGTAACATTGGCAGACAATTGTAAGGGTAAGACATTAAAAATGGTAAAACTTTCCTGAATCACACAAGGAGTACCATCAGTAATAGTAACACTATAGGTGCCTGGCGCTAAATTATTACGCTCTACTCCTGCAGAAGCATCATCGTCCCAAACCACAGTAATAGGGTCTAAACCTCCTTGAAAATTAAGTACAATACTGGCATCATCTTCTCCAGCACAGGATATCTGTGTCACTACAGGGTCGATAAGAAAAATTGGCGCTTCATCAATAACAATTGGGAAGGCACGCACACAATCCTCAGCATCAGTAATGGTAATGGTGTACGTGCCTGCGGAAAGGTTGGTCTGACTCATACCTGTACCAAAATTACTCCAAGCCACATCATAAGGCGCTACACCTCCTGAAATATTATTAATGGTTATAGACGCATCATTGTCGCCATAGCACTCTAACTCAGTAGTGGTGACATCGATAGTGATTTGATCATTCTGAATAATCGTAACACTTAACGTATCTGTACAATCAGAACTATCGGTTACAGTTAATTCATAAGGACCTGCAAACAAATCTGTGATGTTGGGTGACGTACTGGTAAAACCATTGGGTCCTATCCAACTATAAGTATAATCTGGTCGACCACCAACGGTTGAAACCTCAATAGCTCCCGTAGCATCACCAAAACAAATGACATTCGTCTGACTTTGTAAAGTCACATCCAATAATGGCGGTTCTTCAATTACAAAAGTTGAACTGATTGGTCCACAATTATTGGCATCGGTTACCGTAATAGCATACGTACCAGTTTCTAAACCGCTTAAATCTTCATCATTAGAAAATGGATTGCCATTGCGTGTCCAGTTATATACATAAGGTTCAGTACCTCCGTTGATGTCAATACTAATCTCGCCATCATTGGCACCAAAACAAGATATGGTTTCTGGATCGAAATTAACGGCACTAAAAACAAGTTCATCAGGTTCGGTAATCGTAAAGCTTTCATTATACGGACAACCACCATCATCCAAAATATCTAAAGTATATGTTCCTGCTTCCAAGTTTGAAATGCTTGTTGCAGTACTAGCAAAACCGTTTGGGCCAGTCCAACTCACTTGATAGGGATTCCCTGAAGTAAAAGGCACTCCACCCGTAATGGTAATTGCAATAGAAGCATCATCTGAATTGAAACAACTATTGTTAAACACTGTTGAAGCCACCGAAATTGAAGGGTTAACTGTTACCACAACTTCAAAATCAGCACCAATACAACCATTGGCATCTGGTGTAACCGTATACGTCACTGTTGCTGGATTAACCGTCGTGTTTTCTAAAAATTGAGAAATAGTTGCACTTGCTGTGGGTTGTGCTGATGCACCTGTAATACTACCAGCAGGATTTACCACAGGATCAGACCAGGTGTACGTCGTCCCCAACGGAACCACATTACTGGCAATAGTTTCTGGTACAAATTCAAACGTATTGCCACTACAGATTAAGACAGATCCATCAGCTATACTTGGAGTATTATTCACAATAATTTCAGCAACATTGGAAATAATTTCAGAACAGCCTCCTGTGTTAAACGTAATGATAACATAGTAATAGGTTGTACCCACAGTATCTACTACAGGCTGATATGTATCTGTTGTTGCTCCAGCAATGGCTGTACCTGTTGTCGTATCATTTACGGTATTCTCATACCATTGGTAACTCGGTGTACCTGTGCCATTAGTGTAAGCCACACTCAACGCTGCTGTGGTATCTCCTAAACACAACTCATCAGAAAGCGGTTGCGTCGTAAACTGAGCAGCTGCAGTGACCTCAACTGTGGCGACTGAACTCGTCACCTCACAACCTGACACATCTTGGGTTACAATACAGTAATAGTAAAATGTACCCACCACATCTGAAGGTGGTGTATATGTCGCTGCTGTCGCACCTGCGATAGGTGTGCCTGTCGTTGTATCATTTACGGTGTTGATATACCATTGGTAAGAAATAGTCCCTAATCCACCAGACACTTGAACGTCTAAAGGATTGACATTGGTATTCTGACAAACACTTTGCATTCCAAAATCTGGACTCGTAATGTCTGGATCATCAACCACAATAACCTCAGCAACAGCACTCACTAACCCTGAACATCCACTACCTGTGAAACTCACCTCAACATAGTAATAAAATGTTCCTGCAGTTGTAAAAACAGGTGGTGTATAGCTGGCCGCTGTAGCACCTGCTATCGCAGTGCCTCCTGTATTGGTATTAGCTGTATTACTGAACCATTGGTAACTTACCGTTCCCGCACCTCCAGTGATACTGACCGAAAGTTCATCTGAGGAACCTCCAATACAAATGGATTGTGTAGCTATAGGCTCGGTATCGATTTGCGCAACAGCTTCTACTGTAATTTCAGCTGTATCGGAAATAATTTCGTTACAATCTCCTGTTGTAAACGTAATAATCACATAATAGTATAAGGTACCAATACTATCTGTTGGTGGTATGTATGTTGCCGATGTCGCACCAGCTATAGCGGTACCTGTAGTAGTGTCATTTACGGTATTCACATACCACTGGTAATTTGGTGTGCCTGTACCTTGATAACTCACGCTTAAATCATTTGGTATACCGTTAAGACAAATAGTCTCGGGTTGTGGCTGTACATCAATAAAAGGAGCTGGCTCTACAGTTATTGTAAAATTTACGGATGGACCAACACAACCATTAATATCTGGTGTTACCGTATATATTAAATCTATGGGTGTACCTAAGGTATTGATAAGCGTTTGTGCCGGAATAGTATCTCCGGTTCCATTTGGAATAAAGCCTGTAAGACCTGCTGGATTGTTAGACGTCCATGTATAAGTCGTATTCACATTATCTGACGTAAGCACTATGGCACTACTGTCATTACCAGAGCACAACGTTTGATCAAAATCGGTATTGGTTAGCGTTGGGCTTTCATTGACTGAAAAATCTTCGGTGACCGAAGCAGTACCACAAGCGTTGGTAATGCTAAACGTTACTGTATAGTTTCCTGGTGTCGTGTAGCTAATCGTTCCTGGATCTAAGAGATTAGATGTTGCAGGTGTACCACCAGGAAAAGACCAACTATAGGTTATTGTGTCTGTAGTTGGTGCACAGGTAGTCACCATAGCTGAAGGATTAAAACTAGCAGTACCACAGGCATCAGCGATAGGATCTATACTAGCTACTGGTGGACGCTTTACATTGATTTGCTGAGTGGTTGTAAAATCACCGCACGTATTGGTAATCGTCATGCTTATAATATAGATACCTGCATTTAAAAATTGAAACGATGGATTTTCAGAGGTCTCATCTGTATTATTTGTAAAACCCCAAGATGCTGATGTACCGCAAAAGTCAGAAGCATATGTCACCTCCCATAAATATGTTTCTCCACCACAAGACTGCGATAAGTCAGTAGTATTAGTTGCTACAACATCAAAAGGAATACAGCCATCATTACTATCTAAAGAAAAATCTGCAACCAAATCTGGCTCTATGCAAATGGTCTTAACCACAGGCTCGGATATACCACAAAAGTTTTCTTCTGTTAAAGTCACTGTATAAGTACCAGGCGATGTATAAGTATGTATTGGATTTTCTAAATTGGAAGTATTACCATCACCAAAATCCCAATTATGTGCTGCTTGTGTGACACAATTGGGTCCAAAACCTCCTTCGGTAAGGTTGGTAAATTGTACTGGTGTATTGACACAACTCGGACTCTCAAATTCAAAATCTACCTCAGGTTGCGCCAAAATAATGATGGGTCCTGCCGTTAATACGGTCTCTCCACAAGAGGTAGCAATGATTAAGGTTATGGTATAATTCGGATTTGGACAATTCGATTCGGTATATTCATGTGGAATTGGAAAAGGATCCGCCAATTCCGGATTATTAGGATCGTAATTAGCTACAGCAGCTATTAAATCATCTTGCGTATATGTTGCCTGTGTACCATCACCATAATCTACAAAATAAGTCGTATCGGGAGGATTTGGTCCCCAAGAACCAATGGCGAATGCAAGCTCATTAGCTGGTAAACATAAATTCACCGTGTTACCTGGACTTATAATAGCACCTATAGGATTACTTGAATTTTTAACCAAAATGGTTTCTGTGGCATTACACCCACTATCACCATAACCAGTAATCACCATATTGAAGGATCCCAAATTAGCATAGGTATGCGATAAAGGAAATGTAACGTTAGTTTCCGATGTACCATCTCCCCAATCGATATCATAAGATGTAATACAAGCTGTGGATGTTGAAGTATTACCAACATTAATAGTATATGCAGGATCCACAGTATTATTACCACAATTATCAAAAGGTGGAGTAAATTGTGCATCTAAATCTTCAAAACTTAAATCTGGACGCTGTTCCACATTCACGGTTTCTGAAACGGAAGCAGTACAACCATTGGCATCCGTAACGTCTAATGTTGCTGTATAGTTTGAAAACCCACAACCAAAAGCATCGTAGATATGTAAAGGATCTTCATCGGTTGAAGTAGTACCGTCACCAAAAGACCAACTGTATGTAAAAGGCCCATTACCTGATGCTGTGGCATTAAAATTGACACCATCTGCAGAACAATCTCCATTATTAAAAGTAAAACTAACAGTTGGTGGATTAGCAACAGTAACAGTTGCAGTATCATTAATAGTTTCCGTATCGTTATTAGCGTCTGTCACGGAAATTAATTCATAGATGTATGTGCCTGCTAAATTTGTATTTACAGGTAAGGTCGCAGAATCATTTGTGCCTGTTGTAGTAATCGTCTGATTAGCACCACCATTTAAAGTGTAGGTAAAAGTATAAGGCACATCACCATCAGAACCGGTAAACGTAATTATAGGTTGCGGTGTCTCATTTAGGCAAACTGTGGTCGTACCAGAAATACTTGCCGAAGGAGGTAATACTACTTTAGATTTGGGCTGATCCGTTATAAAAACATTAGATATATTATAAGCGGCAGCGATACCTATACATAAATAAAAAAGCAATGCAAAGGCATGGCGTTTATGATATCTCATAATTGATTAATAGCTAATTATCAAAGGTTAAAATAGAAAAAAATACATAGCATGAAATATCTAAACCGTTATTTTTCGTTTAGATAACTATAATTTCTTTAAACGGTAACACTTTAATGCTAAATTAGTTATAAGCTTAGTATAAAACCATACCCAATAAAAGGGATATCTAAATTTAGAATTGCTTACAATTTTACAGATGGGCTAACAAGGATATAATTTTGGCCTATCTCGGGTCTAAGTCGGGTTTAATTCGGGTAAAACATCGTTTTTTCTTACAGAAAAACATTGTCTTTCTTGGACATTTAGCCTTTATATACTCACCATAACTAGGTATAAAGAAAAGTTTGATAAATAATACGTTTTGAATTCGTTTATCGATTAAATATACCTAACATCGTGATTATTAGGTGCAAACAACTGATTTACTGACCTTTAAATACATCTCCTTCCTTTCCTTACTTTATATTAATTCTTTAATTCACCAACCGATGAAAAACAATGTCTTGCTATTATTTTGTTTACTTTTTACGCATTTTACTTACAGTCAAACTTTGATCCCTGATCCAAATTTCGAACAAGCACTACTAAATCAAGGAATCGATAGTGACGGTGTTCTTAATGGACAAGTGCCAACTTCTGATATTAATACACTTAGTTTTTTAGATGTAAGTAGCCAAGGAATTAACGATTTAACAGGAATTGAAGATTTTGAAGATTTATTCTTTTTAGATTGTTCTGACAATAACTTAACCAGTATAGATTTAAGTAATCTTGGATTATTGATGGGTTTAGACTGTTTTGACAACAATTTAACAGCCTTGGATCTGAGTGCAAACAACTCTCTTGAAACTATTTACTGCCAAAATAACCAATTAACAAGTCTAACATTGGGCACAAATTTCGGCTTTGAAGACCTAGTATTAAATTGTAGCAATAATTTATTAACCTCATTAGACTTAAGTACTTACTTAATCGTGTATGAGATTAATTGCTCATTCAATATGTTAACAACCTTAGACCTATCAAATAATATTGATACAGATACAGTTATTGTTAACGATAACAATCTATCATCCTTAATATTAAACAATAGTCCTTTCGCTAATCAGAATATTAGTAATGCAAATTTTAATACAACCAACAACCCAGACCTCTGCTGTATTGAAGTTGAAAATGTGGCTTGGAGCACTGCCAATTGGACCAACATAGACCCACAAACAAGATTCACTTTAGACTGTACTATGACTCAAATACCTGATAATAATTTTGAGCAATCCCTAATTACCCAAGGTATAGATAGTGATGGTACAATTAACGGAAAGGTTTTAACTAGCGACATTAGTTCACTTTCATTTTTAGATGTTAGTAATGAAAGTATAAGTGATTTAACAGGTATTGAAGATTTTACAAGTCTTTTTGTTTTAGACTGTTCTGATAATAACTTAACCACCTTAGATATAAGTAGCCTCGGTGGATTAGAAGTGCTAGATTGTTCTTATAACAATATACTTAGTCTAGACTTAACTAGCTTAAATTCTCTAGAAAATATAGACTGTAATGATAATCAATTAACTAATTTAACATTAGGTACAAATTTTGGTAGTTCTGACTTAAAACTAAACTGTAGTAACAACTTATTGACTTCTTTAGACTTAAGTACTTATTTAATTTTAGAAAGTATTGATTGTTCTTTTAATATGCTAACTACTTTAGATTTATCTAGCAATATAGATACGTTTCTGGTTTTAGCAAACAATAATGATTTATCATCTCTTATACTAAACAATAGTCCTTTTGCTAATCAAAATATCAGTACAGCTAATTTTGATATTACCTCAAATCCAAATTTATTTTGCGTAGAAGTAGAAGATGTAACCTGGAGTGACACCAATTGGACAAACAAAGATCCACAAACCAGTTTTAGTACAGATTGTAGTAGTTTTGCATACAATTGCGTTACTCTTGAAGATGCTAATGGATTTGTAGGTGTGCAATCTAATTTTGAAGTTGTACTAGATAATACGGATATTATAAAAGGGTTTCAGTTTGATATAACATTCCCAGCCGATTTTATCTTTAATCCTGTTGATATTACCAACATAGGAATTCCTGTGAGTTTTAATATCTCTTGTGCAAATGTTGGCGGAAACACTTATAGAGTAATAGGTTTTTCCTTATCAACCGACACTATACCTGTAGGTAATGTAGCTATTTTATCATTTCCAACATTGGTTGGAGCGACTGTGACACCCGGCACATACACAATTCCCATAACTAACGTAACATTGTCTGATGTAAGCAATACTGATGTTACAACATCATGTCCATTAGATGGGTCCATAACTGTAATAAACAGTCCACCTGGAGATGCCAATGGAGATCAGATGGTTAATGTTTTAGATATCCTAAGTACTGTAGATTACATTTTTGGAAACCCACCAACTGTTTTCTATTATGATCTTGTAGACCTTAATGCTGATGATACCATCAATATCTTAGATGTTTTAGCAATTCAAGATATTATATTAGGCTCTAGACCAAGCATAGAAAATAATTCTAGCTTGCTTGGAGGGAATAACTATTTAACCTTGAACAATGGTGCATTTGCCTCAAACACATCCCAGACATTATCAATTGATTTGTATAATGACAATATTGTAAAAGGCGCACAGTTTGATTTTGTTTTACCAACTGGATTTACTTTTAATCCTACAAGTATCGGAATGACACCTCGTCTTAACGGCTTTACAGTGACTGCTCAAGAGATAGCGCCACAAACTTATAGAGTCCTTATATTTTCATTAACAAATGCATTAGTATCCGCAGGCACTGGAAATATTCTAGATCTGCCTATTTTTATTGAGTCTTCTACTGTAAATACTACCTACCCCATCGCATTTACTGGAGTGGTAATCTCAGACGAAAATAATGTTGATGTTTCAACTACACCGCCTACTGTAGGTGAAGTAATTATAGATGACACCCTTAGCTCAGATGATGTAGATTCATTAACGGAAATAATTTCTATATATCCTATACCAACGAGAGATATCCTTACGGTTAATTCTAGATTGTCAAGTCAATATGAAATAATTGATATAAATGGTAGATTAATAAAAAATGGGCAAATTGAAATTGGTAAAACTGAAATCAATCTTAGTTGGCTACAAAACGGCATGTATTTCATAAAAATAAACAACAAGGATTCAACATTAGTAAAAGAAATTATAAAGAATTAATGCCACTGAAAACAAACCTTGTTAGTCAGATATTGAAAGTCGGGATGATTATCCCGACTTTTCTATTTAATACCACAACATTAGTGCTCAATATATTCGAGACCAACATTATGCACATAACCTTCATATCAATTTAACATCTAAAAATTGTACCTTTGCAACTTTGCTAGAATTAAAGAAGAAGCGATAACCATCTATGAGCCATTTCGACGAGTCTATTGAAGTAAAAGGTGCACGTGTTCACAACCTAAAAAACATTGATATTACCATACCAAGAGAAAAATTGGTAGTGATTACTGGGCTTTCGGGTAGTGGTAAGTCTTCTCTAGCATTCGATACCATTTATGCTGAAGGACAGCGACGCTACATAGAAACGTTTTCTGCTTACGCAAGACAGTTCTTAGGAAGCCTAGAACGTCCAGACGTAGATAAAATAGATGGCCTCTCTCCTGTTATAGCTATAGAACAAAAAACAACTAGTAAGTCGCCACGATCCACAGTTGGTACCATAACTGAAATTTATGATTTTCTACGTCTTCTGTTTGCCAGAGCTGCTGATGCATACAGTTATGAAACCGGTGAAAAGATGGTAAGCTACAGCGATGAGCAGATTAAAGATCTTATACTAGAATCCTATAATGGCAAGCGCATTAATATCTTATCTCCTGTCATTCGTTCTCGAAAGGGACACTACCGTGAACTTTTTGAACAAATTGCTAAACAAGGCTTTGTAAAAGTACGTACCGATGGTGAGATTGTAGACCTTGAAAAAGGCATGAAACTAGATCGCTACAAAACACACGATATAGAAATCGTCATAGATCGCTTAAAGATTGATGATTCTCAAGACAACGAAAAACGTCTTATAGAATCTATCAATACTGCGATGTATCATGGTGAAGATGTATTAATGGTCATAGACCAAGATACCAATGAGCCACGTTATTTTAGCCGAAATTTGATGTGTCCATCTTCTGGAATTTCATATCCTAATCCAGAGCCTAATAACTTTTCATTTAATTCACCAAAAGGTGCCTGTCCCAACTGTAATGGTATTGGTGAGCTCTATGTGGTTAATGAAAGAAAATTAGTGCCAGATGAAAACTTATCCATAAAAAATGGTGCCTTAGCACCACATGGTCCTGAGAAAAAAAGCTGGATTTTTAAGCAGTTTCATACTATAGCACAACGTTTCGACTTTACTTTAAACGACCCTTGGAAAGACATTCCTGAGGAAGCGAAACAAATGATTTTATATGGTGGTAAAGACAAATTTGCTGTAGAAAGTAAACTACTTGGTGTGACTAGAGATTACAACATAGATTTTGAAGGTGTAGCCAGTTTTATTGAAAACCAGTATAAATCAGATTCTACATCTTTGGTACGTTGGGCTAAAGAATATATGGATAAAGTAGAATGTGATGTTTGCGAAGGGTCTCGTTTACGTAAAGAATCACTCTACTTTAAGGTTGATGGTAAAAGTATCGCTGACCTTGTAAAAATGGACGTTGTAGAATTAGCTGAATGGTTAAAAGGCTTAGAAAACAGACTTTCTGAAACGCAACGTAAAATTTCTGAAGAAATCATAAAAGAAATAAAAGCGCGTACGCAGTTTTTACTAGATGTAGGCTTAACATATTTAACTCTCAATCGCAGCTCTAAATCACTTTCTGGTGGAGAAGCTCAACGTATTCGATTGGCAACACAAATTGGTTCGCAACTTGTTGGAGTACTTTATATTTTAGATGAACCCAGTATTGGCCTTCACCAACGCGATAACGAAAAGCTAATCAATTCGTTAGAATCTCTAAGAGATGTTGGGAATTCTGTAATTGTAGTTGAGCACGATAAAGACATGATAGAACGTGCTGACCATGTCATTGATATTGGTCCTTTTGCAGGAAAGCATGGTGGTGAGATTATTAGTGAAGGTACTCCGAAAGAGCTACTATCGCATGATACTTTGACCGCTGACTATCTAAGTGGCAAAAAAGAAATTGAAATCCCAAAAGAACGACGAAAAGGTAATGGTAACAAAATTGTTCTGAAAGGCTGTACAGGTAATAACTTAAAGAATGTTGATGTAGAATTTCCATTAGGAAAAATGATTGGAGTTACTGGTGTTTCAGGAAGTGGTAAATCTACTTTAATCAATGAGACTCTCTACCCTATTTTAAATGCTCATTTCTTCAATGGAGTTAAAAAACCGATGCCATACAAAAGCATCAAAGGTTTAGAGCAAATAGATAAGGTTATAGACATTAACCAGTCGCCAATTGGCAGAACACCAAGAAGTAATCCTGCAACATACACCAAAACATTTGATGAAATACGTAAGCTATTCTCTCAAATCCCAGAAGCCATGATTCGTGGTTACAAACCAGGACGCTTTAGTTTTAATGTTGCTGGTGGTCGTTGCGAAACCTGCCAAGGTGGTGGATTGCGTGTTATAGAAATGAATTTTTTACCAGACGTATATGTAGAGTGTGAAACTTGCCAAGGTAAGCGATTCAACCGTGAAACATTAGAAATCAGATATAAAGGTAAATCTATAAGTGATGTTTTAGATATGACTATAGAAGAAGCTGTAGACTTCTTTGAACACATTCCTAAAATATATCGAAAACTAAAAACCATTAAGGATGTAGGTTTAGGTTACATTACCTTAGGACAACAAAGCACAACGCTTTCTGGTGGTGAAGCGCAACGTATTAAATTGGCGACCGAACTTAGTAAGCGCGACACAGGTAATACATTCTACATTTTAGACGAACCCACAACAGGACTTCATTTTGAAGACATTAGAGTATTAATGAAAGTTCTAAATAAACTGGTAGACAAAGGAAATACTGTTTTAATCATTGAACATAATCTAGATGTTATTAAAACTGTAGACCACATCATCGATATTGGATACGAAGGAGGAAAAGGTGGTGGACAAGTTGTAGCTAAAGGCACTCCAGAGCAAATAATAAAAGACAAAAACAGCTATACAGCAAAATTTTTGAAGAAGGAATTGAAATAACACTATATTGTGCATCAATAAACTAATAAAAAGACATCAATATATAATATGAGAAAAGAAAGCAAACACAAAGGCTGGAATGAAATAAAAACCAATGACTCATGGGCAATTTTCAAAATCATGGGAGAGTTTGTAAATGGTTATGAAAAGCTAAGTAAAATAGGACCTTGTGTCTCTATATTTGGATCTGCACGTACCAAACCAGACCATAAATATTATCAACTAGCTGTGGATGTGGCTCAAAAAATTGTTGAACACGGCTACGGTGTTATTACAGGTGGTGGACCAGGTATTATGGAAGCTGGTAATAAAGGTGCTCATATCGCAGGCGGAACCTCTGTTGGTTTAAATATAGAATTACCTTTTGAGCAGCATGATAATCCTTATATAGATAATGATAAGAGTTTAGACTTTGACTATTTCTTTGTGCGCAAGGTAATGTTTGTAAAATATTCTCAAGGCTTTGTTGTAATGCCAGGAGGTTTTGGTACGCTAGATGAACTTTTTGAAGCTATCACACTTATACAAACTCACAAAATTGAAACGTTTCCTATTATTTTAGTTGGAAAAGAATTTTGGGGCGGATTGTTTGATTGGGTAAAGACTACTTTGCTAGAAGCTGGAAATATTAGCCCTAAGGATTTAGATTTAATTCATTTGGTAGACTCATCTGATGAGGTTATAGATATCTTAAATAAATTCTATAAAGAATACGGATTAAGTCCAAACTTCTAATTTTTTCTATTTTTATAGTCTATGAAAAAGAAAAAAATAAGTTTCTTAATCTTCGGATTAATAAGCATTATTAATGTTTCTGCACAAGAAACTTTCAAGGTTATGTTCTACAACTTGCTGAATTATCCCTTGGAAGATGCTGTGCAAGGACGCGAACAAGACTTGTTTATCATTTTAGGGGATTACCAACCAGACTTATTTTTAGTTTGCGAACTCAATAACATTACTGGTGCCAATAGCGTTCTTAATATTACAAGAACAGCAATAGATCCAAATTTTGAGATGGCAACATATGTTTCTAACACTTCAGATGATAATTTTGGAAATCAAAACGACCTTCAGAATTTATTGTATTACAATAGTTCAAAGTTCAGTATTGAAGAAGAAATTATTGTACCTACAGACCTGAGAGACTTTAATGTTTATAGAGTACGATTAGATACTGTTGACCAAGATACCAACCCAATTGACGTTTATGTTATTGTTTGTCACCTAAAGGCTTCGAGCGGTACAACAAACGCTCAAAGACGTTTTGAGATGGTAACCGAACTAGATGCATACCTAGAAACATTACCATCAGACTCCAACATTCTTTTGGGTGGTGATCTTAATTTATATACATCTTCAGAGCCTGCTTTTCAAGAGCTCATAGATTCTAGTGACAATATTACATTTGTAGATCCACCAAACCGAATCGGAAGTTGGCATAACAACACTAGTTATCTAGATGTCTTTACCCAATCTACAAGAACACAGACTGGATTAGGTGGTACAACTGGTGGTTTTGATGATCGTTTTGATTTTATTTTAACATCAGAAAACATGATTAGTACTGCAGATATTACTTATGTGCCCAATTCTTATCAGGTATATGGAAATAATGGACTAACTTCCTGTTATAATAGTGCTATTAATTCTTCAAATTGTGGTGATGTAAACTCAGAGTTTTCACAACAAATTAGAGACTCATTACATAATTTTAGTGATCATTTGCCCGTAACACTGTCTCTAGAAGCTGATGTTACCCTTTCAACCAATGACCACTCGCTAAAATCTCAAGATATAGTTCTTAGCAATACATTAGTTGATTCAAAATTAAGTATTTACATCAAACAACCTCAACTATTCAATAAACTTCTATATATTTATAATAATTTAGGTCAATTAGTTGAAGTTCTTCAAACTAACTCCAATAAAAATCAAACATTTAATATAGTTAACCTTAGTGAAGGTGTTTACTTTCTTAGGTTTTCCGTACCAAACTCTAAAGCCCTTAAATTTGTTGTTTCGCATTGATTAAAAGATTTTTCATATCATTTATATTCATACTTTTTTGTACATCATTGTATGGGCAAAACTTTATTGACGTTAATGCAAACGTAGATGTAGAAACAAAGACTATTACCATATCCCAAACTATTTTATATAAGAACAAAACCAATGATAGTCTTAACGAAATATATTTACACGATTGGAATAACAGCTACTCTTCTAAATCTACACCCTTAGCCAAACGATTTGAAGAAGAATTTAGTACCAAATTCCACCTTGCCAAAAGCGAACAACGTGGTTTTACACTAATTACTAGCATTACAGATAATACAGATAAAACAGATCTTAACTTTGGGTATTTAGATGAACATCCAGATGTTTTAAAGGTTAATTTAGAGAAAACCGTTTTACCAGGCGAATCTTACAATATAAATCTCAGCTATATTTTAGTATTACCAGATGCGACATTTACAGATTATGGTTTTACAAAAAACAGAGATTTTGAACTTAAATACTGGTATATCACACCTGCTGTATTTGATGGGAAATGGCACTATTACAGTAACAAAAACCTAGATGATTTATTCATCCCAAAATCTGACGTTAAAATTACCATTGAGCACCCTTTGAATTATAGACCAACTTCTGAGTTAGACCTCTTGTCCTTTAATATAAACACAGAGATCAAAAGACAAACTACAGTCTATTTTGGTAAAGACCGAACAGATACCTACTTAGCACTTCAAAAGTTTCCTTTATTTCGCTCAATACAAACTGATGATTTAATATTAGTATCAAACATTAACGAAAGAGGTTTGCCAGGACCCGACAAAGCTATTTTAACTGACAAAATTGCTCGTTTTCTTACTGAAAATTTAGGCCAATATCCTCACAAAATATTATTAGTTTCTAGAATAGACTACAACAAAAATCCGTTGTATGGACTTAATCAGTTACCGGATTTCTTAAGACCATTTCCAGACCAGTTTCAATATGAATTAAAATTATTAAAAAGTGCATTAAAAAAATATATAGATAATATTTTGTTACTAAACCCTAGAAAAGAACACTGGCTGTCTGATGGTCTTCAAATTTACTTCATGATAAAGTATGTAGAAGAATATTATCCAGATATGAAATTACTTGGAACTTTAGCCAATGTTTGGGGAATTAGAGCTTTTCATGCTGCAGATGTAGACTTTAATTTTCAGTATTTTTTATATTCAATGGAAATTGCGAGGAAGAACAGAGATCAGCCATTAACTACATCTAAAGATTCCTTAATTAAGTTTAATGCCAACATAGCAGGAAAATATAAGGCTGGTGTTGGGCTCAACTATTTAGATAAATTTACAGACGACATAGATTTATCTAAGACAATAACAGAATTCCTAAAACAAAATAAGCTCAAACAAGATATAAATATAGCTGATTTTGAAGATTTTATAAACAATAAAACATCAAGAAATATTGATTGGTTTTTTACCGATTACATTGGCACGCGTAAAAAAATCGATTTTAAAATTAAACATATTGAAACAACAGAAGACTCTATAAAAGTTACCGTTAAAAACAAGCGTAATAATAACATGCCTATTTCATTATTTAGCGTTAATAATGATTCTATTATAGGAAAACAATGGGTAGAAAATATTGAGGGTACAAAAACTATAAGTCTACCTAAAGATAATATAGAGAAGTTTGTCTTAGACTATAATAATGTAATACCTGAGTTTAATCAACGTGATAATTATAAAGCCATTAACGGTTCATTTTTTAGCAACAAACCTTTACAATTCAGGCTATTTAAAGACATTGAAGACCCGTACTACAACCAGGTGTTTTTTATGCCTTTAGTAGAATTTAATAACATTTATGATGGTTTAACACTTGGGACTAAGATTTATAACAAAACCATATTAAGAAAGCGTCTTAATTATAGATTTTCGCCTCAATATGCCACAAAATCTAAATCACTAACAGGCTCTACTTCTATTTTTTATACTCATAATATAGAAAACAAGAACTTATTTGATATCACTTATGGGATTTCTGCTGGCTATCAATCTTTTGCTGAAGATGCCTTCTTTACAAGAATAAGACCATCGCTTACACTTAGGTTTAGAGATGATGATGATTTTAGAGCTGACCAAGTAGATAATATAACAGCTAGATATGTTAGTATAACAAGAGACGTTGGCGAGAATGCCATCGTAGAAATTGACGAACCAGATTACGGTGTTTTTAATCTGAGATACACACATTTCAACCCTGGAAGAATCAACTTCTCAAGTTTTAGCACAGATTTACAACTTGCAAGTAATTTTAGTAAAATCTCAGCAAGTTATGAGTTTAGAAAATTAACTAAGAGCAACAGAAATATCAACTTAAGACTGTTTGCTGGTATATTCTTAAATAACGATACAGATCCAAATTCTAACTATTTTAGTTTTGCGTTAGATAGACCAACTGATTACTTATTCGACTTAAACTATCTAGGTCGTTCTGAAGCTGCTGGTTTGTTCAGTCAACAATTAATTATAACAGAAGGTGGTTTTAAATCTATGTTAGAAACACCTTTTGCAAACCAATGGATGACCACAGCAAACTTTAGCACCTCAATCTGGAGATACATACAAGCCTATGGTGACATTGGGCTGGTTAAGAATAAATTTGACAGCGCTCATTTTGTTTACGATTCTGGTGTAAGACTAAATTTAGTTGAAGACTATTTTGAGTTATACTTTCCAATATATTCTAATCTTGGTTGGGAAATTGCAGAACCAAATTATGGTGAAAGAATTCGATTTATTATTACTGTAGATCCCCAAGTACTTCTAGGTCTATTTAGACGTAAATGGTATTAACATATTCTTATTGAAATGTTAATTTTTTGATTTTTTTTGAATAAAATCTAACAAAAACACAATTTCATTAAGGATTGTTTAAAATTATCCACCTTTTAGCTATTGCACAAAAGGTCTATGTTTAGTACATTTGTAGTGCTTAATATTCGGCCAATATGAAAACAAATCCTAACACAAAAACAGAAATAACTTTCGAAGATTTTAAAGCAGAAGTAATCAATGATTACAAACTTGCAGTAACAAGTAGAGAGTGTAGTCTACTAGGTCGTAGAGAAGTTTTAACTGGTAAGGCTAAGTTTGGGATTTTTGGTGACGGAAAAGAAGTACCACAAATTGCATGGGCAAAAGCGTTTGAAAATGGTGATTTTAGATCTGGTTATTACAGAGACCAAACGTTTATGATGGCTATTGGAGAATTAACGATAGAGCAATTCTTTGCAGGCCTATATGCAAATACAGATCTAAGCGAAGAGCCAATGTCTGCTGGTCGCCAGATGGGAGGACATTTTGCTACACATAGTTTAGATGAAAATGGGAATTGGAAGAATCTAACAGAACAAAAGAATTCTAGCGCAGATATCTCTCCTACTGCTGGTCAAATGCCAAGATTATTAGGTTTAGCACAGGCTTCTAAAATTTACAGAAATGTCGAAGGTATAGACACAACTAACTTTTCTAAAGAAGGAAATGAAATTGCTTGGGGAACTATAGGTAACGCAAGTACAAGTGAAGGCTTGTTTTTTGAAACCATTAATGCTGCAGGTGTACTGCAAGTACCAATGGTTATTAGTATTTGGGATGATGAATACGGTATTTCGGTTCATGCAAGACATCAAACAACAAAAGAAAATATTTCTGAAATCCTAAAAGGCTTTCAACGAGATGAGGATACTAATGGGTATGAAATCTTTAGAGTAAATGGATGGAATTATGCCGAATTAATAGATACCTACCAACGTGCTGCAAAAGTTGCCAGAAAAGAGCACGTACCTGTCATGATTCATGTACAAGAACTCACCCAACCTCAAGGACATTCTACATCAGGCTCTCATGAGCGTTATAAAAACGAAGAACGCTTAGCATGGGAAGCTGAGTACGATTGTAACGCTCAGATGCGTCAATGGATGATTGACAATAATATTGCTACAGATGAAGAACTGGTTACATTAGAGAAGGAAGTAAAAAAAGCTGTAAGAGATGGTAAAAAAGCCGCTTGGTCAGCCTTTATTAACCCAATGAAAGTTGAAAAAACTGAGGTTGTATCATTATTAGAAGCCTTGGAAAAATCGAGTTCAAACGGTGTCTTTATATCAAAATTAAAGAATGATTTAAATGCTATTGATGAACCTATTCGTAAAGATATTTTGTCAACTGCACGTAAAGCATTGCGTTATGTCATTTCAGAAACATCAAATGAAAAAATTGCACTCCAAGATTGGATAAATAATTATATAGAGAAGATTCAACCTAAATATAGTTCTCATTTATATAGTGAGTCTAAGTTAAAAGCTGAGTATCAATCGGAAGTATTACCTACTTACAATGCTGATGCTACAGAAGTTGATGGACGCGTAATTTTAAGAGATAATTTTGAAGCCATTTTCAACAATTATCCTGAAGCTTTAGTATTTGGTGAAGACGCAGGACATATTGGCGATGTTAACCAAGGCCTAGAAGGTTTACAGGAAAAGTTTGGTGAGCTTAGAGTTTCTGATACTGGTATACGAGAGGCTACAATTTTAGGTCAAGGCATCGGTATGGCTATGAGAGGTCTAAGACCAATTGCTGAGATTCAGTATTTAGATTATATACTTTACGCTCTGCAAATAATGAGTGATGATTTGGCTACTGTACAATACAGAACCAAAGGTCGCCAAAAAGCACCATTAATCATAAGAACACGAGGTCATAGACTAGAAGGTATCTGGCACTCTGGTTCTCAAATGGGAGGTATTCTTAACCTCATTAGAGGTATTCATGTTTTAGTACCTCGTAACATGACCAAAGCTGCTGGTTTTTACAACACACTTCTTGAAAGTGATGAACCTGCTCTTATCGTAGAATGTCTTAATGGTTACCGCTTAAAAGAAAAAATGCCAAGTAATATTGGTGAGTTTAAAACACCTATTGGAGTTGTAGAAATTATTAAGGAAGGGGAAGATATTACACTTGTGTCATATGGTTCTACACTGCGTTTAGTTGAGCAGGCAGCAAAAGAATTACTAGAGGTTGGTATTGATGCCGAAATCATAGATGTACAATCTTTATTACCTTTCGATTTAAATCATGACATTGTTAAGAGTATTGCAAAAACTAATCGTGTTATGGTTATTGATGAAGATGTAAAAGGTGGTGCTTCAGCATATATTTTGGATCAAATATTAAATGAACAAAACGCTTATCAGTATTTAGACAGCCAACCAAAAACGTTAGCTGCTAAACCTCACAGACCAGCATATGGCACAGATGGCGATTATTTCTCTAAACCATCTGTAGAAGATATTTTTGAAGCTGTTTATGGTGTAATGCATGAGACAAACCCTCATGATTTTCCGAAGTTAAGATAGATTAACGTAGCATTTAAAATTTACAAAGCCTTTCATTTTTTGAAAGGCTTTTATTTTGCAAATAACCTAATGATATATATCATAAAATTTCTACTTACTAAAGTTTAAATTTGATATTCACCATATCAAATTAAATGCATGCTAACACAAGATACACTTACAACTTTTAGAAAACACTCAGACATAATTTCGTACTTAGAAAAACATAAAGCAGAAGAACCGTTGTTTCAAACTGCTTTAGAGAAATACGAATATGAAAAAGAGCTACTTCTGTTACAGGCTGAACTTGTTGATTTTCAAAGATGGGTTCAAAAAGAAAATAAAAAAATCGCTATCATTTTCGAAGGACGTGATGCCTCTGGCAAAGGAGGAACCATAAAACGCTTTAAAGAGCATTTAAATCCCAGAGCAATGCGTATTGTCGCATTGAATAAACCTACGGAAGTCGAAAAAACACAATGGTACTTTAATCGTTACATTAAAGAGCTACCAAATGCAGGCGAAATTGTATTTTTTGATAGAAGTTGGTACAACAGAGCTGTGGTAGAGCCTGTAATGGGATTTTGTGACAAAACACAATATAATCGATTTATGATTCAGGTACCAGAATTTGAGCACATGCTTTACGAATCTGGCACACACATCATAAAATTTTGGTTTTCGGTATCTAAAGAAGAACAACAAAGGCGCTTTGAAAGTCGACTAAATAATCCTTTAAAAAAATGGAAATTTAGTCCTGTTGATGAAAAAGGCCAAGAGCTGTGGGATGAATTTACAACATATAAAAACCAAATGTTTTCGAGAACGCATAATGCATTTGCACCTTGGGTAATCATTAAATCAAACGATAAAAAACGAGCACGAATAGAGAGTATTAAGTATGTGCTTAGTTTATTTGATTACGACAATAAGGGAAACAACTACAAGTCTATATTACCAGACCCAAACATTGTACAACGTTATTTTAGAAACTCAATTCAATTAGATCAATAATGAGTCCATTAAGAAATTTATCCGAAAAAGAATTAAGTATTATCAATACTAAGAAAGGCTTAGGCGCTTTGCTAAGACAAGGGCATTTAGACATCAACAAAACGGTAAGAAATGTTAAATACGAAAAACGTCTAGAAAAACTTCAGGAAGAAATGCTCATTCTTCAACAATGGGTTGTAGCCAATAACAAAAAAATTGTGATTTTGTTTGAAGGCAGAGATGCTGCCGGAAAAGGAGGTGCTATTCGACGCATTATTCAACATTTACCACCAAGAGCCATACGTGTTGTTGCCTTACCAAAACCAAACGAAACAGAAGTAGGTCAATGGTATTTTCAGCGCTACATAAACCGTTTGCCAAACAACGGAGAAATCGTATTCTTTGATAGAAGCTGGTATAATAGAGCTGTTGTAGAGCCTGTTAATGGTTTCTGTACACAAAAGCAATACGAGGTATTTATGTCTCAGGTTAATGAATTTGAAAAAATGATACAAGACTCTGGTATTTACTTACTAAAACTTTATTTCTCTATTACAAAAGCTGAACAAGAGCGTCGTTTCAATGATATTATAAATACTCCAACTAAAAAATGGAAATACAGCGATGTAGACAGACGTGCTTTAGCTTTATGGGATGACTATACTAAATACAAAGAACTTATGTTTGAAAAAACACAAGAACATGCACCTTGGAAGGTTATTAAGGCCAACAGAAAAACAAATGCTAGAATTAGAGCTTTTGAGTACATTTTAAAAATGATACCATACGAAACCAAAGATTTAGAAACCGTAAGGCCTAGAACAATACGATCAATTTTAAATGAGTAGTAATCTTATTGTATTTTAAAATACATAGCTATAACCATCATTTTTATGATGGTTTTTTTATATTTAAATAATAATAAAAGTCTTCATGCTAACAAAGTCAGATAAATCTCAACTAAGAGGTATAATTTTTCGTCATTTAGATGGTATTGCTACAGCAACTTCAGCATTTTCATTGTACAAAAAGCAAATTCTAGCCTATATCTTAGAAAAAAAATCTATTAATTTAAAATCACTCTCTGACATTTTTGATGCTAATGAAGGCTACCTTAATGTTGCACTTAGAGTTTTGTGTTCTCAAGGCTGGCTAGAGCAAGACCTCAGTAATAAAGACAATACAATAACATACGCTACCAACGAAAAGTCAGAGGCAGCATTTCAATTGGTACATCTTTATGAAGACGCAGTAAACCTATTGCGCTATTCTGATAGGTTTGCAACTGAAAAAATGATAAGTACAGATGCGTTTATTGCATTAGAACGCATTTTTAAAAAGTTTGAAAATAACTTTGGTCTAGACATTTCGGATGAAACTTCAATAGAATACCAAATCTACAAACATATTGAAGGCACCATTGCAGGACCTATCATTGTTTTATTAGGTGTTAACGGATTATTTCACAAGTATTTTATGGAAGCTTCTTTTACCGCTGAAGAATACCATAAAGATCCTGAAAGCTTTAAAAAGATTCTTGATTTCTTTTCACATCTAGGATGGTTTAAAAAGAAACGAGACACATATCAATTTACAGACAAAGGCCTCTTTTTTGCAAAACGTGCAAGTGCCTATGGTGTAACCGTATCTTATTTACCAACATTTTTGCAACTAGACGAACTCATTTTTGGTAATCCATTAGTACTTAAAACAGATTCACCAAATGATACTGAAAAACACGTACATCGTGAAATGAATGTTTGGGGAAGTGGTGGTGCTCATGCCACGTACTTCAAAGTTATAGACAAGGTGATCATCGATTTATTTAACAGACCTATTGACCTTCAGCCAAAAGGCATTTTAGATATGGGTTGTGGTAATGGTGCATTTATAGAGCATATTTTTAATATTATTGAGCAACAAACCCTTCGAGGAAAACTATTAGATGACCATCCATTGTTTTTGGTTGGAGCAGATTTTAACAAAGCGGCTTTAAAGGTTACTAGAGCCAACCTGATTGCTGCCGACATTTGGGCCAAGGTAATTTGGGGAGACATCGGAAGACCAGATCTTTTAGCTTCAGATTTAAAAGAAGACTACAATATAGATCTCAAAGATTTACTCAACGTTAGAACCTTCTTAGACCACAATCGTATTTGGGAAGCACCAAACAACAAATATGATTTTATTAGCACATCAACAGGCGCATATGCTAGTGCTGGTAATCGTTTAAACAATAATGATGTGGAAGCATCATTACTAGAACATCTCAGCAAATGGAAGCCTTATGTTGATAAATTTGGCTTGTTAATCATAGAATTACATACCATTGCTCCTTCTCTAACAGCTAAAAATATTGGTAAAACTGCAGCTACAGCTTATGATGCCACTCATGGTTACAGTGACCAATACATTGTAGAAGTTGATGTGTTTAGAAACATCGCAGAAAAAGCAGGCCTAACGCCAGATGATATGCACTTTGCTAAATTTCCTGATAGCGAACTAGCAACTGTAAGTATTAATTTATTAAAAGGAAAAGATTAAATGTCAGAAATTAATAAAGACGAAAACAAACCATTAATAACTCGCGACTGGCTTGCGATTGAACGCACTAAGCTTGCTAACGAACGTACTTTTTTAGCTTACTTCAGAACATTTTTGGTAATCCTCGGTACAGGAGTCACTATTTTAAAACTCGAGTTCTTTTCAGATTTAAAATCTTATGGTATTATTCTCATCATTGTCTCTGCTTTTATTCTAAGTATAGGTGTTTATCGATTATTTAGAGTGAAACGTACCATTAGAAAACACTATTAAAATTCCTTTATAAAGATTATCTCTAAATGAAGATAGAATCTATCGTTACCATAAAAAAAGAGCTTAAGCACTTACCAAAAGAAGATTTACTAGAACTTTGTCTTCGTCTTGGTAAGTTTAAAAAAGAGAATAAGGCACTACTCACCTATTTATTATTCGAAGCACATGATGAAGATGGTTACGTTGCAAGCGTAAAATCTTCATTAGATGAATTGTTTGATGGTATAAATACAGATAGTTACTTCTACATGAAAAAAACCATCCGGAAGATTTTGCGTCAGATTAGGGTATACAGTAGATATTCTAACAAAAAATCTACTGAAGTTGAGCTCCTACTCTACTTTTGTGAGCAACTAAACGAGCTTAGACCATCCATACATAGAAACAGAACATTGAGTAATCTATACCAAAGACAAACTCTGGCTTTAAAGAAAAAAATAAGTGTACTTCATGAAGATTTACAATACGATTATAATTTGCTATTAGAAGCACTACGGTAATTTTTCAATACACTATATTTGCCTTCAAATTTTATAGAATCAAAAATGAATAAAGCGAAATTATCTAACCTATTAAGGCAACTCAATCTTATCTACGTTGCTGATCTTATTAGATTTCGCATTCAAAAATTCAAAAACAGAAAAGCTAACGCTCAGTTTAAAAAAGCACATCCAGACGTTGTACTTCCACCAGATTATTTAATGTATGAGTCATTCCAAATGAATTATGACAAATACTATAATGGTGGACAAAACATGGCAAAAACCCTATCAGAATACTTTAAAAAACACATAGAATTAAAGGATAAAAACATTTTAGATTGGGGCTGTGGACCAGGCAGAGTTGTTAGGCATATGCCAGAAGTTATTAATAATGGCTGCCAATTCTTTGCAACAGACTACAATAAAAACTCAATAGATTGGTGCTCTAAAAACTTGCCAAACATACAGTTTAATAAAAACGAATTAGAAGCAAAACTACCATACGAAGACAATTCAATGGATGTTATCTATGGTATTTCAATTTTTACACACCTCTCAGAGCAAATGCATTACGATTGGTTTAATGAATTACTTCGTATCTTAAAACCAAATGGTATTATGCTATTAACCATGCATGGAGACAATTTTAAAGTAAAGCTAACTGAGGCTGAACTTTCAGAATACAATCAAGGTAAGTTAGTGGTTAGAGGCAGTATTAAAGAAGGCCACAGAACTTATGCCGCTTTTCACCCAAAGGTATTTGTTAAAAATTTATTTAAAGCAACGACTGTTTTAGAACACATACAATTGACTTCAGACACAAAATCTTGGGTACCACAAGACATCTGGATTATCAGAAAGCCGTAACATACTCTTAAACTTGACAAATGTCATAGTAATTGTGATGTAGAATTTAGAACTTTAAGAACATTCTAAATTACTGCGTTATGAGAGTTTATTCAATAATTTCGGGATTTTTATTACTACTACTTTTTAATTGTGCTGCAACAAGCGAAGTGGTGTACGACTACAACTTAGATGTGGATTTTAACCAATATGATACCTACGTACTCTGTATTGAGGATTTTACTGTTGAGCATCTTAACTATCCACAACTAGATAACGATTTGGTAAGACAAACCATTGGTGATGCTGTTGCTTTAGAAATGGAAAATAAAGCACATAAAACCAATGTTCTTAATCCACAATTGCAAGCTGGTTTTAGAATTATCATCAGCGAAGAAACCGTAGAGTTTGAAAACTGTGAGCATTCTAAACATTTAGAATATTGGGAAAGTTGTACCATACATGAGGAAACCTACGAAGAGGAAACACTCATTGTGTATGTTGCCGATTTTGAAACCAATAAGGTATTATGGCATGCTTCTGTGTTGTGTGAGTTAAACAAACCAGAAAAAAAACTGATACCATACATCGATGGTTTGGTTAAAGATTTGTTTGATACCTACCCAAAAACGCAAGTAGGTCGCAATCCTGATGAACAAAAAGAGCTTTAATCGTTTTGTTTTTTGGCTTTTCGGCTGCCTTCGTACATTTCGTATTTAACTAAGCGCGATTCTAATTTTGCGTTAAATACTTTTATTTTTCGAGATGGTCGCAAACCAATGTACTTTAAAGCTTCGAGGTTAGAGGTTACCAGCCATGCATCAGTATTTGGGTAACCATGTTTTAGCGTGGTGCCAATATTACCGTAAAACTCTTCTACATTAAGATTTTCTAAACGCTCGCCATACGGAGGATTAAACACCATATGTAATTTAGATGAACCTGCTTTTTGAGTTTTAAAGAAATCCTCGTGCTGTATATGAATAAACTCATCTAAATGCGCATTCTTTATATTTTCTTTTGCTTTTTTTACAGCAGAAGGAGATTTATCATAACCTATTATTTTATGATGAAAATCTCTAGTTTTCTTCAACAAAGATTCTTCAATCTTTTCAAATAAATCAACATCCCAATCTTCCCAACGTTCAAAAGCAAATTCCTTACGCATTAAGTTTGGCGGAATGTTACATGCAATCATAGCTGCTTCTGCCAGAATAGTACCACTACCACACATAGGATCCATAAAATCGGATTGACCATCCCATCCACTCATCATAATTAATCCTGCTGCCAAAACTTCGTTTATTGGAGCAATATTAGTTGCTGTTTTATAGCCTCGTCTATGTAAGGACTCACCAGAAGTATCTAATGAAATTGTACAGCGTTGACGATCTATATGCACGTTAATTTTTAAATCTGGAAATCGTAAATCTATATTAGGTCTGTTGCCATCTTGCTCTCTAAAACGATCTACAATAGCATCTTTGGTTTTTAAAGCTGTGTATTTAGAATGTGTAAAAACACTATGATGTACCGTAGCATCAACAGCCAAAGAACCATCAGACTTTAAGTAATCTTCCCATTTAATGTTCTTTACGTTGTTATATAGATCTTCCTCTCTGGCAACTCTAAAAGATTTAATAGGCTTTAAAATTTTTATAGCTGTTCTAAGTCCCATATTAGCTTTGTACATAAAACCTTTATCACCAACAAAACTCACGTTTCTAACACCCTTTTCTACTTGCATTGCTCCAAGCTGAGTGAGTTCTTTAGCTAATATATCTTCAAAGCCAAATAAGGTTTTGGCTACCATTTTGAAATTATTGTCCATATAACACGTCAAATAGATTGCAAATTTAAACTATTTTTGCAGCACGTAATATCTTATGGCAAATTCAACAAAACAATGGTACGCTTCGTGGTTTGATACACCATACTACCATATTTTATATAAAGACAGAGATTATGCTGAAGCTCAGCTTTTTATGGATAATCTCACCAATTACCTTAATATTCCAGAAGGCGGAAAAATCTTGGATTTAGCCTGTGGTAAAGGCAGACACTCTATATACCTAAATTCATTGGGCTTTAATGTTACTGGTGTTGACTTGTCTGAGCAAAGTATAAAACACGCCAGCCAGTTTGCAAATGATACGCTAAAGTTTGTTGTTCATGATATGACCAAACCGTATCCTGAAACTTTTGATGCTGTTTTTAATCTCTTTACAAGTTTTGGCTATTTTGAAGATGACACCTGTAACCTAAAAACCATTACATCTATTAAAGAAGAATTAAACACCTATGGTTTTGGAGTTATCGATTTTATGAATGTTAATTATGTTACTGAACACTTAGTTGCAGAAGATGTAAAAACTGTTGATGGCATAGACTTTCACCAAAAACGAAGTATAAAGGATGGCTATATTGTTAAAGATATTAATTTTGAAATTGATGGAGAACAACACCAGTTTCAAGAGCGTGTAAAAGCATTGACCTTAGATGACTTTAAAACCTTATTTGAAAAAGCTGAGGTACACCTTCTCGATGTTTTTGGAGACTACAAGCTGGGAAAATACCATCCAGAAACCTCTGAGCGCTTAATTATGATTTTTAAATAAATGAATAAGTATCTTTTTCCTATATATGCGATTATCATTGGTGTTGTCATTGCTTTTTTAACCAAAAAGCAAAAATCAATCTACACTAAGTTACTGCTGTCGTTTAGTGGAGCATTCTTATTAGCACTCACACTTTTTGATTTACTACCTGAAGTCTATCACCATTTAGATACCAAACAAACAGGTCTTTTTATAATGTGTGGTATTCTGCTGCAAATTATATTAGAGTTTTTATCTAAAGGTGCTGAGCATGGCCATGTACATATACACCCAAAAGACCACAAATTTCCTTGGTTGTTATTTATAAGTCTATGTATTCATAGCTTTTTAGAAGGCTTTCCTATCCATCAGCATAACGATATGGTATATGGTGTTTTTATACACAAAATACCTATTGCAGCTTTGCTTACCTCTTTTTTGTTACAATCTAAGTATGCCAAAGAACAAGCCATCAGTTTTATGCTGGTATTTGCAGCAATGACACCTCTTGGTACTTTGGTATCTAATACAACATCTTTGAGTCCTAACCTACTTATGAGTATTAATGCCGTAGTTATTGGTATCTTTTTGCATATTTCTACTACCATTTTGTTTGAAACCGGAGAAGGTCATAAATTTAATTTATCTAAGCTGATCGCTATTAGCTTAGGTGTGTTAATTGCTTACTTTATATAGATGTTTAGCAAGGAAGAAAGTCGGTTATTACGTCAAGAATTCTGGACTAGCTTTGGAAAATCATTTCCTAGAAAATGGATATTATACAATACCAAAATAAAAGGCATGTCTTTTAAATTTCATTTCGATACCAAAAAGGCATTTATAACACTAGATTTAGAAGACGATCTCGAAAACCGAATTAACTGTTGGGAAAAACTAGTAGCTTTAAAAAACATACTTCAAACAGATTACTTACCAGATGCCATATACGAAGAAGAATACTATTTAGACAATGGCAAAGAAATCTCTCGTATTTACCTACCCTTAGAACAAAAAGTGTCTATCCACAACAAAAACACCTGGAGAGCAGTTATGGAATTCTTTAATACCAATATGATTTTATTTGAAACCTTCTTTGAAGAATATAAGGATATTATAAAAGGATAAAACAAACCCAAAACATTAGTTTATCCCGTTATTTTAACAAATAAGCCATATATTAGTTGGTATATAACTAGTTGTAGCTAATTAAAAACATGTACGAATACAATTACATATACGGAGTAATATTAATTGATAAAGAATACGAAAATGCCATCAAAATAATTGACGAAATGTCAAACTCTGAACAATATGACTACATACATTCATCAATGTTTTCAAAAGGGAATAATGAATATCCATACTTTTATGAATCATATATAATATCATTTTCTAGAACGTTTAAATATTTAGGATATGATTTGGAAGATTTCAATGACCTGATTTGGAATATCGAAACCCTCTTAAAAAGAATAAGTTTTGAGAGCGTTATGTTACATATTGGAGGTATGTATAGCGAGCAGGATTTATTTTGGATTAAAAAAAACAGTAGCAATAATTCAAAACGATTGATAAAGTCCGAAATAAAGTTTTATGAAACCGAGAATTGGTACTTCGGATTCGGGAAAATAAATCTATCTACAGGAATGATTGACAATACTGTAGTTAAGGAAAAAAATGAATATTTTGAAACAGAATATCCTAACTTTAAATACCCAATAGAAAAAAACTAGCTACAACAACGTGTATAATTCATTGCTGGCTGATTTTCCCGGTGGAAAAATCAGCGGACAAATTCAATCGGGTTTGTCTTTTTTGCTAACTTAGAGCAAACTAAACCGCAACAAATCATACACGAGAACGTTTAGCAGGTCGTTAGCTACAATGCTGAAACAAACTTTATAGATGTTTTTAACTTTAATCATAGTTCTTATTTATCCCGTTTTGGCGTGGAAAATATTTAAAGCCTTAAAGCAAAAAAACAAACCGAAATTTTATCGACTTTCAACAATACTTTTAATTCTGATTTTGATTCCAGGTTTTTATTGGAAAGTACTACCAGGTTCAAATCTATTTTGGAATCCAATTGAGAAAGCCGAAGAACGCAACTACAATGTCGAACTGACTGGCTTTGAATTTAACAATGGAGAACTAATTTATCAATACGAAACTGAAAGAGCTTTTAATGGAGATGGATATTCAATTTGGATTAACAAAATTAATGACCAAACAGCAAAATATTTTGAAAATCCAAAAGCGGAATTCTTTACTAAATATCCAAGCGAGGAATTAAGGAGTCATTGGGAAACTGAATTTTGGAAAAAAACACCATTTGATAATCAGGAGAAAAAGTTTTTGGACTTTGCTCACAGCACTCTTGAGGAAGTTAGAATTTGAATTAGAGGACTTACTGTATGAAAAAGGGAATTACTATGCTTATAAATACTATATGCACAGTTATGGAATTGGAAATATCGACTTTTACATAATTTGTCCGAATAGAAAATTAATAGTACAAATAAACCATAACACCTAAAAGCACAGTAGCTAACAACGGCTATAATCCATTGCGGTTAAATTCCTCAGAAAACAGAAAATGTATTTTATATCACATGATTAAAAATCATGAAGAAATGGCAAATAGCACCACCCAATACGAAGAGGTGCCAAATAACATGATTGTATGGTATACGCTGTATTGCATAAAAAATAATACCAACTGTGTAAGATAAGCCACCTGCAAAAAGCCATAACACACCTTTAGGTCCAATAGCATCAGAAAGATTAGAGAAGTCAAAAACAATAAGCCATCCCATTACAAGGTACAACAGTGTAGAAAACACTTCAAACCTTCCGGTAAAAAAGAGTTTTAATATTAAGCCAAAAGCAGCTATTCCCCAAACTACCCAAAACAACGGCCATCCATTGCTTTCTCTAAGCGTAATTAAAAGTACAGGAGTATAAGTTCCGGCAATGAGCAGATAGATACTTATATGATCTACAATCCTAAAATTATGCTTACGCTTCTCCCCTTTTACAGCATGGTAAAAGGTTGAGGCCATAAACAAAATAATAATAGAGATACCATAAACAATAACACTAAATAGACTCCATGGCTTAGTCTCATTATCAGAAAAAACAATGAGCAACACCAAGGCAGCAATTCCTAAAGCAGCACCAATACCATGAGACCAAGCGTTTAATTGTTCTTCTAGTTTGGTTTGTGTACGCATTGACTATTCAGATTTGTTGGATTTCTTTTTAGGTTCGGACCACTTGTTTACACAGGCGTAATAATCTATTTCAAAAGCTGCATCCTGTCTGTCTAAAATTCGATTTTGAAAAGCTCTCTGTAAAATATCCTCAATGAGATAGTCTTCTTCAACCTCTAATGGATTAAACTCTTTTTTTAAGGAAATATCAAATAAACTAGCAGTATTGTTAAACCAAAAGGCACGCCAACCATTCCGCAGTTCTTTAATAAGGTCAAATGTGGTTTTACCTGTTTGTCTGTGAATAAGCTTTACGAGAATTTGACCTTCGGTTTTGGTAAGTTTTTTTAATTCAGACGAAAATTCATCCTCAATATACTTTTGTATAACCTTGGCATACTTCTTTTTATCACGCTTTTTCTCTAACTGATCTAATCTTTGTTGCAAAGCTTCTAAACGCTCAGCAGCCAATTTTGCATACGGAAAAACCTTATGAGTTTTTCGCCTTAAAACAATATACCTAATACGTGCTTTTCTGTCTTTAAAACTAAGGTTTGGAAGCATCAGAACTTCATCTAACTCAACCTCAGTAACAGGAATAGAATCGCCTTCAATAATCATATAGTGTACAACCGTAGAGTCTTGCTCTACAGGATCTACCTGAGCAAAAACCAATGTTGAAAACAACAATGCTATGTAAGTAATATATTTCATATTGAACACTACAACTAAAACTGTTCCAAAGAACAAATTTCAAGGAATTCAAAATTAACAATTATTACTTCCATTAACCCTAAAATCGTATTAATATTATTATTTTTAAGGAAAATTTTTACCAATGGCTAAAAAGCAATTACTCAACAAAAAGTCGATGGACTTTTTAGAAAAATACTTAAATAATGCCTCACCTACAGGTTACGAATGGGATGGGCAAAAAATATGGATGGATTATCTAAAACCGTATGTAGATGAATTTATAACAGATACTTACGGAACTGCTGTAGCAGTCATAAATCCTAAGGCAAAATACAAAGTTGTAATAGAAGGACATGCTGATGAAATTTCATGGTATGTTAATTACATCTCAGACAACGGTTTATTGTACGTGATAAGAAATGGTGGTAGCGACCACCAGATTGCACCAAGTAAAGTTGTAAATATCCATACCAAAAAGGGTATTGTAAAAGGCGTGTTTGGCTGGCCTGCTATACACACTCGCAACAGAGCTAAAGAAGAGCCACCAAAACCAGATAATATTTGCATAGATATTGGAGCAAAAGACAAAGATGAAGTTGAAAAAATGGGTGTGCATGTAGGATGTGTTATTACTTATCCTGACGAATTCCATATTCTTAATAAGGACAAATTTGTGTGTAGAGCACTCGATAATAGAATGGGTGGTTTTATGATTGCTGAAGTAGCGCGTTTACTGCACGATAATAAAAAGAAATTACCGTTTGGGCTTTACATTACCAATTCGGTGCAAGAAGAAATTGGTTTGCGTGGCGCGGAAATGATTACCGAAACCATAAAACCAAACGTTGCTATCGTTACTGACGTTACACACGATACCACAACACCTATGATAGACCCTAAAAAGCAAGGTTTAGCAAAAATTGGTGATGGTCCTGTTATTGCATACGCTCCTGCTGTGCAACAAAAGTTAAGAGACTTAATTACAGATACAGCTGAAGAAAAGAAAATACCTTTTCAGCGTGCTGCATTATCCAGAGCTACAGGTACAGATACAGATGCTTTTGCGTATAGCAATGGTGGTGTAGCTTCTGCCCTAATCTCTTTGCCATTACGTTACATGCATACAACTGTTGAAATGGTGCATAAAGATGATGTTGAAAACGTCATAAAACTTATTTATGAAACACTTCTAAAAATTAAAGACGGAGAAACGTTTAGTTATTTCAAATGATAAAATTCCCACGAAAGTGGGAATCTTTTTTATATGGACGAAT
Source organism: Winogradskyella sp. ABM4_392 (assembly GCF_056160445.1). NCBI lineage: Bacteria > Pseudomonadati > Bacteroidota > Flavobacteriia > Flavobacteriales > Flavobacteriaceae > Winogradskyella > Winogradskyella sp. ABM4_392. The sequence goes on from NZ_JBSWXE010000003.1 coordinate 175,266, forward strand.
ACATAGACATAGTTACTGCTAATGGTGAGCCAACTGGTAAAACTGCCCTTAAGTCTGAAGCCCACAAAAATGGTTGGTACCATAATACCATCCATCTTTGGCTATACACCAAAAATGGTGAAATTTTATTGCAACAACGCTCTCATAAAAAGGCAATTCATCCATTACTTTGGGATGTTTCGGCTGCAGGTCATATAGATGCTGGCGAAACTTTTGTAGACGCTGCTCTAAGAGAAACAAAAGAAGAAATCGGACTGAGATTAAAGCCTGAAGAATTGACTAAAGTAGGCACAAAACTTCATAAAAGTTCTTATGCCAACGGCACTATTCAAGATAATGAATTTCATCAGGTTTATATTGCAGAATTAAAAGTAAACTTATCAGATTTAATACCTCAGAAAGAAGAAGTTGAAGCTTTAAAACTAGTGTCATTTAACGAGTTTGAACAACTTCTAAAAGAAAGTGAAACGAACAATCACTTTATCCCAACTAACAAATCGTATTATAGTTTTATCTTAGATGCAATTAAAGCCCAACTAGAACTATGAATTTAATTCTTTGTGCTGTTGCACCAATATTTACGATAATCATTTACATCTATTTTCATGATAAATATGAAAAAGAACCTGTAGGACTTTTAATTGCTAATTTTCTTTTTGGTGCAGTTGTTAGTATCTTCATCGTAACCATTCTCTATCTTATTACAGGACGATTTATTCCTATTACAGATGAATACAGTGTTTGGCAACAATTTATTCAGGCTTTTGTGGTTGTAGCCCTTTCTGAAGAGTTTAGTAAATATGTTATTGTAAAGTATTTTGCCCAACCAAAAAAGGCTTTCAACGAACCATACGATGGTATTATATATGCAGTTATGGTATCAATGGGTTTTGCTTGCACAGAGAACATCATGTATGTTCTACAAGGCGGTTACGAAACTGCAATCTTAAGAGCTTTTACCGCTGTACCAGCACATGCAACTTTTGGTATTCTAATGGGTTATTTTATGGGATTGGCTAAATTTTCAAACAATAGAATAAAACTTAATATGGCTGGTTTATTTTTAGCTGTATTATTTCATGGCGCTTATGATTTCTTTTTGTTTATACGATTTATTCCTGGCATCTCAATTGGTGCTTTTGTGTCTTTAATAATTGGAATTATTCTATCAAGAAAAGCCATTCGCAGACATCAAGATAACTCAACTTTTAAAACCGATTAGAAAACACAATTTATTCTGTCAATAAATTGTTATAATCTATCAAAGTCTTTCTGTAAACATGATTTATTTCATATTTTAGAAGTCCATTAAAATATAACTTAGCCAAAGTTTAATAAACCTCTACATATGTATAAAGCAAAAGTTAATGCTTCTTATGAGTTTGATGTAACCGAAGAAGCAGTAGACCAACTTGATGCTGTTGAAACCTCAACAAATAAGTATCATATCCTTCAAAACAACGGTTCAATTAAAGCTAACATTGTTAGCTCAGATTTCAACAAAAAAAAATACAGCGTTAAAGTGAACAACAACACTTATGATGTTGTATTAAACGATGCCTTAGATCAGCAAATAGCTGCCCTAGGTTTTGAAATTGGTGCTTCTAAAAAAGTAAACGACGTTAAGGCACCAATGCCAGGCTTAATCTTAGAGATTAATGTAAAAGAAGCTCAAGAAGTTAAAGAAGATGATCCATTATTAATTCTTGAAGCCATGAAAATGGAAAACGTTATCAACTCACCTCGTGATGGAGTCATAAAATCTATCAAAGTAAGCCAAGGAAATACTGTTGAAAAAAATGCACTTTTAATCGAATTCGAATAAAATGATGAGTCAATTCGAGTGTTTTGTGAATTATGAACAAAATGTATCGAGAACTTCTCGATAAAATTTTTTATCAAAAAACACTCGAAGTGACGCCAAAAGAAACTCATATGAAAAAAATATTAGTTGCCAATCGTGGCGAAATTGCAATTCGTGTGATGCGAACTGCAAAAAAAATGGGAATAAAAACTGTCGCTGTATTTTCTGAAGCCGATAGAAATGCACCTCACGTAAAATTTGCAGACGAAGCCGTTTGCATTGGTCCTGCACCATCTAACCAATCCTACCTTAAAGGAGATAAAATTATTGAAGTTGCAAAATCTTTAAACGTCGATGGTATACATCCTGGTTATGGTTTCTTAAGTGAAAATGCTGATTTTGCAGAGTTATGCGAAAAAAATGATGTTATTTTTATTGGTCCTCGCTCCAAAGCCATTAAAATGATGGGAGATAAATTAGCAGCCAAAGATGCTGTTAAAGATTACGACATCCCAATGGTACCTGGTGTAGATCATGCTGTTACCGACCCAAAAGAAGCGGTTGAAATTGCAAAACGAATTGGTTTACCTATCCTTATAAAAGCTGCTGCAGGTGGTGGAGGAAAAGGCATGCGTATTGTTGAAAACGAAAAAGATGTTGAAAGCCAAATGAAACGTGCCATTAGTGAGGCCACTTCTGCATTTGGTGATGGTTCTGTATTTGTAGAAAAATACGTTACTTCCCCAAGACACATCGAAATTCAGGTGATGGCAGACACACATGGCAATATTGTTCATTTCTTTGAGCGCGAATGTTCTGTGCAACGTCGTCATCAAAAGGTTGTTGAAGAAGCTCCTTCAGCAATATTAACTCCAGAACTTAGAGAAAGAATGGGACAAGCTGCTATAAACGTAGCGCGTTCTTGTGATTATGTTGGCGCAGGTACTGTTGAGTTCTTAATGGATGCTGACCATAATTTCTATTTCTTAGAAATGAACACGAGACTACAGGTAGAGCATCCGGTTTCAGAGTGGATTGCAGGTGTTGATTTAGTCGAGCTTCAAATTAAAGTGGCTCGTGGTGAAGTTTTAGACATTAAACAAGAAGATTTAAAAATTAATGGTCATGCTTTAGAGCTTCGTGTATATGCAGAAGATCCTATGAATGATTTCTTACCAAGTGTTGGAAATCTAGAAGTTTACAAATTACCTGTTGGTGAAAATATTCGAGTAGATAATGGTTTTGAAGAAGGTATGGATGTACCAATCTATTACGATCCAATGTTATCAAAACTTATAACCTACGGCAAAACACGTGCAGAAGCCATTGAGCTTATGATAAAAGCTATAGATAACTATCACGTTAAAGGTGTGCAAACTACATTACCTTTTGGTCGTTTTGTTTGTGAGCACGATGCGTTTAGAAGTGGAAACTTCGATACACATTTTGTAAAAAAGTACTACTCACCTAGCCTTTTAGAGGAGCAACATAAAGCTGAAGCAGAGATCGCTGCAAAATTAGCCTTGAAGCAATATCTAGCAGATCAAAAATTATTAAGACTACCTAATTAAGATACAATGAGTTCTAAAATAAAAACACTTAATGAAAAAATGGCCTTATCTAAATTAGGTGGAGGTCAAAAACGAATAGATAAACAACACCAAAAGAAAAAACTAACAGCAAGAGAACGTATTCTTTACCTATTAGATGAAGGTTCTTTTGAAGAAATTGGTGCTTTAGTAACACATAGAACTAAAGACTTTGGTATGGAAGATCAAAAGTTTTATGGTGATGGTGTAGTTACTGGCTATGGTAATGTTGATGGACGCTTGGTTTATGTCTTTGCGCAAGATTTCACGGTTTTTGGAGGTTCATTATCTGAAACACATGCCGAAAAAATCTGTAAAATCATGGACATGGCTGTTAACGTTGGTGCACCAATTATAGGTCTTAACGATTCTGGTGGAGCACGTATCCAAGAAGGTGTACGCTCTCTAGGTGGTTATGCTGATATTTTTTACAGAAATGTACAAGCGTCAGGTGTTATTCCTCAAATCTCTGCAATAATGGGACCTTGTGCTGGTGGTGCAGTTTATTCACCTGCCATGACAGACTTTACCATTATGGTACAAGATACAAGCTACATGTTTGTAACAGGTCCAAATGTTGTAAAAACCGTAACCAACGAAGAAGTAACAAGTGAAGAACTTGGTGGTGCTAGTGTCCATTCTACCAAATCTGGTGTAGCACATAAAACCTCTGCTAATGATGTAGAATGTCTTGAGGATGTTAAAAAACTTTTAAGCTATCTACCTCAAAGTAACAAAGAGAAACCTGAAGATATAGACTTTGAACTTAAAGATGAAGTAAGAGAAAGCCTTTCAGAAATCGTTCCAGATAACCCTAATAAGCCTTACGACATGCATAGTGTCATTGAAGGTGTTATTGATACTGATTCGTTTTATGAAATTCATAAAGATCATGCTGAAAATATTATTGTAGGTTTTGCTAGACTTGGAGGAAAATCGATAGGAATAGTTGCTAACCAGCCCATGTTTTTAGCTGGTGTATTAGATGTAAACAGCTCTAAAAAAGCGGCACGATTTGTACGTTTTTGTGATGCTTTTAATATTCCATTATTAGTATTTGAAGATGTACCTGGTTTTTTACCTGGAACAGATCAAGAATGGAATGGTATTATAGTACATGGTGCCAAGTTATTATATGCATTTAGTGAAGCTACTGTACCAAGAGTTACCGTTATTACACGTAAAGCTTATGGTGGTGCTTATGATGTAATGAACTCTAAGCACATTGGTTCTGACATGAATTTTGCTTGGCCTAACGCAGAAATTGCAGTGATGGGTGCAAAAGGTGCTGCTGAAATTATTTTTAAACGTGAAATTACTGCTGCAGAAGATCCTGAAGCGAAATGGAAAGAAAAAGAAGCTGAATACGCAGAGCTTTTTGCAAATCCTTATAGTGCTGCTGAACGTGGTTATATTGACGAAGTAATATTACCAAAAAACACACGAAGAAAGCTAATTAAAGCATTTAGTATGCTAGAAAATAAAGAAGTTAGCACACCTAAGCGCAAACATGGAAATATTCCATTATAATTTTTTCTTCACACGAATAAAAAACCCGATTGAGAAATCGGGTTTTTTATTTATAAGTTTTGAAATTTAAGCTTCACAACTTGCGCACTCTTTCTTTTGCTTAAACTTCTGAGCTGCATTCATACTATGCTGATAGTATAGGGACTTTAAGCCCAATTTCCATGCTGTAACGTGGATTTTATTAATCTCTTTCACAGACATATCAGGATGTACAATTATATTAACTGACTGTCCTTGATCGATGTGGTTTTGTCTATTAGCTGCCTGATAGATAATATCCATTTGATCGATTTCAGAATAGGTCTTAAAGACATCTTTTTCTTCCTCAGTCATAAAATCTAAATGCTGCACAGAACCATCGTAATCTCTAATACTTCTCCATACTTCAGTCATGTTTTGCCCTTTAGACTCTAAAAATGCTTCTAAATATGGATTCTTAATAGTAGTCTTAATCTTTGCGATATCTTTTACATAGATGTTAGACCAAATTGGCTCAATGCCTTGAGATACTTGCCCTAAGATAAATGCAGAAGACGTTGTTGGTGCAACAGCATTTAAAGTTGTGTTTCTTCTGCCATAGCCTTTTAATACTTTTGGTTCACCGAAACGTTCTGCTAATTCTTCAGATGCTTTATAAGATTTCTCTTTTATAAGTTTGAAGATCTTACTATTTAAATTAAATGCTTCTTGACTGTTGAATGCCAACATTTTAGACTGTAATAAAGAATGCCATCCTAAAACACCTAATCCTAACGCTCTATTATCTTTTGCAAAGTTATATGCACGCTCCATAAATAAGAACGTTTGTTGATCATCTCTGTTTGGAGAATCCTTGTAGCGTTCTAATTTTTCAGTAAACTCAGTGATTATAGCATCTAAGAAATAGATCATAGTCTCAACCGCATCTGTATCTTTCCAATCTTCGTAATGCAATACGTTTAGTGAAGATAAGCAGCATACAAAAGACCAATCATCATTAGATGGTAACATAATCTCTGTACAAAGGTTACTTGCATAGATTGGCATCTTTTTGTCTTGATACACATCTGCCGCACCATTATTAGCATTATCGGTAAAGAAGATGTAAGGGTAGCCCATTTCACCTCTTCGTTGTAATACTTTTGCCCAAATTGTACGTTTGTCAACATCACCATCAATCATTTCTTGCATCCAATCGTTAGTAACTGTAACACCATGTGTTAACTCCTGGATTGGATTTCCTTCCGTACCTATTTCTAAGAACTCCATAATGTCTGGATGATCTATTGGCAAATAAGGTGAAAAACGTCCACGACGTACAGACCCTTGACTTACAACATCTACCATAGACTCAAATAACTGCATAATATGCACTGCACCTGAAGCCTGACCATTATTTTTTACAGCAGCACCACGATGTCTTATTTTACCAAAGAAACCTGAAGTACCTCCGCCAAGTTTTGACATCATACCAACTTCTGATTGGGTATAAAGTATGTTACCCATATCATCATCTACATGAGATCCGAAACAAGAAATAGGAAGTCCTCTTTCTTTTCCAAAGTTCGACCACACTGGTGACGATAGCGAGAAATAACCTAGTGACATATAGTTATAAAACTTATCTGCATAACCTGGAATTCCTAAGATTTGTTCTGCTCTGTCAGCTATTTCTTTAATGCGTTCTTCTGCCGATACTCCTTCTGTTAAATAACCAGACGCTAAAAATTTACGACTGTGGTCTGTTAACCAACTAAAATCACCATCTGTTTTGGTTTTTAATTGTTGTAACGACTTTTTTCTTGCATTTATTAATTCGTTTTCTGTTTTGTTTTCTGTTGTGTTTGCGCTATTAATCTGGTTTTGTTCTATCATTTTTAAAAAAGGTCATCACTGGTTATACTTTGGGTTCTTTTGCTATAGTTGATTGATCGTTTCACGAAGAAATCACCATGTTTGGTTCCTATAATTTCATCGTCAAACCATTCAGTCTCGGCTAATAATTTTTCGTCAGTATCAAAAATTGTATCTATTCCAATACTTTTTAAAGATCTATTAAATCTGTCTTTAAGGAATTCGTTTACAACGGCTTTTGGTAAGAAGTCTATTTCTCCTTTTTCAAAAATCCAGTCTACAATTTTACTTTCTGCATCAAAAGCTTCTCTACACATATCCTGAACTGTTGCATTGTAATCCTCATCAAACCAATCTGGATTTTCATTTTTGATTATTCTAATAATATCTATTCCGAAATCACCATGGATTTGCTCTTCTTTTGATGTTGCTTCAACTACATTAGAAACACCTTTTAATACATTCTTGTGCTTATTGAAAGCCATTATAATAAGGAACTGAGAAAATAGAGATACATGCTCAATAAATAATGAGAATAATAAAACTGCATCTGCATATGCTCTGTTATCTTCACTTTTAGAATTTTTTAAAGCATTTTCTAAATACTGAACGCGACGCATTATTACAGGCTTCTTTTTTAAGTCTTTAAATTCTTTATTAAGACCTAAAATCTCCAATAAATGAGAATAAGCATCATGATGTCTTACTTCACTCTCAGCAAACGTTGCTCCTACAGAACCTATCTCTGGCTTTGGCATTTTGTGATATATATCTCCCCAAAATGATTTTACTGCAACCTCAATTTGAGAAATAGCAAGCATAGTGTTTTTAATCGCACTACGTTCAACATCTGATAAGCCTGCTTTAAAGTCCTGAATATCGCTGGTGAAATTAAACTCTGTATGAATCCAATACGAGTGCCTTATTGCGGGCACATACTCATACAAATCAGGATATTCATATGGCTTTAGATTAATTCGTTTTTCAAAGATGTTGGTCTTACGTTTTCTGGCTTGTTCATCTCTATAAAGAATATAAGCTTTTGCTACATCAAAAAATGAATTTTCCATTAACGCATTCTCAACAGCATCTTGAATTTCTTCAACCGTTGGCACATACTTAGGTTCCTTTTCTTTTTGCTCTAATAACACATTTAAAACATTCTGAGAAATACGTTCAGCATCTTCTAAACCACCATGTTCTAGAGCTGTCATGGCCTTTAAAACTGCATTGGTAATTTTACTGAGTTGGAATGGTTTTGTTGAAAAATCCCGTTTCTGGATATGTGTTATTTGCATGAGGAAATGTATTTAGATTAATATTTGGACGAGACCAAATATCCAATTTATTCCTCCTTTTTTTGAGAACAGAAATTCATTTTTTTTAACACTTTTATTAACATTAAGATAACGTTAAATAAACATCAAAAAAAACGACGATTTGAACAATTATCTTCAAAAAAAAAGTTAATTTTTGAGGTTAGATTGAAAATTCAATAATGAAAAAAGTGCAGAAATATTTATGAACAAATTCTTAACAATTTACCTCTAAAAGATTAAAATTTCTTATGCGTCAAGTAAGCGTCTGTGATAATTAATTTGACCTAAATGATACGTTAAATGCGTTAATAAATGGACAAGGAAGAATTCCGTAGACATGTAGTATTCAAAGGGGTTTCGCCTATATTCAGCTTGCAAATCTTCTTCAGTTAAGTTACTCAAAGCTTCTTCTATCACAAGCATTGTATCCTCAATTTTCTTTACCATTTCTTCTATAGGAACATCTTTAAGAGAAAACTCTAAATCACGTTGCCTAACATATCCTGTCTTACCCAAAACCGCGCCAATAAAATGATTTAGATTACCAACTATATGTAAACATAAATTACCTGCTGAATTTGAAATTTCATTAGATATAATCCAAAGCTGTTTTTCTGTTTTATAGGCTGTTATTTCTTGCTTTAATTTTTCGAGATCTCTTTTGAATAATTTTACAAGTGTTTCTGTAAGCATCTTAACAAAGGTTTAATATTTACTAGTCACGTTCTACTCAAAAATAGGTAATAAATAGTTTACTTTTGCGGCATGGAAAAACAAAAGCGCTCACAATTTGAATTTGTTGTTTTAATGGCTGCATTAATGTCTATTGTTGCGCTATCTATAGATGCTGTTCTTCCAGCTTTACCACTAATTGGAAATCATCTTAGTATTAACGAACCTTTAGAACTACCTAAACTCATCACTTCTATTTTTCTTGGTTTAGGCATAGGTCAGTTGATTTTTGGACCGCTTTCGGATAGTTTTGGGAGAAAACCTATAGTCTATGTAGGTTTTGTACTTTTTATATTAGCATCCATAATATGTATAACGACTAAAAGCTTTGAGATGATGCTTTTTGGTAGAGTATTACAAGGAGTTGCGCTTGCCTCTCCAAGAACTATGTGCATAGCCATGGTAAGAGATTCTTATGAGGGAGATTATATGGCTAAAATTTTGTCTATCGTAGTTATGGTGTTTATCCTTGTACCTGTTGTGGCACCTACCTTAGGGCAGTTTTTAATGAACCACTATCACTGGAAATCTATTTTTACGTTTAATCTTTTTTTCGGAATTCTTGTTGTTATATGGTATTGGCTAAGACAACCTGAAACTCTAAAAGACAAATACAGAATACCATACAGACTTTCTATTTTTAAAACAGGTACAGTTCAGTTTTTTAAAATTAGATCTGCAGTGATTTATACTTTATTATCTGGTTTTATAACAGGTTCTTTTATGGTATACCTTAGTACATCTCAACGCATTTTTGAAAAACAGTACAATCTTGCTGATGAGTTTCCTCTCATATTTGCCAGCCTAGCTATTTCTGTTGGTCTAGCAACGTTTTTCAACAGTCAATTAGTAGTGCGATTTGGAATGAAAAACATTGTGCATACTGCCATGATAAGTTTTATAGTAATATCGTTGATATTCATTATTCTATTTAACTCTGGTAAAAATCCAAGTATAGAAATTCTTATTACATTTTTTGCACTTCAATTTTTCACTATTGGATTTTTGTTTGGTAATCTTCGTGCATTAGCCATGGAACCTATGGGACATATTGCTGGTATTGGTTCTGCCTTAAACGGTTTCATTTCTACAGTTATGGCTGTACCTATAGCAGATTACATAGGTACTTATGTTGTTGATTCTGTAACACCTTTGTTTGTTGGATTTTTAGTGTGCGGAATAATCTCTTTGGTTCTATTTTATTTTAATAGTAGTAAAGGTGCAAAGGTTTTAAATCAGATTTAAAATATTTCTAAACTCCCTTTACCTTCTCTTACAACTTTTGGTGATTCATCTGAAAGATCTATAATAGTAGAGGCTTCATTTCCACCATAGCCACCATCAACAACCATGTCGACAAGATTATCCCATTTTTCGAGAATAAGTTCTGGATCTGTGGTGTATTCTACAATATCGTCTTCATCTCTTATAGACGTCGATACTATAGGATTACCCAAAGCACTCACCAAAGCTAAAGCGATAGAATTGTCTGGCACTCTAATACCTACTGTTTTTCTTTTTTTAAAAGGGTTAGGTAAACTTTTAGAACCTGGCAGAATAAACGTGTAAGGACCTGGCAAAGCACGTTTCAGAATTTTAAAAGTAGAAGTATCTATTTGCTTTACATAATCACTAAGATTGCTTAAATCCTCACATACAAATGAGAAGTTAGACTTTTCTAGCTTTACACCTTTAATCTGCGCTATACGTTCAAGCGCCTTGATGTTAGTGATATCACAACCTAAACCATATACAGTATCTGTTGGATAAATTACCAATCCACCTCGTTTTAAGACCTCAACCACTTTCTGAACCGCTTTTGGATTCGGATTTTCAGGATATATTTTAATGAATTCTGCCATAATTTAAAGATACATATAAATGCTAAAAAAAATATAAACTTTTTTAAGACTGTAACAATTAACATGCATTTACAGTCTATATAGTATGCATCAATCAATCAAAATAATCATCGTACTCTTGTTCTTTGCAAAAAGTTTTGCAACTGAAACAAAACCTATAAAGGACGTTCCTCCTTTCTTTTTCACTAAAGCGGAATTTGTAAACGCTTCTACTACGCGTATACCGTTTAAGGTTATAGACCAACTCATAGTTGTAGAAGTAGAAATTCTTGATGAAGTTGGCGACTTTATCGTGGATACTGGTTCTGAAACACTTATTTTAAACAGCGTTCATTTTAAACCTACCCGAAAATATGGTGATGATGGTAAGCAAAAAAGTGGTGTTAATGACAATATTGAAGATGTAAAGGAAAAGCATCTCAACCTATTAAGCATAAATGATATAAACCTTGAGAAGCTCAATGCTGATGTTATAGATTTATCTCATATTGAAAAAACGAAGAAGATTAAACTTTTAGGCATTATTGGATACAATGTTCTGAAGGATTTTGAAATTTTTATAGACATGCACCTTAATCAGTTAACCTTAACTCGAATTGACAAAAAAGGGAATAAACTCTCTAACAAAGTTTATGCAGAAACTGTTGAAGACAGTATAGATTTTAAACTAAAAAAGCATACAATTATTTTGGACGCTTATGTTGGTGATAAGAAAGTACAATTTGGTTTAGACACAGCTGCAGAGTACAATCAGCTTAATAAAGACTTAGATTCAGAAATTTTAGATTACTTTTATCCAAGCAGAGAATTAAAACTTACAGGTGCCAGCGGCAAAAAGAAAAAGGTTTTGGCAGGAAAATTGTACAGAGTAAAATTGAATGATTCAATTTACTTTGGACCAATGAAAACAGTACTTGCTAACTTAAAAAAAATGAATAATGCATTTGGTACTAACTTAGATGGTGTATTAGGTTTTGAATTCTTCATGCAAAAAAGAACAATAATCAATTACAGGAAAAAGAAGCTATATTTTATAGCGAATCCTATTACTGAACCTTGACAATAAAAAACAAGATATTACTACCTTTTATAGGTCTTTTATTTTTAACCATCAACATTAATTCCCAAAACAAAAAGGGCTACAAAATTGAAGGCGAAAATCTTACATTCATATTCAATGTTAATGATTATCCCAACATAAAGAATAATGGAGATGAAATAGAATATGTGTGTGTTTCTGGTGAATTTAACGATTGGGCAAAGGACCAATGGAAAATGAACAAAGTGAATGATAGTATCTATGAGTTAAAAAAGGATCTTTCCATTTTTACATCAGATTTTGACTGGGAATTCAAATTCATTGTTAATGGATTTCATTGGGCAGAACCGTCCGAAGATTTTGAAAATATTGTAGATGCCAGAGATTATGGAGGTCATAAACTTATGACCTACAACCTTAAACTTTACAGTGCTTTTGCTACTGATTATGGTAACGTTACCTTTAAATTAAAAGGTTATAAAGATGCCAAACAGGTTATTCTTAGTGGGACTTTTAACCGTTGGGATGAAACTGGTTTTAAAATGAAACCAACAGAAAATGGCTGGGAGGTAACCTTGCAATTAAAACCAGATATTTATCAGTATAAATTCATTATAGACAAACACCTTTGGATTATTGATCCTCAAAATCCTTCAAAAGTTGAAAATGAATATGGAGGTTACAACTCTATAATCGATATACAAAAGAATGTAACATTTAAACTTTGTGATTATCAAGATGCTGAAACTGTTATTCTTAGTGGTGATTTTAATGATTGGACTGAAGATGATTGCGAAATGATAAAGGAGAATGATTGTTGGGTTTATAACAAAAGCTTATCTGGCGGAAAATACCACTATAAATTTATTGTAGACGGAAAGTGGATTACAGATCCTACAAATTCTGTGAAGGAATATGATAATGATGGTAATATCAATTCGGTATGTATGGTGAAGTGATTAGCTTATAATTTCAAGCTTAGCAAAACGCAATAATAGTTTTTTAGTATCACCATTTTCAAACTTAATTTCGGCTTTTAAGTCACCTCCAGCACCTTCAATTTTAAGCACCTCTCCTCTACCAAAACGTTGATGATTCACTATATTTCCTACAGTTAACTTGGTGTCAAATAAATTGGTTCCCGTATTGGTCTGACTTACCGGCTTTAACTTTTTTGGTGTGCTAATTTGAAACTTCTCAGGTTTCTTGGTCTCTTTCTTTTTAAACTTTGGAGACTTTGGCTTTGCAAAACGGACCTTATTAGGCTCAATATCACCAAAGATTGAAGCATCTAGCATTGGGTTGAAACGTTGCTCTTTTAACGGAGTTGTGATGTTTATAAATTCATCATCAATTTCTTCAATAAATCGGCTTGGTTCTGCATCAATAAGTTTTCCCCATCGATAGCGTGATACTGTATAGGTAAGATATGCTTGCTCTTCAGCTCTTGTTAATGCAACGTAGAACAGACGACGCTCTTCTTCAAGCTCACTTCTGGTATTCATACTCATGGCACTTGGAAACAAATCTTCTTCCATACCAACAATAAACACATGAGGAAACTCTAGACCTTTTGCCAAGTGAATGGTCATTAAAGCCACATGATTAGGATCTCCTTTATCACCATCTAAATCTGTTGCTAATGCCACATCTTCTAAAAACTCAGCTAAAGAACCTGTGCTATCTGCAACTTCTATCTGACCTTCAACAAAATCTTTAATACCATTCAACAATTCCTGAACGTTATCCATTTTGGTAACGCCTTCTGGTGTACCATCCTTACCTAACTCGCGTATAAGACCACTTGTTTTAGCAACGTGTTCTGCCAATTCAAACGCATTAGCGTTTTGGTTCATAACCTTGTAACTTTCTATCAACGTTACAAAATCTTTTAGCTTGTTTTTGGTACCATTATTAATATTGATAGATACACTATCAATATCTTTCATAATGTCATAAATGGTCTTTCCTGTTGCATTGGCTGCTACAACTAAACGATCTACCGTAGTCTGACCAATGCCTCTTGCTGGATAATTTATAACACGCTTTAAAGCTTCTTCGTCTGAAGTATTTAAAATTAAACGCAAATAAGCTGTTACATCTTTAATCTCTTTACGTTGATAAAAGGATAATCCACCATAAATTCTATATGGAATATCACGCTTTCTTAAAGCATCTTCAATAGCACGAGACTGCGCATTTGTTCGATAAAGCACAGCAAAATCACTATTTTGTAATTGCTTATTCATTTTGGTTTCCCAAATAGTACTAGCCACATAGCGACCTTCGTCTGCATCTGTCATAGTTCTATGCACAATGACCTGTTCTCCGACATCATTAGCTGTCCAGACAATTTTATCGAGCTTAGTTTTATTGTGTTCTATAACAGAATTGGCAGCTCCTACAATCATCTTTGTAGAACGGTAGTTTTGCTCTAATCTATAGACTTTTACATCGTCATAATCCTTTTGGAAATTAAGGATGTTATTAATGTTTGCTCCACGAAAGGCATAGATACTTTGTGCATCGTCACCTACCACACAAATATTCTGAAAACGATCAGACAAGGCCCTTACGATAAGATACTGCGAGTGGTTGGTATCTTGGTACTCATCTACCAAAATATATCTAAAACGATTTTGATATTGCGCCAATACTGCAGGAAAACGCGTCAACAACTCATTAGTTCTTAATAACAAATCATCAAAATCCATCGCTCCTGCTTTAAAACAACGATCTACATACTCTTTGTATATTTCTCCCATTTTTGGCCTGCGTGCCATAGCATCTGCTTCCATGAGCTCTGGATTCCTAAAATAAGCTTTAACAGTAATGAGGCTATTCTTATACGAAGAAATACGACCATAGACTTGCTTGGTTTTGTAGATATCCTTATCGAGTCCCATTTCTTTAATTATAGAACCTATGAGCTTTTGCGCATCTTGAGTATCGTAAATTGTAAAGTTACTTGGAAAACCTAAATGGTGACCTTCAAACCTAAGGATTTTAGCAAACACAGAGTGAAACGTACCCATCCAAAGGTTTTTAGCTTCGCTATCGCCAACAATATCAGCAATTCTACCTTTCATCTCACGAGCCGCTTTATTAGTAAAGGTTAATGCCAAAATATTAAAGGCATCTACCCCTTGACTCATTAAATAAGCTATGCGATATGTAAGTACACGTGTTTTACCAGAACCTGCACCAGCGATAACAATCATTGGCCCATCTTTCTGTAATGTTGGTGCTAATTGTGCGTCGTTAAGTTGACTGAGATACTTTTCCAAGACTTCATTTTTTCAAACTGTGAAATTACGCATTGTATTAGGCTTTTCCATACATAAAACCCAATAATTATAAACAAAATATCAAGAGTTTCATATCATCAATTTTCAATATCTTAGTCCAAATTTTTATTTCATATTATGGATTCCATTTTAGAATTCTTAGGCAATATACCTTGGTGGCTTTGGATTATCATTTTTTTAGCACTCGTAGCTATTAGAGACATATTCTTTCAGCGCAAACACACCATTAGTCATAACTTCCCAATAGTAGGTCATTTGCGCTATTTATTAGAAAGCATCGGACCCGAAATGCGTCAATATTTTGTCGCTAACAACCGTGAAGAATTACCTTTTAACCGTATAGAACGTGGATGGATTTATGCATCTGCAAAACAAGAAAACAACTACGAAGGTTTTGGTACAGATAGAGATATATACGCACATCAGCACATTTTTATAAACAATGCGATGATGCCTTATAAGGTTGAAAAAAATCACCCAAGCGCACTAGACAAAACATTTGCTCCTTGTGCAAAAGTAATGGGTGCCTATAACAAGCGTAAACGACCTTACCGACCAGCTTCAATTATCAATGTGTCTGCAATGAGTTTCGGTTCTTTGTCAGCAAAAGCCATTGAGTCTTTGAATAAAGGTGTAAAGCTTGCTGACGCGTACCACAATACAGGAGAAGGTGGTTTATCTCCATACCATAGCAATGGTGGTGATGTCGTATTCCATTTTGGTACTGGTTATTTCGGAGTACGTGCTGAAGATGGAGGATTTTCAATGGAAAAAATGGTGAAACTAGTTGAGGATAACCCCTTTATAAGAGCAATTGAAGTAAAACTATCTCAAGGTGCAAAACCAGGAAAAGGCGGAGTCCTTCCTGGAAAAAAAATCACTAAAGAAATAGCCGAAATAAGAGGTGTTGAAGTTGGTAAAACTGTATTATCACCTCCAAATCACAAAGCCTTTTCTACCGTACCAGAACTTGTTGATTTTGTTGAAAGTATTGCAGAAGCTACAGGTTTACCTGTTGGTATAAAAGCTGCCATTGGTAAGCTAGAACAATGGGAAGAATTAGCGCAAATCATGGAACGCGATAATCGTGGACCAGACTTCATTACTATCGATGGTGGCGAAGGTGGTACAGGTGCAGCACCACCTAGTTTTGCGGATCATGTCTCTTTACCTTGGGTCTATGGATTTAGTGATGTGTATAAACTTTTTCAAAAACATAATCTTACTGAACGTATTGTTTTTATTGGCAGTGGAAAACTCGGATTTCCTGCAAAAGCAGCAATGGCTTTTGCGATGGGAGTAGATTGTATTAATGTAGCACGTGAAGCAATGATGAGTATTGGATGCATACAAGCACAAATTTGCCATACAAACCGCTGTCCTGCTGGTGTGGCCACACAGAAAAAATGGTTACAAAACGGTATTAATGTTCCACTAAAATCTGAGCGTTTAGCACAGTATTTTAAAACCTTTAGAAAAGAACTTATGGAAGTTACGCATGCAGCTGGCTACGAACACCCTTGCCAATTTAATATGCGAGACATAGAAATGAACGTAGATGATCATAACCTTACAAAAGAGTTTAAGCACACCTTTAATTACGAAAAGACAGCAGTTGCTTTTAAAAATATGCAAGAATTAAAAGATTGTGTTTATCTTGGCGGCAAAAAGGATAACTAATTTTATGGAACAACAACTTCTTAATCTTTTAATGTACACAATTCCTGCACTTATAACAGGTGCTATTGCCTATTTGTTTTTCAGAGAACAAATGGATAACGAAAACAAAAGACGTCATTTTTTACTCACAAAAGATTTACAAAAGGAATCATTTCCATTAAGGCTTCAAGCGTACGAACGCATGTCTCTTTTTTTAGAACGTATTAAACCACAGAGTTTATTAACAAGAATCAACCCAACATCTTCAAATAAAGATAATTACGAGAATTTACTTATAGCCACGATTGAACAGGAATTTGAACATAATCTAACCCAACAAATCTACGTTAGCGACCAATGTTGGAGTATAATTTTAGCTGCAAAAAATGCCACGATTCAATTGATTAGAAAAGCAAACATGAATGAAAAAACCGATAGTGCAGATAAGTTGCGTGAAGTAGTTCTAACTGAGCTTATGGATAAACCTGCACCAAGCAATGCAGCGCTTTCTTTTATAAAAGAAGAGGTTGGTGAGATGTGGTAATTACACCGAATGCTTTTTCTCAGCATAATCATAACCTTGCTGCCACCATTTTTCCATTAAACGCTTACTAAAAATCAAAGAATTTTCTGTTAAGCTTGTTGGTGTGTAATACAAATTGAGTTTTACATCTCTGTTTTTTGCCGCAAGTTTTCCTATAACAATGTCGCTTCGCTCTACCTGATCGAGCAAATGACCGAATAAATTCATCATTAAAGAGAATGGGTTTTTACCTAGCACTCGCTGTTTTCCCATAGTTTCCGCCTCCAAAACAACCGCATCGACTTCTGTCGCACCTCTTAATATGGCTTCTCTAATAGGAATAACACAACCTAATCCGCCATCCGCATACTCGTAACCATCAACCTTAGCTAAAGACATAAATGGAATGTAGTTACACGAAATCCATATCCAATTACAAAACTCTTCATAAGAACAGTCGTTAATAGATTTATACTCCACGCGATTCATTGACAGGTTAGAAACCGTAACAACGACATCATGTTTAGTCTCTCTGATTCTTTGAAACTCTTCAAAAGTGAAGTTTTTTCTAATATTTCGCTTTAGCGCTTTACTTTCACCGAAGGTGCGCTTCATTTTTATAAACTGCCATAAAGAATTTACAAAATCAATAGACACATACTCTCTATCACCTTTTTTTCGCTGCACAAAAGGACTTACACTAAAAATATCCTGCTGCTGTACATTGGTAAATATGTCGTAAAGTTTCGGAATATCGTTTGCTGCCAAATGCGGCACCAACAAACTACCTGTAGATGTCCCTAAAAACATATCGTACTCGCGATTTTCACGCTCCATAAGGTATTGCGCTACTCCACCTGCAAAAGCACCTTTACTTCCACCTCCAGAAATGACTAATGCTCGCATTATTGTTTTTTTTCTAATTTTTCAGACATATCTTTTGCAAACTTAACCATTCTCCAGTTATGGTGCGACTTTGCTTTTTCAAGATTAGATTTACAGGTATCATTACAAGCATTCATAAGATTAAGATAGCTAAAGGCATTCATACGCAAATCTACATTGTAGCGCTCATCAGTATAACTTACCAGTTCTTCAAACAAGCCTTGTTTATTATCGGCCTGATAAAAAGGTGTGTTAAGATTTAAAGCAATCCACAGCAAGCGCACATTCTTATCATTAAAGCCTACTACATTTCTGGTTTTAGAAAGGTATTTTGCTCGTTCTTCCGGAAATGACGTCCAAAGATTATACAAGGCATTTTCTATAGTTACGTAAGACTTATCATCTAACAAGGTTTCATAGTTTTCCTTTAGCTCTTTTGGTATTTGCCTTACGTATTGCGAAATTGCTTGCCTTACCTTAAAACCATGTTTAAAGGTATCATTTGTTACCAATTCTGGCATTTGAGAAATCACTTTAACCTTTGCTTCGTCTGAGACATAATATTTTAAATACTCTTCACATTTAGAGGTTTTTGCCTGGCAATCTACCATGAGATACTCGTTAATAAAAGTAGATTCATTTTGAAGCAACCCAAAAGCTGCATCAACAGGAAAATCCTTTCGCTTAATCCACACATCAACAAATGTATTTAGCGACTTACCATAAAAACGCTCTACTTCTATTATAAAATCTGAAGTTTCAACGTTTTTAAACTGGTGTTTATCTAAATACGCTTTCACTGCATTTTTAAACACATCATTACCAACCAAACTTCTCAATGCATGAAGCACCCAAGCACCACGCTGATAAAAGGTTAAACTACTCGACTTAGGATCAAGAAGCGATGTGCCATCACCCGCCAAATCTTGGCGACCTAAATCTACAGCAGATTCATAAAGCTTAAAATAATAATGATTATCACCAAAAATATCACGCTCTGCCAACAAGGCATAATAGGTTGCAAAACCTTCTTGTAACCAATGATGCTCACCAGACGTTGCCGTAACCAAATCACCAAACCATTGATGCGCCAATTCGTGCGCATTAACATTGACATAGTTTTTATCATTAAAACCTATATCATCTACCATAAAAGCATCTGAAAAAATGGTACAGCTTGTATTTTCCATACCAGCATATAAAAAATCGTGTACTGGCACTTGTTTGTAGTTTTGCCATGGATATGCAAACCCAATTTCTTCTTCTAAAAAATCGAACATTTTTTTAGAGTAACGATAGGTAGACTCGACTTTTAAAGAATCTTCCGGATAATAGTAATACTCTAAAGGAATACCACTTTTTGAAGCTTCTGATTTCTTATTATATTCCCCAACCACAACAGCCACCAAGTAACTAGACATAGGCTTTTGCATATCATATTCCCACAAAGTATTACCAAGATTATCAGACTTTGATTTTAAAGTACCGTTTGAAATAACCTTATACTTTTTTGGTGCAAGAAACTTTAAATCAAACTCAATTTTATCGTTTGTGTCATCAAGACTTGGCAACCAATTACTTGTGTATTTCCCTTGACCCTGTGTCCAGATTTGATTCTTACCCTCATGTTCCCATCCTATAAAATACATAGCCTTTTTGGGCGCATTGTTAAAGACAAAACTTAATTTGTAAGATTCATTAGGTTTAAAGTCATTGAAAACAATTAATTTTTCACCATCATTTTTAAATGTTGCCGCCGAATTATCTAGAGCTACATGCTTAAACTTCATATTTACAGCATCTAAATAAATAGAATCTGTTGGTTTTAAAATTTTAAAATCAATTTCGTAAGAATTATAAGTTGTGCTATCTACCGCTAACTGATTAAAAACCAATAAAGCTTCCGCTCTTCTAAAATCCACATAATCCGTTTGTTGCGCATAAGAAAACACAGAAACAAACAACAGACATACAACCAATAATTTTTTCATAATTCCGATTAAATCAAGGATTAGACCAAAGTAAAACTTTTAAAACAAACACTAAACCTTATAGATTAGAAATAACAAAATTTTAGAATTATCCCTTTATAAGAATTTGGTAAATTCGCAACTATGAGTGTGAACTTACAAACACCTATCGATTACCTTAAAGGCGTTGGACCTAACCGAGCAGATTTGTTGCGCTCAGAGTTGGGTATTCACACCTATCAGGACTTGATTAACCTCTTCCCAAACCGCTACATCGACCGCACTAAATATTATAAAATCAACCAATTACAACGCAATAATGCTGAAGTCCAAGTCGTTGGAAAAATAAGCAACTTTAGAGAAGTAGCCCAAAAAAGAGGAAAACGTTTGGTAGCAGAATTTAGAGACGATACTGGTGTAATGGAACTGGTATGGTTTAGAGGTCAAAAATGGATAAGAGAAAACCTAAAAACAGGACAACCTTATGTTATTTTCGGTAAAACCAATTGGTTTAATGGTAAATTTAGCATGCCACATCCTGAATTAGAACTCCTATCAGAGCACAAAAAAAGTCTTCGTTCTGCCATGCAAGCCATTTATCCGTCAACCGAAAAACTATCAAACAAAGGGATAACAAATCGGGTTGTAACCAAAATAATGCAGCAATTATTTTTGGAAACCAAAGGACGTTATGCTGAAACTTTATCGGATACAATTAGAGGGGAATTAAAATTATTATCAAAATCTGACGCACTTTTTAATGTGCATTTTCCGAAGTCTCCAGAGCTACTTTCTAGAGCACAATTTCGATTAAAATTTGAAGAATTATTCTACATTCAACTGCAGTTAATTTTGAAAAATTTAATCCACAAATCAAAAATAAAAGGCTTCACTTTTGAAAAAGTAGGAGACTATTTCAACACCTTTTTCAAAGACCATTTACCCTTCGATTTAACTAATGCACAAAAACGTGTTCTTAAAGAAATTAGAGCAGATTTAGGAAGCAATGCACAAATGAATCGTCTTTTACAAGGAGATGTAGGCTCTGGCAAAACCATAGTTGGATTTATGTCAATGCTCATGGGACTTGACAACGGTTTTCAATGCTGTTTAATGGCGCCAACTGAAATTTTGTCAGTTCAGCACTATAATGGATTATTAAGATGGTGTAATAAATTGAATATCAGTATTTCATTATTAACTGGATCAACTAAAACTTCAGATAGACGAATTATTCATGAAAATCTCGAAAATGGCAATTTACAGATCTTAATTGGCACTCATGCGCTGCTCGAAGATAAGGTAAAATTTAAAAATTTAGGACTTGCTATTATTGATGAACAACATCGTTTTGGAGTAAAACAAAGATCAAAATTGTGGCATAAAAACGAACTACCTCCTAACGTTTTAGTCATGACCGCAACGCCAATTCCTAGAACCTTAGCAATGTCTGTTTATGGCGACTTAGATATTTCAATTATTGACGAATTACCAGCTGGTAGAAAACCGATAAAAACAGTTCATCGATACGATAATAATCGACTGAAAGTTTTTCGATTTATGAAAGACGAAATTGCTAAAGGCAGACAAATCTATGTCGTGTATCCTCTAATTCAAGAAAGTGAAAAAATGGACTATAAAGATTTGATGGATGGCTACGAAAGTATCTCAAGAGAATTTCCAACACCAGATTATCAAATTTCTATTGTTCATGGAAAAATGAAAGCCGAAGACAAAGATTATGAGATGCAACGCTTTGCTGAAGGTAAAACCAACATTATGGTTGCAACTACTGTTATTGAAGTTGGTGTTAATGTGCCAAATGCTTCGGTTATGATTATTGAAAGCGCTGAACGTTTTGGTTTATCGCAATTACACCAGCTACGTGGACGCGTTGGTCGTGGTGCCGAACAGAGTTATTGTATTTTAATGACCGGACACAAGTTGAGTAATGATAGCAAAACGCGCTTAGAAACCATGGCGCGTTCTACAGATGGCTTTGAAATTGCTGAAGTGGATCTGAAACTTAGAGGTCCTGGCGATATTATGGGTACACAACAGAGTGGTGTTTTAAATCTTAGAATTGCAGATATTGTGAAGGATAAGGACATACTTGAACTTGCCAGATATCATGCGAAGTCGGTTTTAAATCTCGACCCTAGCTTAGCTTTACCGGAACATAGAATGATTTTGAATACTTACAGACAAATGAGCAAGTACCGTAATATCTGGAATTATATTAGTTAAGGTTTTGAAACTCTCAGAGATCCTGAAACAAGTTCAGAATGACAATATGTGGTTTATATAGATATAGGACCTTTTGTGATGAGATTCCTCCTTTCGCAGGAATGAAAAAAAAGGCCTGGCACCAACAAAAACCAGACCTTCAAAACATAACCAAACGTGTTTTGCTGATGAATATGGTTTCAAGGTAGACCGTTTTTAAAAGCAAAGCTGTTAGCGACTTGTTAAAGAACAGCAACTAACTGTTAATTAACGCATTATTAAGACAAAAGAAAAGAGGCATGACCAAATCACACCTCTTCGAATTTTCAATTTTTATATTGAATTAAAACTTCTTTTTAATTCATAGCAACTTCAAAGGCTTTTCCTATCAAGGTTTCACCTTCTAAAATTTCAAAAGTTTTGTTTTTAGGAGCATCATCATGCAGAGCTCTAACTAATGTTTGCGCAACATCTGCCCTACTGATTTCTCCCTGTTTTTTCAATTCGTTTTCTGCAATTTCAATTTTACCTTTACCTTCTTCATTTTTTAATGTTCCTGGTCTAATAATCGCATAGTTCAAATCACTTTCTCTTAAATGCTTATCTGCATTTTGCTTGGCTTCCATATAATCTTTTAGGTCTTCAAACTTCGCTGGAGTATTAGCTCCCATTGAACTTAACATCACAAATTTATTAACATTTGCCATCTTAGATACATCTATTAGTCGTTTTGCACCTTCCTGATCAACCTCAACAACATTCTTTCCGCCAGAACCTGCTGCAAACACCACTTTATCTACATTTTTTACAACATGCGTTAAATCCTTGGTTAAATCACCTAAAACGGTATCTATATTTTCATTTTTAAATTGCTCTAACTGCGATTCTTTTCGCACCATAGCAATCGGATTAAAATATTGCGAATTCTTTAAAATGTTAACAACTTGTTTTCCTGTGGTACCATTAGCACCAGCAACTAATACATTTTCCATAAATTATTTTGTTCTTTTATCATATTTCTTAAAGCTTCTTTTTTCAGCTTTAAGTGTAACTTCACAATGCTGTGGAATTACTATTCATTTTCACTCCTTATAATGTAATATATCTAGTTAAAAATTGTGTTAATCTTACCCTAATTTATACAGCAAAAACGCTAAAACAGTCTTAAAATGACACTATAAGTAACGGAACACTTTGTTGTTTCCGTTTTTAAAATTCAATGTAAATTCCGATTTTTAGCAAAACAACACCCACCATGATTACCAAACTCGGTCAGAAATTTACAGATGGTTTTACCAAATACATGCCAAGTGCTTATGTGTTTGCGCTACTGCTTACTCTACTCACTTTTGTTTTAGCCTTGGTATTTACAGACCACCAACCTATTAATATTTTACAAGGTTGGTATGACGGTTTTTGGAGTCTGTTATCATTCGGTATGCAGATTGTACTTATTATCATTACTGCTTACTGTATTGCGCAATCTTCACCTGTAAAAAAAGGGATTGACCACATTACTAAATACATTAAAACACCAACACAGGTTTATGTAATTATCATTGCGCTTGGCGCATTACTATCCTTAATTAGCTTTGGAATGGTCGTAGTTACTGCCATTTTAGGTCGCGAATTGGCTTTGCGTATTAAAGGTATTCACTATCCTTTTTTGGTGGCTTGTGTGTACTTTTCTTTTAATGGTTGGGTTTGCGGTTTATCGAGTTCCATTGCCTTGTTGCTTAATACAGAAAACAACTTTTTAATACAAGAAGGTATTTTAAACGATACTATTTCTACAAGTTATAGTTTAGGAGCGATGCTAAATATTGCAATGATTGTTTTGTTTGTGGTAGTTTCTCCACTACTGATTTGGTTGCTCATACCTAAATCATATGAAGGCAAAGAACTCAAGGATTTACAAACCTCGTTAGATAACGAAACCCATTCGGTTAAAGACGAAGCGCTCTCTTACAAATTACCCTATAAAGCACTATCTGATGCGTTAAATAATGCTGGTTGGTTGCAGCTTACTGTTGCTGCACTTGGATTAGCTTATATTGTTTACCACTTTGCCACCAAAGGCTTTGACCTCAACTTTAACATTATGATCTTCATTTTTCTTATCGTTGGGATGCTCTTACACATTACACCAATGCGCTTTAGCATTGCTATGAAACGTGCCAGTAGCAATATTTCTGGCGTGTTGTTTCAATATCCGTTTTATGCAGGTATAATGGGTATTATGTTAGCTTCTGGTTTGGGCGAAAAAATCACTAATGCTTTGGTGACTATTGCCACTACCGAAAATTATGCTTTTATCTCTTACCTATCTGGTGGCATCATCAATTTTGCAATACCATCTGCTGGTGGTGAATTTGCTGTTATTGGTCCAAGTATTTTAAACATGGTACAAGAACTTGGCACCAACCTCTCGCCTACCGAAGTTACTGCAATGACAGCAAGAGCGTCTATGTCTGTTGCCTATGGCGAAAGCTTAAGCAATCTGTTACAGCCTTTCTTTTTACTTATTGTATTTCCAGTAATGGGTAAAGGCATTAAAATACAAGCCAGAGATGTGGTTGGGTATTTGTTTATTCCTTTTGTGGTGTTGTTTGTGATACAAGCCTTATTAGTGACTTATATGCCATTTTAAAACATTTAATTTACCTTCATTACATATAAACAATATACATGTGTTTTATATAACACTTTTGATATTTTTATATGAGATGTTATATAAAACACATGTGTGCAAAAACCAATAATACTACTGACTATAAGGGTTTTATAATTATTTTTATATTAGCAGTGAATAATTGTAAATACAGACTTATTTACGTGTTGTAGTGCATTTGAAAATGAGAACAGTAACAATATTTTTCTTTCTGATTTTAACTTTATTCTGTTCTTGTAAAAAGGAACAAACTGAAATTGCCGAATTCGAAAAGTTAACAATCAATTATGTTTCAAGAGGAGAATCATTCATTTTCAAAAAAATGGAATTCACTAAAAAAGAAAACAAGATTTTCGGAAAAATAATTCGTCCTGGATACAAAATAAGTGAAAAAATTGCTGTCTCAAATGATACTGAAATGAATGCTGATAAAATCAAACTTCTTAATGATTTTTGGAATCAAGCACTTAAATTCAAAGATTCTTGTGAGGAAAAATATATAAGTTCTGTTACCAATGAATATACAATTATCAAGGATTTAGACACTTTAGAAATCGACAGATATTGCGATTGGCAAGATTATGAATATCGGAATTTAGAAAAAGTACTTTTTTCAGATTTTTTTGAGAAATTAAACTCTGACAGAAAAAGTTTGGAAAAAGAATTATCAAATAAACTAAATGGAATTTGGTATCCAAGTACTATAAAGAGCACTTTCGAAAGAGGAGAAATATTAGAACTAATAAAAAGTAAATCAAAGGCATTAAATAAAGATTGTCATTGGGAATTCTCGAAAGAAAAAGAATTTAAAGATAATTGTCCGAATTTACTCGACTTGAAACTTTCGAAAAACTACAAATGGGACATTGATGAGGGAAAGACGTATTTGGTCATTAGTGGCGGATTTACGACAAGAGAAGAAAATGGAAAAACCTATACTTCAGTTGCGAATTATGGAGCAACTTTCATAGTTAAATCAATTGACAAAAATAGAGTTGAATTAGAATATTTGTGGAATTAAAAACGCACTACAACAACGTGCATAGCTCATTGCGGCTGAATTCCTAATCGGAATTGCTTCGCCAGTTCGTTGCACTCGTGTCATTGCAATTTGCTATCTTTAGGTTACGGCGGAAAATCAGCTATGATTTTCCGCAACGAGCCATAGCCAAAACCGTTGTATGCAATTTGAGAAAACGTTAAAACAGAATTGAACTTAGCTGAAAAAATATCAAATTGGTTTAATCCAAACAAAAATATCGATTATGACAGTCGAGAGTTTGAGTGGTGTATTGTTGGAAATATAGTTGACGAACATTTTTGGGGAGAAAATAAGGAAATTAAGAGAGGAAGTAAACAGTTCAGACCAGGAGCAAAAGTTTACTGTATGCCTGAATTTGGAGGAATGGCTCACGAATCGATAAGAGTCTTAGGAAAACCGAGAAAGCAAAAACGCCTTATCAATATTGTTATAAGAACTCGGTTAATTAAAAATTTTAGAATTCAGAAAGTTTATAATCCGAAAATTCAAACTGAAATTGGAAGTCATTCTTTCTACTGGAATAATAGACGATCAAAAACTGAATTGAAAGACTTGGAAAAAATGACTGAATATTTGAACAAGCTAACAGAAGAAATTAAATAAAAAACTGCTACAACAATTGCTATAAGTAATTGCTTGTTCTCGCCTACTTCTGAAAATTCTATCCTCAATAACTCTTCAACGTTAACCCAAAGGTTAAAAATTGGTCTTCACGTTTTTGACCTTCAATTACAATACTTTCAAAAGTGCGCAAATAGTTAATCTTAAAGTTGAGGAATTTCCATATTGGGAATTCGAGTCCAAAATCGGCTTGCCAACGGTAATTATCACTTTCCTCTAAAGAGGGTTGCACATAACTCTCATGGCTTAAAATTACTTTGTCTTTAAAAAGGTAGTACTTACCGTTAACCCAAATTGTTCCGCGCCAAGTATCAATTTCATTATTCCCATCATAGGCATTTAGATTAAAATTGGTGTTGTTAAAATTAGTTTGCTCATACTCACTGGTTACCGAAAACTTCAACCAATTCTTATCCTTTTTATACACCTGAAAGGTTACACCACCACCCAATAAGGAACGTGAACTTATTTCGCGTCTGTAATTAGTGCTCAAAAAGCCTAATAGCTGAGGATAAATCTTTTTTTCTGGATTAAAGTATAGGAAGTTAAGACTTAAAAAATCGGCATCAGCTTTTTCCTTCCCGAATTCTTGATACACATATGAATTTTGGGTTTTAACCACCCATTTTTTCCATGGTTTGTAAGTAATACCAGATTTTGCTCTAAAGATTAGTGTTTCTACATTACCTGCTTGCCAAAAACCTGTAAGTGATAGATTGGCTTTAATTTTTAACGAATCGCTCTCATTAATTTGCCCAAAGAGCAATATTGGAAACAGAAATAAAAGATATAATGTCTTTTTCATTGTAAACTCATCAAATAATCACACTTCTATTTACAATGCGAAGATATTTATTTATCCACTTTTTAGCGCGAAGACCTTTAAAAATCTACGATAACGTTTTCTTATTTACTCTTCTATTAGGCTTGCTACGAAACTCTCAAACTCGTTCTTAAACTCAGTATATTTCTCACCTGTTGCAGGTCCATTAAATCCTGTGTGTATCTTTCTTACTTTTCCTTTTTTATCAATAAAAATAGAGGTCGGATAAGATAACACATGGTTTAGCATAGGTAACTTTTCTTGAGCCTTGGCTTTGTCTGCACCACCATATTGTGCTAAAAGTACAGGATAGTCTATACCTATTTTACTTTGTAGTCTGTCTATACGACTAAAGGCGGTTTCTTTATCCTTGGCATACTCAAAAGCTAAGGCAATAAATTCTATATCCTTATCCTTATTCGCTTTATAAAAGTCTGCGTAGTATTTGCTTTCATCCAAACAGTTAGGACACCAGGTTCCCATGATTTGCACTACCACAACTTTGTTTTTAAATCGGTCATCCTTAAGACCTACCAACCCATCAGAAGTGTTTGGAAATACAAAATCTAAACTATCATAACCCTCTTTAAGATAAGTTAGTTCATTGGCACTTGGTAGTTCATAAACCTCGTTACGTTTCGCTTCAAAAGGCTCTTTCCAATGATTTCCAGAATAAAAATAACCATTCATGGTTGAGTCGGTTACTGTAGCTGTAAACAAAAAGGCATGCGCACCATCAAAGGTTGATAACTTCATGGTATCGCCATCCATAACACCTTCCAAATAACGGTAATCGCCAGTTGTGGTTCTAAAAGTACCCGTAACCTTCTGCCCTTCTTGTTTAAAAATGCCTTTTGCAATGTATTCATCTCCTTCTATACCTTTGCTAAATACGGTTTCCCAAATTCCAGATACGTTCTGAGTAGATTTACCTTTTACAGGAAATCTTATATCATCATGGCCTTCTGCTCTAAAAGGTACTTTTCTATTTCTATCAGGACTTACATAAAACCCTTGCAAACTTTCTTCATTACTAATTTTAGCAACCAGATAATCTCTAAATACAGGTAGGTGAATATAAACCGAGTCGTTTTTATATTCTATCTCATCTACATTAATAACCTCTTCTGCATTGTATATCTTTAATTTGTCTTTAGATTCAACCTTAAAAACGAAAGGAATTTCTTCATTATCTTTAATTGGCAACCATGCTCTATAAGTTCCTACTTCCAGATATTTGTTCTTCACTTCATTCTTGCAAGAAACCATCATCACAGTAGCCAAGAGGATTAAAATATATCGCATTATAATATGAGTTTATATAAAGTTCGAAATAACAACAAAAAGCTTACATAAAAAAGCATATTCAAATTTCATTAACGTACAAGTATTTTTATCTTTGTAGCTTGAATAAAACAGCACATGAAGATATCTTACAACTGGTTAAAACAGTTTATTAATATAGATTGGAATGCCGAGAAAACTGGCGAACTACTTACAGATCTTGGCCTTGAAATAGAAGGTATTGAAACCTACGAATCTGTAAAAGGAGGATTAAAAGGTATCGTAGTTGGCGAAGTATTGACTTGCGAACAACACCCAAATGCAGACCGATTAAAAGTAACAACAGTAAATATTGGTGAAGCTGAACCTGTACAAATTGTATGTGGTGCACCCAATGTGGCTGCAGGACAAAAAGTACCTGTCGCTACAATTGGCACAACACTTTATACTGCTGAAGGTGAAGCTTGGAAAATCAAAAAAGGTAAAATTAGAGGTGAAGAAAGCCACGGAATGATTTGTGCTGAAGACGAACTTGGTCTTGGCGAATCTCATGATGGCATTATGGTACTTGATGCTGACCTAAAAGTTGGTACTCCTGCAGCTGAAATTTTTGAGGTTGAAAATGATGAAGTTTTCGAAATTGGCTTAACACCAAACCGTGCAGATGCAATGAGTCACTATGGTGTGGCAAGAGATTTAAAAGCTGGTTTGTTACAAAAAGAGGTTAACCTTGAGTTGATATCGCCTTCGGTAATGTCTTACCACGTAGATACACGTTCTTTAAAGGTAGATGTAGAAGTACAAGACAAAGAAAAGTGTCCACGTTATTGTGGTGTTACAATTTCTGGTGTTAAAGTTGAAACGTCTCCAAGCTGGTTGCAAAACCGATTAAAAGCTATTGGTTTGTCACCTATTAATAATATTGTAGATGTTACTAATTATGTTTTGCATGAATTAGGACAACCATTACATGCATTTGATGCTGCAAAAATCACTGGTAACAAGGTGGAAGTAAAAACCTGTAAAGCTGGTACAAAATTCACAACATTAGACGAGGTTGTAAGAGAGTTACACGAAGATGATTTAATGATTTGTGATGCCGAAAAGCCAATGTGTATTGCTGGTGTTTTTGGTGGTATAGATTCTGGTGTTACTGAAGCTACAACCAACATCTTTTTAGAAAGTGCATATTTTGATCCTGTAAGCGTTAGAAAAACAGCTAAGCGTCACGGCCTTAACACAGACGCTTCTTTTAGGTTTGAAAGAGGAATTGACCCAAACTTTACAAAGTATGCTTTAAAGCGTGCTGCACTTTTAATTACTGAAATTGCAGGTGGTGAAATAACGAGCGACATCTCTGATGCTTATCCTAATAAGATTGAAGATTTTCAGGTTGTATTGAGTTTTGATAATGCCAAGCGATTAATTGGTGAAGAAATTCCGAAAGAAACCATAAAAAGTATTTTAACCTCTTTAGACATTAAGATCAATAATGTTACTGAAGCTGGATTAGGACTTACTGTTCCGTCTTTTAGAAATGACGTACAGCGTGAAGCTGACGTTATTGAAGAAATCCTAAGAGTTTACGGTTACAACAACATAAAAACTACTGAAAAGCTAAACGCTTCTATTTCTAACACATCGCGTTTTGAAGATTATAAACTTCAAAATGTCATTGGCAATCAGTTGGCTTCTCAAGGGTTCTTTGAGATTATGGCTAACTCATTGACATCACCAAAATATGTTGAGTTAAGTGAGCAACTTAATCCAGACCATAACGTAAAAATGCTAAATCCATTAAGTAATGATTTAGAAGTTATGCGTCAATCATTATTGTTTTCTGGATTAGAAGCTGTTTCGCATAATATTAATAGAAAACGTGACGATCTTAAGTTATTTGAATTTGGTAAAACTTACCATCAATATTCAGATAACAGAGAAGAGCACAAACATCTAGCACTTTTTGTAACCGGAAACAAAGCACAAGAACGTTGGAACACACAAGCTACACCTAGTGATTTCTTTTATTTAAAAGGTACTATTGAAGCTGTATTAGAGCGTTTAGGCTTAAACCGACTAAAATCTGCACCTCATAAAACCGATGTTCTTAGTGAAGGCATGAGCCTTTCTATTGGTAAGAAAACTTTAGTTGAATTTGGTTTGGTTAAAAAATCTGTTTTAAAGCATTTTGGGATTTCTCAAAACGTATTATTTGCTGACTTTAATTGGGACAATGTGTTAGACATGGCACAGCATAACAAAATTAAGTTTACTGCCATACCTAAGTATCCTGAAGTACGTAGAGATTTTGCACTATTACTAGACAATAGCGTTACCTTTCACAATATCTACACGATTGCCAAGCAAACTGAAAAACAATTGCTAAAAGCTATAAATCTGTTTGATGTTTATGAAGGTAAAAATTTACCTGCAGGCAAAAAGAGTTATGCTGTCAGCTTTACATTACAAGATGAAAACAAAACGCTTAACGATAAGCAAATCGATAAAATAATGAACAAGCTTCAATCTAATTTTGAAAATAAGCTTGGTGCTGAGTTGAGATAAGTATTTAGAATATTATAGAATAAGAGCCATATTAATCTTAGTATTGATATGGCTTTTTCTTTAAAACATTATCATTTTATTTACACTTTTCAGTATTGCTTTTTTTATTTTTAACAAAAATTAAAACACTAAAACATGGCAAAAGTAACACTAGGAGGCACTCCAGTAGAAACTATAGGAAACTTACCAGAAGTTGGTAGCAAAGCCCCAGATTTTAAGCTAACTAATACAGAATTGAAAGATATGAGTTCTTCTGATTTTGAAGGTAGTCGATTAGTATTAAATATCTTTCCAAGTGTAGATACTGGTACTTGCGCTCAATCAGTAAGAACCTTTAACGAAAAAGCAAGTCAGTTAGAAAACACTAAAGTACTTTGTATTTCTAAAGATTTACCATTTGCAATGGCACGTTTTTGTGGTGCTGAAGGCTTAGATAACGTTGTAAGCTTATCGGATTACAAAACAGGTCAGTTCGGAAAAGATTACGGTTTGGCATTCTCAAATGGAGCGTTTGAAACATTATTATCTAGATGTGTTGTTGTTATTGACACTGATGGTACTATATTACACACAGAACAAGTTTCTGAAATTGCAGACGAGCCAGATTACGTTAGTGCTTTAAGCAGCTTATCTTAATTAGTTAGATGCAACAAAACAAAGAGTCATTTATAGTAAATAGACTAAAAAGTGTTGGCTTTGCTTTTAAAGGAATGCTTATTCTTATTAAAACCGAAGCCAGCATTAAAATTCAAGTCTTTATTGCCATAGTAGTTACTATTGCTGGTTTTTATTTTGATATATCAGCTACAGAATGGATGTTTCAAACTGCAATGATTGGCTTGGTAATGAGCATAGAAGGCGTTAATACTGCTGTAGAATACATTGCAGATTTTATTCATCCAGAGCACCATCCAAAGATTGGACTTATTAAAGATATTTCTGCTGGTGCTGTTTTTATTGCTTCAGTAGTTGCAGTTATTATCGCAGGAATAATCTATCTACCTAAAATATTTTAAATACCAAACCTTAGCTTAATTACGTTACATGATTGAAAACTTAATCAATCTTAGACCTATGATGTATAATAAAATGAAGCTATTTTTTATTTCACTTTACTTTATTCTACTTCAAACTAGCTGTAATGACAAGCCCAAAGAAATATTATCAGTTGTTAATACTAAAACTGAAGCAAAAACTAAGATTGAAAAAAATAACATACCAAAAGACACCCTTAATATTACTTCTGCTTTTGTTCTAGGTAAATTTGACTACAAATCAGATTCTACCTTTGTAAAAGTTGAAAGCAGATATGCAGCAAAAGAAATTTACCTTAACCACTCAGTATATCAAGCTTTTCTAAAAATGGTTAAAGCAGCTAAAAAAGACAGTATTGATTTAAAGATTATATCTGGCACACGAAATTTCTATGAACAAAAAGCGATTTGGAATCGAAAATGGAACAAATACAATAATATAGACCCAATTAATAGAGCTAAAAAAATATTAGAATATAGTGCCATGCCTTCAACATCTAGACATCATTGGGGAACAGATATAGATTTGAATAGTTTAAATAATTCGTATTTTAACACCGGAAAAGGTTTAAAAACCTACACATGGTTAAAAGAGCATGCCAACAATTTTGGGTTTTATCAGGTTTATACCAATAAAAATAATGGAAGAACAGGATATAATGAAGAAAAATGGCATTGGTCTTTTGTACCTTTGGCAAGTAAATATTTAGAGTTTTATAATTCTAACATAAAAACAGAAGACATTTCTGGATTTGAGGGATCACAATTTGCTAAAGATCTTCGTATTATTGAAGATTTCGTTAATGGGATTCCAAATGAGATAAAAAAATATAATAAACAATATACACCTTAAAGGTATTGAGGTAGTTACCGATTCTATTCGGCATAACATGGCAAAAAAAACAACTAAAAAGAAAAATACAACCAAGGCAAAGCCAAAAAAGACATTTAAAAAACCGTCTCTTGCACTTTCTAATCAGCAAAAATTAATCTTCGGAAGTTTGCTGATTATTTTGGGAGTACTTTTATTTATTTCCTTTTTGTCTTTTATATTCACAGGTAAGGAAGATCAGAGTGCTTTAAGTAATTTCCCAGAACGTTCAGAGACTTATAAAAATTGGGCAAGTCAACTAGGTGCTTGGGTTAGCGAACTGTTTATAAGTAAAGGATTTGGTATACCATCTTTTATTTTTTCTGGTTTAATTTTTCTTTCCGGAGTTTATGTAACACTTAATCTTAATAAAGCAAAACTGAGAAAACATTGGATTTGGGGAACATTAATCGTTATTTGGCTGTCCATTTTCTTTGGATTCTTCACTCATAAATTCGATATCCTTGGTGGAACTGTTGGTTATGAAATGAATCACTTCTTTCAAGATTATATTGGCAAAATTGGAACTGCCTTATTACTTCTTTTTGGACTCATCGCCTATTTGGCTTTAAGATTTAAAGTTACTGGAGATACATTTGTTAAACTATTTAGTAGTGCAAAAAAGGATTTTCAAAATGATATGAATCCAAGCACAGAAGATAATACGCAAACTGCTATTGTTGACAATAGCCTTACCGAAGAAGCTGAAGCAATTAAATCTGCTTTTGAGATTTCTTTGGATAAACCAGAGCCTACAATAAGCAATCACTCTAAACCTAAGGAAGATAAAAAGCCTTTAAATATTGAAGTTGAGCCGAAGCTTAAAGAAGAACCAAAATTAGAATCAGAGCTAAAGGTTGAAGTTGAAACAGTAGAAGAAGAAAAATCTGAAACTGATAATCTGGCTGACAAACTTGTTGAAGATTTTGGGCAATTTGACCCAACTTTAGAGTTAAGCAACTACCAATTTCCACACTTAGATTTATTGAAGAAATACGACAATGAAGGTATTTCTATAGATCAGGAAGAACTTGAGGAAAATAAAAACCGAATTGTAGAAACACTAAGCAACTACAAAATTGGTATTACCAGTATAAAAGCAACTATTGGTCCTACGGTTACACTTTACGAAATTGTACCAGATGCTGGTATTAGAATTTCAAAAATTAAAAACCTTGAAGATGATATCGCTTTATCGCTTGCTGCCTTGGGTATTAGAATTATTGCACCAATTCCTGGTAAAGGAACTATTGGTATTGAGGTTCCTAACAAGAAATCAACAATAGTTTCTATGCGTTCTGTGATTGCATCGCAAAAGTTTCAGCAATCTAAAATGCAATTGCCTATTGCTTTTGGTAAAACCATTAGCAATGAAACCTTTGTGGTAGATTTAGCCAAAATGCCTCACTTGCTTATGGCTGGTGCAACAGGACAAGGTAAATCGGTTGGTCTAAACGCTGTTTTAACTTCGTTATTATACAAAAAACATCCTGCCGAAGTAAAGTTTGTTTTGGTTGATCCTAAAAAGGTAGAATTAACGCTTTTTAATAAAATAGAACGCCATTATTTGGCAAAACTTCCAGATAGTGAAGATGCCATTATTACAGATAACACAAAAGTGATTAACACCCTTAACTCACTTTGTATAGAAATGGACAACCGTTATGAAATGCTTAAAAATGCATTTTGTAGAAACATTGCTGAGTATAACGCTAAGTTTAAAGCTAGAAAATTAAATCCTAATGACGGTCACCAATTCTTACCATACATTGTATTAGTTGTTGATGAGTTTGCGGATTTAATTATGACAGCTGGTAAAGAAGTAGAAACACCAATTGCCAGATTGGCACAGTTGGCACGTGCTATTGGTATTCATCTAATCATAGCAACACAACGTCCTTCGGTTAATGTAATTACAGGTATTATTAAGGCTAACTTCCCTGCACGTATAGCCTTTAGAGTAACAAGTAAAATAGATTCTCGTACCATTTTAGATGGCTCAGGTGCAGATCAACTTATTGGTCGTGGAGATATGCTTTATACACAAGGTAACGATCTTATTCGTTTGCAATGTGCTTTTGTTGACACTCCAGAAGTTGAAAAAATCACAGAATTTATTGGTTCTCAGAAAGCATATCCAGATGCGCACATGCTACCAGAATATGTTGGTGAAGAGGGTGGCACAAATCTTGATATAGATATTGCAGACAGAGATAAGTTGTTTAGAGAAGCTGCTGAAATTATTGTAACTGCGCAACAAGGTTCGGCATCTTTATTACAACGAAAACTAAAACTAGGCTACAATAGAGCCGGTAGAATTATAGATCAGTTAGAAGCTGCAGGTATTGTAGGCCCTTTTGAAGGCAGTAAAGCACGACAGGTTTTAGTACCAGATTTAGTAGCTCTGGATCAATTATTAGAAAATGAACAACAATAATATTATACTTATATAAAATGAGACGATTATTAATTTTAGCATTTATTACTTTAGGTTTTACAGGTTTTGCACAAAATGATGCAAAAGCAGAAACACTATTAACAGAAGTAAGCAACAAAATAAAAGGCTATAAAAACATTTCTATTGACTTTAAATACGAACTGAATAATGTTAATGAAGAGAACATGAGCCAAGAGACTCGTGGAGATGTTGTTATCGAAGGCGAAAAGTATAAGCTAAATATATTAGGAGTTACAAGGATATTTGATGGCAAAACACTTTACACCATAAGTCCTGAAGATGAAGAAGTTACAATTTCTTCAGACAACACTGACGAAGAAGGCACAATTACTCCAAGTAAAATGTTATCGTTTTACGAAGATGGCTATACTTATAAAATGGATATTATTCAGAATGTACAAGGAAGAAAAATTCAGTATGTAAAATTGAGTCCTATGGATACCAATTCTGAAATAGAGCATGTTTTATTAGGTATTGATGCTACTACAAAACACATATATAACCTTATTGAAGTTGGTAAAAACGGAACAAAAACAACATTAACTGTTAATTCTTTTCAAACCGACCAACCTATCTCAAAAACCTTGTTTACTTTTGACGAAAGTAAATACGCAGATTACTTTATCAATAGAATAGACTAAGGTTTTTAATACTTAATGTGTGAAAATATTAGATAGGTACATACTTATCACATTTTTAAGGACGTTTTTTAGCGTCTTTATTATATTCATGTTCATCTTTGTACTTCAAGGTGTATGGCTTTATATATCTGAGCTTGCAGGTAAAGATTTGGATGTTTCTGTAACCGCGAAGTTTATTCTTTATTACATGCCAAAGCTCATTCCTTTGGTTGTGCCTCTAACCATATTATTATCGTCAATAATGGTTTTTGGAAACTTTGCCGAGAACTATGAGTTTGCTGCTATGAAATCTACAGGTATCTCATTACAGCGAGCAATGCGAAGTCTGAGTGTCTTTATTGTTGGGCTTGGTATTGCTTGTTTCTTTTTTGCAAATAATGTTATTCCTTGGGGAGAGTATAACTTTTACAACCTAAGACGAAATATTGCTAAAGTGAAACCTGCACTCGCCATTGCTGAAGGTCAGTTTAATGAGATCGGAAATATAAATATTAAGGTTGATAAAAAAACTGGTGAAAGAGGTCAATATTTAGAGAATGTAATTATACACGACAAAAGTTCTGTAAGACGTGGAAACTACAAAGTCATAATATCTGAAAAAGGTGAATTAAAAAGCAGCGAAGACTCTAATATATTACAGTTAGAACTTATTAATGGGAATTATTACGAAGAAATAATAGATAAAGATAATCGTAGGAACGTAAATAGACCTCATGCCAAAAGTTACTTTGATAGCTATACAATTAATATAGATTTAGAAATTTTAAATGATGAAGACCTTGATGAAAAAAATTACAAGGGAAAACACTCAATGCTCAATATTGAACAGCTTAATTACACAATAGATAGCTTAAAGGGTCAACGAAAAGAGGATTACAAGTCTTTATCAAACACATTGTATAACAGAACCACTTATGCAGCTTTAAATCTAAATATTAACACCAAAAAGGATTCATTGTTTACAGGTAATATATTAGATCTATTTTCCACAAGTAAGAAAGGACAGATTATTAACCTTGCTCTAAATTCTGCTAACAGTACAAATCAAATAATAGACTCTAACAAAAAAAACTTTGAAACTAAAGCTATATGGTTGAACAAACACATTATAGCTTTTCATGATAAATTTGTTCTGGCAATTGCATGTATAATTTTATTTTTTGTGGGTGCTCCTCTTGGTGCTTTAATCCGAAAAGGTGGTTTAGGACTACCAATTGTTATTGCAGTTGTACTATTCTTAACCTATCATTTCTTTGGCATATTCGCTAAAAACAGTGCTGAAAAAGGAAGTTTTAGTCCTATAATTGGTTCATGGTTATCAACCGCTGTTATGCTTCCATTGAGTATTTATTTAACAACAAGAGCTACAAATGATAAAGGTGTTTTTCAGTTTGATGCAATAATAGTTCCTCTAAAAAGATTGTTTACACCTAAGAACAAATTTCAACTTTCAGAAAGCGAAACTAAATCTTATAACTATTATAAGAAGTATACAGTAGAAGAATTAGTTGGTGTGATAAAAGAACAAGGTGAATTTGATCTTGACAAAAAACCTAAGGAAATAGCATTGCACAACCTCTTAAATAGAAATATTCCTTTAGAAAATCTAAAAGAAGAAGGTTTAGAAGTAGATGATAAACTCATAAAAGGTAAGTCATTACTAAAAGATTACAAAGATTACTCTAAAACAAGCTTGGTTAGTTTTCTTATTGGTGGTGCTTTACTCGGATTGCACTTTATTTGTAAAAACAACAAATTACCAGAGGTGGCTGATGCAGCATTAAGTTTAAGTATAATTGCCTTTATATTCTTCGCCATTTATGTTGTTGTAGATGCTTATGTGTACTCTAAATTCTATACAACCATAGGTCAGAAAGATAAGAGAATTAATCCTTTGGTTTTAATTTTATCACTACCACTCTACCCTTTAAAATATATTATTCTTAGAAATAAGATTACTTACGACTTCTATCAAAGTTGTATTCATAACATTAAATAACCGTATCTTTGCATAACTAAATTCTTAGGTTATGAATATTGCTATGGACACAAATACCAAGTTAAACACCATCGAAGAAGCCATTGAAGACATTCGTCAAGGCAAAGTAATTATAGTAGTTGATGATGAAAATCGTGAAAACGAAGGAGACTTTTTAGCTGCTGCTGAAATGGTAACTCCAGAGATGATCAACTTTATGGCAACTCATGGCAGAGGGTTAATTTGTGCACCACTTACAGAGCATCGTTGTGAAGAATTAGAACTTAACATGATGGTAAGAAATAACACAGACCCAATGGAAACAGCTTTCACTGTTTCTGTGGATCTAAGAGGAAATGGCGTTAGCACTGGTATCTCTGCAAGTGATAGAGCAAAGACCATAAAGTCTTTAGTTAATAAAGACACAAAGCCTTTTGAGTTAGCAAGACCTGGTCATATATTTCCCTTAGTTGCTAAAGAAGGTGGTGTACTGAGACGTACAGGACATACTGAAGCAGCAATAGATTTTGCACGTTTAGCTGGTTTTGAACCTGCTGGTGTTATTGTAGAAATAATGAATGAAGATGGTACCATGGCAAGATTACCTCAGCTCATGGAAGTCGCTAAAAAATTTGACTTAAAAATTGTTTCTATTGAAGATTTAGTTGCTTACCGCATGGAGCATGATTCTTTAATAGAAAAAAGAGAAGACTTCAATATAGAGACACGTTTTGGTAAATTCAGACTGAGAGCATATCTACAAACAACCAACAATCAAGTTCATATTGCATTAACAAAAGGCACATGGAAATCTGACGAAACAGTATTAACGCGTGTAAACTCTACACTAGTTAATAATGACATTCTTGGTACGCTAACAAACAATGCTGACCAAAAGTTAGATGATATGTTTAACGCTATTAACACGGAAGGAAAAGGCGCCATTATATTTATTAATCAGCAAGCTGAGTCTATGAACTTGTTATCGCGTTTATCTGTTCTAAAAGAAAGCCAAGAAGAAGGAAAATTGGTAAAAGCACCAAGAATTTCTATGGACTCTAAAGATTTTGGTATTGGAGCTCAAATACTACACGATTTAAAAATTAGCAAAATAAACTTATTATCTAACAGCTTACAGACCAAACGTGTTGGTATGATAGGTTATGGACTAGAAATAGTAGACTACGTTAACTACTAGTTAACTATTATTCGCTTTGTAATTATACGATTGTTAGATGTTATCTTAAGCATGTAAATTCCATGGTTTAATTGACTTACATCTAATACATCAGTATTTGATTTTTTCTCAACAATGAGTTGTCCATAGGTACTATAAAGCGCTATACTACTTATTTCAACATTGCTGCCAATATTAACTTTACTCGAAACAGGGTTTGGATAAACAGAAAATTTCTCTTGAGCTATTTCTTCTAGACCAAGAGATGTATTCTGATAGACCCTTACATAATCTATTACCATTTCACTTTGTGAAAATGATGAATCTATACTACCTGCTGTTCCACCCATTGCTATATTAAGAAGTAGATACTGATCTTCATCAAAAGGCCATGTACTTGCATCTTTAAGAGCAGGATTGTACGTATAAAAACCTACTCCATCTATTAAAAACGTAATTTGATTTGGTGACCAGTTCATGGAATACACATGAAAATCGTTGGCAACATCATTCAAAATAAAGGACTGGTAATTAATTGTACTTCCAAAGCTAGATGGTGTATGTATGGCACTACTTACATGGTTTACTGGTCCTAATCCATGCTCCATAATGTCTATTTCCCCACAAGCTGGCCATCCTGTAGTACCATAGCCTTGAGTTTGCCAATATGCGCCTGCTTCATTAATATTTTTACCCAAAGTCCAAATTGCTGGCCATGTACCATTACCCTCTGGTAACTTAGCTCTAACATCTACTCTACCATAAGTAAATGCGAATTTAGAATTTAAACGTGCTGATGTATATTGCTTAGTTTCACCTTGGTCTGTAAAATTCTCTTTTATAGCCACAATATTTAAAAATCCATTTTCTACATACGAATTCTCAATACGATTGGTGTAATGTTGTTGCTCACCATTAAACCAACTGCCACCAGCTGGTAATTGTGTTTGATGAAACCATTTGTTAGTGTCTACTACTCCATTATTATCAAACTCATCAGCCCACACTAAGTCTTCATAAATAACATCTAACTCATAAGGATCTGTAGCCTCGGAACCATCATTTATATCGTCTATAAGATATGTGCCTGGTGTCATAGTTCCGCCATCAATAAAAATTACAAGTCTAGAGTATGTTCCCATAGCATTTATAGAAGATCCATTTCCGCTTAAGATAGCATTTGAAAAATCGAAAGATAAATCGTAAGACCAACCAGATCCTGAATTAGTCTGAACCACCTCTACATCTGGCTCTGTACCATTCTCTAATTTCACCATAATGGTATGCATATTAGGATCGAACTGATAAAAGGACAAGGTTAAGACCTGTTCTGAAGCCAAATCTATTGGATTAGACAAATCTAAATAAAAGCCTTGCCAATCCTGTGAGCCATCATTAAAAAATTGACCGACATCATTGCTAGGATTTGTTGGGTCTACATTAAATGCAAAGCCACTATTTGCAAAAGCAGTAAACTGATGAGCCTGTTGAGAAAAATCAATTGGTGTTTGTTGAGAAAACAATTGCTTAGTACCAATTAATATAAATAGTGTTATGATGTAAAACTGCTTCATACTTTTAATTTTTCTAAAAATATGAAACAGTTTACAGCTAACTTTAAAATCTACCTATACACTAACTATACAGCATTATTTAAATCCTATATATTCTGCTTCAGCATCTAAAATACTTTTTACATATAGCTTATATTCAGCATAATCTTCTGGACTAATATTATCTAAAGATGTTTTACATTTTATTGATACTGTTAACTTGTTAGGTTGAGGGTTTTCATAAGTTATACTATAAGAATGCTCTTTGAATGTAAATGATTTACTTTCTGGTATCTCAACGAATGATTGTGATGCGTCCAAATCAATTATATAATCCGTAACATAGTTATCAACATACTCATATTGTATGTAATCAATAGGGAAATTTCTTTCTTCTAATTGAATAATTGAGCTTTCATAAGGATGTGTTATAATAGGCAGTTGTAGAATTTTTATAGACCCAATACTGTTAAGTTTTTTATTAATAGTAAGGTCTGATTTATATGAAACAGTCTCACCATCATTAGAGTTTGAAATATCACTAACCTTATTTAGATTAAAATCGTCAACTAATTTACCTTTATAATCTTCAAGTATAGATTTTCTTATAACCTCAGGATTTGGCTCATCAAATACTTGATTGTAATAGGAAGTATTATGCCCTTTTACATCTGTATTTATCAAAAGGTTCATGTCTTTTTCTGAAATATTTAAGGTAACTACATTTTTTATTTCAGAGAAATCTCTATTAACATTATCTAGATGTATAAGATTATACTTTTTTGAATTATCTTCAGAATCAAAAGGAATTTCTAATGCTGTAGCGCCTCTTAAGCTAGTAGGTAATGATTTGTAAGGTAAATATTTATCTGTTAATTCTAAAAACTGCTCTTTTCCATCTATAAAAACTTTAACAATACAATGATTAAAATCGGTACTTGGTAAAACCAAATTATTTCTACCATAATCTGATGTAAGAACTAGTACAAGATTAGATTTAAGGCCTGCCATTTTCGCCATGGTAATATATAATGTTGAAAAATCTTTACAATCACCAAGCTTAGTATTAATTGTCTTAGCAGGTTTTTGAGGAATAAATCCACTTTGTCTAAAACTCACATAACTATAATTAAAACTTTTGGCTACATAATTATAAATAATCTTTGCTCTTTCGTCTTCGCTTAGATTTTCATGGCCATTAGGAAACAATTTTTTAAACTCTGCTTTTACTAAATCATTTATTTCTATTCTCGATCTCACCAAATCCGAATACCATTCTGATACATCATCCCATTCTTGTATTGTACTAAAATGTAGGTACCCAACAGCATCAACTGTGTTTGGCATATAATCTTCAGCATACGGTAAAGTTTCAGGATTATTTACATCCCATTGATAAAGTGTATATTTATCTTTTTTCTTAATTGTCGGTTTTAAATCACCATTAATAAACTCGTAATTAATTTTGGTAGTATTAGGCACTAACACCTTAGCAGAAGACTTTACTATTGGATGAAATGAGTAAAATTGATATTTATCTGAGATATCCTTGTAAAATCGTCCAGATGTAGACCTAGTACCTTCATAATCAATATAAACTACATCACCAATACTTATATCTGTAAATACCAAAGATGAGCCTCTCCTATCTGCTGGTACTATACTACCACTAGGTTTTATTAATTCAGACTTTGAAATATTATAAGATCCTGTTAGCCCTAGGTTATATTCTTTAAAAGTTTCTACTCCATTATTAGAAGTTATCTCATAAACATATATATAGCGATATTTAAATCCACCTTCTTCGTATATCTCAACATTACTGTCATCTAAAAGAATATTAAAACCATAGTTATTCTTGGTAATTTTATTTCTGTGTTTATCTACAAAAGCATAAACATCTTCAATAATAAGATCTTTAATAATATCTTCTTTTTTAGAAAGATCAGTTATCTTTTTTCTGAGACCAGAGTCAGCACTGTTATGTTCTAATGCTTGTCTATAATATTTAAGTGCTTCTTTATTTTTATCTAGCTGTCTCAATATATCACCCTTATATTCCATAGCGACAAAACTATAAGGATAATTCTCCAATAATTGATCTACATAAGGCAATGCTTCTTTATATCTTTGATATTCTATTAGCTTATCTACTATTCGTTTTATGTAAGCATTGTCAGTTTTTAATTCATCATAGTATTTAGTAATTAGGTCTACACATTTGTCTTTCTGATTTCTATCTTCGTAATATCTAATGAGCTTATTTTCCGCCCTTATAGAAAATGTTTTTGATATCATATCCTCTAGCAGTTTAACTGTTTTATCCTGATCTTGAAAAATCTGATCATAGAGTGGAATAAAAGTGAGATTAAACTTCTGGTTCCCGATAGAATTTTTATTAATAGCGTCTAGCGTCTTTTGTAATTCTACCATGTTTTCCTTTCTAGCATAATAAAAGAAATCTGCTGATGCATGAATTAGTTTTGAATCGAATGCCTTTTTAAGTTTAGCAATATAATCCTCAAAATCCGTCATACTCATCCTTAATAATTCGTTGTAATTACCTATTTTATTTAGGATTGGCAGGTAATATTCAGGATCATCTCTTTCGATATTTTCATTTAATTCATTAATAGAAGTTGAGTCGCCTTCTAACTTATAGGTAGTAATAAGTGCTTTTCTTAAAAAAGAGCTTTGAGGGTATTCCTCGTAAAAAGGTAAAATTACAGCTCTTGCTTCGTCATACTTTGAGTTTCTTATATAAGTATTAAATAGAGCATAACTATAGAAAAAATCTTCAGGATTTTGCTTAACCTTTAATTTAAAAAAGTTTTCAAAATCATTTTCTTTTTCCGTTGGGTTTAATTGATCTAAACTTGATGAATTGTAGGTGACAGGCTGGCTCGAAACCATAAAATTGTCTAATGGAGCTTTGTTTTCATCTAAAATTGAAAGCATAAAATAGGAAGTAGAAGTACTTTCTGCAGATTTTATTAAAAGTCGGTTTGTACCTTTGGGTAAATTAACTTTTAGCTCATAACCGTTAAGGTCTGTATTGACATCTTTATCATTTTTAAAAATTTCAATATCATTTAAAAATATTTTAAATGCAGATCCACTACCTAGTCTTAAAGTAACACGTTGATCTATTGAAGATGTAATAAATGTCTGAGCATAATGGACACCTGATCCATATTCAACATGATTTTCATAAAATTGATACGCTTCTTTTTTGCCAATCCCTGGATACCATTTTAAAGAACCATTACTTCTTGCATCAAAAACCATATCATTGCTTGCTTGAGTCTCAGGTTCATAAAATTTATCAATACCACTTTTGTTCATATTTTCAAAAGCACCACAGTATTGCCAGTCCTTAATACTATTAATCTTAGAATTTTGTTGATAATAAGATTCCCAATCATTAAAATGGCGTCTCTCGGCTGATCTTAGATATACTAAGGCATCTACTAAATCAATATTTTCAACTTTATCTGGAGTAATTTTATTTATTGCCTCTACAACATGGTCATTAAATCCATCCCCTAAATAATCATCAAAAATGAAGGGGTTACTCCAAAAAGCAAATAGATAATGTTCAAAATCGTCTTGCTTTATAAATTTATCAATAAAATCTTTGTTTTTTTCTAACTGACCTAATTCTATCCTAGAAATCTCATTGAGGATTAACCACTCCGTAGAATTGTCCTTTTTTTTATTAAGTATTTTGAACGCTTCTTCTCTATTGTTTTTTAAAAGATTGTCCCAAAAGTCTTTATAGTTACTTTGCGCTGTTAAGAAAAATGTTGAAAATAAAAATACAGCAATTAAAAAAAATGATTTCTTCATTAAGTTGAATTATTTAATAATTAGATAGATTTAATAACTTGTGCCATCTTTTCGGCTCTTTCTTTAACCTCT
The DNA here is from genome assembly GCF_056160445.1 of Winogradskyella sp. ABM4_392. Lineage (NCBI taxonomy): Bacteria > Pseudomonadati > Bacteroidota > Flavobacteriia > Flavobacteriales > Flavobacteriaceae > Winogradskyella > Winogradskyella sp. ABM4_392. The sequence goes on from NZ_JBSWXE010000003.1 coordinate 220,184, forward strand.
TCCTCTGTCCAAGATAATTTTATTAAACAAGAGATATTTCTGGCGATGTAAGTATCAGACTGCTCAAAAGTCTTAGTTTTTAAATACTGAAGTCCGTCTTTAACTTCTTTAGAAATTGGATATAATGATTTAAGTTCCTTAAGATGATCCCATTTCCTTATGTAATGCCAATTGTTATCGTAATAATGAAAACAAGCATCTATACCATTGTCTTTGAAACCTTGGGATACTTTTCGTGCAGATTCTAAATCTGGTAAAAAGAAATTTAAAAAGGCATAGCTCTCTTCACCTCCTTCAGGGACTGTTCTAAATGTAACTTCTGGAATATCAGTTAATACTTCTCTTATAATCGAATAGTTTCGTTTTTGAATAGTAATAAACTCTGGCAATCGTTTTACTTGTGCCAAACCAACAGCAGCATTTAACTCTGATATTCTAAAATTATAGCCTAAAAAAGGATGTGTTTCTGCACCTCTATCTTTTCCTATATGGTCATGACCATGATCTGAATAATGATCGGCATTAGTGTAATAGTCTTTATTATTAGTTACTACAGCTCCTCCTTCACCACATGTAATAGTTTTTACAAAATCGAACGAGAAACAGCCTAGATCAGCTATACTTCCAAGTGGCTTACCTTTATAACTTCCGCCAATGGCTTGACACGCATCTTCTACAAATATTAGATTATGCTTATTACAAATTACCTTCAGTGCATCCATATTACCCATACTTCCACACATTTGTACCAGCATAACTGCTTTTGTTTTCGGAGTAATAGCATCTTCTACCGCTTTTGGATCGAGAGTTAAAGTATCGTCAATATCTACTAATACAGGAATTGCACCAAGGATCATTATCGCTTCAAAACTAGCCACAAAGGTAAATGTTGGCATAATTACTTCATCACCAGCACCTACTCCTGCAGAAGCTAAGGCTACCGAGACAGCAGCTGTTCCACTCGATACCAACTGAACAAATTTCGAATCAAAGGTTTTAGTAAGCTCTTGTTCAAGTTCTTTGGCTTTCCAATGGCCATTTCGCATACCATCAAATCCATAGCGCATTAAGACTCCATTATCTAAAACATCATTAACTTCTTTACGTTCTAAGTCACCGATTAACTCAAATCCAGGCATAAATTTTTTGATTTTAATTTAAACAAATATAAACTTTTGAAGCACTATAAAAAGCTTAATTATAACTCTATAATGGTTTTTGACAATGGTAATCGCACTTTTTTGAGATTAGCAAACATATCATCGTCTGCCCTAAAACCTACAGGAAATAAAAGCACAGAACTTAAACCATATTTGTCTAATTCTAAAATACTATCTACTTTATCTGAAACAAAACCTTCCATAGGACAGCTGTCTATTTGCTCTACCGCACAAACTGTCATTAAATTACCCAATGTAATATAAGCTTGTCTAGTAGCCCAATCGGTTTTTTTGTCGATAGTCATATTTTGGATAGTAGATTTAAGACCATCTCTAAATGGATTTAAAATTTCCTCTGGTGTTTGTCTAATATTTTTTACAGTATTAAAATGAGTGTCAACATCATCTTCGTTAATTTCATTTTGAATACAAATGACTAATAAATGTGATGCATCAACCACTTGGCGCTGACCATAAGAATGTTCTACCAACTGCTCCCTAAAAATTTTATCCTCAACAATGACCAATTTTAGAGTTTGTAAACCATAGGATAATGCAGTAAGATTAAATGCTTCTTTTAAAGTATTTATCTGATTTTTAGATAGTTTTTTTGTAGTATCAAACTTTTTTGTTGCATAACGCCACTTCAATTTTTCGATTATAGACATGTTCTTTTTTGTTGCAAAGATATACTATAAACAAAAAAAGAGCTCCTATTTCTTGGAACTCTTTTGCGGAGAAAGAGGTAAGTGAACCTCTTTCTCAGCGTCTTTATTTATCGATGTTTCAGTCCTGTACCATTATGAGGTCACCTAATAGGTCACCTTTAAAACCTTGTCTTAAAGATACGAAATTTACTTGATTAATCCTCGTACTTTACTGATTTCAAAGCCCATAAAGTCGCAAAATTCATCAATAGTAACTAATTGGTGAGCTTCTTTGTTTAGGTGGTCTTTTATCTTCTTGATAATTGACCTACCATAACGCTCACTTTTACCTGTTACTATTTGAACGTCTTTAGGGTAAATACAGATTCTGCTCATTGGCTCAAAATTTAAAATTAATACTCTAACTATACTTTAGCTATACCGTAGCTCTAAAGCTCTTATATACAATATACGACAATTATCGCAGTGAAAAAACTATCTATTTCGGAAGTTTTGGCAAGTTGTAAACAGTACGGAAGTGCTTATAAACATTGATGCTTTATAGCACGTATATTTGATTATTCATCATTAAAAAACGTATTGTTATGGCAAAGTTAAAAGGTATTATTAAACTCGAAGGAACGTTAGATAATTTGACGTTTTACAAGGGTAAAGAAGGCTATTTAGTAAAGACTAAAAGCGGTGTTTCAAAAGAGCGTATTCAAAACGATCCTGCTTTTGAGCGTACTCGTGAAAATGGTTCTGAATTTGGAAGTTCTGCATCTTCTGGTAAGTTGTTAAGAACTTCTGCAAGAAACTTAATGATTAAAGCAAAAGATAATCGTGTTTCAAGTCGTGTTACGCAAGTAATGACAAAAATTAAGAACTTTGATACAAGTTCTATAAGAGGCGAAAGAAATGTAGCTACAGGATTAGCAACACCAGAGGGTAAAGCTGCTTTAAAAGGCTTTGATTTCAATAATAGAGCTATTTTAAGTGCTGTTTTATTTGCTCCTTTTAGTGTTGATGGTTCTACAGGTGAAATTTCAATCCCAAATTTAACACCAACAAACGATATTGCTTATCCAAGTGGTGCGACTCACGTTAGTTTTACATCGGCTTATCTAAAAGTTGACTTCGATACTACAGATAATGCGATTGAGTACAGTCCGACTGTAAATATTGCAATTGATTCGACTTCTGCATCGCAAACACTAACTCCAGCAGGTGTGCCAACAGGTACAGGAAACGATATTTACTTGCTTTTGGTTGAGTTCTTTCAAGAGATTAACGGTGTTCAATATCCGCTTAAAAATGGCGCATATAACGTTTTAAATATCGTAGAAGTAGCATAAGTTTCATTCTGACCTTTGAAGCTGAAAGAGTCCTATGGTTTTGTATCATAGGGCTTTTTCTTTTTACTATTATTTTTTTAAAGAAAACAAAAAAAGAAAGCTGATGCTTTGGTAGCGTGGATGATGCTGTCAAGGTTTTTGAATAAAAGTTTTTTATGTTAATACGTTTAATGAAATAGAAGAACTATTTTGAAAAAAGTTTTATTTAAAACCCTTTAGGGCTTGACCTTTATAGCATATAGCGTTGGCATTAGGTAGCTACCTATATTTGCTATCTTTTTTTATTTTATTATGTACTGCATTTTCAAGTTAAGCACAATTTAAAGGTTTTCAATTATAGCTGTATGTTACTTGATATTTGTTAACGAAATGAAACAAACAAAGACTTGAGATAAGGAATACTTGGACTTAACGATGGTTTTGTGCAGATGAATGAGATAACTAATATTTTAACTTACCTCATCTTACTACTGTTTCAATATAGCTCTAAATTTGATTTTAAGTTCTAAATTGAGCGTTGACTATAGCGGATATTTTACATAATGACCGTTATAGCGCTTTTAGTTGCTATAACTACGCATTATGTAACATAGCTTGGGTGAGTTTAGGGTTTTATGATAGAATAATAACAGAATAGCTTATTGCTGTTTGGTTTGATTTTATGAAAAACCAAAGCTGTAATATGCTATTACCTAAAAGACAAAAAAACGCTAAACTTGTTAGGTGAGCGGAACAATACAAAAGACAGAGGATTTTGAGGCACGAAAAAACTGGGTTTTGGGTTGTGGGGAATAAAAAAAGAGCCTTCCGAAAAAGACTCTTTTACTGTTATTTAGTGGTCGTGATTTGAATGGTCATCAGCTTTTATTTCTCCAGACTGATTCATAGCCATATTATGGTCATATTTACAACAACCTGGTAAACCATCGTATGCTTCTTCGTTTCCTGCTACTTTTTCAGTGTCATAACCTGAAGCTGCGATTGCATTATGAATTGCCATTGCATCTGTTTTAGAACTATCGAAAGATACATCTATTTTCTTTTTGTCTTTATCCCAGTTTGCAGCAGTAACACCTTCAACACTATTGGCTGCTTTTTCAATGGTATTTTTACACATACCGCAATTACCTCTTACACCAAACGATAAATCTGTCATTGCAATTTCTTTTGACACTTCAGTTGTTGTATTTTCTTCAACTTTTTTAGTTTCGTTTTTACAACTTGTTAATCCCATAGCTACTATTACAGCTACACTTAAAATTACTTTTTTCATTGTTTAAAAATTTATTTATTATCTGTGTTTATTTATTCTATTGTTTGTTTAACCTCACCACATTTAAGCATTGCATCACCAAAATATGGATTCAAGATTTGTTCTTCTTTACTTAACCAATAGGCTCCGTTATTGTTATCTGCCATAGGGCAAAATTCTACATATACCTTTTCTTTTACACCAAATATTTGAACCGCTTTTATTAAATGTGAAGACAAGTGTTTAAAGTGATTTCTTTGGGTTTTAATGTCTTGTGAACCGGCTATTGAAGTTGTAGAAGATTTTATCTCATCTATTAATGACATCCAATGATTGTGTGCTTCATCTTTAAGCAATTTCATATCTATCTTACCCAAATTTGATAGTAAAGTAGTTGCATTTTTTGAACTACCTTTTGAGTCTTCTTTTACTAAAGCATCTTTTAAATTGATGTAATCATAGTATACCTCTTTTAATTGCTCTTGAAATTTCCCTGACACTTTTAAGCGTTCATTCATATAAGTATGGTCGCTTTCATTTTTTAAATTATTATCCATACCTAAATGACCTTCGTGACCTGTCATTGTTTTACCACCTTGCTTATTCATCATTGATTTTTTGCCTTGTAGTTGTGCAGCAGCATCTACAGTAAATGTTCCGTTAGTTACGATTTCATTTCCAACAAATAATCCTTCTAAAACTTCATATTCATTACCAATTTGATTCCCTAAAACAACTTCACGCATTTCAAAAACGGTTTGGTCTGGATTGGTTTTTAAATAGACAACAGAACGTTCACCTGTCCAAAGTACAGCAGATGCTGGGATTGTTAATACCTCATCATTACTTCTTGAAACTCGTTCAATATTGGCGGTTACAAACATTCCTGGTTTAAATACATCGTTTTTATTATTAAGCACCACACGTAAGGTTACTGTTCTTGTTTTGGTATTTAATATTGGTTCAATGAAATCGACTTTCCCTTTAAATTCCTTATTAGCATAAGCGTTTGTAGTCACTAAAACTTCTTGTCCCTTTTTAAATAAATCGATTTGATTTTCATATACATCAAAGTTTGCCCAAACCGTATTGAGATTTGCAATTTTAAGCAATGGTTGACCTTGTTTGATGTAGTCGCCTTGTTCTACTAATTTTTCGGTAACTGTACCTGAAACGGTTGCATAAACTGGAAAGTTTTCTTTTATTTTTTGAGTTTCTTCAATCTGATTGATTTGATGTTCAGATAGCTTCCATAACTTCAATTTATTACGAACCGCTTTGTACAATGCAGGTTGTGATTCCTTTAAAGACGATGCTGTAATTAACTCTTGTTGTGCTGCATACAATTCTGGCGAATAAATGGTTGCTAGTAATTGACCTTTACGGACTTCTTCTCCTGTAAAACTGATATTCAAACGTTCTATTCTACCCGAAAAATAACTGACTTGTACTGCATTAGCTTCTTCATTTTCAGCAATTTTACCAGATAATTTAAGGGTGTTGCCATCAACATTTCCTTTGCCTACAACAGTTGTTTGAATATTGGCTAAAGCCATCGCATTTTCGGTTAATTTGAATTGGTCTGCTAACAGGCCATCACTTCCACTTTCGGCAAGAATTAAATCCATTCCACAAATAGGACAATCACCTGGTTCTGGTTGCATAATTTGTGGATGCATTGAACAGGTCCACATTTGATTGGTTTCTGAAACTTCATTGTGATTATGTTCTGTCTCCTCGTTTGATGAACTACCAAAAAGTAACCAACCCAAAAGCAAACCTACTGCGAGTAATCCTATGTATATGACCGTTTTATTATTTTTCATTCTGTAAACGATTTATCATTACTTTCATTTCTTCTATCTCCTTCTTCTGTGCTTTAATAATATCCTCTGCCAACTTCTTGACTTCTGGGTCTTTTATGTCTGCTCTTTCACTTGTTAATATTGCTATGGAATGATGTGGTATCATAGCTTTCATCCATAGAACATCTCCAACAGTTGATTTTTGGTCACGTACTAATCCTAAAGCAATTGCAAATAGTGCAATACTACCTATGACTATACCCATATTTTTCTTTTTATTCTTGTACATATTTTTCATAAAAAAGAACATAATCAAAGCCATTGTGGCAATACCCAAACAAACCATATAAAAACGTGTGAGACTAAACCATACGTGGTCAAATTCATAGGTGTTTAAATACATTGTGATATACATTGCTATGAATGATGAGCCTAACATTAAAAAAAACTTCGTGTAATTACTCATTCCATTTTCGTTGTTTTTGTGTTCTTGCGTGTTCATATTTTTAAAATTTTAGTGGTTATTATTTAATTTATTAGCATTAATACTGCCATTACAATCATAATGGCATTCTCAATAAAAGTGGCTTCTGTCATAGGAAGTTTCAGAGCTGTACCTAAACAAGCACATCTAATCGATTTTTTATCCAATAATGTTTTAGTAACTCCAACAGTTGTAATACCTAAAACAACAAGTGTTATTATTAAAGCAATTTCTACTTTAAAGCGCATTAAAAACATTAATCCTAAAGCTGTTTCGATAAAAGGATATACCCAACCATAAGCAGGGACTCGTTTTGCTAATGGGTCGTACATTTTAAATGATTCTGGAAAGCCTTTTAAATCTAACATTTTGAAAAAGCTAAACACGATGTAGAATAAGCCCATAAAATCGAGCATAAAAGCACTCCAACTCCAATCTTTATAATGCAATAATACACTTGCGGTTGCTATATAAAAGATGATTAGTAGTAAGGGCTTTAATTGCTGTAGTTTGCTTTTTTCTTCTTCCATTGGCATTGCCGACATACTTGAAGAAGCAAACACATTCTTTTCTTTCTTTTCAGATAGTGTATATTTTTCAGATAACGCTTTTTTCAGTGTTTCTGTAGCAACGTGGCTACTCATTGTAACTTCAGCTTCTCCTTTTTCGAGATTAACTTCAACATTAGTAACATTGTCAATGCTTTCTAAACTTTTTTCTACAGAAGCTTTGCAACTGCCACAGGTCATTCCTGTTATTTTATATGTATGTGTCATTTTTTATTGAATTAGATAATTAATAATAGTACTCTGTAAATAATAACCCTTAACCGATTCTATTTGATTGATTTGAAACTTTAATTGTAATTCCTGAATATCCAAAACATCATTAAAATCAATCGTGCCAGTTTCATAGCTTTTGATAAGAATTTGTTCTGCATCTTTAGCTTGTTTCAGGTTCTTTATTGCTGTTTTATGACTTATTCTTGCTGAAATTCGGTCGTTTATAGCTTTATCTAACACGGTTTTTAAACTGTTTAAACGCTCTTGTTTTTGATAATTAATTTCTTGCTGTTCCAATTCGTTTTGTTTGGAAATAGACTTGTATTTCTTATTGAAAATTGGGATTGATACCGATACCATAGGCATTACAATATCTTTACCGTTATCCGAGAAATTCATATCTGGCCTTTCGGAAACATTGATATAATCTAACCCAAAACCAATCATTGGACTGCTTTCTTTTTGATTCAATAATTCTGATTGCTCTATGGATTGATAGAGTTTATCAAATTTTAGTAATTCAGGATGTAATACTAATTTTTCAAAAGTAATATCAAAGTCTTCAGAAGGTATCATTAAACTATCTACCACATTCACGGTAACATCATTACCTCTATTCAATAGATTATTGAAGTTAGTTTGTTCTGCTAAAAATTGTTGTTGCAACACATCTTTGAGTTGTTGCATTTCGTTTTGACGCATTTGTAAACGCAATACATCAACCGCTGATGCTTTACCAACCTCAACAGAAGTCAAAGCCATTGTTTCATAAGTTTCTAACAGATTGATATTCTCTGTTAATACCTTTTGTTTTGCTTTATTAGCATATAGTCTATAATAAGATTGTGAAACTGAAGACATTAGTTTTCGCTTCGCAATTACAATATCTTCATACTTAACATCTGCTAACGAACTCACGTAATTTTCTCTTGCCGAAATATTACCAAACCACGGTAACATTTGTTTTGCAGACACCTTAAAGCGTTGCGCACCTGTTCGAGTTTCTGGTTCACTTACAAAATAACCAACTCCAAATTCTGTATTAGGAACCGTATTTACTTCATTTACTTTTTCTGAAACCCTTTTGTATTGCAATTCAAATTTTTGAATTTCAGGGTTGTTATCTAATGCTTCATTAATGAGCACATCTAATTGTTGCGCATTTCCTTTGAGAACAAAGATTAAAAAACAAAGAAAAATGACTGACTTTATGTGTGATTTTATATGTTTCATTATACTGTTCTTTTAAGTTTAACTTCTGCTTTCCAACTATATAAAACAGGGACTACAAATAGTGTTATTAAAGCGATTAACATTCCACCAAAACTTGGTATTGCCATAGGTATCATAATATCACTACCTCTTCCTGTAGATGTTAATACTGGTAATAATGCCAATATGGTAGTAGCAGTTGTCATTAAACAAGGTCTAATACGTTTTTCTCCTGCTTCTACTACTGATGCTCTGATTTCTTTTTTATTTTCTGGTGTATTTCTATCAAATGTTTGTGTTAAATAAGTTGCCATTACAACTCCATCATCGGTTGCGATACCAAATAGTGCAATAAACCCAACCCAAACCGCTACACTTAAATTAATGGGGTGCATTTGAAATAAATCGCGCAGATTTTCACCAAAGACATTGAAGTTTAAGAACCAATCTTGACCATAGAGCCATATCATTACAAAACCACCAGCAAAAGCAACTGCAATACCTGTGAATACCATTAGTGATGTCCCTACTGAACGAAATTGGAAATACAGAATTAAGAAAATGATTGCCAATGCTAATGGTACAACTACCGATAAGGTTTTTTCGGCACGTAATTGGTTTTCGTAAGTTCCTGTAAATTGATAATTAATGCCTTTTGGGACTATTAATTCACCTGAATCAATTTTACTTTGAATCATTGCCTGTGCATTTTCAACTACATTGACTTCGGCATAACCATCTAGTTTATCAAACAACACGTAACCCACTAAAAAGGTGTCTTCACTTTTAATCACTTGTGGACCTTGCTCATAACGAATGGTTGCCAATTCGCTTAAAGGTACAGGACTGCCTTTTTCAACAGGCACGTAAATTTGTTGCAAATCGGTTGGATTTGCTCGTAATTCTCTTGGATAACGCACACGTACACCATAACGCTCACGACCTTCAACGGTTTGGGTTAAGGACATACCACCAACAGCTACTTTTAATACGTTTTGCACCTCTTCAATACTTACACCGTAACGTGCAATTTTTTCTCGGTCAATATCGATAAGTAAATACGGTTTACCTACAATACGGTCTGCAAAAACGGCTTCATCCTTTACTCCTTCAGCTTCTTTTAAAATGGTTTCTAACTGCATTCCAAAAGCTTCGATTTCTTTTAAATCTTGTCCTTTTATTTTGATTCCCATTGGTGCTCGCATACCTGTTTGTAGCATTACCAATCGGGTTTCAATAGGTTGTAATTTTGGTGCTGATGTGACACCTGGTAATTTGGTGACTTTTACAATTTCGTTCCAAATATCGTCTGGTGATTGTATTTCTGGTCGCCAGTTTCGGTAAAACTCGCCATCATCGTCTGGAATGAGTTGTTCTTTTGCTTTAAGAGATTGCCACGCTTCACGCTGTTCCGCTCGCAATGACATTCCGTTTTTTAACACATATTCACCATCATCATTGACTTTATAGCGTTGGCGTACTCCGTTTTCATTCAGCATATATTCTGGTTTATACTGAATGATATTTTCATACATCGACAAAGGTGCTGGGTCTAACGCTGATTCTGTTCTACCTGCTTTACCAACTACGGTTTCAATCTCTGGAATACTGGCTACTGCCATATCCAATTGCTGTAAAACACGTTTATTTTCTTCCACGCCAGAATGAGGCATCGAGGTTGGCATTAGTAGAAATGAGCCTTCATTTAATGAGGGCATAAACTCTTTGCCTGTATTTTTCATAATGAAAAAACCTGCAATTACAATAGCCGTTGGTACAGATAAAAACAATAACTTATTATCTAAACACCACCTTAAAATACGTGTGTAGTATTTTATAAATAATGAGAAAACACCTAATAAACCAAAGCAAATAACACTCACAAAAATGAGATTCCAAAAAATGCTTTTATCAACGCCTAATGGTCTCCAATATTCGGCTAACAAGAATACAATAGCTGATACCGAAATAATGATATTGATAAGATTAGCTTGCTTGTCTGTTATCTTACTTTGAAGATTGAGAAATGCTGTAATCCCAAACGCAATTAAAATTAATCCTAACCAATATCCATAGACTATGGCTACGATTCCCAATGCTATTAAAACACCATTTAAAACATATTTAAAAGTGTTTTTGATGTTTTTCTTTCTGAATAAAAATGCAGCAAACGGTGGAATTAAAAACAACGCTACTATTATAGAAGTTGTTAATGCAAAAGTCTTTGTGAAGGCTAATGGTCTGAATAGTTTTCCTTCCGCTCCAATCATTGTAAATACAGGAATGAAACTGATAATAGTTGTCATAACTGCGGTTACGATTGCACCAGACACTTCAGCTGTTGCGTTATAGACTACTGTGTTTATGGGTAACTTTTTATGAGATTCCTCGTCGCTCGTTCCTTGCTCTGTCGGAATGACATTTTCGTTTTCATCCAAATGCCTTATAATGTTTTCTGATAGTATGACACCTACGTCGACCATTGTACCAATAGCAATAGCAATACCTGATAATGCCACAATATTAGCATCAACACCAAAGAGTTTCATCGCAATAAACACCATTAAAACCGCTACTGGTAAAAGTCCAGAAATTAGTATGGAAGCTCGAAGATTAAATACCATAATGATAATTACCAGGATGGTAATTAAGATTTCTAAAGTCAATGCTTCATTGAGTGTACCTAAAGTTTCTTGTATCAGTTCTGTTCTGTCATAAAATGGGACTATTGTTACTTGGGAAGTTCTACCATCCGCCAATACTTTTGAAGGTAATCCTGCACTTAATTCATTAATCTTCTCTTTCACATTATTGATAACTTCCATTGGGTTTGCGCCATAACGAGCCACCACAACAGCACCAACAACCTCTGCACCTTCTTTATCTAATAAACCACGTCTTGTTGCAGGACCTAATGAAACTTTACCAATATCCTTTATCCTAATTGAAGTATAATCTTCTGAAGTGACTACTGCATTTTCGATGTCTGCTATGGATTTCACATAACCCAAACCACGTACCAGATATTCGGCTTGATTGATTTCTAATGTTTGTGCTCCAATATCTCGGTTACTTTCTTTAACTGCTTTAACAATATGGTGCAAACCAATATTATATTGTCGCATTAGTTCTGGGTTTACATCCACTTGGTATTCTTGCACGTAACCACCAATAGATGCAACCTCGGAAACACCACTTGCAGAGGATAAAGCATATTTTACATAGTAATCTTGAATACTACGTAATTCGTGTAAATCCCAACCACCCGTTACATTTCCGTTTTCATCACGACCTTCGAGTGTGTACCAAAATATTTGACCTAATCCTGTAGCATCTGGACCCAATGCAGGATTAACTCCATCTGGCAATAAGCCGCTTGGTAAGGAATTTAGTTTTTCTAATATTCGGCTTCGACTCCAATAAAACTCTATGTCTTCTTCAAAAATGATATAGATACTTGAAAAGCCAAACATAGACGAGCTACGTATGGTTTTTACTCCTGGAATACCAAGTAAGGATGTGGTTAATGGATAGGTAATTTGGTCTTCTATATCTTGTGGTGAACGACCATCCCATTTGGTAAATACAATTTGTTGATTTTCACCTATATCTGGAATAGCATCGACTGCTACCGGATTACTTGGTAAAAAACCTGTATCCCAATTGAAAGGTGCATTTACAGTTCCCCATCCAACGAAAAGGACGAGTAACAGAATTGCTACGAGTTTGTTTTCTATTAAGAATTTGATGCTTTTGTTTAGCATTGGTTTTGATAATTAAACAGTTAGACATTGGTGTTAGGACAACACCGAATACAACAAATTATCCACATAGCATAAAGCTATAGGATAAAACAGTCTAATGTTTAAAAATCAAATTAAATAAGTCTCGTCAATCTTGAAGATTTGCCTGACGACGAGTGGTGGTTTGTATTCTTCATAAGAAGATACATTGTTATCTAACCCTTCAAAAAGGTTGATATAGGTGTAAACTAATGAAGCTATGAATACCTGTTGCTCAAACGTAATTTTGTCTAATTGTAGTTGTAGTTCGTCTTGACCTTCAATAGCTAATTGCTTATCATCACAACAATTTTTCTTTGTAATTGAACAGCTTTCAGTTGAAGGTTTTTCCATTTCCATTCCGCAACCTTTAGCTTTATGGAAAATAGCAGTTTCTACTAAAGTATCACCACAATAATGCATATTCATAGTAAAAGACATTGTAGAGAATAACACTACAAAAGCCATTAACAAAGACATTATTTTATGGAATACTAGTTTCATTGTAAATGCGAAGTTACGAAATTTTAACAAATACCTGTTTAATTAACAGAAGTTTAATGCTTAACTCCATTTCATTTTCTGTAATCTAACAGCATTTAAAATTGCTAATAATGCCACGCCTACGTCTGCAAATACTGCTTCCCACATTGTAGCTAAACCACCTGCTCCTAAAATCAAAACAATCACTTTGACACCAAAAGCTAAAATGATATTCTGCCAAACTACTTTACGTGTAGAACGACTAATTTTAATGGCTCTCACTACTTTAGATGGTTGGTCTGTTTGAATAATGACATCTGCTGTTTCAATAGCTACATCACTACCTAAACCACCCATCGCAATACCAACGTTACTTACTGCTAAAACAGGTGCATCGTTAATACCATCACCAATAAAAGCTACTTTATTTTCAGGATACTTCTTTAAAATTTCTACTTCCTTTAATTTATCTTCTGGTAGTAAACCACCTTTAGCATTTTCAATATTTAACTCTTTAGCGACTTGTTGAGTTATAGAATCTTTATCACCAGAAAGCATCATAATATTTTTAATGCCTACTTTATGTAAATCTGTAATTGTTTCTTTTGCATCTTCCTTTAATTCATCTGCTATGACTACATAACCTGCAAATTGATTATCGATTGCAACTAATACTATCGATTCTACAATAGATTCCGTTTCAGATGGAACATTTATATTATTCGCAGTCATTAAGGCTTTATTTCCTACTAAAACTGTTTTACCATTAACAACGCCTTTTAAACCTTTACCTGCAATTTCAGAAACGTCTTGTGCTTCAAAATCTTCTCCTTCAGCTTTGTACTCTAAAATGGCTTTAGCAATTGGATGCGTGGATTGTTCTTCCAACGCCATTAAGTATTGCATAAATTCGGTTTCATTCCAACCAATTGCTTTTACTTCTTTGATTTTAAAAACACCTTTGGTAACGGTTCCTGTTTTGTCCATTACCAAAGTATTTATTTTGGTCATAGCATCTAAAAATGAAGCACCTTTAAATAATATTCCATTTTTTGAAGCTGCTCCCAATCCACCGAAATATCCTAATGGAATTGAAATCACTAAGGCACAAGGACAAGATATTACCAAGAAAATTAATGCTCTGTATAACCAATCTCTAAACACATAATCATCTACAAAAAAGTAAGGTATAAAAGTAACACCAATAGCTAAAAACACAACAATTGGTGTGTAGATACGAGCAAACTGTCTAATAAATAGTTCTGTTTTAGACTTACGAGCTGTAGCATTTTGAACCAAATCTAATATTCTCGCAATAGAACTGTCTTCAAACTTATTAGTTACCTCAACTTCAATAACGCTTTCTAAATTGATACTACCTGCGTAAACCTTTGCTTCTTTCTGAATGGAATCTGGTTTGCTCTCGCCTGTTAACGCTGCGGTGTTTAGAGATGCTTTTTCGGATAATAAAATCCCATCTAACGGTATTTTCTCACCTACTCGAATTTGTATTTTTTCACCAATATTTACAGCTTCTGGCGACACACTAACATAATCACCATCACGAAATACATTGGCTTCTTTTGGTCGAACATCTAATAAGGCTTTAATATTTCCTTTTGCTCTATTAACTGCTGCGTTTTGAAATAATTCTCCTACTGCATAAAATAGCATTACTGCCACACCTTCAGGATATTCACCAATGATAAACGCACCAATGGTGGCAATAGACATTAAAAAGAACTCGGTAAAAACATCGCCTTTTATAAGACTTTTCCATCCTTCTTTAATTACAGGAAATCCAACTGGAATATATGCTAAAGTGTACCAAACTACTCGAATCAATCCTTCAAATTGAGGAATCGCATCAAAATAATCTACAGCGATACCTACCATTAACATAACAAAACTTATAATAGCAGGAATGTATGTCTTGAATGCACTTCCATCTCCGTGGTCGTGACCATCATCGTGAGAATGTTGTTCTTCTGAATTTGGTTTTAAATCTCTTAAATTGACTTTCTTTTTTTTCATTTAATATCTAATAATTTTTCAATGTCATTGGGAATAGGCATCCGTTTTAATGGTGGCACGTTTGCTCCACCTGTATTACCAAGTGGAACGTGATTTATAAATGATTTCCAGCCACCCACAAACAACCTAACTATTTGACCTATTACTTCTTTAGTATCTTTTTGTCTAAATCCAAATTTTAGCATTAACCAATGTGAATAGGTATGTTCTATTGGATAAGATTGCCCTATGATATGACTGCGTTCTAAATGATACCAAGCATTGCCAAAATGCTTATTTTCTAAACAGAAACTGTATAGTTTTAATTCTTCGTTATACGCCTGTTTAAGATGTTTAGGTATTTTAGTATTAAACTTCATATTCACTAATTTTGGATAAATGTACTTTAATAGTAAGTGCAATGGAAGTGCAATTATTAGCCACTACACTTATCGCAAATACCTTTTACCACCAAATTTACATTCTCTGACACAAAACCATCAGGTACTTTAATTTGCGGTATTTTATGTTCTGTTAGGCAAATGGTTTCATTGCAATTGTTACAATGGAAATGTAAGTGTAAATCGGTTTTTATATCACAATTACATCCCTTTTCGCATAACGCATATTTTGTTATCCCTGTGCCATCGTCTATTTGATGCACAATATCCTTTTCTTCAAAAGTTTTAATAGTTCTGTACAAGGTAGTTCTATCTGCTTTTTCAAAAGCATTTTCAATATCACTCAATGTTACCGCTATCTCTTTTTCTGCAAGAAACTTATAAATTAACATACGCATTGCTGTAACACGAATATTTTTTGACTCTAATACTTGTTCTATTGTTTCCATATTTAATCGTGGTCTTCGTTTCCAAATGGTTTAATAATAAGACCTACACTAAATATAAAACCATCTGTAGGTGCATAAATCTCTGGAAAAACAGGATTGTCGTGTGGCGGTAAAACTAAAGGTGAAAACCTGCTTTGTCTTCTATCTGTAAAATTCTCAAAATTCACAAATACACTTCCTAATTTAAAATTACGCATCACCAATAAACCCATAGTTACAAAGTCTGTAGTTTCTGTACCATTGGATAAGAATTGTTTTCCTGTATAAAAGGTTTCATAACCAATACGCCATTTTTCAGATTCGTACATTAAAACACTACCTGCGTTATGCTTTGCTGTTAATGGCTTTTGTGGATTACCAGGTAAATAATTTAGTTTGGTATCAATAAGTGCATAGTTTAAAAACCATCTAAAGTCTTTGTATGTAAATTTTATATTGGTTTCTGCTCCTTTACTAAAGATTTCATCTGGTGCATTTTCAAACTGAAATAATCCGTTATCTGTTGAATTTAAAAGCAATCCATCATTAATAGCGGTAACATAGAATAATTGATTTATCGAAAAACCAATCTCATCAGATAGACGAGTTTGATAATTCAAATCAAAATTAACACCATAAGAACGTTCTGCATCTACTGTAGATTTATCTATAGCAAGCACATTTTCAAAATTGATATACTCTGCTTCTTCTGTAAAAATATCTGGAATCTTATACCCTAAACCTCCACCAATTCTACTTGAAAATCCACTATTGTTTTTATAAAGTAATGAAATTCTTGGAAGTGGAAAGAAACCGAAATCCGTATTATAATCTGCTCTTAATCCTGTTTCTAATATCCAATTATCCGATATGTCGTAAATATTATTTGCAAATGCTCCAAAGGTCACATCTTTTTGGTCTCTTTGTAATGGTGCGTTATCATTTTCATCGAAATTTGAGGTATATAGATTAGCTCCAACTATCCAATCCGTATTTTCTGATGCTGTATTATAAGATATTTCAGTAAACGTATTTGTTTGTTTGCCATCAAAATTGAAATCCGGAACAGTTAAGTTCCTATCGAAAAAAGAGACACTATTTTTAAACTCTAATGAACTAACGGAATCTAATTGTGTTTGATATACAAATTGACTGCTTAATCGTTTTGAGTTGTTTTCTTCTGTATATTGATGAATACCATCTTCACCATTTTCAATTTTAGTTATATCACCACCAATTCTATCGTCATATGTTCCGTTTAATCCAAACCAAAGTGTTGTTTTATCCGATGGATAATAAAACAATTTAGGGTTGAAAGAAATTGATGTTGTTTTTGGTAGGTTGCTAAAGCCATCATCTTCTGGGTCGTATGCTTTTTGATAGTGACCAGAACCATAGAGTGAAAAACCAAATTTCTCATCTCTTTTACTATAGAAGATATTAGCTGTACTTCCTAATGCTTGGGTTTGCGTTAGCATAATATCCAAAGCAGGTTCTTCATCTGGTGTTTTAGAAACCATATTAACCAATCCTGCTATTGCACCACCGCCATAAAGTGTAGAAGAACTTCCTTTGATTATCTCAAATTGTTGCAAGTCTAAAGGTGGTATTTGTAAAATGCTCAATCCGCTTGAAAAACCACCATATAATGGAAATCCATCTCTTAATAGTTGTGTGTATCTACCATCCAATCCTTGAATGCGGATATTAGTACTTCCACTACTTAATGATGTTTGTTGCATCTGAATTCCTGTACTTTCACGTAACACCATAGAAATATTGGTAGGATTCATTATTGCTTTTTCTCCCAATTCTTCTGCACCAATAAACTCTATACGTGTAGGTATTTTTCTTACTGTTCTTGTACTTCTTGTAGATTGTAATACGACAGCATCCAATTCGTTACCACCTTCTTTTAGCTTAAACACTAATTCTGTATTACTTGGAATTTGAATTGTGGTTTCTAATGTTTCAAAACCTAAAAAGGAAATTACTATTTGATGTTCGCCTTCTGGTATTTCTGTAAATTCTGCGACACCATCAAAATTGGTAACTGCACCTTTTTCTAATGCCTCAAAGTAAACCGTAGCACCCATTAAAGGCTCATTTTCTGCCTCTGTGATGACTTTAATTTGTATGTCTGATGTTTGTGCCTGTAATGATAGGCAAAGTATTAATATGAGCTTTATGCTCAATATGTATTTATTCATTGAATTATAATTGTAATTAACTAAATAATTGATTTAAAATCGTGTTACTTTAGCTTATTACTTGTGGCGGTTGCCAAATATTGGAAAGGAAATTAAACCTATAAATAGGTTGGTATGTAGAAATTAGCTCCGTTGAAATTTCTATATTGAGTTTTAAATTAAATGTTTTGATTGGTTCGTAAGTAATAGACATACCACAACAATTACAAATACAAGTGACAGGACAAGAATCGTCACTATCTTCTTGATGGTTGTGATTAACACTTATCTCGTCTTGATGTTGGTCTTCTATGTTTTGACCATCAGAACAAGGTTTTGCCGAAAGCAATAGTATTATTAAGGATAATATGATTGTTACAAATTTCACAGTTACAAAGATAAAAATTTAGAGATGCAATGGTTGTGCAAATATTTTATTTAAGCTACAGCTTTAGTTTTCTCTTTATTAAGTCTTTTAGTACCATATACATATTAAGAATTACTTATTTCTATTATCTCAATGGGATAATTAAAAGTGCTCATTTCCCTGATACATTGAATTAAAGAGAATTTAGCAATATTAGACTCTAACTTTTCGACATTATTTCTAATGACAGGAACACGTTGTGTATCTGACTTAAATGCCATTACAAACACTATTTCTTTACCTCCTGTAGCAAATTTTTGAATAAATGAATCCTTATCTGCAATCTCATAACCAACATTATCAGCTCTTCTATTATAGCTATCTATAACATCATTGACAAATGCATTATCTCCAGAATTACGAGAAATCATAAACCTATTGGCCGAAATAACTATTTGGTTACATAAATCACGAATTTTAGCATCAAAACCTGTTTTAATATGAATAAGATAAATTGTATCATCACTTTCATACATAATATCGCATAGCTCAATATTCTGCCCTAACGCTTTATCAAAAACCCAATAATTAGGCTCATTTCTGTAAAGAGAATTATAGGCATCTTCACTACTTGAAATCCAAGGGTTAAATAAAATATTTCTTTGAGAATGATGTCTATTAATCATTTGACTACATAATTGATTCATAGAGTCTGTAAAATCATCTTTTACAAAATACCATTTAGAATCTATATGAAATATAGGCTTATTTTCATATTGTAGTTCACAGGTCACATAATGCCAAAAGTTTGCCCATACATATTTCTTTTTTTGATTTCCCTTAAATCCTTCAACTTTTAATCCCCACATTAGTTTGTTAAAATCTACTTGGCTTGCATTTAAATCAAGTTGATTAAAAATATATTTTAGACCATCCTCATAAATTTTATTTCTATCCTTAACTTCTAAAAAGTCTTTGCGTTGCCCTTTCATCTTTATCTCAAATCTATCGCACTCATAGAACTGCTTTATTTTAGATGGATGAACAAAATCTATATCGGCTTTTTTAGGGTTTTGCCCTCTTGTTTGAGAAAATCTATTTAACATATCATCACGAAGCTCAATCATTAAGATTTTTACAAATTCACTATCTGTTAAACCTCTTTCTTTAATTTCTACAAATGATGTTAAAGGTCTTCTTGTTTGGGTATCTATAATTTCATTAATTCTCTTAAATAGTAAATGCAATTCTGCAAATGAGATTCTATGTTTTATGTGAAAATATGAAGCAATTTCTAATTGTACATTTTTATCTCCAAAATCTATAAAATCAAAATATGTATCTCTAATAGCATCTTTTAAAATTAAATTAATACTCGTAGGAATATTTACAAAATTTAGAACATCACTTAATCGTTGGCCTTCCTTAAAAATTCTATTACTTTGGGTTAATGTCCCAGAAATACCTCTTGTTGTAAGTGAGACAATTTCTTCATCAAGAGTTGTTAGATATTCATAAAACTCCAATCCAAAACGATGATTTTGAAATGCCTTTATAACCATTGTACCACCTCCTCCAATAACAGCAAATATTTTATTGTCTATACAAGCAAACAACACAAATGATATTTTTAGAACTGTGAAGTCAAGGTTCTCTGATAATGTGGTAGGTAAAAAACTATCCCAATGTGCTTTTTTTTCTTTTTCGTTGTAGACGTATGTGTAATAGTGAACACCATCTATTACCTTGGGTAATAATTCTACATTTATAGATTCTGTTTCATCAATTCTTGTTTTGTGGTGTTTTACAAGGGTATTGACTATTTGATGATTAGTTAAGCCTTTAATATCTCTATGCGTAGTATCAATTTGAAATATTTTGATTTCATATTCACCGTTTGCTCTCAATCTTAAATCTTCTATACTCATCTGTTTTTTAATGTACGAACTTAATACAACCTACTTTAGCTGTCTTGGATTATCTTGGATTATTTATGCCACAACCTTTGCTTTCTCCTTTAAGGTTTCGAGATACTTTACCATATTGCTCTTACACCATTCCTCACGAGCTAATTTAGGTGCGTGACCTATGGCTTTAGATAACTCCTCTTTCATTATAGCCTCAACCACGTCTATGTATTCTTCTGTTGTAGAAATACTATCGTGTATTGTATATATTGGTGCATCTGGATATTCTGCTGATATACGCTTTGCTATAACATCTATCATTAAGTAGCTCTCAATACTCTGCAACAATCTTGGAAGTAGTGATTTGTCTTTACTCTTAATCTGTCTAAACACATCATATACGTTTGGGAACATCTCCTTAAACATCTTCTTTGGTTTTGCATCCTCTTGCCCCAAAAACCTATTATCTGTAAATAGCACTTGGAATACTGCTGTTTTAACCTCTTTGCGGTTAGCAAAGGTTTCACCTAAAAGGATTGAAAAGCGTTCTTCTAAAAACTCATAAAGTGTTCCACTCACCACAAGATTTATATACTGACTAAACTCACTATTCATAAGGGTTTTATCAATATCTCCTAACATAATGTAAGAATCAGTATCGTGTACTTTGATATGTGATATATTCATTCTATCATTAATATTACCATTAACCTTATAAATATTATCATTTATACTATTAAAAGAATAAAAAGGTCGATTTTTGGGCTCGTCAAACGTGATTGACAACTCTTTTTGTGCATTTGGCTCATTTTTTTGCTCAATCCAGAACGAACGACTCAACAATATGGTGCTTAAATAAGGTTGACTATTTTTAATATCAATCGAAATTAATTTTTGACCATCATACGTTACTGCATTTCTGATAACGCTCCTCATATTAGTAAGGTTGGAATGAAAGCGATACACATTATCATCGTGCAATAAATAATAATCTTGACGACCTATTTTTTCTGCGCTAATTTTTGCGTGGTTTAATTGTGATATAGGTTCTTTGAATTTTTTACGACTTCTATCATAATCCTTTAACTGTTCGTTATTATCTTTTAATTTAAATTCTTGTGCTAAAAATTCATTGACGTAATCAATATCAATTTCTAACTTATCATTAAACCACTTTGTTAAATAGTCAAGGTGCTTAACAGAAGCTTCTCTATTGTTTCGTTCTACTTTTAGTTTTCTATAAAAAGTAAAATCTGTCACAGCTGTTGAAGTAATCGCTGTATTGTATTCATCTACTAAACGATACCCTTTGGATTTAAAGACTGGTATATATTGTCCATCAGTCTCAATTATTTTTAAGTCGTGCAATAGATAATCTATGTACTCCTTATAATTAGATATTTTATCTTGTAAGAGTTTAGAGTTTAATGGTACAAAGCCATCAAACATTAAGTCTTTGTTATAAAGAGGTAGCGCATTTATTAAATGAATAATATAAAGTAGCTTATCTCTTTTGCATCCGTATTTTTTAAAATTCGGTGGATTATCATACATCAATTGGTCGACATCCAAATTCTCTGGTATGTATAATCTCATTATGCACTTTTGTTTTGGGTTAAAATTCTAACTACATCGTCATACTCATAGTACATTGTTTTACCCATTTTGGTAAAGGGTAGTGTGCCGTTTACACGTAAGTTTTGTAGCGTACCTGGTGAGATGTTAAGCATCTCTCTTACGTCTGCTGATTTTAACCACTTTTTTTGCTCCGTTTGGCTTCCTAAAATTGTCTTCAGTTCTGTGATGATTTCTTGTTTAAGAGTCTTTAAATCATCCTTTGTAATTACTTCAAATGTCATTTTCTTATAAAACGTATTAAAAGGCATAAACGCCTGATTTATATTGTGTTAATTTACTACATTTTGAACTTTAGTTAAAACAAACTTATTAACATTTATGCACTATATTTTAACAGAAAAACCCTTGATTTTATAGGCGTTTACAAGGGTTCGACTTAATGTAGAGCCAATTCAATAAAAAGTAATGTTTATATCTCCTAATTAGCTAATCGCTTGGATGCTTCTACATTACTTTTATTAGCGAACTTTTGCTTTAAAATTGCCATATCATCACTCACTTTTCTATCCAATATTTTAGCATAGTGTTGGGTTGTTTTAAGTGATTTATGACCTAACATTTTACTGACCGATTCCATAGGTACACCATTTGAGAGAGTTACCGTAGTAGCAAACGTATGACGAGCTAAATGCGTGGTTAGGTTTTTATTTATTTTGCATAAATCAGCTATCTCTTTGAGGTAAGCATTAGACTTTTGATTACTCAACACTGGAAGTAAAACACCTTTTGTTACTGCCTCTGGATGGTTTTCGTATTTCTTTATAATATCTAAAGCTGTTGGAAGTAGTGGAATGTTACTGCGTGTATCTGTTTTGGTACGCTTTGTTTTAATCCATTTATCGCCATCAATACCAAATACCAAATTATCTTTTGAGAGCTTCTTAACATCGCTATAGGCTAAACCAGTAAAGCAACAGAAAATAAATATGTCTCTTACTTGCTCCAATCTTGGTGTATGCAATTCTTTATCGAGCATATCTTGTATTTCTTCTTCTGATAGGAATTGACGTTCAACTTCTTTTAAACGTACTTTGTAATTTAAAAAAGGGTCTTTTGCTATCCAACCATTAGCCAAAGCAATACGCACTATTTTTTTGAAGTTCTTTATGTATTTAATGGTGCTGTTGTGTCCGCAGTTTCTAACGGTTTTTAAGTAAAACTCAAAGTCTGTTATAAATTGGTGGTTTACTCGCTTAATACTTATATCGCTTACTTTATACTGATGCTGCATAAATTCTTTAAGATGTTTGCATACGGTTTTGTAGCGCTCTAAAGTACCTGCTGAAAATTCTCTACCTACTAACTTTTTTACTTGTGTATTATGGTTTTCAAAAATTGTTATGAGTGTACGCTCTTTTTCTTCAATACCTAAAAACTTATTCTTTAGGATTTCTGTAGTGACCTCTTTATTGTCTTGAATTAGGTCTCTTTGACTTTGATATACTTTTGTAGTAAGGGAATCTAAATAGGCGTTAAGCTCTCTTATATCTTCAGTTCTTCCAATTGCTTTATTGCCTTGACTGTTCCATTTATTAACTTCAATACTGCGTTTTGTACTGATTTCTGTACGTTTACCATCTATGGTAATACGAAGATAAATAGGGCATTTGCCCTGTGCATCTACCTTACTTTTCTTCAAGTAGAATAATAATCCAAATGTTTTGTTCATTCTGGTGACCTTTAAAATTATACATTAATTTACGAAATAATTAGGTGTTATTTTGTATTTAACTAATTGATTTATATGTAGTTATTAACAAATAGGTGACCTAAAAAAGGTTTTAAAAAGGTCACCCAAAAGGTCACCAACAGAATGGTTTTTAATACACTTTTTGATGTTTTGTAGAAACTAAAAAGTCCCGTAAACATAGTGTTTACAGGACTTTGCTCGATTTTGAATAAATCTTGGCGGAGAAAGAGGGATTCGAACCCCCGGAGGTGTGACCCTCGCTGGTTTTCAAGACCAGTGCATTCGACCACTCTGCCATTTCTCCAATTGCGGATGCAAATATAAAACCCTTTTTGATGTAGCCAAAGATTTTTATCTAGTTTTTTTAAAAATGTTTGTCAGTGATTTTTAAATAAAATTAGCAACATTGAATAATGCATTGTATTTTCGGCACAATATATGCTACATATTTCGTTATTATCACAAATCAATCTTTATGAAAAAATACTTTTTTGTTCTTACACTTTTATGTGGATTGTCTATAACAGCCCAAAACAATACAATTGCTTTCGGTGAAAAATTAGTCTTTTCAGCATCGTATAATATGTCTGGTATATTAACCGATATTGCAGAAGTTAAAATGGAAACCAGTGAAGTAAAAACTTCAAAAAGTACGCTTATGCGTTTAAAGTGTACTGCAGCGACTTATAAAAAATGGGATAATTTCTTTAAAATTAGAGACTTATACGAAAGTTATGTAAATCCAAAAACACTAACCCCTTATTTGTATAAAAGAGACATTAGTGAAGGTGGTTATTATAAATTTATGCAATATAAGTATAACCATAAAGCAAAATTGGTAAAAAGCTTAAAGCGTAAAAAGAGAAAAGATGGTACAACTTGGGATGAAAACAAAAATGTAAAAATCAACGCTTCTACAAAAGACATTGTAAGCACATTGTATTACATAAGAAATTTAGACATTCACAAAGCGAATCCTGGTGATCAACAAGACTTTACGGTACTGTTTGACAATAAAGAAACTACCATTACATT
The DNA here is from genome assembly GCF_056160445.1 of Winogradskyella sp. ABM4_392. Classification (NCBI taxonomy): domain Bacteria; kingdom Pseudomonadati; phylum Bacteroidota; class Flavobacteriia; order Flavobacteriales; family Flavobacteriaceae; genus Winogradskyella; species Winogradskyella sp. ABM4_392. Next base: position 244,814 of record NZ_JBSWXE010000003.1, read on the forward strand.
AAAATATGTTAGTAAAGAAACTATTTCTACCAAGATAGGATCTAAAGAATGTTACAAATTGGCAATATCAATTAAAGGCAGTGATGTTCTTAAGGGTTCTAATTCTAATTTACTATGGTTAACTGCTGACGAAAACAAAATTCCTGTTTACGCAAAATTTAAAATTCCTGTTGGTAATGGAGAATTAAAAATACAATCTGCAACTGGTTTAAAACATTAAAATGTTATGGGAAAGAAATTAATTATCATTTTAGGATTTATAGCTGCGGTTTTAGCAGTTGTCTTAGCCGTTACACCGCTCTCAAATCTTGCTGTAATACCAATTATAGTGGCCTTTGTGTGTGGTTTATTAATTGTTTTTATGTCTAAGAAAGACAAAACCAAAACAAAATCTATCCAATATATTTTTTTAATGGTCATAATTGCTTTAGCTCTTACTATTTACAAAAGTGTTTTTTATACATCAGAAGTAGGTGACATTGAGCAATTAGAACAACGTGATGAAGAAAATCTTGAAGATTCTAAAGAATTACTAGAAGACATAGACATTGATGAAGATTTATAAAATTTCATCCTCACTGTAAGAAAATATATAACACTTTTAACTTATTTTTGCCTAAATCAAATAGTTACAACTAAATTCTATTATCAAGCCCTAATTTTTCGCAAGAGAATGATTATTAGAATTTGTAACAAAAGTTAATCCGTTAGAAATATTTAGTTAAATGAAAGTATTAGTTGCCTCAGCACTTATTCTTGTAGGTTCTTGCGCTACATTAAGACATAGTGAGAAAATTGAACAATTAAAAGATAGCATTTCTTATGACAATAAGAATGTTGTTGAAAAATACTTAAAAACCATTACTACTGAGGAGCTTAAACTCTACGTAGAGGAAGTTTCTTCAGAAAAGTATTATGGACGTATGACTGGAGAAACAGGTCATAATGATATCTGTAACTATATAAGAGGTTATTATAACTCGCTAGGAATAAAACCGCCTAAAACCCATCCGGATTATTATCAAATAGTACCAAAATCGGTTTTACCAGATGATTTAAAAGAATCACAGAATGTCATTGCCTATATAGAGGGTTCAGAGTTTCCAGATGAATATATATTCATAACTGCTCACTCAGATCATGAAGGAGTTGTAGATGGTAAAATTTATCCAGGCGCAGACGACAATGGTTCTGGTACAGCAGCTGTATTTGAAATGGCTGAGGCTTTTAAAAAGGCCACAGAAGATGGTTATGGACCTAAGCGTAGTATCGTATTCTTACATGTTACTGGTGAGGAAGTTGGACTCCATGGTTCTAGATATTACACCAACAACCCAATATTTCCATTAGAAGACACGGTAAGCAATCTTAATATTGATATGATTGGTCGTGTAGATGAAAGGCATTTAGATGATGGAAATGAAGACTATATTTATGTAATTGGTGCAGACCGTATAAGTACGGAGCTTCACTTTATAATTCAAGAAGCCAATTATAATTTTATAAATTTAGATTTAGATTATGAGTATAATGACACTGGAGACCCTAATCGTTACTATTACAGGTCTGATCATTATAACTTTGCAACAAAAGGCATACCTGTAGTTTTCTTTTTTAATGGTGAGCACGAAGATTACACAAAGCCAACAGATACTGCAGATAAAATAAATTATCCTTTACTCGCAAAACGCACAAGGCTCATCTTTGCAACTGCATGGTATTTGGCAAATTCACCTGAACGCTTAAAACCTGAAATAATCTAGAATTAAGCTTTGCTTAAAGAAAAATCAAAAAACCTCTTCAATAATTCCGATTTTCGTAATTTTATTCAAAATTGTTACGATTAAATAAATATGTATAAAATGAAAAAAATATTATTAATCTTTTTTGCTTCGCTTTTAATCACTAATTGCGGAAGTTCTTCAAAAAGTAATACAGCTTCGGTACAAATGAATGAAGCTAAAGTTGTAGACCCAACAAAATATGCTTCTACCATTACTGCTGATGAACTTAAAGAAATGCTCTATAAATATGCCTCGGATGAATTTGAAGGTAGAGAAACCGGTGAAAAAGGGCAAAAAATGGCCGTTGAGTATTTAAAAAATCAATATAAAACATTAGGAATACAAACACCATTGGGTGATGACGATTATTTCCAAGAAGTTCCTCTAGAAAAACAAAGTGTATCTGAAGCAAAATTATCTGTAAATGGTAAGGATTTTAAAAGTTTTGAAGAGCATATTGTTTTAAGAGCATCTGGTAACACAAAAATTTCAACAGAAGAAATAGTTTATGTTGGTTACGGAATTCATTCTGAAAAATACTCGGACTATAAAGACATAGATGTTAAAGACAAAATTGTTTTAGCCAAAGCTGGTGAACCTAAGGATACCGATGGAAACTACGTTACAACAGGAAGCAAGGAAGATACCAAATGGACAAATGGTCGTCAGTCTTTATCTAGCAAAAGAGATGCTGCCATAGAAAATGGAGCTAAAGGATTGATTCTTTTAGACGAATATATGTTTACCAGATATGCGCCTTATTATCAAAGGCAAGCAGCCAGTGGAACTTCAGGACGATTATCTCTAAAAAGTAATAATGCTGAATTGGTGATGTTAATGGTTAATGAGAATTTAGCGAAAGCATTACACCCTTCAATTTTGGAAGATGATAAAGCAAAAGCACTTAAAACGAACTTAAATTTAGAAATAGAAAATAAGTCTGAGCAAATTTCTTCCGAAAACGTAGTAGCGTTTATTGAAGGATCAGATAAGCCAAATGAAATTCTTGTAATTTCTGCACATTTAGACCACGAAGGCATTAAAAATGGTGAAATATATAATGGTGCTGATGATGATGGCTCTGGTACTATAGCAATACTAGAAATAGCAGAAGCTTTTAAAGAAGCTGAAAAAGCAGGACATGGACCAAAGCGTTCTATTTTGTTTCTTCATGTTACAGGTGAAGAAAAAGGTCTTTTAGGCTCTAGGCATTATACAGATAATGATCCTATTTTTCCTTTAGAAAACACAGTTGCAAATCTAAACATAGATATGATTGGTAGAACAGACCCAAAACGCAAAGAAGGTGATAGAAACTATGTCTATCTTATAGGTAGTGACAAGTTGAGTACAGATTTGCATAATATTTCGGAAGAGGTAAACAAAAAATACTGTAACATAGAATTAGATTATACCTTTAATGATGATAATGACCCAAATCGTTTTTATTACAGATCAGATCATTACAACTTTGCTAAAAACAATATTCCAGTAATCTTTTATTTTAATGGTACACATGATGATTATCACAGACCTAGTGACACGGCAGACAAAATTGAATATGATTTACTAGAAAACAGAGCTCGATTGGTGTTTTACACAGCATGGGAAATTGCAAATAGAGCAAATAAACCAGTTGTTGATAAAGCTACAGAATAACAACTTTAAATAGATATACAAAAAAAGCCTTTCATTACTGAAAGGCTTTGTATTTTTGGGTGGAAGATCGGTCTCGAACCGACGACCTCCTGAACCACAATCAGGCGCTCTAACCAACTGAGCTACAACCACCATTTAAAATTGGACTGCAAATGTAAATTATTTACATTTTTCTACAAAACGTTTTCTGCACTTATTTTAAATCAAATAATGAATCTACTGCAGGATAACGTTCTACAGTAAATCCTTCACCGTATTCTGTACCAATAAGTCTTCCTGCATTTCTTGCTCTGTAAATTATACTATCCGTAAAATTTTTACTAGAAATAGGTGTTTCTGGTTCTTTACTGTCTGGATCAAAAAACTGTGTTTTATATGCCAAAACAGCTTCCATCTTCTTTTCAATGTAACCAGTAACATCAACTATAATATCTGGTTCTAAATCTTTCCACTGTATGTAATGGTATACTACTTTAGGTCTCCAAGGTTCTTGCCAATCGTCAACATCATCATGCTTAGTATCAATTTTTCTCAATCCACTCAAAAAACAAGCATCACTAACCAAATTACTTCCCTTAGCATGATCTATATGCCTATCATCTATGGCATTGCATAGCACAATTTCTGGTCTATACTTTCGTATTTCTTTTATAAGCTCTATTTGGTGTTCTTTATCATTAACAAAAAAGCCATCAGTAAACTCCATATTACTACGCATAGAAACATTAAGAATCTTTGCTGCATTAAAAGACTCTTCATCTCTAGTGTCTGCCGTACCTCTTGTTCCTAGTTCTCCTCTTGTTAAATCTATAATTCCAACTTTTTTGCCATTTGCTACCTCTTTTGCAATTGTAGCTCCGCAACCTAATTCTACATCATCAGGATGTGCTCCGATGGCTAAAATGTCTAATTTCATGTGTTTTTAGTTTTTCTCTAATGTCAAAAATATTAAAAAGTATATAGAATTTCATCTTCTTTCTATTTCGCAAACGGTTTCGTTTAAATTTTCTTTGAATTGTTATTCTATTATCTACCAATAATTGAATAATTCGTAAATCCTCAAAAGCATGACATTCGTCATAAATATTGGTATGTATTGCCTTTAACTTTACAGTAGATTTTAAAGCACTAACCATTATGAATCTAATGCTGGTCATTTTAACAGTTACAATTATCCTTTTCATTTGGGGAAAATTTACACCAGACATTATTGCACTACTCTCTATGCTCAGCTTATTTCTTTTTGGAATTTTAGACCTACAAGAAACTTTAAGTGGCTTTAGCAATCCTACTGTAATAATGATTGCTGCATTATTTATTATTGGTGAAGGTTTATCTCAAACTGGTTGGACAGCCTTAGCTGGTCAGAAGTTTATAAAAATGGCTGGAAAAAGCATTACAAAGCTTTTATTAATCACAACTTTAGGCTCTGGTTTACTATCTGGTGTTGTTAGTAATACTGGTACAGTAGCAACACTAATGCCTGTAACAATATCTTCTGCATGGAGTATTGGGACATTACCTTCTAAACTATTAATGCCTGTGGCATTTGGCTCTAATACTGGCGGTTTACTCACACTAACCGGAACACCACCGAATATTATTGTTAATAATACCATGTTAGAAAGTGGTTTAGAAGGCTTTTCTTTCTTTGAATTTGGGTTAATTGGTCTTCCTCTTTTATTAATTGCACTACTCTACTTTAGATTTATTGGCTACAAATTATTACCTAGTAATAAAACCAACAATAAACCTGTAGATATTAGTACAACGCTTCACAAATGGATTGAAGCTTACAAGGTAGAAGGTGACTATTACCGATTAAGAGTACGTTCTGTATCTCCCTTGCTTGGCACCAATATTGGCAAATGGAATTTTGAGGACAATCATCAAGTCTCAATATTGAGAATTAAACGTCGTCATCCTAATCTACTTAAGGGAAATGAAGCTTTTATTGAATTTCCTTCAAATGACACTGAATTTAAATATCATGACATTATAACTGTTAAAGGGACTACCGAAGCGATTAATGCATTAATGATAAAATTTAGATTAGGATTACTACCATTAGAACCTATTGCAGATGAGTTGCGTAATAATTTAATTAATCAAGAGGTCGGTATGACTGAAATTATTGTAACACCAAATTCTACATTAGTTGGCAGACGCTTAAGAATTGGAAGATACTTTAGACGATTTGGTGTTCAACTTATGGCCGCATCTAGAAACAATAAACCATTTACAGATAGAGAAATTGTGGTTAAAGCTGGTGATGCTTTCTTAATCAGAGGAATTTGGAACGATATAGAACAACTTAAAACTTATCATGAAAACCTAGTAATTATTGGTAGTCCTGAAGGTATGGCAAAAACGGTAACCAATATTACTTACAAATCTTATATAGCACTTTTTGCATTAGTATTAATGATTGGATTATTAGTGTTTAAAATTGTTCCTGGTGCAGTTGCCGCATTAATATCAGCAGGTATTATATTAATAACAGGATGTGTACCAATACCAAAAGCATACAAAGGGATTAGTTGGGTAAGTGTAGTTATGATTGCAGCTATGATTCCTATGGGATTAGCACTTCAAAAAACAGGAACTGCAAAACTTATTGCCGATGGATTAGTTAATTCTTTAGGCGAATTACATCCAATCGTACTACTAGGTGGAGTATTTCTACTTACAACGACCTTTAGCCAAGTGATAAATAATTCTGCAACTGCAGTACTAATGGCACCAATTGTCATTATTGCAGCCAACACATTAAGTCTATCTGCCGCACCATTTATGATAGCCGTAGCTATTAGTGCTTCAACAGCATTTTTAACTCCTGTAGGTACTACTACAAATGCTATGGTAATGACAGCAGGTGGATACAAATTTATTGATTATGTAAAAGTAGGTGCACCGTTGCTTCTACTCTTCTTAATAACAACATTAACCTTAGTGCCATTGATTTGGCCATTTTAAAATTTTTAACTCATGGAAACATTATTAAAAGATCCGATTATGAAAACTAGAGACCTCACAAAGTATGGACTGAAAGATACCAAAGCACATTGGAATCTTTCTCCTGAAGAATTACAAGCCATTACCGTTGAAAAAGGAATGGGCAAAGAAACTTCTAATGGCACCTTAGCCATTAACACTGGAAAATTTACAGGACGCTCACCTCAAGATAGATTTTTAGTAAAAGACGATTATACTAAAGATAGAGTTTGGTGGGGAAAAACAAACAAAGCCATATCACCAGAAAATTTCGACTATTTACAAGGTGAAATAGAAAAATACTTGAGTGGTAAAGAAATTTACGTGCGTGATGGTTTTGTAGGTGCTGACCCAGAATACAAAATGGGAGTTAGAACTGTAACAGAATATCCATGGTCTAACATGTTTATATACAATATGTTTTTAAGACCAACTGCAGAAGAATTAGAAAATTTTGAAGAAGAATGGCTAGTGCTTTGTGCACCTGGTTATGAATGTCCTGAACCAAAAAAATATGGTTTAAGACAAGGTAACTTCTCAATTCTTAACTTCACTAAAAAAATAGCATTAGTTGGTGGTTCTGCATATACAGGTGAAATGAAAAAAGGGATTTTCTCTGCTCTAAACATGATACTACCTGTTGATAAAAATGTATTACCAATGCACTGTTCTGCCAATGTTGGCGAAGATGGAGAAACAGCCATTTTCTTTGGTTTATCAGGTACTGGTAAAACGACACTATCTGCTGATCCTAACAGAAAATTAATTGGTGATGATGAGCATGGCTGGACATCTGAAAACAGAATCTTTAATTTTGAAGGTGGTTGCTACGCCAAGGTTATTGATTTAACTGAAGAAAAAGAACCAGACATCTATAGAGCTATTAAACCTGGTGCTATTTTAGAGAATGTAATCTTTAAAGACAACGGTGAAGTAGATTATATGGATAGTAGCATAACACAAAATACACGTGTGAGTTATCCTATTTACCACATAGATAACATACAACAGCCATCTTATGCAGATAATCCTAAGAATATATTCTTTTTAACCTGTGATGCTTTTGGTGTATTACCTCCTGTTTCAAAGTTAACACCTGGTCAGGCTGCATACCACTTTATTTCTGGATATACTGCTAAAGTAGCTGGTACAGAAGCTGGTATTACAGAGCCTGTTCCTTCATTCTCTGCTTGTTTTGGTGAACCATTTATGCCATTACACCCAACTAAATATGCAGAAATGTTAAGCAACAAAATGCAAGAAGCTGGTGTTAATGTATGGTTACTAAACACTGGTTGGAGTGGCGGACCTTATGGAGTTGGTTCTCGTATTAAATTAAAATATACAAGAGCTATGATTACTGCTATTCTAAATGGAGAGTTAGACAGCGTAGATTATGAGCAACATCCAATCTTTGGGTTATACATGCCAAAATATATTCCTAATGTTCCTACAGAAATGTTAGACCCAATGAATACGTGGTTACAAAAAGGAGCCTACATTAGTAAAGCTATTCAATTAGCACACTCATTCCACTTGAATTTTGAAAAATTTGCAAGTGAAGCTTCTGATCAAATTATAGAAGGAGGTCCATTAATTGATGAACACCATCATTTAACAGACCATGTTTAATAATTCCATGACAAGGAGGAGCTCTCATGGAGCTCCTCTTTTTCATTCACTTAACTGAATATTAATTCTCAAACTCATAGATTGTAAATCACATGAGAATTCTACTTCTAGTATTTATCTTTTTAATTACAACTAACCTCAAAGCCCAAAATTCATCAGAAAATCATTTAGGCTCTTGGTATACTTATGGGAGTCATCATAGATTAAACGAGCGCTTTAGTATAAATCCTTGGGCCGAATTACGATTTTATGAAGCGTCTTCAAACTATAACTTAGCTTATATTTCTTTACGAGGAAACTATCACTTAAAAAAAAATCAGACCTTAGGGGTAGCCTATGCTTATTTAGATATAGAGACTGTTTTTGAGTTTGACCATCAACCCAACGTACATGAGCATCGTGTTTATGAACAGTACACATATAACCAAACAAAGTCTAAATTTAGTATTCAACATAGAGCTAGATTTGAGCAACGCTTTTTAGACTTTTCAAACAGAAATGAACTTCAAAATCGATTTAGATATCGATTAAGTTTGAAATATAATTTGAGTAATACTGTTTTCATAAACGTTTCAGAAGAACCTTTTGTAAACTTTCAAGATCAGGTATTTCATGAAAATAGATTTTACACAGGTTTTGGTTTTAACGTTACTAGCTACTCACAATTACAAATAGGTTACCTGAAGCAACACATTCGCAAAAACAATCTCAACAGAATACAAGTTGGTATTAGCTTTAAAACAGATAACCGCAAACCAAAAACTACTTTAGCGCAGCTATAGCCTTATCTATATCGCGTTTTAAATCTTTTACATCTTCAATACCAACTGAAAATCTAATTAGTCGGTCGCTTATCCCAACCTTATCACGCTCTTCTTGCGTTAAAAGTGCATGCGAAGTTAAGTGTGGAGATATCACGGTACTTTCTACACCTGCTAAACTCATTGAAGATTTAATGAGTTTTAATGCTTTCTGAAATTGATAAGCATCAAGACCTTCTTTAAGCTCAAAAGACAGCATAGCACCAAATCCTTTCATTTGAGATTTTGCCAATTTATGCTCAGGATGCGATTTTAAACCTGGATAATACACATTAGCAATTTTTGGATGTTTGTTTAGCCATTTTGCGATTTTCATAGCATTTTTGGTTTGCGCTTTTACACGTAAGCCTAGAGTTTTCATACTACGCTCTAGCATCCAGACCGTCATATCGCTAAGGCTACCTCCTAGATTCTTACTTACATTCCAAATTTTATCAATGTGCTCTTGAGAACTTGCTACTGCACCTGCACAAATATCGCTATGACCACCAAAATATTTTGTAGCAGAATGCATTACCATATCTATACCCAAATCTATCGGATTTTGATTTACTGGCGAAGCAAACGTATTATCAATAGATGTTACGATATTTTTGGTTTTACCAAGCTTAGCAATGGCTTTAATACCTGTAATAGTCAATAATGGATTCGAAGGTGTTTCAATATGAATGAGCTTTGTATTAGGTTGAATAGCCGCTTCAAAATCTTCAACTTTGTAACCATTAGTAAAGGTGTATTCTATTCCATATTTTGGAAATTCTTCTTTTATAAAATTAACCGTTCCACCATATAGCGTGTTTTGTACAACTAAATGATCACCTTTTTGTAAAAACGCCAAAAACATATGACTAATAGCTGCCATGCCTGATCCAAAAATCAAAGCTGATTCAGTATGTTCTAAAGCAGCTATTTTCTTTGCTAAGTATTCTTGATTTGGTGTATTAAAATAACGTGGATAGCGCTTTACATCAACATCTAAAAATTCGTAAGATGAGCTTAAATATATGGGAGAAATTGCTCCTTTAAATTGTTCGTCCTTTACTTCACCAACTTGTGTACAAATGGTATTCAATCCTAATTTATCTTTTGACATAGCTTCTTTATTATGGACTTAAAATTAAGAAAAAATACCACGAAATGATCTTAAACCTGTGTTGTTTTCCAATGACCTTTTTTAAACCATATAAGTCCTAAAATAGTAATCAACACTTCAGCTAAAGTTATCGCAATAAAAACACCTAAAGGTCCAATGTCTAACATTAATGCTGTGATATAAGCAAGTGGTAATTGAAACAACCAAAAACAAATAAAATTAATCCAAGTTGGTGTCTTGGTATCACCAGCACCATTAAAAGCATTTATGATTACCATTCCGTAACCATAGAATACATAACCAGCGGCTATAATCCTTAGACAAAGTGCTCCATTTTTAATTACCTCTGGTTCTTGCGTGAACCATGATATAATTTGTGGTGCAAAAATGAGATAAACAATAGAGACAAATCCCATAAAAATTGCACTATACTTTCCCGTTTTCCAAACAGAAGCTTCTGCTCTGTTTGGCTTTTGAGCACCTAAATTCTGACCAACCAATGTTGCAGCAGCATTACTCATTCCCCAAGCAGGCATAAGGGTAAACATCATAACACGTATAGCTATGGTGTAACCGGCTAATACTTCGCTACCAAACTCACTCATAATACGCATTAAAAATACCCATGAAGATGTGCCTATTAAAAACTGACCTATACCACCTAGAGACACTTTAATTAAGTTAAGCATGACTGCTACTCTAAGCACTAAGTCTTTAAAACCAACTTTGATTTTACTCCATCCATAAAACAATACTAAAAGTTGAAAAATAACTGCCGTACCTCTACCAATGGTTGTAGCGATTGCCGCTCCTTCTACACCAAATGTTGGTATTGGACCGAAACCGAAAATAAAAATTGGGTCTAAAATGATGTTTAAACCATTGGATAACACCAAAGCCCACATGGCTATAGATGCATCACCAGCTCCTCTAAAAATGGCGTTGATTAAAAACAAAAGCATTATGGTAACATTTCCTCCAAGTAACACTTGGGTGTACCCATAACCCTCAGCAATTAAATCGGGTTCACCTCCCATTAATTGTAGGATTTCCTTTGGAAAAAGAATACCTACAACACTTATTATAGCAGCTACTATAATACCTAATCCTAACACTTGTACTGCTGCTTGTGAAGCTCCTTCCCTATCCTTCTCACCAATGCGTCTGGCAACAACTGCGGTTGCAGCCATACTTAAACCTATAGCAACAGCATATACTAATGTAATAACAGACTCGGTTAAACCTATTGTTGCAACGGCATTTACACTGACTTGAGAAACATAAAAAATATCAACGATTGCGAAGATAGATTCCATTAGCATTTCTAAAATCATGGGAACCGAAAGCATAAAAACAGCTTTACGAATACTACCTGAAGTGAATTCCTGCTCTTTACCAGAAACTGCGATTTTTAAATATTTGAAAAATTGACGTATTGAAACTTTATTTGATTGCATAACTAAAAATGTACGATTAATTATAGCTGAACATATTGAAATGTTCAACAATTTTACATCACATGAAGTAGTGACGATTTATATCCGATGGGTAAATTAGGCAATCATAATAGCACAAATATGCATATTATTTTTGAATATTCAAGATTAAGCTAAAAAAACACTCATTAATTGCATTGAGAATATTCAATAAGAATTGAATTATTTTGATCTAGCAATTTAAGACGATTTTCATTATCAAGTTGATAATACCAGTCAAATGGCTCGTTTTCAATTTTATACTTTTTCAAGCCATCATCAACACCCAATAAAATTAGTTTCTGCAGATACCCACCATGCTTTATATAAATATGTTGGTCTGAAAGTCTAACAATTTGAAAACAATACTCCTCTTTTAAGTTTTTAAATGGTTGCTCATACCAATTACCCAAGATATCTACAACTCCCAACGTCCTTAACTGTTTTTGTCTTTGATAAGCAGCTTCAAGTTTTGGAATAATTGAATCGTTTTGCGCTGTGTCTAATTTTTGGACAAGTTCTGCGTATTTTTCTTTCTTCCCAACCAAAGAATATTTGTAAAAATTATTTGAAATCGCTTCTAACTGATACGCAGGAAAACCAGTAGCGAAAGTATTTATATAACCACCAACTGAAAGACATTTTGCAATAATTGGCCAGAAAATTAGATTGGCTTCTCCGATATAATTATGAGTGAAATTGAGTATAGGAACAGTGTTATTTTTCTTGTAAACCTTAATGCCATGAATATTGAACATCAGAACTGTCTTTATCATTAGACTTGTAGATAAAGAATCGTAATTTGTTATGTTATCAGTAGGTAATCTTAGCAGAGTATCCTGATCTGTTTTATGAAGTTTTTGCCAATAGGTATCTTTTTCAGATTCTGATTTTAGTTGTGAAATCTCCTTTCGAAACTTTTCAATAGGAATTTGAGCATCTAAACAAGTTGAGAAAAACATCATGAATATGAACAGTACTGACCATTTTTTCATATTGAATTATCTAAAAGAACTGTTTAATCTTTCTTCTCACTAGCTTTGTTATAAGCACGTATCATTAGGATTGCCCAGAGAGCAACCAAAACTATAACAATGACAGAAAACCATAATACAATATCATTTGCTACCATTATCAACGAGTTTTAAATAAATCATAACACCTAACAAAGTAGGTGCCCAAAGACCAATGAATAAACCGTGCATTTGATCTCCTGTTAAAAATAAATATTCAGCAACAAGTATAATTACTGCACACAAAATCAACATTAGTACATTCGCAGTTCCTAATTTTTTGAAGTAGTCCATTTTTGAGGGTTAGTTTTAATACCTCAATTTAAGAAAAAATAACTATTAAAGATTTCTACTGAAAGATAAAGTTTAGACTATTTATAGTAAATCTTATATTTTCTATATGCTAAGAAAGCTAAAACGGCAATGATTATTAAGGTAATGGCTATAAACTGAAAACTCAAGATCTGATCTCCACTAGCATAAGAATGTAATCCTGCTAAGTAAAAGTTAACACCAAAATAGGTCATTAAAACACTACCAAAAGCCAGCACTGACATTAAATTGTATAACCATCTGCCACGTAATCCCGGTACTATTCGCATATGTATAACAAAGGCATAAACCATAATACTAATTAAAGCCCAAGTCTCTTTTGGATCCCAGCCCCAATAACGTCCCCAACTTTCGTTGGCCCACATACCACCTAAAAAGTTTCCAATAGTCAACATTACTAGACCTACAGTAAGCGCCATTTCATTAATGATTGTCAGTTCCTTAATATTAATATTCATGTGCTTTTTATTCTTTTTGGTGGTAAAAACCATTAGAAGTAAAGTCACAATTCCTAATATCATACCCAAAGCAAATGGCCCATAACTACCAACAATTACAGATACGTGAATCATTAACCAATAGCCTTGTAAAACAGGTTCTAAATTTGCTATAGCAGGATCCATCCAATTCCAATGAGCGATCATCAACATCATTGAGGCCACAAACGTAGCTGAAGCCACTGTTAAGCTCGAAACACTTCCTTTATTACTAATAATAGATGAAAATTTACTTGAAGCATCTTTTTTATCTGATTTAGTTTTTTGCTTCGTTATTCCTACGATAAAACCAAACAACATAGTAGACCACGCCACAAAAAGTATAGACTCATAGGCATCACTCCATGGTGCATGACCAGATAGATACCATCTCCAAATTAGCCCGAAGGTGTGTAGTAAAAACAAACCAAAAACTATAACCAATAGAGTATTTATTACAACTTTTAGCCATTTGGCTTTAGAGTTTAAAATTTGAATTATTATAAATACAAATAACAAGGTCGCTGCATACATATAGTAACTAAACAGCTTCTTAAATATATCGTACTTATTGTATAATATTTCAGATTTTACTTTTTCATCAGACAGCATTACCTCACTACCAAACTTTTGCTGTGTACGCTTAAAATCTTCTAATAATCTGTCTGCATTGGTAAAATCGCCTGACTGTTTTGCATTATTTAAGGTCATTAAATAGTAGTTAAACCCTTTGCTAACAAAAGCACTATATAACGAATCTTGAATAACATCTTTATAACCTTCCTGGGTATATTCAAAAGATGATATCCACTTATTATTTTCATCTTCTGGTACAGGAAACATTTTTATATTTCTTCCTTCGATAGCATCAGACAATAAACTTAAGCGCTCGTAGGTCTTTTTTACTTCACTTAAAAAACCACCTTGTACCTTTGCATCAAAAGCAGCCTCAAGGTATGGCCCTAATTTGTTTCGTCTATCTTCTGTAAAGAAATCTAATAAACTTACATATTTTTGATCTTTATCTACACCAATTATAGTCCTTATGGAATCTGCTTTTCTTGGTGTTAAATAAATCACTGGCATATTATACCATAGCACAGGACTCTCTTGTATGGATAAGAATATCTGAGTAGCATTTAAGCCTTCGTAAGTATCGCTTTTGCTGAGTTTTCTCAACATTTCAGACGCGTAAGTATGTATTGGCATCATACGTCCGCTATAGTCTTGTATGACTAATTCTGCAAATTTATCTGCATGCTCTACTGGTGCAACATTAGCTTTCAGAATAGAGTCTAACTGCGCCTTAATTGGTTGTTGATTGTGTTGATGACCATCATTTGATGAATGCTGTTGAGCAAAACCTGAAAGGCTTAAAAACAGAAGCATCATAGTCATCATATTCACTTTCTTTTCCTTGAGCTTTTTTAGACGTTTTCTTATATCATCAAACCTTGTGTTTTTAGCAAATAAAATAGCCATTAACCCAAAATACAATAACATATAACCTGCATAGGTAATATACGTTCCCCAACGATCATGGTTTACAGAAAGTATGGTACCTTTTTCATCTGGATCAAAGCTCGCCTGAAAAAACCTGTAACCTCTGTGGTCTAAAATATGATTCATGTAAATGTGATAATCAAAATCACCTTTCTCTTTATCTAAAACGGTTACTTTACTTTCGTAAGACGAATACGCTTTCTCCGTACCAGGATACTTTTCAGCAATAAAATCATTAAGTTTTACTTCAAAAGGTAATTGTTCTAAACGTGAACCGTAACGCAAGGCAATCTCTAAGCCACCAACTTTAATTTCTTCGAGTCTGTTATAAATTCCTTGTCCACCCAATAGATTAATACTTTTAGTTTCTCCATTGGCAGTAACATCCAGTACTACTCCATCGTCATCACCCTTTAGTATGGTTGGTTTTTTTACAATTCCAAAAACACCTTTAACTACAGGTTTTGGAAATACTAATTGCATATTTCCTATAACATATCTCGAACGTAATGCTAATGGTTGTAAACTATCTTTCACCAATAAACCCGTCTGACCTGTTGCCATGGTCATGTACTCACCTTCGAACGGAGATTTTATAAAAAGTCCTTCTTCTGTATTATAAATATTAATGGCTCCGTCTTGTTCTTTATTTAAAGAAATAAGTACGTTATGCAGACTAGATACTTGTCCTTCTTGTAAAAAATGATTGTGTGGACTACCGTCACCAGCTTCAACAACTTTTAGATAACTTTCACCTTTATCATTTGGAATGATGTCTTTTTCTGCACCCTTTATAAACTCTCGAAGCTTTAAGGTAATTTTAGAATTGCCGTAATCATAAGTTCTTTCAAAATCATTATCTAGACGAGGTGAAAAATCCACCGCTTCCATGATATTTCGTTGTTGTAATTGCCCATTAATTTCGTAATCACCAAGAATTCTTCCGCTTATGTATGTTTTCTGAGATCTAAACTGGCTTTCTGTTTCACCCTCTCTTATCGCCATCATACCTTCATAACCAATATATCTGGTTACCGCAGCTCCTACTATGATTAGAATCCAAGATATATGCAAAATTAGGATAGACCATTTTTCTTTTCTAAGAAGCTTATAACGTGAAATGTTACCAATAAAATTGATGACAAAAAAGACCATAATCGTCTCAAACCACCAAGCGTTGTATATCAAAGTTCTGGTGTAAGGTGTTGGTGAAGTATCCATATTACGGTCTAAAATGGTACCAACAGCCATGGCAACAGCAAATACGATAAATAAAACAGCAGTAAGTTTGGTTGAAAAGAGGAAGTTTGCGATTTTCTTTTGCATAGTCTTAAGGGCTTTTTAAGCTCGTGCAAAGATAGTGCTTTTTACCGTTTTGGCTTTGTTTTTCAGTTCCCAAATGCGTTAAAATTCACTAATATATTTTCAATTATTTTGAAACCTGAGATTTTAAGAGTTTGTTTTGCTCTTCCATCAAAACTTTCAAATCAGACAACAGCTCAATATCCTTTGGTGTTGCAACCGTTGCGTCCTTAGTATCTTGTGCTTTGTTTCTTAATTTATTCATGGCTTTTACAACAATAAACACAGTGAATCCTATAATTAAAAAATCTAAAAATACTTCGAAGAGTTTTCCATATTCAACAGCTACTTCACTTGTTATTATTGCACCTGAAGTATCAGTTACACCTTCTCTCAAAATCAATCTTTTATCCTGAAAATTAGTACCATCAGATAATAATGACAAAGGTGGTAATAAGACTTGTTTTGCAAGGACATCTATTACTTTATTAAAAGCAGCACCAATGATAATACCTATGGCCATATCCATCATATTGCCCTTTACTGCAAATTCTTTAAATTCTTTTAATAGCTTCATTTTTGATTAGGTTTAAATTAACATTTAAACCAACAAAGTTAATAAGAAGAAAGGGTTATTTATTTCTGGATTCAAATATTTTGAGATAGAGAAAAGTTCCCATTTTACGAGCACGTCGCTTTGCGTTTTCGGCATAGTCGCCTTCAAAAAGTTCGTCAATGGTCTGATACCACAGATTTAACCATAGTCCGAAGTGTTCATTTTTTATACTATGGTTGTGAGCTACATCTACCTTAACATGAGCTTCCAAAGGATTACCATAATAACGTGTTTTTAAAAACAAACTCGATTCCCAAAACGTTGTAAGATGTTCTAGATGCACATCCCAATCTTTAATAGTTTCATTGAAAAATGGACCCAACACTTTATCTTTTCTCACTTTTGCATAAAATTGTGAGACTAAGCGATATATATCATCTCTTGTTTTGATATCAGATTTACTCATATTTCAAAGTTATTCTTTTAATCTAAATCTTACTATTTTTACAGCATGATAACTGTTACAATTTTGGGTGCAGGAAATGTTGCATCTCATTTATATAAAGCCTTTAAAAACGCTAAAGATGTTACTGTTAAACAATGGTATAATCGCACATACAGCGATATTTCGTCTTACGCAAATGAAGTTGATACTATAGATGATTTTTCTAAACTTGAAGATGCTGACATTTATATTATGGCTGTTAGCGATGATAGTATTGCGTCGCTTTCTAGAGCACTACCGTTTGAAAACAGGTTGGTAGCACATACGTCTGGCAGTGTTTCTATCCACGATTTAGATAAGAAAAATCAGCGTGCTGTTTTTTATCCTCTACAAACTTTTTCAAAGGATGCGGAGTTAGATTTTAGTGAGATTCCTATTTGTATTGAAGTGACTGAAAAAGCAAATCTTCAGTTTATAAAAGATTTAGCTGAAGCTTTAGGCTGTAAAGCTCATAAGATTACAACAGAACAACGCCAAACATTACATTTATCGGCTGTTTTTATTAATAATTTCACCAATCAATTGTATAGAATAGCCCACGAAATAAGTGATGCAAAAAGCATTAACTTTGATATTCTAAAACCATTGATTATGGAAACTGCCAGAAAGGTTCAGGATATGTCACCTTACATGGCACAAACAGGACCAGCAAAGCGCAACGATAAAAAGACCATAAAACGTCATCTAAAACAGATAGAAAGCGAAGAGCATAAAGCCATTTATGAATTATTAACGGCTTCAATTAAAAAAACACATAATTATAGATGATTGAGACTAACGCTTCACCTTCTGAACAGTCATCACCTTTTTATAAAGCTAACAAAGAGTTCTGCTTAACTTTTGAAAAGTTTATTAAAGAATATGAAGGTTTCTCTGAGGGTAAGTACAACGCTTGGTCTTATTTGGTCATTGGCAAAATTAATACTCCGAAAGAATGGGTTTTAAAGTATAAAAAATCTACTTTAACTTCAGGTAACTTGCTACTTTCTACTAAAACCCAAAACTTATTTGTGTCCTCTATTTGGAAAACACATGGATTAGAAAATGGAAGATTTGTAATTAGAAAAAAGAAAATAAAAGATTCATTTTTAAAAGTTTTAAAGCCGAAATTCAGAGAACTAAACAACTTTAAGAAGTACACTTTAATATCTGAAAACAATTCAAAATCTATTTCAGATTTGATTACTATCTTGAGACCTTTATTAATAACAGGTGAAGTGTATCACATTTCCAACAATAACAAAGAATTGGTTATTGAATTAAGAACTGACAAACATTATTTTGATATATTTAAAAAATTGAATGATAGAAATATCATACCTTAAAACTTATGGACAACGATAAAAGCTATAAAGAATACCTTATAAATATCAACACCTTTATTTTTGATGTAGATGGTGTACTTACTGATGGTACAGTTACCATTACAACCTCTGGAGAAATGCTTCGCAGAATGAGCATTAAAGATGGTTTTGCTTTAAAAACTGCTGTTGATGCTGGTTTTAATGTGTGTATAATTTCTGGTGGCTCTAACGAAGGTGTTCGTAAACGTTTGCAAGGCTTAGGTGTAAAAGACATTTATTTAGGCGCGCACAATAAAATTGAACAACTCAACGATTATTTAGAAAAGCGAAATGTAAAAGCCTCTAATGTGTTATATATGGGAGATGATATCCCAGATTTTCCTGTTATGAAACTAGCAGGTCTACCATGTTGTCCACAAGATGCTGCGCCAGAAATTAAAGCTATTTCAAAGTATATTTCACATAAACATGGCGGGAAAGGTGCTGCCAGAGATGTTATAGAGCAAGTACTAAAAGTGCATAATAAGTGGAATGGTAATTTTGACGCTAAATACGATTAAATAACATGGCTCGTAGAAGCAGACGACATAGCACTGGTTTTGGTTATATAGGGTTTGGCAACAACCAATCTACTTTTAACCAAAAAACAAGTACACCTTTTTCTGTTTACAAAGAAAAACTAGATTTAGAGGCTCATCTCCATTACGAAATGGAGTTTATGCACAAAAATCTTAGTAAAGCCGATAAAGAAAAAATTAAAAATAAAATTCGCAAACAAGAACGAAAACTATTTAGGAGAACAGTTATTATAAGCCTTATTATTTTTTCTTTTGTAGTTTATGTTGTCTATTATTTAATCAATCAAATTCTTTCTCATTAATCCCTATAAATGATTCATTTTCTTAATCTAATCCGTTGGAAAAACCTAATTATGATTGCCCTTGTGCAAATATTAATTAAATATGCTTTATTGCTTCCATTTAATGAAAGCCAAGGTGTTACAACAACTCTAAGTACTTTTGCCTTCGCTATTTTGGTAATAGCAACACTTTGTATAGCGGCTGGAGGTTATATAATTAACGATATTTATGATATTGACACTGATAAGGTGAACAAACCAAGCAAAGTTATTATCAATAAATACATTTCAGAAAAGGATGGCTACACCTACTTCATGCTTCTAAATGTTATAGGTGTTGGACTAGGTTTTTACCTATCGTATCACATTAATTATTCTTCTCTTTTTGTAGTATTTTTTATTAGTTCTGCGTTGCTATACATCTACTCTACTGCACTAAAACAGATGTTTTTAATAGGAAATATTGTGGTATCTATTGTTGTTGCACTGAGTATTTTGGTGGTTGGCATTTTTGAATTAATCCCTTCTATGATGTCTTTCAACAATGTAGCCAACATGCCTTTTTTAGAAATTATAAGGGACTATGCTATTTTCGCTTTCTTAATAAATCTGGTAAGGGAAGTTATAAAAGACATTGAAGATATTAATGGAGACCATAAGGTTGGTATGCAAACCATGCCAATTGTTTTAGGAAGAGATAGAGCAAATAAAATCGCGTTTGTGCTATCTTTAATCCCTCTTTTTGCAGTTGTGTATTACATTATCACGAGTTTATATACGCAACAAATTTTAGTAGGTTACTTTTTAGTATTTGTTGTTGCTCCACTAATCTATATTACCATTAAGATTTTTAGCGCAGAGCAACAATCGCATTACAAACATATTAGTCTGATGTTAAAACTAGTTATGCTCACAGGCATGCTTTCTATGAGTCTTTATCCTTTTATTTTGAAGTAATATGCTAAACAATAAACTAAAAGATTACAACATCATTTTAGCATCTGCTTCTCCAAGACGTCATGCCTTTTTAAAGTCTATGAATATAGATTTTGAAGTACGTCTTCACCCTGTTGAAGAAGTTTATCCAAATACTCTAAAAGGCACAGAAATCACAGATTATTTAGCAAAATTAAAAGCTGAAGCCTTTAAAAATCAACTCAAAGACAAAGATATTTTAATTACTAGCGATACCATTGTTTGGTTAGACAACAAACCTGTTGAAAAACCAAAAGACAAGGAGGATGCCTTTAGGATGATTAAATCGCTTAGCAACAAAACCCATGAGGTAATGACCTCAATTTGCTTTACACAACCAACTCAGCAAAAAATTGTCAACACCATTACTAAAGTTACTTTTAAGGCATTAACAGATACTGAAATCTGGTACTATGTAAACACCTACGAGCCCTTAGACAAAGCTGGTGCTTACGGCATACAAGAATGGATTGGAGCTGTAGGAATCACCAATATTGAAGGGTCTTATAACAACGTAGTAGGTTTACCTACACATTTACTTTACGAAACGTTAAATGCCATTGCCAACACTTAAGCAGATTGTAACTTTGTAAGAAAGCCCATTTTAGGCTCCTGCCTGTCAGTAAACATCACCTTTCCATATCATTTATTACTGACTATCAGTTTATTGAAAATAATAAATATTAGTCATGAAAAAGTTACTTTTTATATTCCCAATTTTAGTAGTTGCATTTCAAAGTTGTAAAGAAGCAGTTGAAACCTCTTCGGAAATCTCAGAAAACTTACGTCCAGAGATTGAAGAAAAGCAGCCAAAAGAAGAGTTATCTCAAGCTTATAAAGATTATTGGTATTCAGGTGAAGCAGAAATTACATCTTACAAACTAGAACAAGCGCGTTATGGTGAAATAAGAGATGGTAAAGCCGTTTTAGTTTTTGTTACTGAAGATTTTTTACCAGACACACAAGTCAAAGCAGATACTTATGACGAGAGCAACATACCAGTTTTAAAGCTAAATGCCACCAAAAAATTCAACACTGGTATTTATCCATATAGTATTATGCAGAGCACGTTTTTCCCTGTAGCAAATAATCAACATGCACTAAAAGTATCAGCTTCTATACAAGAATGGTGTGGCCATGTGTACACGCAACTTAATAACCGTAATCAGTTTGAAATTATGTCACACTCCTATTTTCAAGGTGAAGCAGATCAAAATTTTAAACTTGAAAAAACATGGACAGAAAATGAGCTTTGGACTAAACTGAGAATAAATCCAAGTACCTTACCAATTGGTGAAATTAGTATAATTCCATCATTAGAGTTTACCAGATTAAAACATAAAACCATTACTGCTTACAAAGCTTTCGCAAATTTAAATGATGGTACATATACTTTAAACTATCCTGAATTAAACCGAAGCCTGAAGATTAATTTTAACACAGCATTCCCTTTCGAAATTTTAGGTTGGGAAGAAACATCAACAAGCGGATTTGGTGCATCTGCAAAGACTTTAACAACTAAAGCCACTAAGCTAGAAACGATTAAATCTGCCTATTGGAACAAAAACAATAATACAGACGAAAGTTTAAGAACTACATTAAAGTTACAATAGAATATTATCTACCTTTGTTTATATACTAACCATATTACTCTATGTCAAATTTCTTTGAAACTTACCAATCTGAGATTATCTATTCCGTTATTGTTCTTGTTGTAATGCTAATTATACGAGCGATAATTGTTGTCGCAGTAAATAAAATTGGTAAAAAAAGCGGAACTACCGAAGCCAGAGCTGCACTAATTGGTCGTTATGCAACAGTAACCTTGGTACTGTTAGCATTGTTGATAGAAGCCTTTATTCTCGGTGCCAAAACCAGTGACATCACCTTAGTGTTTTCGTCTGTATTTGCTGTTATCGGTATAGCCTTATTTGCTATTTGGTCTATTTTAAGCAACATAACTTCTGGAGTAATTATGTTCTTTTCATTCCCTTACAAGGTTGGTGATAAGATAAAAATACACGACAAAGATTATCCTGTAGAAGCTATTATAGAAGATATTAGAGCATTTCAACTCATCCTTAGAGAAGATAATGGAGACTTGGTTACTTATCCAAATAACTTAATTCTTCAAAAAGCTGTAACTTTAATGGAGAAAGATGCCTTAGACGATAGCAGTATCCTTTAAATTATGATTAAAAGACGAACTAAGAAAAAACGCACCCAAGAATCTAAAAAACATATTGGTCAGGTTCCTGGAACGCTAATTTATACTGGAAAAAAATCAGACAAAGATTTTCATGTAGAATGCTTCGATTACACAAAAGACCATATTGAAGAATCTATTTTACTCAATATTGAAGATGCTGTTAACTATAAAGAAACAGATTCGGTAACCTGGATAAATGTCGATGGACTAAAACATACAGACAAAATTGAAGATATTGGTAAACAATACGACCTTCATCCACTGGTTTTAGAAGATATTGTAAACACTTCTCAACGACCTAAAATAGACGAATACGATGATTATCTTTTTGTAGTACTAAAGATGCTTTATTACGATGAGGACGAAAACATTGTTATTGAGCAGGTAAGTATTGTTTTGGGCAAAAACTATGTATTAACTTTTCAAGAATCCGAAGGAGATGTTTTTGGGTCTATTAGAGAGCGACTGCGATTGTCTAATGGAAGAATAAGAGGTTTAAAATCCGATTATTTAATGTACGCATTAATTGATGCTATTGTAGATAATTACTTTAGTATCATTGAAACCTTAGGCAACAAAATTGAAGATTTAGAAACCGAATTGTTTTCTGGTAATGCCAGAGAAAACATAAATATCGAAGTACAACAACTTAAACGTGAAATTCTAAAAGTCCGTCGTGCAATTTTTCCACTTCGCGAAATTATTAATCGTATTGAAAAAGGTGAGCATCCATTTATTTTCAAACGCACAATTACCTTTTACAGAGATATTTACGACCACTTAATTCAAGTATCAGAAAACATAGATATCTACCGTGAAATGATCTGGAGTTTAATGGATATGTACATGACTACCATTAGCAACAAAATGAACGAAGTGATGAAAGTGCTAACCATTATTGCTACCATTTTTATTCCACTTACCTTCATTGCAGGTATTTATGGAATGAATTTCGAAAACATTCCAGAACTACACTACAAGTATGGTTACCATATACTTTGGGGAGTTATGATAGTGCTATTTTTGGCAATGCTTTATTATTTTAAAAGGAAGAAGTGGTTGTAGCTATTCTAAAGGATGTTTTTATCTGATAAACTTTTTGAAATCCCAATATTCTTAAGCAAGTACATCATTGCTTATTTATATCTGGTTATATTCCTTCTTATAATAATACGAATTCTAACTAGTAAAGAAAATAGTTACTCTTCTGCCTTCAACTTCATTAGATGGATAATGATTATTTATTCAATAATCACAATAATATGTTGGTTTCTGATTTTAGCACTACCAAATTCTGGTGACTATGCTTTTATTAATCGTGCTACAGGACCATATGCTTGGGCATATTGGTTAATGCTATTCTTTAATTGTATTTTTCCTCTTATTCTTTTTTACAAACCACTTGGTAAAAACATCTATTTTGTGTTATTAGTTTCCATTCTAATGAATGTAGGTTTCTTTATGGAACGATTTGTAATTATAATTACCAGTATTCATAGAGATTACCTACCATAGTTACAGTCCACATTTCTAACTTTTAGTATCTAATATTTCACATCTCAGAAACCCAACGTTAAACAAAACCTAAAAACAAGGTTATAGTAGGCATGTTTTTTATATTTGATGAGCACACTAACTAGATAACCTCATGTTTCAGATTAGACTCTGTATTCTCTTTGTTTTTAGCTGTTTAATTTCTTTATCAGCACAACAACCCAAAAAACTCAATTCCTCAGAAATCTATGAAGCTGTTCAGAAGCTTAATGTTTTAGGTTCTGTTTTATATGTTGCAGCACATCCAGATGACGAAAACACGCGATTAATTTCTTACATGTCCAACCAGGTGAAAGCACGCACAGGCTACTTATCACTAACACGTGGAGATGGTGGACAAAACCTTATAGGACCAGAAATTAGAGAACTGCTTGGAGTCATTAGAACCCAAGAATTATTAGCAGCTCGTCGTGTAGATGGTGGTGAACAACGTTTTACCAGAGCCAACGATTTTGGCTACTCAAAACATCCTGACGAAACCCTAGATATCTGGAATAAAGATTTGGTGCTTGCCGATGTGGTTTGGGCAATAAGACAATTTAAACCAGATGTGATTATCAACCGTTTTGATCATAGAACACCTGGTAGAACTCATGGACATCACACATCTTCCGCAATGTTAAGTATGGAAGCTTTCGATTTAGCAAACGATGCCTCTCAATATCCATCACAATTGCAATATACTGATACATGGCAGCCAAAGCGTATCTTTTTTAACACGTCTTGGTGGTTTTATGGTAGCCAGGAAAAATTTGAAGAAGCCGACAAAAGCAATATGCTGAATTTTGATATTGGTGTTTATTATCCAAGTAAAGGTATGTCTAACAACGAAGTTGCTGCTTTGGCAAGCAGTCAGCACTTATGCCAAGGTTTTGGTCGTCTATCGCAACGAGGAAGGCAACAGGAATATATCGAGTTTTTAAAAGGCGAACCACTGGATAATAGCAATTCAGTGTTTGCAGGTATAGACACGTCTTGGAATAGAATTGAAGACGGAAAAGCAATCGGAGACATTTTAAACTCCGTTGAAGAGAATTTTAATTTTAAAAATCCAGCCACTCACCTACCACAATTATTAGAAGCCTATAGATTGCTCCAAAATGTAAAAGATGAGCATTGGAAAGCCATTAAAACCAAAGAATTACTGACCATAATTGAGGCTTGTGCAGGCTTATACCTAGAAGTATCAGCAAATTCACCACATGCAGCACCCAACTCAACAGTAAGTCTAAATATCGAAGCATTAAACCGAAGCTCTGCATCAATTAATTTAAAATCCTATAAATTATCGACACTTCCTAATGCTATTTCTAAGGATATGAATATGGTAGAAAACCAGAAATTAAATTTTAACGAAGGCATTACAATACCAAAAAACATACATTATACGACTCCGTATTGGTTGAATAAAAAGAGCACACTTGGCATGTATCATGTCGATAATGCTCAATGGGTAGGCAAGCCAGAAACACCAAGAGCTGCATTTGTAGATTTTAATTTAAACATTGAAGGTACACCTATCACCATAACAAAGCCTGTAGTATACCGTTATTCGCAACCAGACAAAGGTGAATTGTACAGGCCTTTTGAAGTGATACCAGAAGTATCTGCAAGCATCTCTGATAAAGTTTTCATTTTTGAAAATGATCAACAAAAAGAGATTGAAGTGACTGTAAAAGCTGGTCGAGATGCAATTGAAGGCTATGTGCAAATGGCATATCCAAACGATTGGAATGTCTATCCACAAAAACAAAAAATTGAAATTGTTAATAAGGGTGACGTTCAAAAAGTAGTATTTACAGTGATTCCTCCAAAAAATCAGAGTGAAGGTCTTATTACTCCAATGGTAAACATTAATGGAGAATATTACACTGATGAACTTGTAGAAATAGACTACAGTCACATTCCTTTCCAAACCGTTTTAATGCCAAGCGTAAGCAAAGTGGTGCGTTTAGATATTGACAAACGTGGTAATAACATAGGCTATATTGAAGGTGCTGGAGATGTTGTACCAGAGAGTTTAAGACAAATTGGCTACAACGTTACCATCATAAAACCTGAACAAATCTCAGCCGAAAACCTTATAAATTTTGATGCAATTGTTGTTGGTATCAGAGCTTACAATATCTTAGATGAATTAAAATTCAAACAAAAATTCTTACTAGACTATGTTAAAGAAGGTGGAAATCTTATCGTGCAGTATAATACTAACAGACGTCTAAAAGTTGATAATTTATCACCTTACCATTTACAACTTTCAAGAGATCGTGTTACAGATGAAAATGCCTCAGTAACAATACTTGATCCTAACCACTCACTACTAAATTTTCCAAATAAAATTACAACAGAAGATTTTGATGGCTGGGTGCAAGAACGTGGTTTATACTTCCCTAATGATTGGTCAGAAGAATTTACACCACTTCTATCCATGAATGATAAAGGTGAATCGCCTAAAGAAGGTAGTTTATTGGTTGCCAAATACGGAAAAGGTAACTACATATACACAGGTTTAAGCTTTTTTAGAGAGTTTCCTGCTGGTGTCTCTGGTGCTTATCGACTTTTTGCCAATTTACTTTCTGCTGGTAAAGAAGAAATTAATAAACTTAAAAACTAATACTTTATTAAAATGCAGAACCAAGATCAACCGCAACCAAAGCAAAAATGGGACAAGATGTACACCATCGTACTCATCGCAAATGCACTTTACATTGTATTATTTTATTTTATAACTGCTTCATTCGCTTAAGCTTATGCAACAGACTTTAGACTGGATAGATTGGACTGTTCTCATTGTTACATTAGCTGTAATTGTAGGTTATGGCACATGGAAAACGCGAGGTAGCAAAAATGTTCAGGATTATGTAAGAGGTGGAAATACTACAAAATGGTGGACTATCGGTTTGTCTGTAATGGCAACACAAGCTAGTGCTATCACGTTTCTTTCTACCACAGGTCAAGCATTTTCAGACGGCATGGGATTTGTACAATTCTATTTCGGTTTGCCAATTGCTATGGTTATCATCTGTCTGGTATTCATCCCTATTTACCATCGGCTTAAAGTATATACCGCTTACGAATTTCTCGAAAATCGTTTCGATTTAAAAACCAGAACACTTACTGCCATTTTATTCTTAATTCAGCGTGGCTTGGCAGCAGGTATTACCATTTTTGCTCCTGCCATTATTTTATCTGTTGTATTAGGTTGGAACATTGTTACGCTCAACATTATCATTGGTGTTCTTGTTATTATCTATACCGTTTCTGGAGGTACTAAAGCTGTAACAGTAACCCAAAAACAGCAAATGTTTGTCATTTTTGCTGGTATGGTAGCTGCATTAATCATCATCATCAACCTCATTCCTAATGAAGTTTCTGTAGTTGATGCTATTGATATTGCTGGTGCAACTGGAAAAATGCAAGTATTAGATTTTTCTTTCGATTTAGAAAATCGCTATACCGTTTGGACAGGACTTATTGGTGGCACATTCTTAATGTTATCGTATTTTGGTACAGATCAAAGTCAGGTGCAACGCTACCTTTCTGGTAAAAGCATGAAAGAAATGCAAATGGGCCTACTCTTCAACGGACTACTAAAAGTACCTATGCAATTCTTTATTCTTCTGGTTGGTGTTATGGTATTTGTATTTTATCAGTTTAACCCTTCACCATTAAATTTTATTGATAAGTCTACTGAAACAGTTTTAGCTTCAGAATATGGAAATGAATATAGAGCGCTTCAAGATAAACAAGCAGAATTGTTTGATATGAAGCAACGTCTTAGTTTAGCTTATGCAAAAGATGAAAACCCTGAATTAAAACAAGAATTATTTCAAATAGATAGTATTGAAAAAAGCTATCGTTTAGAGTCTAAATTCTTAATTAAAAAAGCCATTGATCCAGAATACAAGGCAAAATATATTGCTCTTGAAAAAACAGTTGAAAAACTGGAGTCTGACCCTAAAAGCGAAGCTTACAAAACCAAGTCGACTGAATTAAAAACGCTCTACAAAGACGCTGCCAAAGACACTCAAACTAATGACCGAGATTACATGTTTATTCGGTTTATTCTAAATCATTTGCCAACAGGTTTAATCGGTTTATTATTGGCTGTAATTTTATCGGCAGCTATGTCTTCAACGGCATCAGAAATTAATGCTTTAGCAACGATTACATCCATTGATTTATACGGCAGAAATCTAAAAGTAGATAAAGGTGAAGTACATATGGTAAATATGACCAAGTGGTTTACGTTAGGTTGGGGAATTATAGCTATAATTATTGCCTGCTTTGCGGATTTGGCTGAAAATCTAATCCAACTTGTAAATATTATTGGCTCTATATTTTATGGTAATGTGCTTGGTATTTTCTTGCTAGCTTTTTTCTTTAAACACGTAAAAGGTAACTCTGTTTTTATTGGAGCGCTAATTACACAAGCTATTGTAATTATCGGTTGGGCTTTTGATTGGATGCCATATTTATGGCTAAATCTTTTTGGTTGTATATTGGTTATTGTTATAGCACATATAATTCAGCCTATATTACCTAAAACACAAAACAATGGAAACTAAAACAATACGTTGGGGAATTATTGGAGCTGGTAAAATCGCTGCTAAATTCGCAAAGGATTTAAGTACTGTCCCTAATGCTAAACTATATGCTATTGCATCAAGAAACCTTGAAAAAGCTAAGGGATTTGGTGTAGAATTTAATGCTGATGTAGCTTATGGCAATTACAAAGAGTTAAGTTTAGATCCTAAAGTTGATGCTGTTTATATCGCAACACCACATAGCTTTCATAAAGAACACACCCTTTTATGTCTTAATCAAGGTATTCCTGTTTTGTGTGAAAAACCTTTTGCCATGGATTTAAAGGAAGTTGAAGAAATGATTCAACTTTCAAAAGAAAAAAATACACTTTTAATGGAAGCAATGTGGACTATATTTCTTCCTCATTTTAGATATGCATTAGATTTAATTGAGCAAAAGTATTTTGGTAAACTCATAAAGCTTGAGGCTGATTTTGGTTTTAAGCCAGAGTATGATGTAACATCAAGATTATTTGACAAATCTGTTGGAGGTGGTAGTCTTTTAGACATTGGTATCTATCCTATTTTTACAGCAATCTCTAGTTTAGGAAAACCTGACATCATAGAAGCAGAGGCTGAATTCTTCCCAACTGGTGCAGATTCAGAATGTAAAATGATATTTAATTACAGTGATGTCTTAGCAATTCTTAGAAGTACATTAAAAGAAGAAACTAAAACAGAAGCTGTTTTTCACTGCGAAGAGGGAATTATTAAAATTAATGGTCGCTTTCATGAACCTTCAACCGTAACTATAATTGACAAAAATGAGAATGAAGAGCTTAAAATTTTTGATTATAAAACAATTGGATATAGTTACGAAACAGAACACTTCAATCAACTCATTAGAAAAGGTAAAACCGAAAGTGATGTTATGACTTTTGAAAAAAGCAAAGAGCTTATTTCAACTCTGGATTTAGTTAGAAAACATATAGGTTTAACTTATAAATAAAAAACGCAACTCAATGAGTTGCGTTTTTTACTATGTGGTTAGCTACTATTACATAGCTCCCCATTCTTTCAAAGAATCTTCGTTCATTTTAATATAATCAGCATTTCCTGCTGCTTTTGCACCTTCAAGAGATTTCTTTGCAGCCTCTATAGCTCCTTTTTTATCACCATTTGCTGCATGTATTAAAGATTGTTGTCTTAAATACCAAAAACGTGGTTCTTTTTCTGTCATTTTTACAGCTTTGTCAATCCATTTCATTGCTTGATCTAAGTCTTTACCTTCAGATAAATTGTATACTGCTGCAGAGTAATAATCACCAGCTGAAGGACCAGACATTACATTTTTGATAGAAGCTGATACTTTCTCTTCTGTTGGGACTTTAAAAGTAACGGCAGCATAAGTGTTTTCCCATACGAAACCAATACTTGCAGAATTATTAGTTAAATCATCAAATCCAATAGTCCAAGTCTCAACATCCATTGGCATTTCATAAACTTTTACAGAAGCCTTTGCTGCAACTTTAGAATCATCCCATTCAGCTGGTGTTCCCCAGTTATTTGTATCTGAATAAAATACAATGTCCCAAGAGTCCTTATTTGGAGTGATAAATATGGCATAAGAACCTGCTTTTAGTTTGCTACCTTCTATAGAAACATTATCACTAAAAGTAACAGTAGTGTTTTTATTGGCACCAGCACGCCACATTTTTCCATAAGGTACAAGATCCCCAAATATTTTTCTTCCTTTCATACTTGGACGAGAGTATTCTAAGGTTACGTCTGTTAAACCAACCTTCTGCTCTATTTTAGTAAAAGGACTTGGCTGTGGTGTTTCCACCTGTGCGTTTACCTTAAACATTAAGGTTAAGGCAAATGCAAAAAGTACTAATTTTTTCATTTTATAAATGTTGATTAATGTTTTGTTAAAATTACGACATAACATAAGTGCAGTATGTTAACGAATACCTAAAAATGAAAAATTAACATTGAAATTGCGTTTGACAACTTATTTAATCGTAATATTGCAATATAATAATTAAGAAAAATTATGGGACTTACGAAATCTGAGATTTTCACAGAAGAGCAAAACCAAATTGCTACAATAGCAAAAGCATTTGCGCATCCTGCAAGAGTTGCAATTTTACAACACATAATCAATTCTAATACCTGTATCTGTGGTGATTTGGTGGAAGAAATTGGTTTAGCACAAGCTACAATTTCTCAACATCTCAGAGAATTAAAAAATATTGGATTAATTAAAGGAAATATAGAAGGCACTAGTGTGTGCTATTGTATAGATGAAGATAATTGGACTAATGCAAAGAATCTTATCTCTCAATTTCTGGATTATGAATCTAAAAAACCCAACTGTTGTTAAACCATATTGATTATACATCAATACAAAACATATAATTATGAAAACTGAACAAGAACTTAAAGACATCGTAAAAGAACGATATGCAAAAATTGCCGAGCAAGGTAAGATTGAAAATGCTTCATCTTGTTGTGGCGCCACTACTCCATCCAACAAAGTTTATAACATAATGATGGATGATTATTCTGAAACTAAAGGTTATGTCAGTGATGCTGACTTAGGTTTAGGTTGCGGGTTACCCACGCAGTTCGCTTTAATACAAAAAGGTGATACCGTTATAGATTTAGGCTCTGGTGCTGGTAACGATTGTTTTGTAGCGAGACATGAAACTGGTAGCAAAGGAAAAGTTATTGGTATAGACTTCACTCCTATTATGATACAAAAGGCACGCATTAATGCTGAAAAACTTGGCTACAACAATGTTGAATTCAGAGAAGGTGATATCGATAATATGCCTGTAAGCGATAATGTTGCTGATGTTATTGTTAGTAATTGTGTACTTAATCTAGTGCCTAACAAACAAAAAGTTATCAGTGAAATTTTCAGAGTATTAAAACCTGGAGGTCATTTTAGTATTTCTGATATTGTTTTGGTAGGTGATTTGCCAAAAGCATTAAAAGAAGATGCCGAAATGTATGCTGGATGTGTGGCTGGCGCAATTCAAAAAGAGGAATATCTAAAACATATTTCTGATGAAGGTTTTGTGAATGTTAATATTCAAAAAGAAAAGCCTATCACTATTCCAGATGATATTTTAAGTAAATATTTGGATAAAGAGATGATCGAACAGTTTAATTCTGAAGATGTTGGTATTTTCAGTATCACAGTATATGCTGAAAAGCCTGGGAAAAAGGAAAAAAAACCAAAACTTCAACTTTCAAATTTAACGGATGATGAGCCTTGTTGTTCACCTGATGGCAACTGTTGTTAAATCCAAAATCTAGATCATGATATACCCAACGTTAAAAGAAAATATTGAAAACTTTGATACAGCTTCAATCCCTGAAAAACGAAAAAAAATACTTCAACCTTTAATAGATTTTATTCAATCTAAAGTTGATGCCAAAACCACTGTAAACCTAAATTTTATTTGTACGCACAACTCTAGAAGAAGTCATTTATCACAAGCTTGGGCACAAGTCTTGGGTACGTACTATGGCATTGATAATCTGTTTTGCTATTCAGCTGGTACAGAAGCTACTGCTTTATTTCCTGTAGCAGCAGAAACACTTTCTAACGCTGGATTTAATGTAGAAACATTATCTGAAGGCAACAATCCTGTGTACAGTTTAAAGTATGCTGAAAACACGCATCCTATAATTGGATTTTCAAAAACCATTGCGTCAGAATTTAACCCTCAAAGTGGTTTTGCCGCCATAATGACCTGCTCTTCGGCGGATCAAGGTTGTCCTTTTATTGCTGGTGCGGAAAAGCGTATTCCAATTACTTACGAAGATCCAAAAATAGCGGATGGAACTCCTCAACAAGCCGAAAAGTACCTGGAACGTAGCACTCAAATCGGCACTGAAATGAAGTTTGTTTTTTCTCAAATAAAGCACTAATCAAAAATGAAAAAGAAACTCAGTTTTCTAGATAGCTACCTAACATTATGGATATTTTTAGCCATGATTTTGGGAGTTGGGATAGGTTACTTTTTTCCAAAATTTCCAGAGCTAATTAACTCTTATAGTAGTGGCTCTACAAACATTCCTATTGCCATCGGACTTATATTAATGATGTATCCTCCACTGGCAAAAGTTAATTATAGCTTACTACCTAAGGTTTTTAAGGATGTAAAAATATTATCAATTTCATTAGTGCTCAACTGGATTATTGGCCCTGTTTTAATGTTTGTTTTGGCCATACTATTTCTTCAAAATCACCCAGAATATATGGTAGGCCTTATTCTTATTGGTTTGGCACGTTGTATAGCTATGGTATTAGTATGGAATGATTTGGCAGAAGGTAGTAGTGAGTATGGTGCTGGTTTAGTGGCATTAAATAGTATTTTTCAGGTGTTTGGTTATAGCTTTTATGCCTATCTGTTTATCACTGTGCTACCACCCTATTTTGGTTTTGAAGGTGCTATTGTAGATATATCTATTGCAACCATCGCAGAGAGTGTTGCTATTTATTTAGGTATTCCTTTTTTACTTGGCATATTGTCGCGCCTAATCTTGGTAAAACTTAAAGGTGAAGCTTGGTATACACAAAAGTTTATTCCAACAATTTCACCATTAACATTAATTGCATTGTTATTTACAATTATTGTGATGTTTTCATTAAAAGGTGAACTGATTGTTGAGATTCCTGGTGATGTACTTATTATAGCCATACCATTGTTAATCTATTTTACCTTAATGTTTCTTATTGGCTTTTTTGTGAGCAAATCAATGGGAGCACCTTATGATAAAAATGCAGCTATTGCTTTTACAGCTGCTGGTAATAATTTTGAATTAGCCATTGCAGTTGCCATTGCAGTTTTTGGACTTAATTCTGGCCAGGCCTTTACAGGAGTTATTGGCCCTTTAGTAGAAGTACCAGCATTAATTCTATTGGTACGTGTCGCTTTTTGGTTGCGCAAAAAGTACTATACCAAATCAAAAGCATAAGCCTAAAAAATCTGCTTGCTTTATATTGGGAGTTAAATTTTGTTTAACTTTTAATTTATATCGTTAAACATTTTGTATCTTTACATTGTAAATCTATTACAATGGCAAAGAAAAAAAACATAAAGCAAGCAGATCTTATTTCTTATTATATGGATTATGTCCTTACACATAACCAACAACCAAAATCGGTATATGTGTTTGCAAAGGACAATAATTTTGAAGAACAACAATTCTATCAGTTCTTTTCGTCATTTGATATTTTAGAACAATCCATCTTCAAAATATTCTTTGATAATACAATTACAGTTTTAGAGAAAAGTGATGACTACGCTTCCTTTGATGCACGCAATAAGCTTTTAAGCTTTTACTTCACTTTTTTTGAAATTCTAACAGCAAACAGAAGTTATGTCGCTTATGCTTTGGGTGAACACAAAAAGTCATTAAAAACATTACGCACTTTAGCACCTTTAAAACAGCGTTTTACAAATTACATTGAATTGCTAGATATCAAAACCATTGATTTAAAGCAAGAACAATTAACCAAATTACAGCAACGTAGCATTAAAGAATCAGCATGGTTGCAATTGCTTCTAACGATGAAATTTTGGTTAGACGACAGTTCACCTTCATTTGAAAAAACAGATGTATTTATTGAAAAATCAGTACGTGCAAGTTTTGACCTCATAGATACCACACCACTTAAAAGTTTAATTGACTTTGGGAAGTTTATTTACAAAGAAAAAATACACAGCAATTAAATGAAGACCATAGATAGCATACCTATATCAAAAATATCTCGTGCCTCAAAACTGGTAACCACAGGTGCAAAAGTTGGTGTTAACTACTTAAAATATTATGGTGATAAGATTACCAAATCTGAAGCCGAAGCTAAAGAACGTCTTAATCAAAATAATGCTGAGGACATCTACGACAGCTTAAAACAACTTAAAGGAAGTGCTCTCAAAGTGGCACAAATGCTTAGCATGGAAAAAAGCATTTTACCACAGGCTTATGTAGAAAAATTCTCGTTGTCCCAATTTTCGGTACCACCATTGTCACCACCATTGGTTATAAAAACATTTAAAAAATACTTTGGGAAACATCCCGATGATTTATTTGATACTTTCAATGCAACTTCAGTCAATGCTGCTAGTATTGGCCAAGTCCATATTGCAGAAAAGGATGGGAAAAAATTTGCTGTGAAAATCCAATATCCTGGAGTTGCAGAGAGTATCGCATCAGATTTAGCATTGGTAAAACCAGTGGCTATAAAGATGTTTAATATAAAAGGAAAAGACTCCGACAAGTATTTTAAAGAAGTTGAAGACAAACTTACAGAAGAGACCAATTACAACCTCGAAATAGCACAAAGTAAAGCTGTTGTAGACGCTTGTAAGCACATTCCGAATTTAAAGTTCCCAGAATATTACGAAGATTTATCATCTGAGCGTATTATAACCATGGATTATATGGAAGGTGAACATCTTTCTGAATTCGCCAGTCATAATACAAATAAAGCGTTGGCAACTCAATTAGGTCAAGCGTTATGGGATTTTTATATGTTTCAAATTCATAACCTTAAAAAAGTACATGCCGATCCGCATCCAGGTAATTTCTTAATTTCTAAAGACGGACAACTTATTGCTCTAGATTTTGGTTGTATGAAAACTATTCCTGAGAAATTCTACAAACCTTATTTTGAACTTGCGGAAAAAGATACTATCAATAACCCTGAAAAATTCAAAGAAAAACTCTACGAACTTGAAATATTAAGAAAAGATGATTCCGAAGAAGAGATTATCTTTTTTACCGACATGTTTCATGAGCTATTAAGCCTTTTTACACAACCCTTTCACTCAGAAGAATTTGACTTTTCGGATGCTAATTTCTTTGGAAGAATTACAGAAATGGGTCAGAAATATTCGAAAAGTACAGAATTACGTAACATGAATGGTAATCGTGGTTCTAAGCATTTTATTTACATCAACCGAACCTTTTTCGGACTGTACAACCTAATGTTTGACCTTAAGGCCGAGAACATCAAAATCAACAATTTTTTAAATCTTTAATATGGCAACCTTTAGTATTCAAGACATAGACAACATGCATCATTTGTATCGCATCAACCTAATTAACAGTTGTAGTGGTTACAAATCTGCGAATCTAATTGGTACTAAAGACAATTTAGATGTTACAAATGTTGCGGTTTTTAGTTCCATTACGCATTTAGGTTCTAATCCTGCTTTATTAGGTTTTTTCCTAAGACCAACAACAGTTATTCGAAATACTTATGATAATATAAGGTCCACTGGGAAATTCACCATCAACCATATTCATGAAGATATTTTAGAAGACGCACATCATACCTCAGCGAAATACGATGCTACGATTTCAGAATTTGATACCACTAAACTAGAAGAAGAATATAAAGACAATTTTTTTGTGCCTTTTGTAAAGGGTTGTCCGATACAAATGGCCATGAGCTATGTAGAGGAATATGCAATTGAAGCCAATAATACCATACTATTAATAGGAAAAATTGAAAACCTTTACGTGCAAGACGATTTGTTGGAAAAGGATGGATTTATAAACTTATCTAAAGCTAAAGTAGCCACTATTAATGGTTTAGACGGTTATGCCATCCCGAATTTAAAACAGCGATTAGAATACCAACGCCCAAAACCAGAATTTGCAATACCTAATGACTAATGCAAATACTAATTACAGGAACAACAGGCTACATTGCCAAAAGATTAGCGCTTCAACTTCTTGAGGAAGGACATGAGTTGGTTTGTTGTGTTCGTGATTTAAATCGCATTCCAGACGAAATTGAAGAACATCCTCAATGTTCTTTTATAAAAATGGATTTTCTAAGTCCAGAACCTAATAAAATTCCAAAAACCATAGATGCGGCTTATTACCTCATTCATTCTATGGCCACAGATGCTGACGATTTTGAAGATTTAGAACGTCAGTGTGCTCATAATTTTAAAAATCTTGTTGAAGCTACTGAATGTAAACAAGTTATCTATCTCAGTGGTATCGTTAACGACGATTCACTTTCTAAACATCTAAAATCGCGCTTACAAGTTGAAGAAACATTAAAATCTGACAGCTATGCCCTGACAACATTTAGAGCAGGTATTATTGTAGGTAGTGGTAGTGCTTCTTTTGAAATTATAAGAGATATCGTAGAGAAGCTTCCGGTTATGGTTACGCCAAAGTGGTTGAACACAAAAACTCAACCTCTTGGTATTAGAGATGTACTCACCTACTTATCACAAGCCCTAGGCAAAGAAGCACTCTACAATAAATCCTATGACATTTTTGGTCCTGAAGTATTAACTTATAAGGAAATGCTTTTACAATTTGCAGAAGTACGTGGTTTAAAACGGTATATCTACACCTTACCTGTTTTAAGCCCTAAACTTTCTTCTTATTGGCTCTATTTTGTCACTTCAACATCGTTTCAATTGGCCCAAGCCTTGGTCGATAGCATGAAAGTGGAAGTCATTGGCAAACCAAGTGATATCAATACACATATAGACATTTCGCCGCTTTCTTATAAAGAGGCTGTTGAATTAGCTTTTCAAAGAATTGAGCAAAACAGTGTAATCTCTAGTTGGAAAGACGCAGTCAGTAGCGGACGATTTAAAGATCAGCTATCTAAACATATAGAATTACCGCAGTATGGCTGCTTTAAAGATATACGCTCCAGAACGATAGAAAATGAAGATTATACGCTGAATAAAATCTGGAGTATTGGTGGTCGTAATGGCTGGTACAGTTTTAATGGTTTATGGAAAATAAGAGGCTATGTAGATAAGCTCTTTGGTGGTGTTGGACTTAGAAGAGGACGTACGCACGACACTTATCTTGAAGCTGGAGATCCTCTAGATTTTTGGCGCGTACTTTTTGCAGACAAACAAGAAAAACGACTACTCCTATTTGCCGAAATGCGCCTACCTGGTGAAGCTTGGCTTGAATTTAAAATTGTAAAAAATAAACTCTACCAACGTGCCGTATTTAGGCCAAAAGGACTTTGGGGTCGTTTGTATTGGTATATGGTTTTACCATTTCATGCCTTTGTTTTTAAAGGAATGATTAATGCCCTAATAAAACCCGAATGAGAGGTGTAAAAAAACAACATCTACCCACAAAAATATGCCCAGTTTGTGAGCGACCTTTTACTTGGCGCAAAAAATGGGCAAAAAATTGGGACAACGTAAAATATTGTAGCGAAAAATGCAGAAAAACGACATAAAAAATCTGATTTGGTTTAGAAATGATCTCAGAACTATAGATAATACTGTTTTAAGCGAAGCTACTAAAAATGGTAATACTGTTTTTGGTGTGTATTGTTTCGATCCAAAACAGTTTCAAATTGATGCTTTTGGTTTTAGAAAAACAGAAAAATTCAGAGCACAATTTTTAATTGAAACCATTAAAGATTTAAAAGCACAACTTAGTCAACTCAACATAGAATTATTAGTATACAACGAGCATCCCGAATTAATAATTCCGAAGCTTTGTAATACACTAAATGTTGAAGCCATTTACCTTCAAAAGGAATGGACACAAGAAGAAATTGACACTGAAAATGCAGTTAAAGCAAACATTGACAATGTGACTTGGCATCACATTTACAATCAATTTCTATTTCATCCTGAAGATATCAATTTTGAGATTTCAAAAACACCGCAAGTCTTTACGGTTTTTAGAAAGAAATTAGAAAAATACATCAGTATTAGGCCTGAGGTTGAAACACCACAACTGTCGAAAAGTAATCGTATCGAAAACACTACAAGGATTCCAACACTTTCAGATTTAGGTTTTAATAATTTTGAAATACATCCACACTCAGCATTTCCGTTTAAAGGTGGTGAAACTTCAGCCCAAAACCGATTGAATGACTATTTTTTCAATACCAAAAAACTAGGTTTTTATAAAAAAACCAGAAATGGTTTGGTAGGCAAGGATTATAGTTCAAAATTTTCGCCTTGGCTGGCTAATGGCAGTATCTCTGCCAAAGCGATCTATTGGAAAGTAAAGCAATTTGAAAAAGAACATTACAAAAACCAATCCACCTACTGGTTAATTTTTGAATTGATTTGGCGCGACTATTTCAAATACATTTCTCTGAAGCATGGCAACCAGATTTTTAAACTCGAAGGCATACTAAACAAAGATTATAATTGGTCTACAAATCGTACACAAATTCAACAATGGATTAATGGAGAAACAGCGTCTGACTTTGTAAATGCCAATATGATAGAACTTAAAGAAACAGGATGGATGAGCAATAGAGGTCGCCAAAACGTAGCATCCTTTTTTGCTAAAGAGTTAGAGTTAGATTGGCGCATAGGTGCTGCGTATTTTGAATCCCTTCTACTCGATTATGATGTGCACAGCAACTATGGTAATTGGATGTATGTGGCTGGAGTTGGTAACGATCCTCGTGATCGTAAATTCAATGTACAATTGCAAGCCGAGCGTTACGACAGCAATGGAAAATTTAGAAATCTATGGTTACAACCGAGTTTATTCCTGTGAAAACAGGAATCCCTCTATTGGTAGTAACATCTATCGTTTAAGCTGTATTAAAAGAATTAGACAACCTTCAAGTTTTAAAATCTTGTTGGTCGTAAAAGTAAAGAAATTATAAGACTAAAATAAGATTCCTGCATTCGCAGGAAGTAAACATGAAAAAAAACGACTACATATTACTATTTCCTCATCAATTATTTCAGGATTCACCTATTCTTGAAATCGATTCTGCTATTTACCTCATTGAAGAATATCTGTTTTTCAAACACTATAAATTTCATAAACAGAAAATAGCGTTCCATAGAGCATCTATGAAGGCTTATGAAGATTATTTAAAATCGAAAGGCAAGACAGTAAATTATATTAAAGCAACTTCAGACGATAGTGATATCAGAACATTGATACCTAAACTCATAGACAATGGTACAGAAACGCTTCATGTTATTGACCCAACAGACAATTGGTTAGAAAAGCGTATTAAATCAAATTCAAAAGACATTACAATTGAATGGTATGAAAGTCCACTGTTTATCAATACAAAAAAAGACCTCAGCTCATTTTTTAAACCTTCAAAAAAGAAATTTTTTCAAACTTCATTTTATAAAGAACAACGAAAAAAACGAGACATTTTAATGGTTTCCCAAGAACCTGAAGGAGGTAAATGGACTTACGATTCTGAAAACCGAAAGAAATATCCAAAAGACAAAACACCACCAAACATTCAGTTTCCTGAAGAGTCTGAATATTATGAGGAAGCGAAAAAGTACACAGAGAAACATTTTGATAATCACTATGGTGAACTAAACGACTTTATCAATTATCCTATCGATTTTGAATCTTGTGAAGCGTGGTTACAGCAGTTTTTTGAGTACCGTTTTCATGAATTTGGTGTGTATGAAGATGCCATTGTAAAAGAAGAGCATTTTTTAAACCATAGTTTACTTTCGCCTTTGATTAATGTTGGTTTGCTAAATCCTTCAAGCGTTATTGATAAAGCCATTACTTATGCCAAAGAAAATGATGTACCAATCAATTCAACAGAAGGTTTTGTAAGGCAAATTTTAGGCTGGCGCGAGTTTATAAGAGGTGTTTACGAAGTAAAAGGCACAGAGGAACGCACCAAAAACTTCTGGAACTTTGACCGAAAAATTCCTGCATCATTTTACGATGGTTCTACTGGCATAAAACCCATAGACGATGTAATAAAAAAAGTATTAAAAACAGGTTATGCTCACCATATAGAACGCCTAATGATTCTTGGGAATTTTATGGTGCTTTGCGAGTTCGATCCAGATGAAGTTTACCAATGGTTTATGGAATTATTTATTGATTCCTACGATTGGGTTATGGTGCCAAATGTGTATGGCATGAGTTTGTTTGCCGATGGTGGTTTAATGTCTACAAAACCATACATAAGCAGCAGCAATTACATTATGAAAATGAGCAACTACAGCAAAGGTGAATGGCAAGACACTTGGGATGGCTTGTTTTGGACCTTTATGGATAAGCATCGTGATTTTTTTGAGAGCAATCCTAGA
The DNA here is from genome assembly GCF_056160445.1 of Winogradskyella sp. ABM4_392. Lineage (NCBI taxonomy): Bacteria > Pseudomonadati > Bacteroidota > Flavobacteriia > Flavobacteriales > Flavobacteriaceae > Winogradskyella > Winogradskyella sp. ABM4_392. Next base: position 285,467 of record NZ_JBSWXE010000003.1, read on the forward strand.
TTAGGCATGCTTTTAGGCAACCTAGATCGTATGAAAAAGGTTACGCTAGAAAACCATTTTAATAAGGCAGAAAAATTCCTCAATACGCTATAATGACTAACAAACCACATATTAATGTTGTATGGCTAAAGCGCGATTTACGACTTCAGGATAATGAAGCTATTACTAATGCGCTCAGCACTGCTAAACCTACACTACTGCTTTATGTGTTTGAACATATTTTACTAAACGACAATCATTATAGTGAACGACATTTTAACTTCATTAAAGAATCAATCAATGACCTTAACAAGCAATTAGAGCCATATAACACCAAAGTATTAAGCGTTACGAGTGATATTCAAACAGCATTTAATTTAATTCAAGAATTCTATAAAATAGATGCCATTTTCTCTCATGTAGAAACAGGCATTCTAGTGACATACAATAGAGATAAAGAATTTACACGTTATTGTCGTAATAACTTTATCCGTTGGAGCGAAAGCAAAAACAATGGTGTAGAACGTGGGCTAACCAATAGAGACAACTGGTTAGAACAATGGGAAGACTATATGAGTCAACCACTTGTAGAGTTTAATCCACAAGAAAATCAGTTACTTCACCTTAATGCCATAACTACATTAGAAAGTGTACTTACAGTTACAGACTTAGACACACCAAAAGACTCAATATTTCAAAAAGGTGGAAGTTCTACTGCTTGGAAATATGCTTCGTCATTTTTTGAGAATCGTCATAAAGACTATATGTTCAACATATCAAAACCAGAAGCATCACGTACCAGTTGCAGTAGGCTTTCGCCTTATATTGCCTGGGGAAATGTTTCTATCCGACAGATTTTTCAAAAAGCTCAAAACCTTAAAGAACAAAGCAACGATAAAAGACATATTGGCGGTTTTTTATCGCGATTACGATGGCAAGCCCATTTTATTCAAAAGTTTGAAATGGAACATACCATGGAAAACGAAAGCGTTAACAAAGGGTATCAAAAATTAAAAAAGAGTATTTCCTTAAAATACCAACAAGCCTGGAAGGAAGGTCAAACAGGTTTCCCTCTAGTAGATGCAAGCATGCGTTGTTTAGTAGAGACTGGTTATGTAAACTTTAGAATGCGTGCCATGCTTGTATCCTTTTTTACACATATTTTGTGGCAGCCTTGGCAAAATGCCTCAGAACACTTATCGCGACAGTTTTTAGATTTTGAACCTGGTATTCATTTTCCGCAATTGCAAATGCAAGCAGGTGAAACCGGAATTAATAATCTAAGAATTTATAATCCAACATTAAACGGACTTAAGCACGATCCTGATGCTGATTTTATAAAAAAATGGGTACCAGAACTTGCACATTTAGATGTGCCTTTTATTCATGAACCTTATTTAATGACTGAATTAGAACAAGGGTTATACAACTTTAAATTAGGTGAAGATTACCCAGAGCCTATTGTAGACATAAAGGAAAACAGAAAGCGTGCCAGCGATATTTTATGGAATATGAAAAAAGATCCTGAGGTGGTAAAAGAAAGTTTTCGCATTTTAAAACGACACACTTTACAAGACAGAAGTAGACTATTAAAGACTGATTAATAGTATTTTTTTAAAAGTCAGAACATACTTTCATAATTCTCTGTTAATTTTTGTTTAACTATTATTTTAAAAGGTTAAACATTTGTATCTTTACGTAGTTATGATTTTAAATACCACACATTTTAATTCTGAACACAAACAAATCATTACCGACCTTGTTGGCAGTCCTTTTAGTTTGGTACAGAAATTGAAAATGAAAGGTATAGGCTCTAAACGAATGATTATTGACGAAGTAAGTCCGAATATGCAAAGTATCATGAATACGGTTTCGGATATTAATTATGCTAACATAGAGCTCAGACCAAAAGGTATTTTAATTATGATTAACAAAGGTCTGAAAAATTTTACGTGGATAATACCATATTACCAGCTAGTAATTTACAAGGTAAACGGCTCTAGTTTACATGCGCAAGGACGGTTTATTCATTTTAGAAACAGTAAAACATTTAAAGAGAATAAAAAGTTTTTTGACAAACTTTTAGACGAAAAAGTAAAATACGATTTACAATATTCGATGCCTGCATAAGTATGACTTTAAATGAAAGACAAATAGATCGTGTAATTGAGATGGCTTGGGAAGATCGCACACCATTTGAAGCCATTACATTTCAATTTGGTTTAAAAGAACAAGAAGTTATAGAACTTATGCGACGCGAAATGAAACCAAGTAGCTTTAGAATGTGGAGAAAACGTGTGCAAGGAAGAGCTACAAAACATATGAATAAAAGACCCTTTGACAAAGGCAGATTTAAATGCTCTCGTCAAAGAAGTATATCAAACAACTCTATTTCAAAACGATAACTCGTGCTTTGATTTAAGCTTGGAGTACTTAAATACAGCACATTAAAAAGATGCTATGAAAACTAAAATTATTCCTAACAGAAATGGTCATCAACTCAATGGATTATCTATAGATGACATTGGAGATGACCATTTATTTACTGGTATAGACACACCAATGAAAGCCAATGCTTTTGAAATGTCTAATGATGAAAAAAAACAACGTATTTCTATTCTGTTCTCAGAGATTATGGATGTACTTGGCTTAGACCTTACTGATGATTCTCTAAAGGGAACACCAGACAGAGTAGCTAAGATGTACATTGAAGAAATTTTTTCTGGTTTAGATCCAGAAAACAAACCTAAAGTTGCACTTTTTGATAATAAATATCAATACAATCAAATGCTTGTAGAAAAGGACATTACTTTCTATTCTAATTGCGAGCATCACTTTGTACCAATCATTGGAAAAGCGCATGTAGCCTATAAATCATCTGGTAAGGTCATAGGATTATCTAAACTCAATCGTATAGTACAGTATTATGCCAAGCGACCACAAGTGCAAGAAAGATTGACGCAACAAATTGCTAACGAACTAAAAACAGTTTTAGAAACAGACGATGTGGCCGTAATTATAGATGCTAAACATCTTTGTGTGTCTTCTAGAGGTGTTAAGGATGATACATCATCTACAGTAACAACCTACTATGGTGGAATATTTAACACACCAGAAAAAATTGTTGAATTGCAAAACTATATAAATAATTAAGCTATGGATATATTAGAAAGAGCCGTTGAATTCGAAAACAGAAAGTTTTCTTTCAAAACAACAAGCGACAGAATTTTAGCTGCTAGAGAGGCTAAGGAAATCATCTTAGGTGTTAATGAAATTTATAAGAAGAAAAAAGACGCCAAATTAATGGATCTTATGAAGCGAATAACAGTAATAAAACAAAAGATTGAAAAACGTTTAAAAGGGCGTCCATTAACAGCTGCGTAACAACATGAAAACTATTATAGTAGTCGGAGGAAGCAAAGGTATTGGCAATGCTATTGTCTCATCTTTGCTTCCTTCATTTAAGGTAATTAATATAAGTAGATCAGAACCAGAGCAATCTCATGATAATCTAATACATCATCAGTGTGATGTTATTAACGATGAATTGCCAGAAATTGATTCGGCTGATGGCTTGGTATATTGCCCAGGAAGCATCAACTTAAAACCTATAAATAGGTTAAATTTAGACGATTTTAAAAACGATTTTGAAATTAATGTTTTGGGTGCTGTAAAAACAATTCAGAAGTATCTGGCAGTATTAAAAAACGCTCAACACCCTTCAATAGTGCTATTCAGTACAGTGGCTTCTAAATTAGGTATGCCGTTTCATGCTAGTGTTGCTGCTTCTAAATCTGCAGTAGAAGGATTAACAAAATCACTTGGTGCAGAATTAGCTCCAACCATTCGTGTTAATGCCATTGCGCCAACTGTAACAGATACAGATTTAGCATCTAAACTGTTGCGCAATGAGCGTATGATAGAGAATATGAAAGACCGTCATCCCTTAAAGAAATATTTACAGCCAGAAGAAGTGGCAGATATGGCAACCTTTCTGCTTTCAGACAGAGCGGCTGCACTCTCTGGTCAAGTATTTGAAATGGACTGTGGCATAGTAAGTTTTAAAATTTAGATTATGAATCCGATAAAAGCATTTGTTGGTACTTTAAAAACATCTGACAAAGCAATAAAACAAAACGCTTTACAACCATTATATGCTATTAAAATCAATAGCTTGCAAGGTAAGGCAATAGACCTTTCAGCATATAAGGGTAAGAAAATACTTTTTGTAAATGTAGCTTCCAAATGTGGATTTACACCTCAATATAGGGAGTTACAAGAACTTGCAGACACCTACAAAGACCAATTAATAGTTATTGGTGTGCCATGTAATCAATTTGGTGCTCAAGAACCTGGTACTGCAAAAGATATTGAAGAATTTTGCCAGGTTAATTATGGTGTTTCCTTTTTAATTACAGAAAAAATTGATGTGAAAGGTGCAAACCAACATCCACTTTACGAATGGTTAACATCAAAACGCTTAAACGGCAAACAGAATTCTACTGTTAAATGGAATTTTCAAAAATACCTTATTGATGAACATGGTGAATTTTTAGATTATTTTTATTCTATTACAAAACCAACTAATTCCAGAATTACAAAATACTTGAAATAGCTATGTTTGGATTATTTAAAAAAAGCTCTGAAAAAGAAAAATTACAAAAGCAATACGAAAAACTTATGGCAGAATGGCATAAGTTATCGACAACCAACAGAGCGGCAAGTGACTTAAAATACGCTGAAGCTCAAAAGGTTTTAGAACAATTAGAAGCGCTTAAATAATTTTAGCATTGAACAAAATCACATATTTCATTCTGTTTTTAGCCATCAACTTTGGTGGCTTAGCACTCGGTAGCTGGTTAATGAACAATGGACCAACATCCGAATGGTATATCAATTTAAATAAAGCACCTTGGACACCTCCTGGTTGGGTATTTGGTGTTGCATGGTCTCTGATAATGCTTTGTTTTTCTTGGTATTTAGCAGAACTTTTTAGTGATAGAAAATCTAAATTCTTGTGGATGGTGTTTGGGTTTCAAGTGCTTTTAAATGTCGGTTGGAATTGGGTATTCTTCAATCAGCATTACACGTTGCTAGGCCTTGTATTTATAACTGCCTTATTACTGGTTATACTTTATTTTTTTGTCACCTTTAGAAGCGATAGACTCAAATACGCTAAGTACCTATTATTACCTTATTTGATTTGGATATGCATTGCCACATCACTCAATGCTTATGTTGTTTTTTACAATTAGAATAAATAAAAATGAAAATATACAGACTACATACTAAACAAAATCTGCCAATTTCTGTAGATGAAGCTTGGGAGTTTCTATCGAGTCCCAAAAATTTAAAAACTATCACACCAGATTATATGGGTTTTCATATTCTTTCTGGTGCAGACAGGCCAATGTTTCCTGGACAGATAATTCAATATATCGTTACACCTGTACTTGGAATTAAAACTAAATGGGTTACAGAAATCACCCATGTTAAAGACAAAGAATATTTTGTAGACGAACAACGATTTGGACCATATTCGCTCTGGCATCACAAACATTTCATAAAACCTATTGAAGGTGGTGTAGAAATGGAAGACATAGTAGATTATAAAGTTCCTATGGGTATCTTAGGACAATTGGTACACCCAATTTTAGTAAAACCAAAACTTGAAGAAATTTTTAATTACCGAACTAAAAAGCTAGAAGAACTTTTCGGAAAATATTAATATGAGCAAAACAGTAAATATATTTTGGTTTCGAAGAGACCTAAGATTAGACGACAACGTAGGATTTAATGAAGCCTTAAAAGGAGATTATCCTGTTTTACCTTTATTTATTTTCGATTCTGAAATTTTAGATAAACTACCGAAAAATGATGCTCGCGTTACTTTTATTCATGAAACGTTGCAAGAGATGCGAAATACGCTTCAGAATAATCATAACAGTAGCATAGCAATATATCATGGCAAACCATTAGACATTTATAAGCAAATCACTGATGAGTTTGAAATTAATACGGTCTATACCAATCATGATTACGAACCTTATGCTAAGGAACGTGATGAAGAAGTGCAATCTTATCTAGAATCACAAAATATAGAATTTAAAACCTTTAAGGATCAGGTCATATTCGAAAAAGATGAAGTAGTAAAAAAAGATGGAGATCCTTATGTTGTGTACACTCCGTACATGCGAACTTGGAAAGAAAAATTCAAGAGTATTGATTTAAATATTTATTATACCAATTCTTATTTAGATAATCTTATTGAGCATACTCGATTAGCAAACTTAAGTTTGTCTGATATTGGTTTTCAAAAATCAGATCAAGAAATAGCACAATATGATGTTACACCAACTTTGATACAAGAATATGAGGCTACTCGAAATTTTCCTGCCAAAGATGGAACTTCACGTTTGGGACCTCACCTGCGATTTGGTACAGTAAGCGTCCGTAAAATAGTAAAAAAAGCGATTGCGGAAGACAACGAAATATTTTGGCAAGAGCTGATTTGGCGCGAGTTTTTTATGCAAATTTTATGGCATTTTCCACATACAGTAGATAAGGCATTCAAATCAAAATACGATAGGATTGAATGGAGAAATAACGAAGACGAATTCAAAAAGTGGTGTGAAGGAAAAACCGGTTATCCTTTAGTTGATGCTGGAATGAGAGAGCTTAACGAAACTGGCTTTATGCACAACCGAGTACGCATGTTGGTTGGCAGCTTTTTGTGCAAGCATTTACTTATAGATTGGCGTTGGGGAGAAGCCTACTTCGCAGAAAAGTTACATGATTACGAAATGGCGAGTAATGTTGGCAACTGGCAATGGGTTGCTGGATCTGGCGTAGATGCTGCACCATATTTTAGAATTTTTAATCCTACATCTCAGATTAAAAAGTTCGATAGTGATCATAAATACATTAAAAAATGGGTTCCAGACTATCAAGAATTAACGTATCCTATACCTATGGTAGATCATAAAGAGGCGAGAGAGCGTTGTTTAGCTACGTACAAAGCAGCTTTAAATTAATTTCAAGTTAGACTACAATAAATTGAAAACCTATACGTTACAAATTTTAAGACGTATGTCTTAACAGAAATAACCATTTCAATAAACAATTTTAAAACCCTGAAGATTTTCAGGGTTTTGTTTTATAAAAAAGCTTCAAAGATTATTTGAAGCTTTTGATGTCTTACAACTTATATGTCCTAATTACCAGGTACACGCTCTATCTTAGCTCCAATAGCTCTAAGACGTTCATCTATATCCTCGTAACCACGATCTATCTGTTCTATATTATGAATGATAGATGTTCCTTTAGCAGATAATGCCGCAATTAACAATGAAATACCAGCTCTAATGTCTGGAGACGTCATCGTTGTTGCTTTTAATTGTGATTTAAAATCGTGCCCTATAACCGTTGCTCTGTGTGGATCGCAAAGTATAATTTTTGCTCCCATATCTATCAACTTATCTACAAAGAATAAACGGCTTTCAAACATTTTTTGATGTATTAAAACCTCTCCTCTTGCCTGAGTGGCTATTACTAAAACAATACTTAGTAAATCTGGTGTAAAACCAGGCCAAGGCGCGTCTGCAATGGTTAATATAGATCCATCTATATAATTCTGAATTTGATAACCATCGGTATGTGCAGGAATATGAATATCATCCCCTTGCTGCTCTACAGTGATTCCTAATTTTCTAAATACAGATGGAATTTGTCCCAAATCATCCCAGCTAACATCTTTTATGGTAAGCTCACTTTTAGTCATGGCAGCTAAACCTATCCAACTACCAATCTCAATCATATCTGGCAGCATTTTATGTTCAGTACCACCTAAACGTTCTACACCGTCAATAACGAGCATATTAGAACCAATACCAGAAATTTTGGCACCCATTCTATTTAACATTTTACACAACTGCTGTAAATAAGGTTCGCAAGCAGCATTGTAAATTGTTGTTTGACCTTTTGCTAAAACAGCAGCCATAACAATATTTGCTGTTCCTGTAACAGAAGCTTCATCGAGTAACATGTAAGTTCCTTTTAACTCCTCTGCTTCTACTCCATAGAAATAGTCTTCTCTATTATATCTAAACTTAGCACCAAGATTTATAAAACCTTCAAAATGGGTATCTAAACGACGACGGCCAATCTTATCACCTCCAGGTTTTGGAATATAACCTTTACCAAAACGACCTAATAATGGACCGACAATCATAATTGAACCACGTAACCCTTTACCGTCTTCTTTAAACTCTGCAGATTCTAAGTACTTTAAGTTGACTTCGTCTGCTTTAAAACTGTATGAGCCTTTACCGAGTTTTTCAACCTTTACTCCTAATTTCTTTAATAAGGCAATCAGCTTATTAACATCGATAATATCTGGAATATTATTAATTGTAACAGTCTCTGAAGTTAACAATACTGCACAAAGGATTTGTAAGGCTTCGTTTTTGGCACCTTGTGGCTTAATAGCCCCTTTTAATTGGTGTCCGCCTTCAATTTTAAATGTACTCATTTGGTATTAGTAACGTTTACGATTGTTAGAATATTTCTTTTTAGATTTTTTGCCACCTTTATTGCTGTACTTAGATTTTGTACGCATTAAACTAGAAGAATCACTAAGATCTTCTTCACTATTCTTTAGGTTAATTTTACCATTAGACAATTCATACAAATGATCAAAAATCACTGTGTCCTCTACACTATCCTTATTCCAATTTAGATAACATTTTTTCATATGATTAGCAATAGTGTAAATCAATGCCTCTTTCATATCTCCTTCTTCCCAAGTACATGCAACGTCTATCATGGTTTTTATATTATTACCATAAAAACGATACTTTGGATGATTCTGTGGGTATTTTAGAGGATCTGGACCTGCAGTTAATTCTTCTCGCGATGGTTTTGGATAAGGTGAATCAGCATCTAATTCAAAATCTGACATAATGAATAACTGATCCCATAACTTATGCTGAAAATCTGGCACATCTCTTAAATGTGGCTGTAGATTTCCCATTACAGAAATAATGGCTTTTGCTAATTTATTTCGTTCTTCTTTTGTCTCGCGTGTTTTAGCATGATTAATCATCTTTTGTAAATGACGACCATACTCAGGAATTATCAAATGTTCGCGTTCTGTGTTGTATTCTAAATTATCAATCAAAATGTAAAAATGTGTAGTAAATTATATAAACCCGAAGTTTCTAGGTTTTGTCGCAAAGTACAAAAAAATAGCTAGGTTCAAGGAAATTTTATAGAGAAATTACTCCTTCAACTTTTTCACCTACTTCCTTATATTTGGCGATAACTGCATCAGGATTTTTCATTCTTACATTAACGGATACACTAGTGTATTTACCATTCTTGGATGGTCTTGTATTAATTACTGCACCTGTATGATTAAATAGTGCCTTAACTTCTTCTATTTTTGAAGTCTCAGAAATGACTATAAATTTATATAAATATTCCGTTGGCCAAAGTGCTGTATCTTGTAATTGTGACTTTAGCTTTTTGTAAAATTCTTCCGATTTTTTATTCTTATCCATTATCGATTTTTATTAATGCAAAGATACATCTTACTTTACATTTTTGGTTTTAATTTTTTATCACGATTTTTACTGCAAAAATACTGCCAATTTGAGTCCTAAGAAAATCGTTATTACAGGTGGTCCTGGTACCGGAAAATCATCAATAATCAATCATTTAAAACATCGTGGTTTTTTGTGTTATGATGAAATCTCTAGAGAAGTCACACTACAAGCAAGAAAAGATGGGATAGAACAACTATTCCTAACAGAACCTTTGCTGTTTAGTGAAAAACTTTTAGAGGGCAGATTAAGGCAGTATAATGAAGCCTCTAACGAGTCTGTCAACACTGTTTTTTTAGACAGAGGTATACCAGACATTTTGGCTTATATGGATTATATAGGTGACAAATATCCTCAATATTTTAGTGATGCCTCACAAAACAACCGATACAATTATGTTTTTGTATTAGCACCATGGCAAGAAATTTTTACAAGCGATAGTGAGCGCTACGAAACCTTTGAACAAGCTATAGAAATACATCACCACCTTTTAAAAACTTACATGAGATTTGGCTATCAACTTATTGATGTACCGTTTGAAACTATAGAAAAAAGGACCGATTTTATCCTAGAGGTCTTAAATTTGTAGTAATGCATCCTATTGAAGTTTTAGAACGGTATTGGAATTATACGTCTTTTAGACCCTTACAGGAAGACATTATCAATTCTGTATTAGCAAATGAAGACACCTTTGCTTTGCTACCAACTGGTGGTGGAAAATCAATTTGTTTTCAAGTTCCTGCACTTATGAAGGAAGGTATTTGCGTTGTGGTTTCACCGCTTATTGCCTTAATGAAAGACCAAGTAAATACCTTAAAACAAAAAGGCATCAAGGCTATCGCATTGACTTCTGGCATGTCTTACAAAGATCTGGACACGCAACTAGATAATTGTATTTATGGCAATTACAAGTTTTTATACCTTTCACCAGAGCGTTTACAGCAACCATTAGTACAAGAACGTTTGCAACTTATGCAGGTAAATTTAATAGCGGTAGACGAAGCCCATTGTATTAGTCAATGGGGAAATGATTTTAGACCAGCTTATAAGCATATTTCAATTTTAAGGGAACTTCATCCTCAAGTTAATTGTATAGCGTTAACCGCATCTGCCAAATACAGTATTATAGACGATATTGTTTCCAATTTAGATTTTGTTGCACCAAAAATATTTAAAGCTTCTTTTACACGAAAAAATATTGCATATCAGGTAGTTGAAACTGAAGACAAATTATTTCAGTTAAAACATACATTAGGTAAAAATCCAGGAAGTTCTATAATCTATGTTAGAAATAGACGTGCTACAAAAGACATAAGTAACTACCTAGAGGCGCAAGGTTTTTCATCTACTTTTTATCATGGTGGTATTACAAACAAAGAAAAAAATGAACGGTTACAATTGTGGCTAAGTGAGCAGAAACTCATCATGGTAGCCACCACTGCTTTTGGTATGGGAATTGATAAGCCCAACGTAAAAAACGTTATACATTATAATTTACCAGAAAGTATAGAAAGTTATTATCAAGAAGCAGGAAGAGCCGGTAGAGATGGTCAGTTAGCAAATGGCATAATACTAAAACAGAATATTGATGAGGAGCGTTTAAAAAATCAATTTTTGAGTACTTTACCATCTTCTGACTACGTAAAGAACATATACAAAAAGCTATGCAACTATTTTCAAATAGCTTATGGTGAAGGAGAAAACAGCACGTATCAATTCGATTTTAAAACATTTTGTAGTACCTATAAACTAAATCCTAGCATTACATATAATACACTTACAGTTTTAGACCGCAACTCCATCATAGCCCTAACGCAGCATTTTAACTTTAGGACTAAGATTCAGTTTTTGATTACCAGCAACGCTTTATTCCAATATTTAGAGCGTCATTTAGAACTCAATACCTTAGTTAAAGTGTTACTCCGAACCTATGGTGGCATTTTTGATTACGACACAAAAGTGAATCTTAACTTGGTCATTGATAAAACTGGGTTACCTGAAAAAAAAGTGCTTCAACAATTACAACTATTAGAAAAAGACGAAATTATTAGTCTTGAAATGGCAAATACGGACTCTGAAATCACTTTTTTAAAGCCTCGTGAAGATGAAATAACTATAAATCCTATAATTAAAACTATAAAGCAACAATACCAATTGAAGCATCAACAGGTTGAAGCTGTTATAAATTATGTAAATAATGATAACGTCTGCAAAAACAGACAATTGCTAGGATACTTTGGCGAAAAATCGAAAGATAATTGTGGGATCTGCTCGGTTTGTACTAAGAATAAATCAAACCATGAAATTAATTCCGCAAATCTAACCCAACAAATACTTATAGCTTTAGAACAGGAAGATTTATCTTCGCGCCAATTATTAATGTCCTTAAACTGTACTGAAAGTACATTAATAGAAGCTCTTAAAACACTCATTGAAACCAATAAAATTAAAATTACAGACTCAAACACTTACAGACTACTATGACTGAAAAACGCGATTTAAGAATTGTTTTTATGGGAACTCCAGATTTTGCAGTTGCCACTTTAAAAGCACTTTTAGAAAATGATTATAATGTGGTTGGAGTAATTACAGCTCCAGATCGTAAAGCTGGTCGTGGTCAAAAATTAAAGGCATCAGCAGTAAAAGAGTTTGCATTAAAACATAACCTGAATATTCTTCAACCTACAAACCTTAAAGCAGAATCTTTTATTGAAGAATTAAAAGCACTTAATGCCAACTTGCAAATTATTGTTGCTTTTAGAATGTTACCTAAAGTCGTTTGGCAAATGCCTGAATATGGTACATTTAATCTACACGCATCTTTATTACCGCAATACAGAGGTGCAGCTCCAATACATTGGGCTATTATTAATGGTGAGAAGAAAACTGGAGTCACCACATTTTTTATAGATGAAAAAATTGATACAGGAGCCATAATACTTAGTGAAGAAACAGATATTAGCGAGAATACTACAGTTGGAGAGCTACACGATGAACTCATGACTATAGGAAGTAAACTTGTAGTGAAAACAGTACAACTTATTGAAAAAGGAAATGTAACAACAACCATTCAGCCAAAATCTGAAGATTTAAAAACCGCCTATAAACTTAACCGTGATAATTGTAAAATAGACTGGTCGGAAGATTTAGATACCATATATAATAAGATAAGAGGATTAAATCCTTTTCCAACAGCTTGGTGTTACCTAGATAATAATGAAGAAGATTTATTATCTATTAAACTTTATGGTGTAGAAAAAGAATATGCAACTCATAATTTTGAAGCAGGATTAATTTTTTCTGATAAGACAGAACTAAAAGTTTCATGCCAAGGAGGTTATATAAAAGTAAAAGAAATGCAGTTACCTGGTAAGCGAAAAATGGATACAAAATCACTTTTAAATGGTTTTGAATTCTCTAAAAACGCTAAACTTCTGTAAAGCCTTGTTATTATTGAGATAGTGAAAAATCCGATAAAATGCATTGCTTTATTAACAAATAGCATGATTTATTAACAAAATCGCCGATTTCCCTTGCTATTACTTGCGTGACTTAATATTACTGATAAATTTGTGTACGGATTTTTAGAAATCACTTTTTAAAAACCGAATATTTAACAATTTAAATTTAAAATTTATGAACAAAACAGATTTAATCAATGGTATGGCAGAGAATGCTGGAATTACTAAAGCAGCTGCAAAAAAAGCATTAGATTCTATGTTAATTGACATTGAAGGAGCTTTACAAAAAGGAAACAGAGTTTCTTTAGTAGGATTTGGATCTTGGTCAGTTTCTAGAAGAGCTGCTAGAGATGGAAGAAACCCTCAAACTGGTAAAACTATCAAGATTAAAGCTAAAAATGTAGTGAAGTTTAAGGCTGGTTCTGACTTAAGCAACGCTGTAAACTAAGACATTTTTTTCTTAAAATATTAAGCCTGCTCAATGAGCAGGCTTTTTTTTGCCTTAATTTTAGAGCCTTTAAGTTGTTTAAGTGGCAAAAATATTCTAGATTTAATTAAGATTTAGAGGATTTTTAAAAATGATTAAACCCGAAAAAGGCAGTTTACTAATTGCAGAACCATCCATAATCGGTGATATTTCTTTTAACCGAGCAGTGATTCTTTTAGCAGATCACAATGCTCTAGGTTCTGTTGGGTTTATATTAAACAAACCTCTGGAATACAACTTAAAAGACCTCATAGAAGGTACAGACTCAGACTTCACTGTTTATAATGGTGGCCCTGTTGAACAGGATAACTTATACTTTATTCATAAATCACCAGAATTAATCCCAAATAGTATAGAAATATCTAACGGTATTTTTTGGGGTGGTGATTTCAATGTTGTTTTAGATCTTATAAATAGTAACAAAATAACTAAAGATGATATTAGATTCTTCTTAGGTTATTCTGGTTGGGCAGAGCAACAATTAGATGATGAGTTAGAATCTAACGCTTGGCTCGTCTCTGAAAATATCTACAACAATGAGATTATAGCAAAGTCATGCAATTCATTTTGGCGTGAGAAAATGCTAGAACTTGGTGGAGAGTATAAAATATGGTCTAATGCACCTGAAAATCCAAGCTATAATTAAGCACCTAATCTTATTTTTGCATTCAATTTATCAACAAGTTTTTTTGCAAAATCGTTGTCGTAAGTTTTTTTACGGTATTTTGATATAGGTACAATGCCCTTTATAACATTTGTTATAAATAACTCATCTGCTTTTTGAAGTTCAAAAGGGCTTATTGAAGATTCTTCAGTATATAATTTAACATCCTTAGATAATATTTCTAAAACTTGCTTACGCATCACCCCCTTAAGACAACCATCTTCAAGTGGTGGAGTTTTAATTTTATCGCCTTTAACTAAAAATAAATTTCCGTTTAAAGCTTCTATCACAGATTTATTGGTGTTAAGTACTAGGCAGTTTTCCAAGTCATTTTCCTTAGCATATATACTTCCCATTACCTGAATTGCTTTATTGTTGTTCTTTAAACCAGAAAGTAAACCAGGTGCAATAAAGAAGTCTTTATATAAATCTACTTCATAGGTTTGCCCATCTTTAACTGAATAAAAAGGCTCATTAAAAGTTTCTGCTATAATATTGAAAGTTACTGTAGAAGTTTCATCAGGTAAATATTTACCACCTTCGCCTCTATCAACATTTAATCTAACCCTCGCAGAAGAATTTAATAAATTGTTTGCATCAATCGTTTTTAGAATTTCAGATTCTAAAAATTCCATAGTAAAGTTCATAGGAATATCCATACGCATTATACGCATAGATGCCATAAGTCTAAAGTAATGATCTTCCCAAAAAAAGATTTTACCATTAACTACTTTTAGAGTTTCAAAAAGTGCATCGCCATATTTATAACCTCTATTTTCTGAAGTGGAAAAAGATTCTGTAGAGTTTATAAGGCTTCCATTAAAATTTACCATAAAAAAAGTCTCGATTTAGTGTTAAATTAAACCGAGACAAAGATATAATAGTTGAGTTAGTTACTGGTTATCGTGAGCCTAAAACTTGTTTAAGGCTTGATATTTGATTATCCCAAAGCATTTTGCCTTCATCGATTTCATCTTCTTCAGCAAAATCTGTTATCATAAGAGACACATCTTTGGTAATCTCATCTACTTGAATTCTAATTTCAAAATAGTAGCTTGCACCATCTTCTTCGTCACTCAGCCAACGGAATTTTACACGTTCTCCACTTTTTTTAGTTAGCAATTTAGCCTGTTCTTCAGAGCCATCCCAAATGAATGTAAATAGTTCGCCACGTGAATTTACATTGTCTGCAAACCACTCAGAAAGTCCAGAAGGTGTAGATATATATTGGTATATTAAAGATGGAGATGCTTGTATCACAAACTCCATTTCGTATTTTTCTTTATCGTCCATAGAAGCATTTAATTATTTGCTCAATATATGCAATTATGATACAATTCAAAACTTTCAGTAAAAAATATTTTTTTAGAATGTATTGTTTGTTGTACTAGATTTTGTTTATATATTTGCAACCGCAAAAAATGGCGAGGTAGCTCAGTTGGTTAGAGCGTCGGATTCATAACCCGGAGGTCTCGAGTTCAAATCTCGATCTCGCTACAAAATAAAAAACCTAACACTAAGTGTTGGGTTTTTTTATAAACTTCAGCGAAAAAAATACTCCAAAAAAAAGCCTATTAATATAATAAGGAAGGTAAGCTGTAAGTATGTTTATATTCAATAAACCTGTACTTTCCATAAAAGTCTTAGATTTTGTTAATCCAACAAAAACACTTTATATCGCCAACTAATATCTTCACTTAAGAATATATTCTATAGAAATTCCAAACTAATAATTAGATTAGTTAAATTAAAAAACACATTATTTATAACTATTTGTTTTTTAAGTGTTTACAATTTACAATGTGCATTTCATCGATTTTTTTTGCATTTTATAGAATATAAATCTATGTTTGTAACATAATTTTAGTCCCAACTAAACTTAACCGCTTATGAAAACTTTTACTCTAACCTTAAAAGGTTGTGCTTTATTTTTATGTACAATTCTTTATAGTTTACAAGTTAATTCCCAGACGTGTGGTACAACAATAACAAGTTATCCATACTCCGAAGATTTTGAATCTGCAACTACTTCTTGGACACAAGACGGAGGAGATGATCTAAATTGGATCAGAGACTCTGGAGGAACACCATCAGGTGGTACAGGACCAAGTTCTGGTAATGGTGACACATGGTATAGGTATGTAGAATCCTCTACAAATGGTACTGGATTTCCAAATATGGTTGCTAATTACGAAAGCCCATGTTTTGATTTAACTTCAGAAACCAATGCATATTTTAACTATAGTTATCATATGTATGGTGCTGCTATGGGTACTTTAAATATAGATGTAAGTACAGATAATGGTTCCACTTACCCAACCACCTTAAGAACATTTTCAGGCGATTTAGGAAATGCATGGAATACAGATACCATTGATCTCACGGCATATGTGGGACAAACGATAAAATTAAGATTTAATGCAACTACTGGCACAAGCTATACAAGTGATTTTGCAATTGACAATTTAAGCCTTACTACATCACCGAGTTATTGTACCGCTTCTGGTAACACTACTTATCAAACCGGTATTACCAATGTAACTTTTGAGTCTATCAATAACTCTGATGGCCCAACAAAAGATAACGGCTATGAAGACTTCACAGCAACTGATATTGCTACAGTAACCCAAGGTGGTACAGAGACTCTAAGTGTAAGTGTTAATACTGACGGTAATTACACTGTACATGCGTTTGCTTGGATAGACTGGAATCAAGATTATGACTTTAATGATCCTGGTGAAGCATATGACTTAGGTAGCGCTACAAATGTAACAAGTGGTACTACTAACCTGTCACCACTAACCATAAATATTCCTGCTGGTGCTACTATTGGTACTACCAGAATGCGTGTTGCTGCAAAATATAATGCCGATCCTACAAACTGTGAAACAGGTTTTGATGGAGAGGTAGAAGATTACGGCATTATCGTAAATGGAGGTGCACCTGCACCAGAAATAAACATACAAGGAAATGGTACAAACATTGTTGATGGTGATACAACTCCTGCAGTTGCTGACGACACCGATTTTGGTAATGTTGTAACAGCAGGTGGTACTCAAACACATACATTTACGATTCAGAATACAGGAACACTAAATCTTAACTTGACTGGAGGATCTCCTTATGTCACAATATCTGGAGCAAATGCAGCAGACTTTAGTATAGCCGCTATACCTTCAACTCCAATAAGTGCTAGCAGTTCTACTACTTTTCAAATTACTTTTGACCCAAGTGCTGACGGATTAAGGACGGCTTCTATTTCTATTGCAAATGACGATAGTAGTGAAAATCCGTATAATTTTAATATTCAAGGTACAGGTTATACACCTGCTCCAGAAATCAATATTCAAGGTAATGGAGTAACAATTGCTGATGGTGATGTAACACCTACCACAGCAGATGATACTGAATTTGGCGCCATCTCTGTAACTGGTGCAACTGATACTAATACATTCACTATTCAAAATGTTGGAACTGCAAACCTATCTGTGGGCACAATAACTATTGGTGGAACTCATGCTGCGGATTTTTCGGTAACAGCATCTCCTGCTGCTTCTGTATCTGCTTCTGGCAGCACTACTTTCAACATTACATTTGACCCAAGTGCTGTAGGCTTGAGAACTGCCACTGTTAGTATTGTTAATGGTGATAGTGATGAAAACCCTTATAATTTTAGCATACAAGGCTATGGTATTACTCCTGGTGTTTGTACATCAACAGTATCTAGTTTTCCATACGAGGAAAACTTTGAATCAGGTTTTGGTTTATGGACGCAAGATATTAACGGCTTAGACGATGATTTCAATTGGTCTAGAACAAATGGTTCTACACCAACTGCTAATACTGGCCCAAGTGCTGCACAAGATGGAAGTTTTTACATATTTACTGAAGCTGACGGCAATACAGGTACTACAGCTCAATTAACGAGTCCTTGTTTTGATTTAACCAGTGCTACAAATCCAAGATTTACATTCTTTTTCCACATGTTTGGTGGATCTATGGGTGACTTGTATGTAGAGTTAAGTACAGACAACGGTCTTTCGTACCCAACTACATTATTTTCACAGGTTGGCCAGGTACATACTTCTACCAATAGTTCTTTTACTGCTGTAAGTGTTGATCTTAATGGTTATGTTGGACAAACTATAAGACTTAGAATTAGAGGTCTCGCTGGTGCTGGTACAACTAGTGATATGGCGATTGATATGATAACTGTTACTGATGACCCAACCCCAACAACAGCACCTGGTGGTGTTACAACTGATTTGGCATTATGGTTAAAATCTGATGATGGCCATAGCTATACAGACGGACAGAATGTAACAGCTTGGGTAGATCAAGGTTTAGGTTCTGATGCAAGAGTACAAGAAACTGCACAGGCACCAACATACTATGATAACGCAACTAGAAATGTCAACTTTAATCCAGTGATAGAATTTGATAATACGTACTCTACCTTTACTAAAGATACCGATTACTCTCATGATAGTACAAGCTCAGAATTCTTATCTGGTGATTATGGATACTTTACACAAGAAGTATTTATCGTTCTAATACCAGACGAAACACCTGTAAATAACTCATTTGGATTTATGGATGTATTCTGTAGCGATGCACACTTAGATACACCTGCAGAAGATGCTACTGGTATTGGTTTTGGAGATTACTCTGGTAGAGTTAGTGGTGAAATTATCATTTATGCTCATGATTCTTACACAAGTACTGAAAGTGGTGATGGTTATGCAGTTGCCGAAATTGGCACTGGTTCTAGCTATGACAATGTAGGTATCATAAATACAAGGAATAATACAGGAAACACCCAACAAGAATTGTATTACAACGCAAATGACATTGAAACAAATCAAAATGACATTGCTGAGTACATGAATACCAGTGACTCTAGATGGTGGATTGGACGAAGTGAAGGTTGGGAAGCATCATTAAATGCAAGAGTTGCTGAAGTTATTACTTATTCTTCAAGAAAAAATGACACAGATCTTACTCAAGAAAGAAACAGAATTCAATCCTATTTAGGTATTAAATACGGTATTACACTTGGTGTTAACGGTACATCGCAAGACTATGTAGATAGTGATGGAACAGTAATCTGGGATCAATCTGCAAATGCCGGTTACAATTATGACATTGCTGGTATTGGTAGAGATGATGCTTCAGAATTAAATCAAAAACAATCCAGAAGTGTTAATAATGCTGCAGATGGAACTGGCCGTATCGAAGGTATTCTAACTATGGGATTAACCGATATTTATGATACTAATAATATCAACAAATCTACTAACCCAACAACATTTAATGACAAGGAGTTTTTAATGTGGGGAAATAATGGTGTAGACTTAAACTTAGCGGCTTCTGTTATTTCGGTAAACATGAGTGCTGGTATAACACCAAGCTTAAATACAGATGTTACTTTTACTGGTATGCAACGTATCTGGAAAGTTGTTGAAAACGGTGGAGACATCCCAACAGTTAAAGTAAGAATTCCACAAAACGCCATAAGAAATATATCACCTCCAGGTAGTTATTACATGTTTATATCTAGTACAGGTGTTTTTGACCCTACTGCAGATTATAGAGTTATGACATCTGATGGTAATGGCAACTTAGAAACTGAGTATGATTTTGATGGTACAAAATATATCACATTTGGTTACGCACCACAGGTTGAAGTTGTACGTTCGGTTTACTTTGATGGATCTGTAGATTATATAGACGTAGAGGACAACTTAGATTTAGATCCTTCTGGCTTTACAATTTCTGCTTGGATAAAACGTGATGCTACTGATAGTGGTACAAAATCTATTTTATCAAAAAGAAACACTTCATTTTCATCTGGTTATGACTTGAGAATTCTTAACAATGATAGAATTCAAATGATGTGGCGAGATGGAGGTTTTCAATCAATATCATCGTCGACAAGCATTCCCGATGATGAATGGCATCATGTCGCAGCAATTTACGATGGTAGTACTATATCTATTTATATAGATGGTGTTTTAGATAATTCCGCAAATAGAACTGCACCAACAACAACTAACCATTCATTTGTAATAGCAGCAGCTGGTAAAGGCACAACAACACAACATTTCCAAGGAAATATTGACGAAGTACGTGTATGGAATACAGATTTAACAGAAGACCAATTACGTTTTGTAATGAATCAGGAGATTGATGACAATTCCGGTCAAGTAATGGGTAAAATATTACCAACTTCTATTACTAAAAACGACATTAATGCTGTTCCTTGGAGTGATTTAGCAGGCTACTACCCTATGTCTGTTTATACATATACAAACACAGATGATGCTTCAGGAAACGGTAATCAAGGTGCCTTAAGAAATCTTGATACTGTAGACAGACAAACTGCTCCGTTGCCATACGAGTCAGCTCAAAATGGTGATTGGGATACTAACGCTACTTGGACAAACGGTACTGTACAATACATGCCAGGTACTGCATCTATTGTAGATGCCAACACAACTATAGATTGGAACATTGTTAGAACATCACACAATGTAACCATGGATAATAGTGCATTACCATCTGGTAATAACGAAAACAGAACTGTACTTGGACTTTATGTTGATGCTAATGAATTAACATTAGATGGTGATAATGCAACTAATGCAGGTAATGGTATTACCGTATCACACTACCTGAGTTTAACAGGTAAGATTGATTTAGAAGGTGATTCGCAATTAATTCAGACTGAAGATAGCGACCTGTTAGTTGACACTAATGGAGAACTAGAAAAAGATCAGCAAGGTACTGCAGACACTTACACATACAACTATTGGTCTGCACCTGTTGGTGATGTAGATATCGCAACCAATAATTATCGTTATACAGTACAAGATGTAATGTTTGATGGTACAACTTCTGTTAATTTCTCAAATTCAGGATATGATGGTAGTGCTTCTACTCCAATAACAATTGCTGATTACTGGATATGGAAATTTGCTAATCTAACCAGTGACGATTACTCTGCATGGCAACATGTAAGACGTACTGGAAACATTTTAGCTGGTGAAGGATTTACTATGAAAGGTCCAGCAACTGGTGGTATTTTAGATGACCAAAACTATGTATTCTTAGGAAAACCTAATAATGGAGATATTAGTCTAACTATTAACATTAATAATGATTATTTAGTTGGTAATCCTTATGCTTCTGCCTTAGATGCTGATGAATTTATTCTTGATAATCCAAATACAACTGGAGCTCTTCAGTTCTGGGAACATTGGGGAGGTGGATCTCACATCTTACAAGAATACCAAGGTGGTTATGCTATATACAACCTTTCAGGTGGTGTGCCAGCACCAGCACCAGATCCAGATGTGGCACAAGTTGGTGTAGGTACTAAAACACCAGGTAGATATGTACCTGTAAGTCAAGGGTTCTTTGTAACTGGTATTAGTAACGGAAACATAACATTTGAAAACGATCAACGTGCGTTTGTAAAAGAAGGAAGTGCATCGTCTGTTTTCATGAGAACTACAAATGCTTCTAATAACCAAAATAACGAAGATGTAGATGACAGAATGAAGTTTAGAATTGGTTACAGAGCTAGTAATACAATGCACTTACAGAGAGAGCTTTTATTAACTATTGACGAAAACACAACAGAAGGTGTAGATTGGGCATACGATGCACATCTAAACGAAGATCAGACAGATGATATGTTCTGGATGATTGATGGTGAGAAGTTTATCATTCAAGCTAATGATAATGCTAATCTAAATACAGTTTATCCTCTAGGTGTAAAAACTAGTGCTGATGGCATAAGTACGTTTACAATCAATGCTCTAGAAAATGTACCTAATGATGTTAATATTTATTTACACGATAAATCATTAAATCTATTCCACGATTTAAGAATAAGTGATTACGAAATATTCTTAAATGAAGGTGAATACTTAGATCGTTTTGAAATCGCATTCAAAATTACTGCAGGTTCGCTTGGAATTGATGATGAACACTTAAACAGCATAGACGTATTATACTCTAACGACAAAGAGAAAATTGTATTAATAAATCCTAACCTGATAGAAGTAAAATCTATAGAACTATTTAATATGCTCGGACAATCTGTCCACAGATTTGAAAGTATTTCAGAGAGCGGTTACTCTGAATATGAAGTTAAGAATTTAAGTACTGGAACTTATATCATTAAGTTATATACTGTAAGCGGTTCAGTATCGACTAAGAAGGTTTTAGTAAAGTAATTTTTGCCCCAAATCTTAAATCTTAACCACGAAAAAGCCCTGAAGTATTCAGGGCTTTTTCTATTTTATATGTTTCTAGTTTTTATTTTAATGCTGCTAGCAAGTCTTTAAGCTCTAATTGCTGTTGCTCACCTGTTTGCATGTTTTTAAGGGTATATGTACCAGAATTTAGCTCTTCCTCACCTACTAAAACTACATAAGGAATGTTTCGTTTATCAGCATGCTTCATTTGTTTATTCATTCTTGCATCGTCTGGATATAACTCTGCTTTTACTCCATGCTGTCGTAATTTGGTCACTGCTTGTAAACAAGCCATAGCTTCTTTGTCACCAAAATTGATAAATAGTACTTTGGTTGCATCTGCAATAGTTTCAGGGAATAGATTAAGCTCTTCTAATACCAAATAGATACGATCTAATCCAAAACTGATTCCTACTCCACTAGTATCTGGTTTACCAAAAATGCTCGTTAAATCATCATAACGACCACCTCCACCAATAGAGCCCATTTTAACTCCTTCTGGTGCAGCCACTTCAAAAATTGCACCTGTGTAATAATTAAGTCCTCTGGCTAAAGTTACATCTAATTGGAGGTTAGCTGTTTTTAATCCTAATTTAGAAATTGAAGCATCTATAAACTCTAATTCTTCAATACCTTTTAGACCAATTTCAGAGGTATTTAAAATAGATTTTAGGCTTTCTACTTGCGTACCGAACTCGCCTTCTAAAGAGAATAACGGTTGAAGTTTAGATATACCATCTTCTGAAATACCTTTGCTACGCATTTCTTCTTTTACCTTCTCCTCGCCTATTTTATCGAGCTTATCTAAAGCAACCGTAAAATCTATCAGTTTATCTTGTGCTCCGATAACTTCTGCAATACCAGATAATATCTTACGATTGTTGATTTTTATGGTAACACCTTTTAAATTGAGAGTTGTAAACACAGCATCATACAGTTGTACAAATTCAACCTCTTGAAACAAAGATTTAGAACCTACTACATCAGCATCACATTGGTAAAACTCTCTAAAACGTCCTTTTTGCGGACGGTCTGCTCGCCAAACTGGTTGAATTTGGTAGCGTTTAAAAGGAAACTCAATCTCGTTTTGGTGCTGTACTACGTAACGTGCAAATGGCACTGTAAGATCGTAACGAAGGGCTTTTTCTGAGATTGCACCAGCTACTTTGGACGAATTTAAAATATTATATTTTCCAATATACTCTAAAAGAAATTTAAACTCTTGTTCACTTTTAAACTTACGTAATTCATATTTCTTTTTATCACTTTCAAAAGTTTTAATACCCTTTGCAAATTCAATAAACTCCTCTTTTATCTTCTTTACGAAATCATAAATTAAGTCATCATCCTCATGCTTATCATCTCCCATTCCACTTTGATATGATTCAATTACTGTATTATAATCTTCTTCTAAATTTTCTACTAAGTTATCTGAATAATCAAAAAAAACATCGTAAGTATTAATAACGGTATTGAAATTTTTGAATACAAAGTGTGAACGTATTACATCTTTTTGCACATCTTTAAGATAATCACCACTATTCAAAATCTTAAAAATCAAACGGTCTCCTTCATCACCATATTTTCCCATTAAAGTGTCTGAGTTTTCAAAACTTGGTGTTTCAATAGGTTGAAATCCGTATAACTCAAATTGCTCCTTTATAATGTTCATTATATAAGAACGTTTTGCAACTTCTACTGCATTAAAATCTCTGGTACCTTTAGGAATACTTGGTTTTTGTGCCATAACATTTCCTGCAAAAGCAGGAATCTCTTTTAGTGAAACTTCATATTTAAGTCACAAAAATATTATAATTTTTAGAGGCAAACCCAAGTAATTTTAAATTTATAGTAACTTTATGGTGTTTGAGACGTCTTATGGTTTTAAACAACCCAACTAACTTTAGACATAACTATGTTTTCATTAGCTAGAGAGAATGTAAAAATTGCTTTTGGTTCTATAAAAAGCCAGCTACTACGTACCATTTTAACGGTTTTAATCATTGCTATTGGTATTATGGCACTAGTCGGTATTCTAAGCGGTGTATCGGCTTTAGAGAATACTATTTCAAGTAATTTTTCTTCAATGGGTGCGAATACCTTTAATTTTCAACGTTATGAGTTTAGAGCACAACGCCAAAGTGGTAGAGAGCGTCAAAAAGTTAATCCTGTTATAAGCTACAGAAACGTTAAAGATTTTATTGATAACTACGATTATCCATATACTAAAGTTGCCGTATCGTTCTATGGTTCTGGCGCATCTGAAGTAAAATATGAGAATGAAAAAACAGACCCAGAAGTTGCAGTTATTGGTGCCAATGAACATTATATCGAAAACTCTGGCTTAGAAATAGAAAATGGTCGCTCGCTTAATTTTGCAGACGTAGAAAACAATAATGCGGTTTGTGTTATTGGTAGCGATTTGCAAAAAGCACTTTTTCCTGATGAAAACCCAATTGACAAAACCATAAGTGTTAGAGGTTCTAAATTTAAAGTCATTGGTGTTTTAAAAGAAAAAGGCTCAACATTTGGTAACAATCAGGATTTGAGGGTGATTATGCCAATTCAAAAAGCTCGATCTATCTTTACCAATCCAAATATTAATTATACGCTTAGTGTTAAAGTGGATAAAACTGACATGCTAGAAGGTGCACAAGATGATGCAATTATTACCTTTAGAAATGTGCGTGGACTCAACCCAGTAGAAGAAAATAATTTTGGTATAGAACGAAGTGAAGACCTTATAAATCGTGTAGCAGATAATACAAATACCTTATATATCGCAGCTTGGGTAATTAGTATTATTACCATTTTTGGCTCTACAATAGCATTAATGAATATTATGCTGGTTTCTGTTAGTGAGCGTACTAGAGAAATTGGTGTGCGTAAAGCTTTAGGTGCTAAACGAAGAACAATAGCGTTTCAGTTTTTTATGGAAACCATTATAATCGGTCAGCTTGGTGGAATCTTAGGAATTATTCTAGGCATCTTAATTGGTTGGGGAGTTGCAGCAGGTTTTGAACTCGAATTCTCCACACCTTGGGTAGCGATGATTTGGGCAACCAGTATAGCATTTATTGTGGCTATTATTTCAGGGTTATATCCAGCCACAAAAGCTGCTAGTTTAGATCCTATTGAGTCACTTAGATATGAATAAAATTCCTGCGAAAGCAGGAATCTCCTAATCACGCTTAGAAATTATCATAGTAATTATGTAAGTTTTTGCCAATAAAGACCTTTAAGCAAGGTTTATTCCTTTTTTGCTGAGAGATACCTGCTTTCGCAGGTATTAGTTCCTAATCAACTTTTCAAAATACTGAAACAACTCACCTTTGGTAATATTAGCACCTTGTTGAATTAACTTAAATATATCCTGATGTTTATCCTCTGAGTAATCTTTCTTTGCGTTGAAAAATTCAATATCATCAGACAATAAGTTATCCCTTAACCACTGAAATCCTTCTTTTGTTGTTAAATCAGTTTTATCTTCCTTTAATTTAAGCGCTATTAAGTGCATGTCGTTTTCTCTACATTTAAAAAGATGAATATGATTTGGCGAAATATGCTCTAAGTATTCTACTTTACTCAATACACCATACCAAACAAGGTCACTAAACACATCTAGCTCCTGCTCTGCAGCTTCTGGTTTATTTTTCTTAATGTCTTCCCACTCATCAGCAGTTATAGATTGTGTTGCCAGGAAATTAATAAACTCTTGGTGTAACTCTTCAAACTGCTCTTTTGTTAATCTTGCGTATTTCATAATATTTCCCACGAAAGTGGGAATCTCTTTTAATTATACTCTATTTTATATTTGTTTCTCATTTCCACTTCGACTGCGCTCAGTGTGACATCCTCATCTTTAAGATAGAGAATTTAAATTTAATTAATCGCCTTATAAGCTTCAAAAGGTCTATCGGTAGCTAAAATATCAACTCCTAGTTTTTTCCATCGCAGATATAACTCATCGCCTCTTGCTTCTGCTTGTTTGTCTAAGTTGCCCAATGTACCCAAAATACAAACTATATCTTCGTTATGCAGTCTTTGATATAAAGATTTGTCAGATAGACGTGTACCTGTAAAAGCAAGCATGTTTTCTGTTGGTATTTCTGTTTTTAGTAATCTATCAAACTCTTCATGATTTCTTGCTGAAACCGAAAGTAATACGTCTGGTGCTAATCTGTGGGCAAGTTCTGCCTGTTCAACATCATAGGTAATAATAATACAATGATCTTCTGCATTGGCATATTCAATAGCACTTATCACGGAAGATACACTCACCACAGTTCGCTTAACATCTATGGTTAAGATAATATCATTAGCTTTACACCATTTTAAGACTTCTGAAAATAGAGGCACTTTATAATTGGTTTTGTTTCCAAAGTCATCTACTAGATAATACCTCCTTAATTCATCATAAGTGAGGTTTTTCACTGAGCCACTTCCGTTTGTAGTTCTTTCTATAGAATTGTCGTGCATTAAAATTAATTTTCCATCTTTGGTTTGGGCAACATCAATTTCAAAAATTGCTGAAATACTATCACTTACATATTGTAGGGTCTCCAAACAGTTTTCAGGATAGCCCTTTATACCTTTTCCGCCACGATGCACACTTATATTCGGATAATCTGATTTTGATGCTCTAAAAACATCTATGAGTTTAGATTTCTTTATCCAAGACACACCATCATAGCTTGATTTGGATTTTTTACAGCCAATAAAACCGATAAGGAGAATTAATAATAGTATTTTTTTCATAATTGTGTAAACAAAAAAACCGCTTAGAAAACTAAACGGCTTTTATTTATTTTAATTTGAAAATATTAAGCTTCTGCTACTACTTCAAATGGTAAATCTATAGTAACTTCTCTGTGTAATCTAATTACAGCATTGTATTTACCTAAACGCTTTACGTTACCACCAATAACATTGATATATTTTTTATCAATTTCGTGACCTTCATTTTGTAAAGCCGCTGCTAAATCTATATTGTTTACAGATCCGAAAAGTTTATCACCTGCACCAACTTTAGAAGCAATCTTAATTTCTAACTCAGCTAAAGCGTCAGCAGTTTTTTGAGCAGCTTCTATAATTGACTTTTCTTTATAAGCACGTTGCTTTAAAGTTTCAGCTAATACTTTTTTAGCTGATGGTGTAGCCATTACAGCATGTCCTTGAGGAATTAAAAAGTTTCTACCATAACCGTTCTTAACTGTTACAATATCGTCTTTAAATCCTAAATTCTCAACGTCTTGTTTTAATATAAGTTCCATTGTTATGATATTTTATTTTAATAAATCAGCAACATATGGCATTAAAGCTAAGTGTCTAGCTCTTTTTACTGCCACAGATACTTTTCTTTGGTATTTTAAAGAAGTTCCTGTTAAACGTCTTGGTAACAATTTACCTTGCTCGTTTACAAAGCTTAATAAGAAATCTGGATCTTTGTAGTCGATGTACTTAATACCAGACTTTTTAAAACGACAATACTTCTTTGTTTTTTGTGTCTCTATATTTAATGGTGTAAGATATCTAATCTCACCATCTTTTTTTCCTTTTGCTTGTTGTTCTATTGATGACATAATTAAGCTTTTTGTTTGTTTCTTTGTCTTCTCTTCTCAGCCCAAGCAATAGCATGCTTGTCTAATTTTACAGTTAAATAACGCATAAAACGCTCATCACGTCTAAACTCTAACTCTAAAGTTTCAATAACTTCACCAGCTACCTGGTACTCAAATAAGTGATAAAAACCACTTTTTTTGTTTTGGATTGGGTAAGCTAACTTTTTTAAGCCCCAATCTTCTTTGGCTATCATCTTTGCACCTTTAGAAACAAGAAAATCCTCATATTTCTTAACTGTCTCCTTTATCTGTTCTTCAGATAAAACGGGATTCAAGATGAAAACAGTTTCATAATGATTCATAATAAATTATATTTGTTTATTGTTAAAACGGCTGCAAAAATACACATTATTTCTAATTCTGGCAACGTTTTTGAGTGTAAAGTTTCAAACATTTTTTGCACTAAAGATTATGTTAAATTTTACAGTTTGTCGGTAAAATTTGTTTTTTAACCGAAATTATTGTACTATTGTCGATATCTTAACCTAATAAATTATTAATGTTATGACTTTAAACTGTGTAGTTGTTGATGATTCTGCGATTCAGCGCCTCTCTATAGTAAAGTTAATTGAGAATCATTCCTCACTTAACCTTATTGCAGAGTACAGCAGTGCGTTAGAAACAAAAAACGGTCTTAATACTCATAAAGTAGATCTTATCTTTTTAGATATAGAGATGCCTGTATTAAACGGTTTTGAACTCTTAGATGTACTCAACAACAAACCCCAAATTATTTTTGTTACAGGTAAAACCGAATATGCTTTTAAAGCATTTAATTACGACGCTACCGACTATCTTCAAAAACCAATCACAAAAGAACGTTTTAACACTGCCGTAGAAAAAGCTATTGAGCAGCATAAGTTAAAATTGGACTTTAACGAAACTGATGGCGAGCACATCTTTGTGAAGAGTAACCTTAAAAAGCGTAAAGTTTATATTAAGGATATTAAATGGATTGAAGCTTTAGGCGATTATGTAAAAGTTGTAACAGAAGAAAACAGCCTTGTAGTATTATCTACAATGAAAGCTTTTGAAAAGGAGCTACCAGAAGGAAAATTTTTGAGAATCCACAAATCTTATATTGTGAATTTAGATAAAATTGATCGCTTTAACAGTAAGAATGTTGAAGTAGGTGCTTATGAGATTCCTTTGAGTCGAAATAAGAAAACACAATTAGTAGATGCTTTGAATAATATGTAGAATGACTACCTTTTTCAGAATATCTCAATAATACACATTGAAATAAAAAATCCCAGCAGTAATGCTGGGATTTTTTACTTTTAATAGTTGTCCACATTCAACACTACTCTCACAGACCTAAAATCCTTAACTGCATTAAAACTGTTATCTATTTTTATAATCGCTTCTTTGGTTTTAGAAAGCGATTGATTTTGTGGAATTTTAATTAAGATGTTTTTATTAAACAAATTCCGAATTCTTGAAATTGGCGGAAATTCTGGTCCTAAAACATTTGCTTTAAAGACTTGTCGTAAAGATTTAGCATACCAATCTGCTGCTAAATTAACTCTGTTATAATCCTTATGCCTTAAAGTAATTTTAATTAAACGATAGATTGGTGGATATTTAAAGTTGTATCTATCGTTCATTTGCTCTGCAAACATCTCTTTATAAGCGTTTGTAGACACTTGCTGCAGAATATTATGGTGTGGATTATAGGTTTGAATTAGCACTTTTCCTCTTATATCTGTTCGGCCTGCTCTACCTGCTACTTGTGTCATTAATTGATAGCTGCGCTCATGTGCTCTAAAATCTGGGAAGTTGAGTAAATTATCGGCATTCATAATGCCAACCAATTTTACATCTCTAAAATCTAAGCCTTTGGTTAGCATTTGTGTACCCACTAAAATATCTATTTCACGCTGTTCAAACTTTGTGATGATTTTTTCAAAACCATACTTTCCTCGTGTGGTATCTAAGTCCATACGCGCCACTTTCCTTTCCGGAAAAAGCACTTTTACCTCTTCTTCTATCTGCTCTGTACCAAATCCTTTCGTGTCTAATGTAGCATTACCACACGCCTGACAAGCCTTTAGCATTATAGTATTGTAACCACAGTAGTGACAACGTAGTTGGTCTCTGTATTGATGATACGTTAAGCTTACATCGCAATTAGGACATTGTGGTGAATTACCACAAGTTGTACACTCTACTATTGGCGAAAACCCTCTTCTATTCTGAAATAATATAATCTGAAAACCTTCATCTAAAGTCTCGGTCATTTCCTCTATCAAACGGTCCGAAAAATGACCTTTCATACGTTTGCGTTTGTATTTATCTGCCAAATCTACCAGCTCAATATCTGGCATAAGCACATTGTTGAAACGTGTTTTTAATTCTACAAATCCATATTTACCTTGACTAGCATTAAAATAACTTTCTAAACTTGGTGTTGCCGAGCCTAAAAGTGTTTTAGCCTTGTGAATGTTAGCTAGCACGACAGCAGCATCTCTGGCATGGTATCGTGGTGCTGGGTCAAATTGTTTGTACGATTGCTCGTGTTCTTCATCTACTATAATTAAGCCTAGATTAGAAAACGGTAATAATAAAGCCGAACGTGCACCAATGACTAATTGTGCTTTCTCTAAATTGTTCTTTAAATTTTGCCAAACCTCAACCCGCTCGTTACTTGAATATCTACTATGAAAAACCGCAACCTTTTCGCCAAAATAATCTTGAAGACGTTGCACCAATTGCGTTGTTAAAGCAATTTCAGGAAGTAGATATAATACTTGCTTACCCAAATTTAGCTGCTCTTCTATGAGCTTTACATAGATTTCCGTTTTTCCAGATGATGTTACGCCATGTAAAAGTGTTACTGGTTTGGTCTCAAAAGCAACTTTAATGCTCTCAAGTGCTTCGGTTTGAGCATCACTCAATTGCTTGGTTTGCTCATCACCTTCACCCTCAAACTGCACTCTATCGGTTTGAATGTAGTATTCTTCTAAAATAGACTTATCAATCAGTGCTTTAATAATAGCTGATGATGCTCCACTACGTTCACTTAATTCTGAAACTTTTATTGGTTTTTGTTCTGAAGCTTCGAGTGTAAACAAGGTTAAAATAACTTCACGTTGTTTTGGTGCTCTGCTTAAAATTTCTAATAACTCCTGAAGTTTTTCTTTAGATTTATGTGATTCATGAAGCTTTACATAGCGTACTAATTTGGGCTTATACTTTTCGTAAAGTTCTTCTTGCAAATGAAGCACACCTTTTTCTACTAAACAATTTACTACAGGTAGAATTCGTTTTTTATCTAAAATAGAAACCACATCTTCAATCTTTAAGGACGATTGATACTGCAAGGCTTCGTAGATTAAAAACTCATCATCTTTTAGATCTGCTTCGGACACTTCTACACTTTCATTTTTAACAAGAACAGTTTCACTTTCTATGATAAAAGCATTTGGCATTGCTGCTCGCATTACTTCACCCAAGCTACACATGTAGTAACTCGCAATCCACTCCCAATGTTTTAATTGTAATTGAGTTACAACAGGCGCTTCATCTAATATTTGATGAATTGTTTTTGCTTCATATGCTGTAGGTGGATTGGTATGAATCTTATACGCTAATGCCGTGTAGATTTTGCTTTTACCAAAAGGCACAGCAACTCGCATTCCTTGCTTTATAAATTGAGCTTCGGCTTCAGTTATATGATAGGTAAAGGCTTTTTGAAGCGGTATTGGCAATATGACATCTAGAAAATAGGTCATCTAATATTCTCTGAAACAGTTTTAATTAGCTTTACTATTATTGTTGTTTATTTTACTCAGTAATCTTAATGACGCATTTAACTCATAACCTAAAAGCAAAATATTAGCATTTAACCATAGGTACAACAATAAGATTAGCAGAGCTCCAATAGAGCCATACAGCTTGTTGTATTGCGAAAAATTATCAATATAAATACCAAAGAGATAAGAGGTAAGAATAATAAGTAAAGTAGTTAATAATGCGCCTACTGAAAAAAATCTAGTATGCCTCCCTTCCTTAGTACCAAAGTAATATAAAGTGGCTGTGGCTAGATAGACCATAAGTATAAAAAAAAGATACTTTACAATTGCAATCCATTGCTCTGCTGTTGCTTTTTCGGTTTCTAAAGCATCATTTAATGGTGTTATAATATAGATTTGTGTGTATCCGAAAAAAGCTACAGTTAAGAGTACTAAAACCACCAAAATTAATGCTACGCCAAGCGCATACATATATTGTTGAAACACATTACGCGTTAACTGCTCATGATACGAATTTTCAA
Source organism: Winogradskyella sp. ABM4_392 (assembly GCF_056160445.1). Classification (NCBI taxonomy): domain Bacteria; kingdom Pseudomonadati; phylum Bacteroidota; class Flavobacteriia; order Flavobacteriales; family Flavobacteriaceae; genus Winogradskyella; species Winogradskyella sp. ABM4_392. Next base: position 317,821 of record NZ_JBSWXE010000003.1, read on the forward strand.
AACCAGAAAACACTGCATTTACACCATTTGCCATTAATAACATAGATAACAAAAAAACTGAAGACAAAAGTCCAGCTCCTGAGCCTCCACTTATATTTTCAAAAATGTTTGCAAAGAAAAACTCTGAGGTTTGTGGTGGTAAAAAATCGTTTAGAAAACGCTCAAATTCTACCTGAAATCCATCAATTGGTATGTATGGCATTAAAATAATTACAAACAGTAAAAACGGAAATATTGCCGTAAAAAAGCTAAAAGCAATGGCACTGGCTCTAGTTGTAAGCGCACCTTTTACAATACCCATTACATAGAGTTCTAACAAGTCGTAGATAGATAAACCTTCAAAACCTGGTAATCGGATTTGCTTAAAAAAGCGAACCACTAAATTAATTACAGGTATTTTATCAAGTTTATCTTCTATGTGTTTTGTCATTCAAATTTAGAGATTTAGACTACTTAGACGGTTAGATAATTAGACTTTTCGTTTTTCTAGACTGCTTTTAAACTTAAATCCATATTATAAACAGAATGTGTCAATGCACCAGATGAAATATAATCTACACCACACTCGGCATAATTTCTTACTGTTTTTTCATTTATGCCACCAGAGGATTCTGTAAGACATTGGTCTCCTATTAATTTCACAGCTTTTCTGGTGTCTTCGTAATTAAAATTATCTATAAGAATACGATACACTCCACCACAATCTAAAATTTCTTTAATTTCTTCAAGATCACGTGCTTCAACAATAATTTTTAAATCTCTATTGGTATCTTTTAAGTATTGCTTGGTTAAGTTAATAGCTTTTGTCACTCCACCTGCAAAATCTATATGATTGTCTTTTAACATAATCATATCATACAGTGCAAATCTGTGGTTTTCTCCACCTCCAATCTTTACAGCCCATTTTTCAAGTGCTCTAATACCTGGAGTCGTTTTTCGAGTATCTAAAATTTTGGTTCCTGTACCTTCTAATAAATCCACAAACTTTCTGGTTTTAGTTGCTATAGCACTCATACGTTGCATAGCATTAAGCACCAAACGCTCCGCTTTAAGAATAGACTGCGAAGACCCTTCTACATAAAATGCAATATCTCCATACTTCACTTTACTTCCATCTTCAATAAGTGTTTCAACTTTCATGTCTTTATCCACGTAAGCAAAGACTTGTTTAGCAAATTCAATACCAGCAACAATACCGTTGTCTTTTACTAAAAGTTTAGCTTTTCCGGTAGCTGAAGCTGGTATGCAAGCCAAAGAACTATGATCGCCATCTCCTACATCTTCTCTAATGGCATTGGCAATAATTAAATCTATTTCGGTTTGGAATTGTTCTTTTGAAATCATGAGATGTTTTATTTAGTGTAAAAATAGGAATTGAAATTTGAAAAGTTTAATAAATCTTACGTCAGTTGGAGTGAATTTATGAGCAAAACGAATAAATTTGTATCGAGAACCACCTACACAAGACTTCTCGATACAATTCTAATTTCGATAGCAATCGAAATGAAATCACTTGAAGTGACAAAAACATATGAATATTAAACTCATCGCCATAGGCAAAACGGATAATAAAAATCTTCAGACCTTAATTGAAGATTACAAAAAACGACTGAGCCATTACATTAAATTTGAATTTGAGATAATTCCTGATCTTAAAAAAGTGAAGCATCTTTCTGAAGAACAGCAAAAAGAAAAGGAAGGAGAATTAATTTTAGCTAAAACTCAAAATTCAGACGTGCTTATATTATTAGATGAAAATGGAAAACAAATGGATTCTATTGCGTTTTCTAACTACTTGCAAAAGCACATGAATTCAGGAATAAAAACTTTAATTTTTGTTATTGGAGGCCCTTATGGATTTTCAGAAGAGGTTTATAAAAGAGCCAATGGAAAATTAGGATTGTCTAAAATGACATTTTCACATCAAATGGTTCGCTTATTTTTTATAGAACAATTATACAGAGGGTTTACAATTTTAAAGAACGAACCATATCATCATAGATAACCAACCTAGTAAACCCTCTGTTATAATTAAACGTCGAAACGTTTTTATTTCAATTTAGTGTGTGTTAAATACTTCTTTTCTCTTTTTTAATTGACGTGTTAAATCGCTAATAGTTTCATTAACTGCCATTTCATAAGAGGCTTTGTTTGATGTTGCAAAAATGCGTGGACCAGGAAGACTCAATTCTATATTACAAATTTTACCTGCTTCGTGGTCTTTATCATCATGTTTAATATAAACCTGAGCTGAAATTAAGAACTCAAATTTATCTGCTAATTTTTCTAACTTTTCTGTTGTAAACGCTGATAATGTTTCACTTACATCTGTGTTTACATATTGAAAATTTACCGTCATAATTTTACTTGTTTTAATTAATAATTCCTTTATCTAATATACGACAATTTACAGGAGGTATAACTGATAATTATCATAAACTAAAGCTAAATATATTAAAATCTTCCTAGCTTTTGGAAGTCATTTTAATAATCTATTTTTAACAAAAAATTAGAGATGCAAATTGTATTCGCAACCAACAACAAAAACAAAATTAAAGAAGTACAATCGCTAGTACCTCAACATATTCAACTACTGAGTTTAAAAGACATTGGTTGCCATGAAGAGATTCCAGAAACTACTGGCACTATTGAAGGTAATGCACAACAAAAAGCCAGTTATGTAAAAGACAACTATGGTTACGATTGTTTTGCAGATGATACAGGTTTAGAGGTAAATGCATTACATGGTGAGCCTGGCGTAGATACAGCATATTACGCAGGTCCGCAACGCAGTGCAGAAGATAACATGAACAAACTACTTACTAATCTTAAAAATGCAACCTCTCGTAAAGCGCAATTTAAAACTGTAATTGCCTTACACCTCAATGGTAAGCTAGAAACTTTTACTGGCATCTGCAGAGGTGAAATCACTACAGAAAAACAAGGTGATAAAGGCTTCGGCTATGACCCAGTTTTTAAAGCTGAAGGCTACACCCAAACTTTTGCTGAGATTTCTTTAGAAGAAAAAAACAAGATTGGACATCGTGGTAAGGCAGTCTCACAATTAATTGCGTTTTTGAATCAGTTTTAACAAAAATTGTATGGATTAATAGCCATAACTATTATCTTTAAATAAATTTAGATTATTACGGTTTTTAATAAAAAACGCTATAACATACTTATGAAATTTCATCATATACTTTTTCTTGCACTTATTGTTTTTAGTTGCGAAACAAAAAAGGAAAACACCTCGTTGAATCCAGAAAACTGGTCTAAAAGAGCTATTGAACTAAAAGCATCAGACACTTTAGAGTATGGTAAATCCTATCTTTCTATCTACTCTCAGATCTATAGCTTAACCGAACACACTAAGCACAATCTCACCTCTATGGTTAGTATGCGAAATACAAGCGATAAGGATACCATTTACCTATTAAGAGCTGAGTATTACGACACACATGGTAAATCTGTTAGAAAGTACTTTGATTTTCCTATTTATCTTGCACCAATGGAAACCACAGAAATAGTCATAGACGAAGTTGACGTTTCTGGAGGTACAGGGTCTAATTTTATATTTGAATGGAAAATCCCAGCCAACTGCCCAGAACCACTTTTTGAAGGCGTTATGACCTCAACTATGGGACAACAAGGCTTATCTTTTACCACAACAGCCAAAAGGATTAAATAATATGGCCGAAATCCTATCGACAATATTCTTAATCTTTGCAGTTATAGATCCTATAGGGTCTATACCTGTATATTTAGAAGCTACAAAAGAGTTTGACCTAGAACATAAAAAGAAAATTGCAGTTAGAGCATCTATCATTGCTTTTTTAATTTTACTCTTCTTTATTGTCATAGGTCAGCTTATATTAGAAGGCATGTCTGTGTCTTTAGATGCTTTTCAGATTTCTGGTGGAGTTATCTTATTCTTATTTGCCTTAACCATGATTTTTGGAGCTGGCAAACCCGAACAAGAAAAAAGTAACATTACAGATTATAAGCACGTTACTATTTTTCCTATAGCTATTCCTTCTATTGCATCACCAGGTGCTATAATGGCTGTGGTGCTTATGACCAACAATCATATCTATTCCATAAAACAACAAACAATTACTACACTAATTGTTCTTGGTGTTATTGGTATTACCTGTATTATATTGCTAATAGCTAATAGACTTCAAAAAGTAATTGGCAATTACGGTATTACCGTTTTAAGTAAAGTTATGGGACTTATTTTAGCCTCTTATGCTGTACAAAGCATATTAAGTGGTATAAGTAATTACTTTGGGAATATTTAAATTATAAGTTGTCGAAGAATTACCTATTTTTAAATAAAACTTATTTACACATACTATGAAAAACCTTTATTTAATAAGTCTTTTCATGTTGGTAGTTCTATCTTGCAAGCAAAAAAACCAACTTAATTCTGACATCACAGTTGAAGAAGTTATTGTAGAAGAAGTCGTGGACAACGACTTTAAGTCTTCAGATATTGAAGCATTTGAAAAAGAGTTAGAAGAAGTTGCCATAGGTGGCGAAGGCATAAGGTTTGAAAACGGACAAATGACTTTTGACATAGCATCACTAGAATCTTCTGCAAAGGAAGTTGAAGCACAACTAAAAAACATTAAAGACAATGTTATCTACGACTCAGAAAGCAGCAAACAAAACGCTATTGAGTCTATGGAACTGAACCTTAATTTGTTTAGAGGAGAGTTTTGTTGCACTACGCATAACGGAGAACATTGTGAGGACTCAAAAAAATTACGAAGCCTTCAAGAAAAATACAACTGTCAACGCTTTAAAAAGCAGATCTAATTATCAAAAAAATACGTAAGGTTACGTATTGACTTGTTGGTTAAAAAATCCGAACTTCGCTTATCGTCTGATATAAGTCATTAATACGGACTCATATCACTAAAGTTGGCAACAATTAAAAACTGAATGGAGAAAAAAACAAGAAACTGCTTCATAAGCTACCACCATAATAATGACCAAGTTTACTTAACCAATCTAAGAAAGGTTGTAAAAAGCATGAAAGTTTCTGACTATTCTCTAAAAAATGATATCGGTCATTTAACTGATGACACTATTTATAAAAAAGTAAGGTCAAAAATGCGGACTTGTTCTGTTACAGTTATTTTAATCGGGTCAAGAACTGGACATAGAAAATGGATTGATTGGGAGATTTGGGCTTCATTACGCGCCTACCAACATCCTTTTGATAGCAAAAAATCATTTAAACCTAATGGTTTACTCGCTATTTATCTGCCAGGAGAAAATCATTCCATTCCTGATAGATTAAGGGATAATATTAAGTCTGGATATGCAGTATCTATGAAATGGAAAAACCTTGAAAGAGATTTTGAAAGTAAAGTGAACTATGCTTACTGGAAAAGAAATAATGCAACAAATAAAATTAGAAACTCGAGAGAAAGGCAATCAGAGAATTATTTGAACTTTCTTGGATTTAAAATTTAATAAATAAAATTATGGCATGGAGCGGTATTAGAAGAAGAGTTTTTGTTTCACATTTTCGTGGAGACAGAGCTGAAGTCGATAACTTCATTAACTATTTCGCAAATCAATTAGGAATTTTTACGCCCTATGTTTTAGGTGCTAATGACAATGATGATTTCATTGACAGTGATAATCCTGAGTATGTAATGCGAAGAATTAGAGAGCTTTATTTACAAGATACAACTGTAACAATTGTACTTGTAGGTAGTTGTACCCATAGCAGACGTTATGTTGATTGGGAATTAAAAAGTTCATTAAGACAAGGAGATAATTATACACCGAACGGAGTAATGGGAATTATTCTACCGAGTCAAGGAACTTCTGCGTATATGCCACCTAGACTTGAAGCAAATTGGAGTCAAGGACATACAAATTGCTATGCAAGATATTGGGTTTATCCAAGTTCTGGTAATCAGTTAGGTGAATGGATAGATGATGCGTATAATGCTCGCACAACGCGAAATCATTTGATTAATAATGCTCAAACAATGATGAAATACAATAGAAGTTGTAATATTCATAACATAACACATTAAGCATGGATATATTTAAAGTATATTTTGATGAGAACTACAACTTAGTACTTCAAATATCAGTATGGCTAATTTTAGTATTAATCCTTTTGTTTTTAGTGTACTTTTTTTGGTTAAAGAATAAGCTACGCTATGACCTAGTAAAGGTGGATATCAATCTTGGAAATGTTGGGAAAGCAGAATTTAGGCCAAATAAAAATGACCTTCAAATTGCACATAAAATATGGACAGAGTTAGTAACTCGAAAAGCTGCAATTCCAATTGATAAAGACCATGATGTTATTGAAGAAATTTACAACTCTTGGTATGCTATGTTTCAAAAAGTAAGAGAGTTTATAAGTGATATTCCCGCTGATTTGATTAGAAGTAATAAGAGTACAAAAGAAATAGTTCGAATTGCCACACAAACATTAAACGAAGGACTAAGACCTCATTTAACTAGATGGCAAGCAAGGTTCAGAACATGGAGTGAATCAAAAAAAGATAAAATGATGGAAATGACTCCACAAGAATTTCAACAAGAATATCCACAGTACAAAGATTTAATAGAAGATTTGATGAGAGTGAACGGGCAATTAATTCAATATGCTCAAGAATTAAAAAAGATAATAGATAAAAAATAACTGTTGCCAACAATGGTTATAAGTAATTGCTTGTTCTCGCTTACTTCTGAAAATCCTCGCGGATTTTCAGTTTGGTGTGTACTTGCAAAGTTAACCGCTAAACCACGCAACTACTCATAGCCGAGACCGATAAGCGCAACTAAATCTCACCAATTCAAATAAAAGAGTATCTTTGCGCAAAAATTCGCGTATATTAAATAAAACGCGAGAACCTCAGAGTGAGGTGTGTTACGAGAAGTTTTGGTTTAAGTATGTCGATACGCTTCTAATGTAACACTACATTAATTTATCGCATACATTAAAAACAAGAATGAGTACATTCCAAAACCTTGGTCTTAATGAAGACCTTCTTAATGGTATTTCAGATTTAGGATTTGAAACACCTAGTGAAATCCAACAAAAAGCAATTCCAGTATTATTAGAAGAAGAGCGCGACCTAGTAGCGCTTGCACAAACTGGTACAGGAAAAACCGCAGCATTTGGTTTTCCGATGCTTCAAAAAATTGATATCAATAGCAGAACCACGCAAGGGCTTATCCTCTCACCTACCAGAGAATTATGTTTACAAATTACCAACGAGCTAAAACTGTATGGTAAATATTGTAAAGGCTTAAACGTTGTTGCCATTTATGGTGGAGCAAGTGTAACAGACCAAGCCAAACAGATTAAAAAAGGTGCACAAATTGTTGTTGCCACTCCTGGTCGTATGAAAGATATGATTAGCCGTAATCTGGTGGATATTTCTAAAATTCAATACAGTGTTTTAGACGAAGCCGACGAGATGCTAAACATGGGCTTTTATGACGATATTACAGATATCTTGTCACATACACCAATGGACAAAAGTACGTGGTTGTTTTCGGCAACCATGCCAAAAGAGGTGGCTACCATTGCACAAGAGTTTATGTACGACCCAATTGAAATTACAGTGGGTAACAAAAACGAAAGTACAAGCAATGTTTCCCATGAGTATTATTTGGTTAATGGTCGTGACCGTTATTTGGCATTAAAGCGTTTGGCAGATGCTAATCCTGATATTTTCTCGGTAATTTTCTGTAGAACAAAACGTGATACCCAAAAAATTGCTGAAAAACTGATTGAAGATGGTTACAGTGCTGGTGCACTACATGGTGACTTAAGCCAAAATCAACGCGACTTAGTTATGAAATCGTTTAGAAACAAGCAAATACAAATGCTTGTGGCTACAGATGTTGCTGCACGTGGTATTGATGTTGATGATATTACACACGTTATCAATTACCAATTACCAGACGAAATAGAAACCTATACACACCGTTCTGGTCGTACTGGTAGAGCTGGTAAAACAGGTGTTTCTATGGTCATTGTTGCTAAGAGTGAAGTAAGAAAAATAAAGAGCATAGAGCGCATTATTAAAAGACAGTTTGAAAAGAAAGACATTCCTTCTGGTATAGAAATCTGTGAAGTGCAATTAATGAGCTTGGCTAATAAAATTCATAATACAGAAGTTAATCACGAGATTGATAAATACCTAGACAGCATTAATGAACTGTTTGAAGACACTGAAAAGGATGAATTGATTAAGAAGTTCTTTTCGGTTGAGTTTACGCGCTTCTTCAACTATTATAAAGGTTCTAAAGACTTGACCGTTTCCGATTCTGGAGGCAGTAATGGTGGTGGTGGAAGAGAATCATCTGGCAACGACACACGTTACTTCATTAACGTTGGTCGTAAAGATGGTTATGACTGGATGTCCTTAAAGGATTTCTTAAAAGAAGTTTTAGAGCTTGGAAGAGACGATGTCTTTAAAGTTGATGTAAAGGATAGTTTTTCATTCTTCAATACGGAAAAAGAGAATGAAGAAAAAGTATTGGCTTTCTTCACGGATTTTAAATACAACGGTAGATTTGTTAATGTAGAAGTCAGCGAAAACAAAGGACGTAGTGGTGGCGGAAGACGCGACAGAGGTCGTGGTGGAAAACGAAAAGGTAACGACAGACCACGTAGTGATAGACGCTCTAGACGCAGTAATGATTCTGGAAGACAAGATGGGAGACGTTCTGATAAATCCCCTAAAAAAGGAAGACGTTCTGCATCAGACAGACCACGCAGATCTAGAAGAAAATAAACAAAAAGCCTCGGTAAAGAGGCTTTTTTATGGCATTAATGTTGTTAATATTTAGTCAAATCTTTTGGGTAAAAGTGCAAAATCAGTTTTGTTTATTACCTTTACATTGTATTTAACACTATGCGACACCTACTCATTATATTTTTATGCTTCACTACAGTTTACAGCTATAGTCAAGATAGTACTGCCACAAAGACACCTGAAACGGTAAAGGGAACTATTAAAAGTTCTACAAACCAAGAGGCTTTAAGCGAAGTTAATATTGTAAATATTAATCAGGTTGTTGGTACAGCTACAGATGATGAAGGTAAGTTTGAAATTAAAGCTAAAGTTAATGATACATTACACCTTTCTTACTTAGGTTACAAGTCTATTAAGGTAAGAGTTACCAATGACTGGCTAAAGTTTGGTAACACCGAAATTGTAATGACAGAACTAGCCCTAGCACTAGAGGAAGTTACCGTAAAATCTCTTGAACTTACAGGTTACTTAGAGGTTGATATAAAGCAAGTGCCAATTAGAAACAACAATCAATATCGTATTTCTGGTTTGTATGGTAAGGCTTATGAAGGTGGCAAACCAAACATAGCAACTAAAGTTTTAGGTGCTATTTTTAATCCTGCCGATTTTCTTTACAACATGTTTGGTAAAAAGCCAAACGAGATGCACAAGCTTAAAAAGATTAAGGAAGACGACGAGATTAGAAATCAGTTAGCCAAACGTTTTGATAGAGAAATGCTGATGGTACTACTTCAAGTTACCAAGTACGATTTAGATGAGATTGTTAATCAGTGTAATTATTCTAAAGACTTTATCAATACTGCTAATGATCTTCAAATCCTTGATGCTATAAGTGAATGCTACGAGGAATACAAGGTGATTCAGCGTAGTAAGGATCGCAAAAACAAGAAGAAGAAAAAAGATAAAGCTTAATTCTTAAGCATTAGAATGTAGTGCTACTCTATTGCCTTCGGTATCTATAAACACTCCCATAAAACCATGTTCGTCTGAAATTTTTGTTTTAGGTTGATAAATTTTACCACCTGCGGCTTCTACCCTATCTAATTCATTCTGTACATCTTTAGACATAAAATAAACCAAGGTACCTTCTTGACTTGGGATATATGAATCCTGTTTTATCAGAGTACCTGTTGCACCTTCGTTACCATTATGATTTGGGAACCAACCCATCTGTAAGCCACCAAAATCTACTTCCTGTATTTCAACTTTAAAAACAGTTTCATAGAATACCTTAGCACGAGACATGTCGTTTACCGGAATTTCAAACCATCCTACCATAACTTAATTATTTAGATTCTAAAATTTGTTTTAAATCATTGAGACCTTCTTCAAAATCCTTCCCGACTGTTTTATCCATATTAAAGAATAAGAAGAAAATATTTGAAGGCATCTTGTTTACACCTTTAAATCCCCAAACCACTTCAGTAGTATTTTCACCAACCGAACGAGTTGTTAGATAAGCATCTGATTGTGATTTCCATGGTTTATAAAAGCGCAATTGGCTTTGGACCGATTGATTTTCGGTAATGCTGGTAATCTCTTGTTCACCTGTACCAACCTCTTTATTGCCTTCCCATTTTGAAACAAAACCAACAGTAGCGTCTGTTCCTATATATTCTTGTTTCATGTTTGGGTCTTTCTTTTTCCAGGGTGACCATTCATCCTGATTTTTTATATACTTTAAATAATTAAACACATCACCTATGGGCTTGTTTATTGTAATACTTCGGCTAACATTGTAAGTTTTTGGTGCAATTAGTGCCAAAAGAACAATTAGGCCAATAATTGACAGTACGATGTAAAGTGCAGTCATCATAATTTTTGATTTTTTTAGTTAGTACTTAAAGTTACAAAAATTAATGCTGCGAATTGTAGCGCTTTACTATAGCATCGTAATCTTTGAGCGTTTTTTTAATCCAATCGAAACGTTTTTGTATGTATTCTTCGTCAGTTAATCGCCAATCAATATTCGATTTACGCAACCTTGATGTAACATGCTGAAGAATTATTGCTGCTGATACAGAAATGTTTAAACTTTCAGTAAAACCTACCATTGGTATCTTTAAAAAACAATCGGCTTGGTCTAAAACCTGTTGAGAAAGGCCTTCTGTTTCTCTTCCGAAGAAAAAACAAGACCGTTTAGTAATATCAAAATCAATAAGATCACAATCTTCTGCATGTGGGCTTGTCGCCACAATTTGATAACCTTTAGTTTTTAAATCTTCAATACAAGATTTTGTGGTATGATAACGATTTAAGTCTACCCATTTTTGTGCTCCCATGGCTATTTCCCTATCTATACGTTTAGAGTTAACCTCTTCTACAATGTTTACTTCTTGTATCCCAAACACATCACAAGAACGAATGACGGCACTGGTGTTATGCAACTGATACACATCTTCTGTAGCTACAGTAAAATACTTAGTACGCTGAGCTAGGACTTTTTTAAAACGCGCTCTTCGGCTTTCTGTAAGATAGGATTCTAGATGTTCTAAAAGTTTTAAATCTGACATGATTCAAAAATAATGAACCTAAATTAAAACTGAAGTCTCATTGCGAGCAATAAGGAACGAAAGACGTGGTAATCTTATAATAATAGTATTTCAATCTAAAAGATTGCCACGCTACGCTCGCAATGACAGTATATTTTATATTTTTAATCTATGAAAAAACACATTGTTGTATTAACAGGTGCTGGTATGAGTGCAGAAAGTGGTGTAAAAACCTTTAGAGACCATGATGGACTTTGGGAAGGACACGATGTAATGAAAGTGGCTTCACCAGAAGGTTTTAGACAAAATCCTGAGCTTGTTTTGGACTTCTATAACCAAAGACGAAGACAACTTAAGGAAGTTCAGCCTAACCAAGCTCATAAAGCTATAGCTTCGTTAGAAGCCAGTCACAAAGTTACTGTTGTCACCCAAAACGTAGACGATTTGCACGAGCGCGCTGGTAGTACCAATGTGGTACATCTTCATGGTGAATTAAAAAAAGTACGAAGCACAGGTAATCCTAGAGATATCAAAATCTGGACGGACGATATTAACATAGGTGATACCTGCGAAAATGGTTACCAATTACGACCTCATATTGTATGGTTTGGTGAAGATGTACCCATGATAGAAAAAGCTGTTGAAATTTGTTTATCAGCAGATATACTCTTAATCATTGGTACAAGTATGCAAGTATATCCTGCGGCTGGATTAATGCACTATGTTACTGATGAAACTCCTATTTACTATATAGATCCAAGACCTGCTTTGGTTCGCAATCAAAACATAAATGTAATTGCTAAAACCGCTACAGAAGGTATGAGGGATTTTCTGAATATTTTAAACTAGATTTACAGAAAATTAGAATTGATGATAAATAAACTTTCTATCATAATACCTGCATATAATGAGGCATCTACAATTAATGCAATATTAGAGAAGATAGAAACTGTAGAACTTAGTAATGGAATTGAAAAAGAGGTTATAATCGTAAACGACAGTTCTACCGATAATACCGAGGAAATAATAAAAGATTACATTTCTAAAAACAATTTGAATATAAGCTACTATGAACATTCTGTAAACAAAGGAAAAGGTGCCGCTTTACATACAGGAATAAAAAATGCAACAGGTGAGTATTTAGTTATTCAAGATGCAGACTTAGAATATGATCCCAATGAATACAATGATTTACTGAAACCTGTTTTGCTAGGTGTAGCAGATGTTGTTTATGGGTCTAGATTTATGGGAAGCAAGCCACATAGAATTCTATTTTTTTGGCATACTATAGGCAATAAGTTCCTTACATTTTTATCCAATATGTTTACAAACCTGAACTTAACAGATATGGAAACATGTTATAAACTCTTTAAAACCGAAATCATACAAAACATCAAATTAAAAGAAAAAAGATTTGGTTTTGAACCCGAAGTAACTGCAAAAATATCTAGAGTTGCAAAGATTAGAGTTTACGAAGTAGGGATTTCTTACTATGGAAGAACTTATGATGAGGGCAAAAAAATTGGTTGGAAAGATGGTTTTCATGCTATCTACTGCATCTTAAAATATGGGCTTTTAAAGCTATAATAGATGACAAAATATATACACTTCATCATAATTGTTTTTATTTCTAGTTTATATTTTTTTACTGTAAATGAGAACAATTTGGGTGTTACTCCAGACTCTGTTAAATATATAGAAGCTGCAAAGAATCTTTCTAATGGTAAAGGCTTTGTTATAGATAACACTCCTGTAACACACTATCCTGTTGGATACGCTTTTATGCTTTCTACCTCTAGTAAAATTACAGGATTGAGTATACTTCAATCTGGTAAATACCTTAACTTGTTTTTATATATAGTTGTTGGATTTATCTTCTTTTTAATATTAAAAGAAATAGGATTTGGCCTCATTACTGAAAGTTTTCTTTTAGCTGCGTTTTTGTTTTCCAGACCTTTAACAGTCTCCTTTTATTTTTGGTCAGAATTGCAGTTTATTTTGCTTATCAATCTGGCTTTTCTGCTGTACTTAAAATGGAAAAAAAATAATAGTCTATTAGTATTACTACTGTTTGGAAGTACTTGTTTTCTAGCTTTTATGACAAGATATGCAGCGATAGGTATTATTGGTGGTTTTTTAATTAATCTTCTGCTAATTAAAAACAAAACTATTGGCAAAAGGCTTTTGAATATTGTTTATTATTTATTACCCATTATTTTAGGCTTAATACTTTGGATATTCTACTCAGGTCTTGGCTCTAACCCAACAAAGGTGAGATCATTTGTAGTGCACTTTGTACCTATGCAAAAAATAGTATCTTCATTTAAAGCTATGGTTCCTTGGGTTACCAATAACATGGTTACAGCTGCATTAATTTTACTTATTATTCCTTTAATTGGTTATTATTTATATAAGAGTAAAGCTAATTTTTCTAAACTTATAAATACAGTAAAAAAGAATACCAAAGAACTTTTTATCATTGTTATTACCTATGTAGTCTTTATCCTTTTCTCTATTTCCTTTTTTGATGCCCACACACCTATAGACACCAGAATTTTATCACCTATATTTATGTTTATTTTACTTATTGTTGGTTACACAATACACAGCCTATCATTACATTCGGTAAAATGGAACAACACTTTTGTTTTAAGCTTATTACTCTTGTTTAGCATAAGCACATCTGCAGATGTGTGGTACAATATGTACAAAAATGGATTTGGATATACCGGAAAAGATTATCAAGCGTACACTTCTGTAATCAAAGAGCATATAACATCTTATAAAGGCACTACATATACAAATGCTAGTGATTTTATAAAGTTTAATACTGACAAAAACTTAAAAATAAAATCTATACCTTTTAAAATTAATCCTGGCACTAACGAGAGCAATTTAAATTACGAGACAGAAATAAATAGTTTAAAAACAGATATTTTAGCAGGTAAAGCACAAGTTATATATTTTGATAAAATGAGCATACGCTGGTATTTAATGAGTAAAGAAGATTTGCTTTTTCACTTAAAACCTGAAAAAATCATAAATTTTGAAGATGGCTTTATTATAAATCCTGTAAGTAAATCTAAAAATTAAGGAATCTAAACATTAGCTACCCATTTTAGTAAATACAATAGTGAAATCTTCATAAACCTCAATAACTTGATCGTTTATTGCGTCATAAGTTTCTATCTCAAAACCATTAGGTATTGTAACTGTTAATGTATTGCCAGATATAGTGCCCACAATATCACCTTGCTCGTCATCATTTTCAACTGTAATTGTATTTCCGTTTTGCATCCAACTAGATGTTAATCCAAAACCATTTTGGCATTCAAAATCTTGTTCATTATTATTATCTACAAAAATGTATGTAAAATCTATATCAATAGTAACATTACCTGTTTCAAAAAACTCTATGTAATTACCATCGTAGCAAGAAGTTTCAGCAAATAGGTCTCTAGACGCTGTACCATCACCATCAAAATCAAAAGAAGATTCTACTAAAAGTGAACTAACAAGCCATTGTCCTTCTGGTGTTAGTGTAACGTTCCCTTCATCATCAGAAGAGCATGATACAACAATAAAGCATAGTGTAAAGAGAATTAATGATTTAATTTTAGCTTTCATAATAGTGTTAATTTTTGGTTATACACTATCACATCGAAGAATTATATAAAAGTCATCAAAACACTAAAAAATTAATCATTATCGCTTAACTTAAAAAAATCATTTACTGGTTTACCAAAAACCTTAGAGAGCTTTAGAGCCAAAACCGTAGAGGGCACATAACGATTGGCTTCAATAGAATTTATAGTTTGGCGAGACACACCTATTTTTTCGGCTAAATCGCCTTGAGTAAGGTTTAAAATTGCACGCTCTACTTTTATTGTATTTTCCATTATCTAAAGCGTTTTAGGGTATAATAAAAACCTAATTGCACTAAGAACATAAAACTCAATAACTGAAAATCACCAAGTTGTTTATAAGCTTGGGCTTCTTCTCTAACTATATTAGAAACACCAAACTCTACATAAGGCATTATAATAGCATATATAGCTCCTAAAATAAAGGCGATAGCGTACGATTGTGCCCTTAAGGCAATAGTCATTTCGTCTTCCTCTGTATCTCGTGCTAAGGAAACACACAATAAACCAATTATAAAGATGGTGCGTCCTATACCTCTGATTATTTCAGCATGCTCAGGAAATTGCTTCCTTACAAAAAACAGTACAAAAGCGACAACTAATAATACCACACCTACCCATTTAAAAGACATTGGCAATCTAAAATCTAATAATTTTTGTATGCGTTGACGCTCACACTCAACAAAACTTCTCTTATCCATAATTGACAAATATATTTTATAATTAGTAAAAATATTTTTACCATATGACAAATATACTTTACATTTTAATTTTACACAAGACTTTTAACAATTAACTTTGGAGTTTTAAATATTTCAACGACATTTAACACCAACTTTAAATCTATATCTTATTTCAGTTTAATTCAACACTTATCATCAAATTAAATCACGCTTCATGCATCGTATCTATACTTTAATAATTTTAATTTTTTTGTTTTCAAATGGCTTAATAGCGCAAGAGTTGCAAAATAATGAAATACATAAATTTAAAGCTGGTATTAACGCAGGTCCAAACTATAGCAGTTTGAGAGGCGATGAATTTGCAGAAAAATACGACTCAAACTTTAACTTTTTTGTAGGCATTTCATTAGAGTATAAAATCAATGAGACGTTTTCAATACTGAGCAATGTAAACTATGAAGAAAAATCCTTTAAGTCTGAATACATAACTATTATTGGTTTTTTTACAAATTTTGAAACTGCGGAAATTGAGGATACAACAAAATTTAGATATTTAAATATACCTGTGCTACTACGAGTATATTTTGGTTTTGAAAACGAGTTTTTTGTAAATGGAGGTATCTTCTATAACAGTTTACTAGATGTAAACAACAAAATGATAAACAAAGACAATGGAGAGGATATAAGTGATATTGATTTTAATGACCTTTTTGAAGAAGATGATTTAGGGATTTCTTTTGGTATAGGAATGAATTTTGAGCTAAATGATAGACAAACGTTATCAATTGAACTAAGAGATGATTTTGGCATATCTGATATCGCAAAGTTTGATTACAGTAGTATATCTTAAACAAAGACCAATACCATAAAACTTATCGCTAATTGGAGTTTAGGATTCTAATAAAACTTTTATCTCCCTTGATTTTCTGAAAATTTTCGTCGAACTTCGTTATCGGTGGATATAAATAATTGAAACGGATTCATATCCCAAACGTTAGCAAACATTACAACTTATAATATGAAAAAGACTCGAATATCGTATAATTGGTTTTATGACTTTTTTTATACTGTATTCTGGTCTCTTGTCTTTGTCAATCTTTTTGGATTTACAATAGAGTTAATTATGAATAATGATGGAAGTTTCTATAAGTTTCTAATAGCAATTAATTTATTATTTGTTCCAATAGCTTCATTTTTCATTGGTCTTAGGCCTATAATAAATCTTATGTGTATTCCAGACACCTTATACAAAGATGAAAAAGGAAAAGTTTATCTACAAAATGGTGAGTTATTAGAATTAAACAATATAAAAGAGTTTAATGTAAAAGAAAAAGGGCTTGGTAATGCTCACATGTATTATTATGAAATAAAGCTTAAAAAACAAGCCAAACTACTTAAAAATAGAAAAAGAAAAACTATAATTGTTTCTGAACGTTACAACATTAAAAATTGGAATAGCAAGAAATTAGATTTACTTAAAACTTTTAAAAAAAATTTAGTTAATCATTGAATAAAAACGTTTGCTAACATCGACTATAATCCAATGCTACGACAAAGCAAATTTGTAAATTTAATCTATTAACCAAGCTATTGATTCCTACTTCGAAATTCTACCGAATTTCTACGTAAAGTTACCATACACAAAACCCGATAACGAAACCTCAACGATTCTTTTCCTCAATCCATTTACTCAAATACTTAGTACTTTGTAAAGTTTGATGCTGTAGAATATTACCAATAAAGTTGTTTTGACGATGGCTTTTTAAATTTAAGGTTAATGCTTCAATTTTTTGCGCAAACTCATCTTTGAAGTTAGATTTATCAAAACGATGATTTAAAACCTTTAAACCATTATGTTGTTTGTCTTTCCAAACTTCTGCTTTGGTATAGAGTTCTACTGCTTTTTGTGTAAAAGTTTTTGGATCATCTGTAATGAATCCATTTACAAAGACACTTCGACTGCGCTCAGTGTGACACTCATCTTTTGACCCATTATCAAACATACCTTCTGCAGCAATTCTAGACATAACACAAGGTGTACCATTTTGCATGGCATCTACGAGTTTGCCTTTTAGTCCTGCGCCAAAACGCAATGGAGCTAAACATACTTTTGCTTGTTGCATTACATCGTTTACATCTTCTGCAAACCCTTTAATTAAAAATCCGTCTTTTTCGTTATGTAGTTGTGTTACTTTTTGAGATTCGTAAGCTCCGTAAATATGTAGCTCTGACTTTGGAAGTTGTTGTCTTATCAATGGCCAAATGCTTTGTTTTAAATGTAAAACTGCATCATAGTTTGGTGGATGCAAAAAGTTACCAATGCTTATAAAATGTTGCCGTTCTTCAAATACAGGCAATTGTTTTATAGCATCTTTAGCAACAGGTTGGAGTAGAAATGGTAAATAATGTAATAAGCTTTTGTCAATGTTAAATTGCTCGGTGAGGATTTCAATTTCGGCTTCAGAGATTATTAAGCTTAAATCGCAACGATAAATGCTGGCAATTTCGCGTTTGGTTGTGTCGTTTTGTAAATGTGCCACAGTAACCTCAACATCTTCTTTTAGAGCTAGTTCCCTAGCCTTTCGTAAACCATGAAAATCTTCAGTATCCAAAATACGTAAAGCATTTGGGCAGTGCTCAGCCACACGCCAGCCATATTGCTCTTCGGTCATAAACCGATCAAACATAACCATATCTGGTTTTAACTCAGAAATAAAAGTATCAAACGAACTATCGTTTAATTTAATAGGCTGAGTGGTTATGTCTAAAGCTTTTAAATCAAACGTATTCTCAGAAATTTTGGCAGCACAAGCAAATGTAATTTTACAACCTTGATTTTGAAATTGCTCAATAAGTTGTAGCATTCTGCTACCAGCTGCTGAACTTTTGGGTTCTGGCCATACAAATCCGATGATTAGTAACTGTTTCAAACTAAAATGTTGCTTACTGCTTACTGCTTACTGAAAACTAATTACTGTGGTTCTTTTAAAAATGCATACTTAATTCTAGCCATTTTTACCCATTCTTCTATGGCTTCAATCTGTTCTTTGTTGAGTTTAGCATCGCTATGCGTCCAGGTGTAGCTTGGCAATGGCATATGACCTTCTTCTACTTCCTCGGCAAGTTCTTCGAGCTTATGGTCTTTTCTTTTATCAGAATAGTCGTTCCATTTAGAAACATTAAAATCTCCTTTTCCATGCTTTACGTGGTCAGCCATCCAATAATTAACTGGTGTAATATTACTGTACCAAGGATAACGCGTATGGTCACTATGACAGTCGAAACACGCATTTTTTAAAATTAATTTTACATCTTCAGGTGGGTTGGTATCTGCAATAAATGCTTCAACCGTAGCAAGGTCTCCATCATTCTTTTCTGGTCCAAAAAATTGAGCAATTATAAAAACAACAAGAAGTAATAAAGCGATTCTTTTTAAAATTTTCATTTTTGATTAATTTAGAAATCTAAAATTAATCAAATAAAATTGACAAAAGAACAACTTTATAAGGAATTAAATTACGTTAACCACTCGCGTGAAAAACGTCTTTATTATGCTAATTTAGTTTTAAGCCAACCTGAATTGGTAAAACCACTTTTGGAAATTTTGTTTGATGTAGATGATAAAATTTCGTGCAGAGCAGCTTGGGTGTTTGAGTTTATGTGTGGTGAAAATCTCGAAGCTATCATTCCTCATTTAGACACCTTTACAGAAAACATTTCAAAAGTACACCTAGATCCTGCGGTACGACCAATGGCTAAAATCTGTGAATATCTAATAACTGCTTACTACGGAAAACATGAAACAAAGATAAAACAACATTTAAGCGAATCTCACAAAGAAAAAATTATTGAAGCTTGTTTTGATTGGATGATTAATGACGAAAAAATTGCACCTAAAGCCTACTCTATGAATTCGCTTTATTTACTAGGCACAGAATACGATTGGATTCACCCAGAACTCGCCATAATTTTAGAACGCGATTTTCAGATGCAAAGTTCAGGTTTTAAAGCCAGAGCAAGACATATTCTGAAAAAAATAAATTCAAAAAAATAAAATATTTAATCTCAAAAAACTTCTTGCGTCCTGCCTTCGTGCTTCTATCTAACTTTGCTATCTTTGATGCTTCTTAAAAACCGACTTAAATGGCACTTACAGCACTTAGCGCAATTTCACCAATAGATGGAAGATACAGATCTAAAGTAGAGGCTTTGGGTAATTATTTTTCTGAAGAAGCTTTAATAAAATATCGTGTTTTAGTAGAGATTGAATACTTTATTGCACTTTGCGAGTTGCCTTTACCTCAACTAAAATCTGTTTCATCTAGTGTTTTTGAAGATTTAAGAAACATCTACAAAAATTTTACACCAGTTGATGCTGCTGCCATAAAAGACATTGAAAAAGTAACCAACCATGATGTAAAAGCAGTTGAGTACTTCATCAAAGAAAAGTTTGATGCCCTAGGCTTATCTGACCATAAAGAATTTATTCATTTTGGGCTTACATCTCAAGATATTAATAATACTGCAATTCCACTTAGTATTAAGGAAGCCATGAACGATGTTTATGTTCCTGAATACTTAACCTTACTCAAAAAGATTGAAGAATTAGCTGAAGAATGGAAAGCTGTACCAATGTTGGCCAGAACACATGGTCAGCCTGCATCACCTACACGCTTAGGTAAGGAGATTGATGTTTTTGTGGTAAGATTGAAGGAGCAGTTTAATCTCTTAAACGATGTACCAAGTGCTGCTAAATTTGGTGGTGCTACAGGTAACTTTAATGCTCATAAAGTAGCTTATCCTAATGTAGATTGGAAAGCCTTTGGAACTGCATTTGTACAAGAAAAGTTAGGTTTACAACATTCGTTCCCTACAACACAAATAGAGCACTATGACCATATGGCTGCGTTGTTTGATACTTTAAAGCGCATTAATACTATTATCATAGATTTAGATAGAGATATCTGGACATACGTATCTATGGATTATTTTAAACAAAAGATTAAAAAAGGTGAAGTTGGTAGCTCTGCCATGCCACATAAAGTTAATCCAATAGATTTTGAAAACAGTGAAGGTAACTTAGGTATCGCCAATGCTATTTTTGAACATCTTGCTGCTAAATTACCAATCTCTAGATTACAGCGAGATCTAACAGATAGTACAGTTTTAAGAAATGTTGGTGTACCGTTTGGGCACACAATTATTGGTTTTAAATCTACCCTGAAAGGCTTAGGCAAGTTACTTTTAAATGCTTCTAAATTTGAACAAGACTTAGATAACAATTGGGCTGTTGTTGCGGAAGCGATTCAAACGATATTGCGTCGTGAAGGCTATCCTAACCCTTATGAAGCTTTAAAAGGTTTAACACGAACCAACGAAGCAATTACCAAAACATCTATATCAAATTTTATAGATACTTTAGAGGTTTCAGATACTATTAAATCTGAATTAAAAGCGATATCACCAAGCAATTACACTGGTATATGAAACTCTTTTCTTTAAACAAAAATTCTTTAGCACTTCTATTTGTTGCTATTGTAGCTTTTGGTTTTTTTACAGCCGGAATGTTTGAGGTATTGGATTATTTTATCATTAAAGCTTTATTATTTACACTTTTTGGTGGCTTGTTAGTTCTTGCTTTTTGGCAAGCTTTAAAAAATGATACAAAAAAAAATCGTCCTGAAGACGAACTCCAAGACGATTCTAATTAACATTTTAAATAACTGTCAGTTTATTTAAAAAAGTCTGTTATTCCATTAAGGTTTGAATTGTCAAAATTCATGTCTTTCAAAACAGATTGTAAAGACATTAGTTTTCCTGCATTCATATTATCTCCCAATACTCTGGCAACTACAAAACCTTTATCACTAGCGTTGCCGAAAATAATGAGTTCGTCCACATTATCAACTTCACCTATAAACATTACTTTAAATCTCCCATCTGTACTATTCCCTCCACGCATTAATTCTTCGTATTTAGGATTTTTAAGAATGGTATTCACTTTTGCAAGCTCTAGTTCATACGCTTCGGTATTATTTGCATCTAATCTAAAGGCTAAGATGTTTATTTTATCCATTGATTTGTATGCTTCTTCCTGTTCTTTTGTTAGCTCAACTTCTTCAATATTTAACAAGTCAACAGGTGCATCTATAGAAGAGAATCCTGGTTTAGGCTCGTTCTCTACAAAGTAAGTTTGCAACGTTGGCCCTTGGTTGCAACTTGTGTAAGCCACAACCAAAAGCAACATTACTATTGATTTTTTGATTGATTGTATCATAACTATTAGTCGTTATTGTTTTTATCAGCTTTTTTTAACTGATCACCACCTGGAATATCCATTTGGTTTGTGATTTTAGAAACTTGTCTTAAATCGATGTCTCCAGTAAGGGTTAATAGGACTGTCTCTATTTCACGCTTTTTTCCGTTTATTTCAATGTCCTGACCTTCAGTAAGTTCTTTCAACCCAGTTACAAACATTAATAACTCTTTAACGTGATTTTCATCTTTTCCTTCCTTAACGTAAAATTTAACGGTTTGCTCACCATCTTTTATACGCATTAACTCTTCAAGGTCAGATGATTTTAAATACTTATCTACGGTAGCCTTCATATCTGCAGATATTTTTTCGTCACCTGTTGTAAATACTTTAAGACCTGTAATCTTTTTTACCATTTCCATGAATTCCTTTGCTTCAGGATCATCTACATCTAGATCTATTGTAGCTAACATTCTGAAAGCTTTTTGAGTAACAACAATTGATGTTACGTCTTTCATGTCTTCATACTTATCAAAGATGCTCTGTGCACCTGATAACATTGGTGCTAAAATAAGCGCGATTATTACAATTACTTTTTTCATAATTCTTTAATTTTTGTGTGTGTTTACTTGTTTTTAAATATTCTATTTGTTGCTTTTGAAAACTCAGTTAATCTACTCGCTTCTTCTAAACCTTGATTAAGGTTATCAGAAACTAAGGTTAATGAATTAAGTTGTTCTTTACCTTCGTTCATTCCTATTGAAACTAAACTTAAAGCTTCCATGGTTTTATTATAGGTTTCCATTGCTAATTCTTTTTGTCTTATCTCTTCTTCTGAAGGACCAAGAACCTGCGGAATAATAAGACCGAGCATAAGAACCGTAACTGCTGCGACAGAAATCCATTGATACATTTTTGTTCTCTTAGGTTTTAATGGAACGTCTTTGGTGTACTGTTCTTGCTGTGCTTTAGAAAAGTATACAAACATTGGTTTATAATGTTCTAAATGCGGTGCAACATCATTGCCTGTAAAGTAAGCTCTTAGCTGTGCTTCCTCTGCCAACGTTGTCTCTGCGTTGTTATACTTTTCTATTAAGTTTTCTATATTATTTAATACCATATCTATGTGTATTAGTTAATTTTTCTCTTATTGTTTTTCTTGCTCTAGATAGGTTAACTCTTACTGCTGTTTCATTCATATCTAGCATTTTAGCTATCTCAGCAAAATCGTACTGCTCAATATCTCTTAACTGTACTATTATTTTTTGTTGTTCAGGTAAATCTTCCATGATTCGAGATACCCAATCTACACTATCTTTAGCTTCAACTTGCTTTTGTAATGATGCATTGTTATCAGTGTAATTACTGTGAACAATTTTTAAATTTTGTGCTTGTTTAGATTTTAGTCTGTCCAAACAAAAATTCTTTGTCATTGTCATAGAGAAGGCTTCAACATTTTTATAATCTTCAATCTTCTCTTTATTCTTCCATAATTTCAACAGTATTTCTTGTGTTGCATCTTCAGCTTCTTCTCTCGAAACCAATAAACGCTTGGCTAAACGAAATACTTTATCCTTAAATGGCATTACTAAGCTTACAAAATCTGCCTGTTTCATTACTTTTTTGATTGGTGGTTGAAATCAATTTTACTTGCTTTCATAATTACGACGATACACTTTACATTTTGTTACAAAGTTTTTTTATTTATAATAATGTAAGTAAATTTAGAGTTTTACAGACATAATGTAAAGTATTGCTATTATTAAGAAAAGAAGCTATGAAAACTTTAAAAAAAATTTTTACTAAAACATTTATTCTAACCTCTTTAGTATGCCTAGCTTTTACAAGCTGTTTTGAAGACCAAGACGATAATCTTGTTGCTAGTTCTGATATTAAAGATTTTGTATGGAAAGCAATGAATGCCTATTATCTTTACAATGACAATGTTACTGATTTGTCTAATGATAGATTTGGCATTAATGGTATTAATGACCGCTATGATAAAACGGAAGAATACCAAGCCTATTTAGACGATTTTGAATCACCGGAAGACTTATTTGAAACTTTAAAGTTTGATGCTTTAGACCCTTTTAGTGTAATTGTCCCTAATTATTTTGATATTTTAAATGCTCAACAAGGCACCATATTAACTAATGGATTAGAGTTTAGACTCTATTTTATACCTGGTAGTGAGACTCAACTATTTGGTGCAGTAACCTTAGTTCTTAACAACAGCGTAGCCGATAATCTAGGATTAGTGAGAGGGCAAATTTTTAGAGCTGTAGATGGTGTCAATTTAACAGTGGACAACAGAATAGAATTATTAAGCCAAAACACCTACACCTTAAACTTTGCTGATTATATAACAAATGGTACTTCTGAAGTAGAAGACGATACCATTGAATTAAATGGAGAGAGTATCTCTCTTTCTAAAGAAGCCTATACAGAAAATCCTATCCATATTGCTGAAGTTCTTGATTTTTCTGGTACCAACGTTGCTTATCTAATGTATAATGGGTTTACTAACACTTTTGACGGTCAGTTGAATTCTACATTTGCTCAGTTTCAAGCGGAAGGTGCTGAGGAACTTATCTTAGATTTAAGATACAATGGAGGTGGTAGTATACAAACTGCTGTGCATTTAGCTAGTATGATAACAGGACAATTTAATGGACAAGTATTTTCTAAACTATTCTATAATGACAATCAACAAGTGCAGAACAGAGATTACGAATTTACAAACACATTATCCAATAATGCTACTATTAATAGTCTTAATTTAAGTAAAGTTTATGTATTAACTTCTGCAAGTTCAGCCTCAGCAAGTGAGCTAATAATTAATAGCCTTAATCCTTATATTGAAGTAGTACATATTGGAGATACAACAGCAGGTAAAACTCAGTCTAATAGATTAGTTTTCGATTCTCAAGATTTTGGCACACAGAATATAAATGTTGGTCATAACTATGCATTAATTCCTCTAACAGCTAATTCAACAAATGTAAATGAATTACTGGTACCATCGACTGGTCTAACTCCTGATATTCCGTATGTTGAAACACCTGGAAATTTAGGTAGCTTAGGAACCTCATCAGATCCGCTTTTAGCAACTGCAATTGTAGAAATAACAACAGATGACAGACCTACCAGTAGAACATTTGAAACACAAATTAGAACTTTAGAAAGTCAAATTAAATTTTCACCCATTGAAAGTTTAATGTTTGAAGATTAATAAAAAAGCCGCTCAATGAGCGGCTTTTTTATTATAATTTTAAATTAAATCCAAAATTAAAACCCCTTCCTCTAGTTTCAAACCCAAAAAGCTCTTGGTATTCTTCGTTAAATATGTTGGTTACATTAGCGAATAAGGTCATCTTATCCCTAAAAACTTTATGGCTCACATAAAAATCTGTAATAATAAATGGCTCTAGATTTACTGTTACATTCTCAAAAGTAGTATTATCAAAGAAAACGTCATTTCTGTCATCATTAAACTGATACGATAATCCTAAAGTTGTCTTATCGCATAATTGATAATCAACTCTTGTATTAATCTTTAATTCTGGAATACGCAAACCTAAGTCTTCATTAACAACTGTGTAAGTAACATTGGTATTGAGATTTAAATTCTTAACTGCAGATACGTTTGCTACAAATTCTAAACCATTTGCATTAAAGGATTCTTCGACATTTTTATACTGAAAAACAAAACCTCCTGTATCAATAAAATCAATAAAATTATCTTCATTTCTATTAAAATAAACCAAACTTAATGTTGCTTTATTTTCTAGGTGTAACTCAGCTCCTATCTCAAACGTGTCATTTTCTTCGGGATTTAAATCAGCATTACCATAACTTGGTTCAAATAATTGATATAGTGAAGGTGTAATAAATGCTGTACTATAGCTCACCATACCTTTTATGTAACCAAAATCAAGATTTTCCTTAAAAGAAGGATTTATACTATATACTAAATGACTTCCGTATTCGCTATGGTTATTTAAACGCATTCCTGCATTTATATTAAATCCAAAATCTGAGATATAAACCACATTAACATAAGGGTCTGTAATATTAAATGTGGCGTTATCTGGGTTAATAGCCTGGCTAAAATCAGTTTCACCAAAAGGAATAGAGAAACTTTCCATTGTATTCTTTTGGTAATTAACACCAACAACGGTATAAAATTTATCATCAAAATTATAACGGTTGAATGCATCTAATACAATACTTTGAGCATTAAATTTAGAAGGGAAATCAGACTCAATTTCTCTTTCAACGTCATTATAGGCAGCGTTTAATACTACAGTTCCATTATTATACTTGTACTCTGGTGATAAGCCTATTCTGTATTGGTTAGATTTAGTGACATTATCAGCATCCATCATACCGAAGCTATCATCAAAATCAGCATCATAATTATCAAAACTTGTATATGCTTTTATACTAAACTTAGTATTAAACTTATAACTCAGTTTTAAATTTCCATTATTACTTTTAAACTTATCTGACTCGGTTGTATTTTCAATTGCTGATAAACCATCTGTAGATTGTAGGCCAAAACTTGCCAAATAGCTCATTTTATCAACAGTCCCATTAACGGAAATACTATTTCTAAAATCCTCTAAAGCATAACTTTTATCTTCTGAAGATCTGTTAGTTCCTACAGTGCTTCTTAGATTGATATTAACTTTCTTTTTTGAAGCCTCTTTTAATTTAATATTGATAACAGCAGTTGCTGCACCTGTACCATACAATGTACTTGAGGCTCCTTTCAAAATTTCGATAGATTCTACCTGATCAGCATTTAATAAGCGTAAATCATAATCATTAGCAATTTGTGATGGGTCAGTTACCTGCACTCCATCAATCATAATTAAGACCTGTCGATTTCTACCACCACGCACAAAATAACTAAGGTTTTGACCTGAATTACTTCTTACACCATTGACCTCAACACCAACAGTTCTACCAATAATTTCTGCAATACTTTGACCCTGTAGTTTTTCTAATTCTTGGGAGGTAATTTTTGTGATTACTTTACCAGAATTTTCACGTTTTAACGCAAAGCGAGAATCTGATAATACAACTTCATCTAGTTTTTCTACTTTAACCGAATCCTGCTTAATTTGTGCAGATCC
This sequence comes from Winogradskyella sp. ABM4_392, assembly GCF_056160445.1. Taxonomy (NCBI): domain Bacteria; kingdom Pseudomonadati; phylum Bacteroidota; class Flavobacteriia; order Flavobacteriales; family Flavobacteriaceae; genus Winogradskyella; species Winogradskyella sp. ABM4_392. The sequence continues at coordinate 344,844 of NZ_JBSWXE010000003.1, forward strand.
AATTGTGAGCATACCTAAACCTAGGATGCTACAAAACAATTTTGTTTTGTTCATTTAATACATTAATTGCTCGAGAGAACATACAGCGATACTGAAAAAGGCTATTATAAAGACCAAAATCTCAATTACCGAGTAAACTTTTATCCCGAAAGTTTGACTTCTTTGTTGAAATTGGCAGGTCTCCTGACTTATTTTTATTATTTCACCTTCCCAAGAGTGTCATTGCGAAGTTGACTTTTTTCAGTCAACTGTGGCAATCTCTCAGTGGTATTGAAGTAAATAATAACCTCTACTTTGAGGTGCCGAAACAAGTTCGGCATAAACTTACAGTTGCGGGAACAGTCTTGGATTTTCACCAAATTCCCTTTTAATTCATTCAATAAAAATTGAATAAAACCAGATTTCGTCGCAAAAATAGTGTAATCTTAAAAATTGAAAAGTTTATTCGTCTTTTTTCTTATTCATTTTATAAATAAGATAAATAAAACCAACTAAAAAATGTGCGATTATAATTCCTGCAACAATATATATGGTTAAATTTGAATCGTCTCTCATTATTGAAGTTTTTACAAAATTATGAAGAACCATAACTGCATAAAGTCACTTATGTTACATATAAAAACCTATCTAATCCTTCTGTTATTTATTATCAGTTTTTCCTGTAAAGACAATATTTCTAAAGAAGAATTACCTAACCAAGAGATTAAAACCTCAAAACTTAAATATGCTAAAGGCTTTATGTTAGAGGACTATTCTGACTATAAAGTATTAACCATAAAAAACCCTTGGCCAGAAGCAAAAAAAACATATAAATATCTTATTGCTTCTAAAGAACAGCTAGCAGTAATGACTTTTCCAAGCGATGCTTATGATGGCGTTATCACTAATACTATTGAAAAGTTGGTTGTTACCTCAACAACTCACATACCAGCATTAGAATTACTCGATGTAGAACAAACATTGGTAGGGTTTCCAGGGACAGATTACATTTCTTCTGAAAAAACCAGAAAACGTATTGATGATGCACTAGTTAGAGAACTTGGTAAGAACGAAGGTATTAATACAGAAGTGTTGTTAGAACTAAACCCAGACGTTGTTATCGGATTTGGCGTAGATGGAGTAAACAAAACTTTTGAAACTATTAAAAAATCTGGTATTCCGGTAATTTATAATGGTGATTGGGTAGAGTCTTCAGCTTTAGCTAAGGCGGAATGGATAAAGTTTTTTGGAGTACTGTTCAATAAAGAAAAAGAAGCAGATTCTATTTTTAATAACATTGAAAGCGACTATTTAGAGGCTAAAAAAATAGCTGCTAAAGCGAAAAAACAACCAACTGTTCTAAGTGGTGCAATGCATAAAGACGTATGGTATTTACCAAATGGCTCTAGTCCAGAAGCACAATTTTTAAAAGATGCTAATGTTAATTACTTATGGAGTGATACCTCTGGAAACGGAAGTTTAGCACTAAGCTTTGAAGTTGTTTTAGAAAAAGCTCAGCATGCTGATATTTGGTTAAGCCCATCCTACTATTCAAGCTATGAACAGCTTGAAGAAGCTAGTGAGCTATATACCAACTTTGATGCATTTAAGAATAAGTCAATTTATTCATTTTCAAATACTACTGGTGCTACAGGTGGCGTTTTATATTATGAATTAGGAACTGCAAGACCAGATTTGGTTTTAAAAGATCTTATTAAAATATGTCACCCTAATCTATTAAAACAATATACTCCTCATTTCTTTAAACCTCTTAACTAATTGCATAAATCCCAAACATATCAATTTCAGTATGCATTACTTGTAGTAATACTTATTGCCTGCTTTTTTATTAATATTAGTTTAGGTTCTGTAAATATCCCTTTAAGGAGTATAATTGGTAGTCTGTTTGGCAATATTGATAACACAACATGGGACGTTATAATTACCAATTACAGGTTACCTAAAGCTGTAACATCAATTTTAGTTGGCTCTGGACTTGGAATTTCAGGGTTGTTAATGCAAACCTTATTTAGAAATCCTTTAGCAGGTCCTTTTGTTTTAGGTATTACGTCTGGTGCTAGTTTAGGTGTTGCCTTAATAATTTTAGGGTCTGGTTTATTTGGTTGTTTCTTCGCTACAGCCTTAATCTCAAAATGGAGTATTGTCATTGCAGCCAGTCTTGGTAGTTTCCTGGTATTATTAGCCGTTTTAGCTGTGTCACATAAAGTTAGAGATACTATGGCCATACTTATTATAGGATTAATGTTTGGAAGCATTACTGCTGCAGTAGTAAGTGTCTTATCGTATTTTAGTTCTGCTGAGCAATTACAACAATACGTTTTTTGGGGTTTTGGTAGCTTAAGTAATTTATCTTGGAGGGAACTAGGCGTTTTCTTCTTAATATATTTCGTTGGTATGATTTTGAGTATTATGTCAATAAAGTCATTGAATAGCTTATTACTGGGTGAAAATTATGCCAAAAGTTTAGGTATTAACCTAAAACAAAGTCGGTTTATAATTATACTAGCTACAAGTTTAATTGCAGGAACCATTACAGCATTTGCAGGTCCAATTGCTTTTATTGGCTTGGCTATTCCGCATTTAACACGTCAGATTTTTAAAACCTCTAATCACAAAATTCTATTACCAGCGGTATTTTTGTTTGGTGCTATTACAATGCTTATTTGCGATAGTATAGCACAGGTTCCTGGTAGCGATTACACTTTACCTATTAATGCCATAACCGCTTTGGTTGGTGCACCTGTTGTGATTTGGCTGTTAGTTAGGCAACGTAAAATGATGTTTTAATGCCAGAAGAAAAGAAAAATACCATCCTAAAAGCCAAAAACCTATCCATTGGTTACAAAACCAATAAGGGAGAAGCAGTCATTTCTCAAAATATCAATTTTGAATTAGAAAAAGGACAACTTATTGGTTTGGTTGGTGCAAATGGTATTGGTAAATCAACACTTTTAAGAACGCTCATTAAAGTTCAACCCGCACTATCTGGAACAGTACTTTTAAATGATACAGATTTAAAAACGATATCCTCTTTAGACCTAGCCAAACAACTAAGTATTGTTTTAACCGAAGCATTAACTTCAAAAAACCTCTCTGTATACGAACTCATTGCATTGGGAAGACATCCTTACACCAATTGGGTAGGCAATTTAACTTCAAAAGATATTGAGATCGTTGAAAATGCTTTTAAGCTAGTTAATATTTCAGAACTTAGAAACAAAAAATGCTATGAGCTAAGTGATGGACAACTACAAAAAGTAATGATTGCACGTGCCTTAGCACAAGACACAGATATTATTGTTTTGGATGAACCCACTACGCATTTAGACATGTATCACAAAGCGTATATTTTAAAATTGCTTCAAAAATTAACTAAAGAAACAGGTAAAACCATTTTGTTTTCGTCTCACGAAATTGACTTAGCCATTCAACTTTGTGACACCATGATTGTAATGCAAAAAGAAAATGTTGTTTATGATCAACCATGCAATCTTATTTCTCAAGGTGTTTTTGAATCCCTTTTTCCTGATGATTTAATTTCTTTTGATAATACATCTGGAAGTTTTAGGGTAAAGAAATAGTCTTTTGATCTCCAAGCTTCATGCTATTTACTTCATACTAAAAATGTATCTTTGATAAATTCTCTTTTACAAACATGAACGACACACTTATTCTCTTAATTGCCATTATTATTTCTGCCATTGTTGGTGCTTACCTTGGTATGCTTTTTACAAAACTAAAAAGCAAAAGCGAGCAAAGTACTTTAGAAGAACGTCAAAGTCAATTAAGTATAACTATTAATGACCTCAAACAAAATATTTCTAAAATTGAATCTGAACGCGAAGAAATTAGAAGAGAAAAAGAGTTTTTAAATGCAGAATTATCTCGAAAAAATACCGAGTACGAGAATCTTCAAGAACAAAACTTAAAACGAGACGAAGAACTTGCCAAACAACAAGAACAACTGAGAAAAGATTTTGAATTGATGGCTTCTAAAATTCTAGATGAGAAGTCCGAAAAGTTCACCATTCAGAATAAAGAGAACATTAAAAACATTCTTAATCCTTTAGAAGAAAAGATTAAAACCTTTGAAAAGAAAGTCGAGGATTCTCAAAAGGAAAGCATAAGTATGCATTCGGCTTTGAAAGAGCAATTATTAGGTCTAAAAGATCTCAACCAACAAATGGCAAAAGAAGCAACCAACCTAACAAAAGCTTTAAAAGGAGATAGTAAAACTCAAGGAAATTGGGGAGAATTAGTGCTAGAGCGTGTTTTAGAAAAATCTGGTTTAGAAAAAGACCGTGAATATTTTGTACAACAAAACTTTCAGCGAGAAGATGGTTCACGTGTTATGCCAGATGTAGTATTACACCTTCCTGATAACAAAAAGATGATAATTGATTCTAAGGTATCTTTAACCGATTATGAACGTATGGTTAATGCCGACGATGAAGAACGCTTAATTCATTTAAAATCTCATGTTAACTCTATAAAAAAACACGTAGATCAGCTATCGGCTAAAAACTATCAGGATTTATATGATATCGAGTCTCCTGATTTTGTATTAATGTTTATCCCAATAGAACCTGCTTTTGCAGTTGCCATAAACGAAGATAACACATTATACAACAAAGCTTTTGAGCAGAATATCGTTATTGTTACACCTTCTACCCTTTTGGCTACATTACGTACCATTGATACCATGTGGAACAACGAAAAGCAACAACAAAATGCTATAGAAATTGCCAAACAAGCTGGCGCACTATACGATAAATTTGAAGGTTTAGTGTCTGACTTAACTGGTGTTGGTAAAAAGATTGATGCTGCCAAGAGCGACTACTCTGCTGCGATGAATAAATTAGTTGAAGGTAAAGGCAACCTTATTTCTAGAGTTGAAAAAATCAAGAAAATGGGTGCTAAAGCCAAAAAAGCACTTCCTGAAAGTATTATCAAAAGAGCTTCAGAAGATTTATAAAAACTATTTTATATGTACAAAACAGTAGACGCCTCAAGAATACAGATTTCTCAATTAATGTTACCATCACATTCTAATTTTAGCGGAAAAATTCATGGTGGTTATATCTTAAATCTGATGGATCAAATTGCATTTGCTTGTGCCTCAAAACATTCTGGTGCTTATTGTGTTACCGCTTCTGTAGATACTGTCGATTTTATAAATCCTATTGAAGTTGGTGAATTAGTAACCATGAAAGCTTCTGTTAATTATGTAGGCAGAACATCAATGGTTATTGGCATTAGAGTAGAATCTGAAAATATTCAAAATGGTGAAATTAAACATTGTAATTCGTCTTACTTTACCTTGGTTGCTAAAGATGATGACGGAAAACCAAAAGAAGTGCCTGGTATAATTATAAATGATGAAACTGAAATAAAACGCTTTCTAAAAGCAATTAAACGTATTGAAACTAAAAAACAGAGGCAGGAAGAGTTTAATCATAGTAACTTTTCAATTGAAAATTATTTAGACATTTTGAAACATTATCGTGTTAAATTTGAAGGTATTTGACTTCTAATTTTAGGTTAATATTACTTGATTATTCGATTTATATTAATAACTTTGATCTGAGTATACCTTATACCCAAATGTCTATGAAAAAAAAATTACATTTTAATTCTATATTATCTGCTTTATTTGTGATGGTCTTTGCTATTGTAAATGCCCAAACAACAACAGACTTTAATCCAGATAAATACAACACCATATACGAAACTGAATCTGATAACTTGAGTAATGGTTCTGGGAGCTATATGTTTGCTGGTAATACTTTCCAAGCAGAAAGTGATAATGGAAGACGCGGCTTAATTAGTTTTGATTTATCATCAATACCTACAAATGCTACTATTACTGATGCCAGCCTTACGCTTTTTATGTCTAGATCTATTTCTGGTGCTGCTGATGTAAGCTTACACAAAGCAACCAGCGATTGGGGACAAGGAAGTTCTGACGCACCAGGTCAAGAAGGAGCAGGAACTACTTCTACTGAAGGTGATGCAAGTTGGTTTTGTAGTTTTAGTAGTGGAGCAACCGGATGCGACACTGCATGGACAACTACTGGTGGTGATTTTGACAGTACTGCTAGTGCAACGGTTTCTGTTGCAGGTATTGGAAACTATACATGGAATTCAGCTACATTACTATCTGATGTACAAGGTTGGATAAGTACACCAAGTACCAATCTAGGATGGTTTCTTATTGGAGATGAAACAACTACATCTGCTAAAAGATTTGATGCATCAACTGGAACAATACCAGTTTTACAAGTAACATACACTACACTTGGTAACGAAGAATTTACCCTAAGTGACGATTTTTCTATCAGTCCAAATCCAAGTAGCTCTAATATTCGTCTTGTTTTACCGAGCTCTGTAGAAAATAACGTTAAAGTACAAGTATATGACGTATTAGGAAAAAAGATATACACGTCATCTTATCAAGTGAATTCAAAAATAAATGTCTCTAATTGGGCATCTGGTGTATACTTATTTAAAGTATCATTTGGTGATAGCGTTGTTACTAAACGATTTGTAAAAAGCTAAACCATAAATTAAATAAAAAATAAAAGGCGCGATTATAATCGCGCCTTTTATTTTTTGTTATACTTCTACTTACTCAAATACATTTTGCGTCTTGAGTATAAATCGTAGAATTCATCTTCTTTAAGACTTTCTATGAATAAAATACTTTCACCTGTACTCTTCATTTCTGGTCCTAATTTCTTATTTACATTAGGGAATTTGTTGAATGAAAATACTGGTTGCTTAATTGCATAACCTTCTAATTGTGGATTAAAGTCAAAATCGGTTACCTTCTTCTCACCTAGCATTACTTTAGTTGCATAATTAACATAAGGCTCTTTATAAGCTTTTGCAATAAATGGTACTGTACGCGATGCTCTAGGATTTGCTTCAATAATGTAAACCGTATCATCTTTGATTGCAAACTGAATATTGATTAGACCAACAGTATTAAGTGCTAATGCAATTTTCTTAGTGTGGTCTTTTATTTGCTGCATTACAAACTCACCTAGATTGAATGGTGGCAATGTTGCATTACTATCTCCAGAGTGAATACCACAAGGCTCAATGTGTTCCATTATACCTATAATGTAAACATTTTCGCCATCACAAATCGCATCAGCCTCCGCTTCAATTGCACCATCCAAATAATGATCTAAAAGCAATTTGTTTCCTGGTATAGACTTTAAAAGATCAATAACGTGCTCTTCAAGCTCTTGCTTGTTAATTACAATCTTCATGCCTTGTCCACCAAGTACATAAGAAGGTCTTACCAAAATAGGAAAATCTAATACATCTGCAATTGCTAAAGCTTCATCTGCTGTCTCTGCAACATCAAATTTTGGATAAGGAATATTGTTTTCTTTTAATAAAGTTGAAAAACTCCCTCTATCTTCCGCTAAATCTAAAGACTGGAAACTTGTTCCCATAATCTTAACACCGTAACGTTCTAATTTTTCTGCTAGCTTTAAAGCGGTTTGTCCACCAAGCTGTACTATAACACCTTCTGGTTTTTCATGCTGAATAATATCATAGATATGCTCCCAGAATACAGGTTCAAAATATAATTTGTCTGCAATATCAAAATCTGTAGAAACAGTTTCTGGGTTACAGTTAATCATGATGGTTTCGTAACCACATTCTGAAGCAGCTAGTACACCATGCACACAACAATAATCGAACTCAATACCTTGACCTATACGGTTTGGACCAGAGCCCAATACAATGATTTTCTTCTTATCTGTAACAACACTTTCATTAGCTACAGAAACTTGCCCATCTGCAGTTTCTACTTCACTCTCAAATGTAGAATAGTAATATGGAGTTTGTGCCTTAAACTCAGCAGCACAAGTATCTACAAGTTTGTAAACACGGTTTATTTTAAGTTCTCTACGCTTATTATAAACCTGACTCTCTAAACATTTAAGCATATGAGCAATTTGTCTGTCGCCATAACCCTTTTGCTTTGCCTCTAGTAATAATTCTCTATCTATTGAGTCTATTGTATATTTTGAAATTTCTTTTTCTAATTGGAATAACTCTTCGTATTGCTTTAAGAACCACATGTCTATTTTAGTGATTTCGTGAATACGACTTAATGGAATTCCCATTTGTATAGCATCATATAACACAAACACACGATCCCAACTAGCATTAGTAAGCTTGTCTATAATTTGATCGTAGTTCTTATAACCTTTTCCATCTGCACCTAAACCATTACGTTTTATTTCTAACGATTGTGTAGCCTTATGTAATGCTTCTTGGAACGAACGTCCAATTCCCATCACCTCACCTACTGCTTTCATTTGAAGACCTAAAGTTCTGTCTGATCCTTCAAACTTATCAAAATTCCAACGTGGTATTTTTACAATGACGTAATCTAAGGTTGGCTCAAATAATGCAGATGTAGATTTAGTAATCTGATTACTTAACTCATCTAATGTATAACCTAAAGCTAATTTTGCAGCTATTTTTGCAATTGGATAACCTGTTGCCTTACTCGCTAATGCCGAAGAACGCGATACACGTGGATTAATCTCAATAGCAATTATTTCTTCTTCTTCATCTGGGCTAACAGCAAACTGTACGTTACAACCACCTGCAAAATCTCCAATACTACGCATCATATGAATTGCCATATCACGCATTTTTTGGAATGTCTTATCAGATAAGGTCATTGCTGGTGCTACCGTTATAGAGTCACCAGTATGAATACCCATTGGGTCCATATTCTCTATAGTACAGATAATGACTACGTTGTCATTTTTGTCTCTAAGAAGCTCTAACTCGTACTCTTTCCATCCCATCATGGCTTTATCAATCATCACCTCATGTATTGGTGAAATTTCTAAACCTCTGGTTAAGGCCTCATCAAACTCTTTTTCGTCATATACGATTGAAGCACCAGCTCCACCAAGAGTAAAAGAAGCTCTAATACATAAAGGAAAACCAAATTCTTGTGCTATTTCTTTTCCTTTTAGAAATGATGTTGCTGTAGCTTGAGGTGCCATACCAACACCAATCTCCAACATTAACTCTCTAAACTTCTCTCTATCTTCAGTAATATTGATGGCATCGATGTTTACACCAATAATTTCTACACCAAAATCTTCCCAAATTCCTTTTTCATCAGCTTCAATACAAAGGTTCAATGCAGTTTGCCCACCCATTGTTGGTAATACAGCATCAATTTGTGGGTGCTCTTTTAAAATCTTAATTATAGATTTTGTTGTTAATGGCAACAAGTAAACATGATCTGCCATTGTAGGATCTGTCATGATTGTGGCAGGATTAGAATTGATGAGAATCGTTTCTATTCCATCTTCCCTTAAAGATCGAAGGGCTTGAGACCCAGAGTAATCAAACTCGCAAGCTTGACCAATAATTATTGGACCAGAACCAATTAATAATATAGATTTAATGTTTTTGTTTTTAGGCATGGGATTGTCTTTTGGTTTGCAAAAATAAATATCAATAGGGTACAAAAAAAGGCGTTACACCTAAGTAACACCTTTAAAATATTAACAATTGTTAATCATTATTTTTTATGTCTTAATTCTGAAGATACAGACAATTTCTTTCTTCCTTTAGCTCTTCTGCGTGCTAAAACTTTTCTTCCGTTAACAGAAGCCATTCTTTCTCTGAAACCGTGCTTGTTTCTTCTCTTTCTTTTTGACGGTTGAAACGTTCTTTTTGGCATTGTCTTATATTTTTAAAATCCTGAATTCTTTATTTAGTCGTCGATAAAGGTTCTTTCAAAAACCGGGTGCAAATATACAACAAGTTTTTGCTTTAGCAAGTACTATTTTCAAAAAAATTTTATTTGTTTTTATTACCTTTGCTCACTTCAATATTTAAACCTAAAAAATGTTCAATAAAAATATAAAATTAGTAATAGCCGCATTAATTATTGGGTATGCCATATATCAATTCGTTGAAGGATATATTGGTAATGGCATAATGTATTTATTACTCTCTACCATATTTATTTTCCTTTATTTTAAAAATGAAATGATTCTTTTAGCCTTTTTTAAACTGCGAAAGCAAGATTTTGCTGGTGCTAAAAAATGGTTAGACAAAATTAAGAATCCTGAAGCTGCTCTAGTAAAAAAGCAACAAGGTTATTTAAATTATCTCAATGGCATTATGGTCTCTCAGACCAATATGAATGAAGCTGAGAAATACTTTAAAAAAGCAATTAATTTAGGCTTGTCTATGGATCATGATTTGGCAATGGCTAAATTAAATTTAGCTGGTATTGCTTTTTCTAAACGTAGAAAACAAGAAGCTCAAAAATTATTATCGGAAGCGGAAAAGCTCGATAAGCGCGATATGCTTGCTGATCAGATAAAAATGATGAAGCAACAAATGAAAAAAGCATCTATACCAAGACAACATTACGGACAGCCAACTTCTGCCAGACAAAACAGAAGAAGTAGAAGGTAATATTACAATAATGGTGCTGCTAAGCGTGCTAAAGCTTCAATGAGCTTGGTTCGCTTAGATCTTTTTTTCCAAGTACTAAGTTCTAACTGAGTTGTATGCTCTAAATCTGTATTAAATATTTGATTTAGTTGGTTTGCAAAAGGTTTGTTGTAAACTAACGCATTGACCTCAAAATTTATATTAAAACTTCTGTAGTCCATATTTGCTGTACCAACAGTGCTAAAGACATCATCTATAACAATGGTTTTGGCATGTACAAATCCCTTGGTGTATTGATAAACCTCTACTCCTGCTTCGAGTAATTTTTCTAGATAGGAATTGGTAGCATATTCCGCAATCCAAGAATCTGATTTTTTTGGCACAATAAGTTTTACTTCAATATTGCTCCTTGCAGCGACTTGCAAAGCTGTTACAATTTCATCATTAGGAATAAAATAAGGTGTTGTTATATGTATATACTCTTCTGCATTGGTTATGGCCACAAAAATAGATTCCATAATATTAGACCAATCTGTATCTGGCCCACTTGCCGCTATTTGTAGAGCAACATTATCTTTACAATTGTTCTCTGGAAAGTATTCTTTAGAAATATTTACATCACCATCACTTACAAAGTCCCAAGTGGTAAAAAATAAAATCTGAAGCTGTCTTACTGCTTCACCGACTATTCTAATATGTGTATCTCTCCAATATCTGGTATTGTTTGAGTTAACATAGTTATCGGAAATATTAATACCACCAACATAGCCTACTTTACCATCAATAATAGCAATCTTTCTGTGATCGCGATAGTTCATCTTTCCTGTAAACCTTGAAAATAATACAGGCATAAATTTGTGAAGCACTACACCACTTTTTTTAAGACTACGCTTCATTTTAGATGAAATTGCACTACCAACATCATCTATAACCATTCTTACCTTTATACCTTCTTCAGCTTTTTTGCATAAAATATCTAAAAAGCGTGAGCCTATAGTGTCGTCTTTAACTATAAAGTATTCTATATGAATATGGTGCTTTGCATTATTTAAGTCTTTAAACAACAATTCCATTTTATCATCACCATCTTTTATGAGTTCAATTTCATTTTTTACAGTGAGTTTAGATTTTTCGCTGTTGTATAAAAGTCTAATAAGTTTTGATTTCTCTTCTAATAATTCATCAACACTTTCAATGGTTTTAGTATCTAATTCTAATTCATCTTGAATTTGTTTTACAACCGATTGATTTAAAACATGCTTACGATTAAAAATTTTTGATTTACGATATTCTTGCCCAAACAAGTAATAAACAATAAGGCCTACAAAAGGAAAAACCAACAAGACTATAATGTAACTTAAAGTCTTTGTTGGATTTATTTTTTTGAAAAGAATTGTAATAACAGCAGATATGGCTAAGACATAATTGAGTCCTATGAGAATTTGCCAAATATGTTCTTTAAAATATTCCAAAGATTAAGGCTGTACAGTGTAGTAACCTTCTTTAGGAATTTCTATAGTATACAATTTTCGAGTTTTATTGTTAAGATGTGCTTCTCTTAACCAAGGATTATGAATCTTTAGTATTTTGTAATTAATCCCAAATCGTTTTGCAAACTGTGAAAAATCAGTAACTGCAGTATCTACTTCTACTTTATATGTTGGTATGAATTTGTATAAATCACTCTTGTTGAAATTAAATCCGTACTTAGAAGGATTATTTAAAATTTCTTTTAACGCTACAATTCTAAACATATAACGACCTGTTTCTTCACTAAGTAATAAGTCATAATAGTTATTCACACCTTGATCTTTTAAGCGCCTTGAAATCCCAGCATTACCTGCATTATAAGCTGCAGCAGCTAATGTCCAAGATCCTAATTGTTCTTTTGCTTTCTTTAAATATCTACAAGCGACCTCTGTTGCCATTTCTAAGTTATAACGCTCATCAACATTAGAGTTTACTTCTAATCCATTTTCTCTGCCAGTAGCTTTCATAATCTGCCAAAAACCCCTTGCACCAGCTGGAGAAACTGCATTTGTTAAACCACTTTCTATAACTGCCAAATACTTAAAATCATCTGGCACTCCATTCTTTTTGAGGATTGGCTCTATAACAGGAAAATACTTTTGTGCACGTTTAAACATTAACAAACCATTAGATTGCCAATAGGTATTGACTAAAAGCTCTCTATCCATTCGCTCATAAATGTCTGGATTTTCAACAGGTACCATTTCTCCTGCAAAGTTTAAGCCTTCTGGCATTTCTAAGGCATAGACGTTATAATCGTTAACTAAAGGATCTTCTTTACCAATAGTTTCATCTGAAGGTGCTTTCTGCATAGAAAAAATAAATAATCCCGATACGCACACAAGCCCTACAGCCGCTAATATATTTTTTAAAGTCTTCATACAATTAATATTTTTTATAAATGTAAGTAATCTGTTGAACTCTTTCAAATACCAGACTCTATAAGTTTTGGTAAATTTTCGTTAAACCATTTATATTTATTTATTATCATAATATGTGTTCCGCCTTTGATAATGATACAGTTACCTGAGCAGGAATGTGGAAATACCATATCCTTATCTCCATGAATATAAATAGCATCAGGATGCGGTTCTTCTTGTTCCCAACATACTACTTGTTTAATGGCCCAATCTAGATATACAGTATCATTTACCGATAGATATTTTTTATACAAGTCCACACGTTTTTTAATCGTTTCTCCTAAGGCGTATTTTGCCAAAAGGTCAATATTACCTACTAATCGCGTTGGTAAAATCTTATAGGCTTTGGTATATTTTAGCAGTTTTAAACGCTTTGGTAGCTCGTGATGAGATTTTACGCTAGACACAACAAAAAGCCGTTTAAGATTTAAAAACTTACTCATTTCTTGCACTAACATTCCACCAAATGAAACACCTAATAAAACTGAATTATCATATTCAATAAATTTACACATGCGTTTAGCATAGTCCTCTAAAGTTTCATCTTTATTAGGTATTTGCCATTCTAACCAATGAATTTTATAGTGGTCTTCGGGTAGTTTTATATGTTCAAAAATTGATGGATTAGCTGCCATTCCTGGCATTAAATAAACATGTGTAATATCTGAGGTCATAACAATACTTTACTGTATAAATTTAAATTGATACTTACATCTAAAGTTTTAAAGACTTATAATTTAACGTTTTAACAACCTTAACTTAAAACTTACGTCGATTTTTTGTACCTTTGCACTGCAAAACTATATCAAATATAGTATCTACTTGCCAACCGCTAACTTAAAACAAAGAAAATTATGACTGAAACTGCTGAATTGATTGATAATGACTTTCTGCGTCAATACGAATTAAAGGTTGAAGATGATATGGCTGTTATAGAGTATTCTTTGCAAGAACGCAAAATATTCTTGACCAAAATGGTGATTCCTTCATCTATCAAATCTATTGAATTTGAAAAAGAGTTTTTGGCAATGGTGTTTGATGATATTAAAGAAAGAAACATCAGTGTAGTACCAACTAGTCCTGAAATTGCAAAATTTGTAAGAAGTAATAGAAAATATAAGCGCATGCTACCTGTTGGTATCCGCATATAATTTGAAAAAGAAATAGTAAAAATAAAAACCGAAACGCATCAGTTTCGGTTTTTTTTATGTAGTAAGCTCTTTAACAAAATCAAACCTTACCAGTCCATCTTCATCTATTTTGGTCAACTCTACTTCGTGTAGAGTATTAACCAATTCTGGATTCCAAGGTGCTTTGACTTTTACATAGTTTTCGGTAAAGCCATGAATGTAGCCTTCTTTATTTTCACCTTCAAACAAAACGGTTCTTTCAGTACCTAATTGTTTCTCGTAAAAAGCTCTTCTTTTTTTAGCAGAAAGACCTCGAAGCATTTTGCTACGCTTTGATCTAATATTTTTAGGCACTACTCCATCCATACTTGCAGCTTCAGTATTATCGCGCTCAGAGTAAGTAAATACATGTAGATACGATATGTCTAACTCATTTAAGAAGTTATAAGTTTCTAAAAAATGGTCATCTGTTTCACCTGGAAAACCAACAATGACATCAACACCAATACAAGCGTGTGGCATCACTTCCTTTATTTTTGAAACACGATCTACATACAACTCTCGCATGTAACGACGTTTCATCTTTTTTAGAATATCGTTGCTACCACTTTGTAATGGCACATGAAAATGAGGAACAAATGCTCGAGATTTTGAAACCAATTCTATGGTTTCATTCTTCAATAAATTAGGCTCTATAGAGGAAATTCTTAAACGCTCAATACCTTCTACTTTATCTAATTCGGTAACCAAATCTAAGAAAGTATGCTCGTGCTTTTTGTTTCCAAATTCACCCTTACCATAATCACCGATATTGACACCTGTTAAGACGATTTCTTTTATGTTTTGCTCAGAGATTTCACGAGCGTTTTTAAGAACATTGTCCATAGTATCACTTCGAGAAATCCCTCTTGCTAGTGGAATTGTGCAATAAGTACATTTGTAATCGCAACCGTCTTGCACCTTTAGAAATGCTCTGGTTCTATCACCAATTGAATAACTACCTACATAAAAGTCGGCTTCCTGTATTTCACAACTGTGTACCTCTCCAAAATCATTTTTGGTTAAATCGTTTAGATAATCGGTAATTTTAAACTTTTCTGTTGCACCCAATACCAAATCTACTCCATCAACATCCGCAAGTTCTTCTGGTTTTAGCTGAGCGTAGCAACCTATTGCAGCCACAAACGCATCTGGATTTACCTTTTGCGCTTGCTTTACTATAGTCTTAAAACGCTTGTCTGCATTCTCTGTTACAGAACACGTATTAATCACATAAATATCAGCTTCTTCACTAAAGTCTACACGTGCAAAACCTTCGTCTTTAAAACTTCTTGCTATTGTAGAAGTTTCAGAGAAGTTAAGCTTACAACCTAAAGTATAAAATGCGACTTTTTTAGTTGGGTTCATTCTTGTATTTTTACCAAGTTGGCAAATTTACAACATATTAATTAGATGCAAAAACCTAGTAAAACCCTATTATTCAAACTCTTATTTTTAAGTATTACCTTGTTTTCGTGTTCATCTAAAGAGAATGAAAATAATGACCGATTGGTTTTTAGGTACAATGAGCATAAAAACATAGGCTCTTTAGATCCTGCTTTTTCAAAAGACAATGCAGATATTTGGGCGACACATCAATTATTTAATGGTTTGGTACAAATGGATGACCAACTCAATGTAAAACCTTGTATTGCTAAAAACTGGGTGGTTACTGACAGTGCCAAAACTTACAGCTTTACCCTTAGAAAAGATGTGTATTTCCATAAACACCACTTGTTTAGTAAAGACTCAACAAGAACAGTTAATGCATCTGATTTTGAATATAGTTTTAACAGACTTAAAGACGAAAAACTAGCTTCACCTGGAAGTTGGGTTCTTAAAAAAGTAGAAAGCTACACTGCTTTAAATGATTCTACATTTCAGATTAAATTAAAGCAACCTTTTCCTGCATTTTTAGGGCTACTCACCATGAAATATTGTTCTGTGGTTCCTAAAGAAATTGTGGAACATTATGGTAGTGATTTTAGATCTAACCCTATTGGCACTGGTCCTTTTAAATTTAAGCGCTGGGAAGAAAATGTAAAGCTGGTTTTTAGACGCAATAACAATTATTTTGAAACCGACAAAAAGGGAAAACAACTACCATATCTTGAAGCCGTAGCTATTACATTTTTACCAGATAAGCAAAGTGAATTTTTACAATTTGCTCAAGGCAATATCGATTTTGTTTCTGGTTTGGATGCCTCATATAAGGATGAAATTTTAACCGCTGAAGGCAAACTCAGAAAGCTTTACGCTGATGACGTAAATATGATTAGAGGTCCTTATCTCAACACTGAATATCTAGCATTCTTTATGGAAACTGAGGTTGAAGAAATTCAGGCTTTAAAATTAAGACAAGCTATTAATCTTGGTTTTGACAGAACCAAGATGATTACTTATTTGCGAAACGGCATTGGTATACCTGCAACTGGTGGCTTTATCCCAAAAGGATTACCCGGTTTTGATGATACTATCGGTTTTACCTATCAACCCGAAAAAGCAAAACAATTAGTTTTAGAATTTAAATCTGAAACTGGTATCCAAAATCCAGAAGTGACCTTAACAACTACGAGCAACTATTTAAGTTTTTGTGAATTTATTCAACGTGAAATTCAGAAAATTGGTATTAATGTTAATGTGGATGTAATTCCTGCTTCGAGTTTAAAAGACGCTAAGGCTAACGGTCAACTCGATTTTTTTAGAGCGAGTTGGGTTGCCGATTATCCTGATGCTGAAAATTACCTATCACTTTATTACAGTAAGAACTTTGCGCCAAATGGACCAAATTACACACATTATTCTAGTAAAGAATTTGACACGATATACGAAGCCTCCTACCTAGAAACAGATCCAGAAATTAGAGCTAATCTTTATACTAAAATGGATTCTTTGGTAATGAGTACAGCACCTGTAGTACCTATGTTTTATGACGAAGTAGTACGTTTTACTAGAAAAGAGGTAAAAGGATTAGGGATAAATGCTACTAATTTGTTGGAATTAAAATCCGTTTATAAAAATTGATTATTTATCAAAAATTAAAGTATTATTCTCCCTTACTATACCAATTACAATAAAATATTGAGACAAACCATAAAAAAACATAATTGTAACTTTATGGTAAGCCATATCTGGCATATAGAATTCTTGTAAAACAGCAATGGTATCACTAATAATAGTAAATGCTATACCTATTAAAACAAGGATATAACTACTAAAATTAACTTCATCCTTCCTTAAAAAGGAAAACATAGTTACTATAAGACATGAGAATAAATAAACCATAACTGGTATGAAAAAATTGCCGAGATTATCATAGATAAGATTCATTAAAACCAGCATAAACCCAAAACAAAGTATAATGAATGGTAACAAACTTGATAGTTTAAAATCTTTTTGATTAGAAAACCTCAATGCATAAAATAATTTTCCTAGCACAAAAAACCCCATTCCAATGATATACAACGTATAATTTTGGTACAATAACAGAAAGATGTCACCCAATAGAAAACTAAAAAGTGCTAAGTTCATGAAAATAAGCCGTTTTTTTATTACTTCTTTCTGATTTAAGAAATAATAAATAATCAAAGAAGTCATTACAAGAGTTTTTGTAATAAAACGATAAGATATTCCTTCAAAACTTGATTTGACGAATATATCAATCAACAAAATTGAAAAAAATAATATTGAAAAATATAAAGTATTTGAGAATAACTTATACACTAGACATCTAGATATTAGATTCTAATATATTATTTTTTTAGGATTGAACAGTTCTAAATAATTTCTATAGTTAAGATTAATATACCTGTAGGTTATAATTAAAACTTCTCAAAATAATACAAATCATCACCGCCTTCACCTTTATAACGTCTTGATGAAATGTAACCTGTAGTAAGATCATCATTTAAGAAAAAAGAAAAGTCGTCTCCTCTACTGTTTATAGGCTCTTCTAAGGATTTTGGTTCTTGTTCTGAATCATCAGAATCTAAATCGTAAACATAAATATCTAAACCGCCTTTACCACCTCTTCTATCCGAAGTAAAATACAGTTTGTTATCTGAGCTCACAAACGGGAATATTTCAGTCCGTGATGAATTGATATTTTCCCCTAAACTTGTCACTTCACCATAAGTTTCATGATTAGAAACTGAAACCTTATATAAATCTGATTTTCCTTTAGTTCCTTTTACATCTGCAATAAAATAAAGTGTATTTCCATCTGGACTCAGTGCAGGATGTGCATAGTTATTGTCTGGCTCACAGAATGGTAAGGTTTCAAAATTTGTCCAACCTTTTCCTTCTTCATATTCGGCACGCTGAATTTGTAAGTTATAGGTCTCCACACCCTTTAACTTGTTAGTACCTTTATCAAGATGATTGGTTGTAAAGTACATATACTTGCCGTCTTTAGAGAAAGTAGCCGAAGACATATTGAAACGTCCTAATTCTGTTTTTACGATTGGTTGTTCGTCTTTTATTTCTCCATCTTCACTTAATGGTGCTTCATACATAATGTAAATAAAACCGTCGTACTTATCTTTTATTGGCCGACCTCTTTTTGTTGTAAGGTTGTGACTAAAAAACACCTTATCACCAACCACACGAGCTGCAAAATGATCTAACTCTGTATTAATCTTCAATTTTTTTACTTCAACATCTTCACTTTGTGAAAATCCGAAAGTAAAACTCAATAAAGCTATAAGTAAGGTAAATTTGGTTTTCATTTGTAAATATTTTATTGTTACTCCCTTCTGTATTGTTTTGTCTCTTCAAAAACGTGCTCTAAAATGGCTTTATCTTTATCTGTAAATTCTTCATTTCTTCTTGCCATAACCACTTCTGCCACTTCAAATGCTTTGTTAGTTTTATAGGTTACAAAACCTTTGCTGCCTCCCCAAGAAAAACTTGGCACGAAATTGCGTGGAAACCCACTTCCAAAGATATTAGAACTTACTCCAACAACTGTACCAGTATTAAACATCGTATTGATACCACACTTGCTATGGTCGCCCATCATTAAGCCACAAAATTGTAAACCTGTTTTAGCAAAGCCACCTGTTTGATAATTCCAGAGTCTTACTTCAGCATAGTTGTTTTTAAGATTGCTATTGTTGGAATCTGCTCCTATATTACACCATTCACCCAATACCGAGTTTCCTAAAAAACCATCATGTCCTTTATTGGAAAAACCAAAAATTACAGAGTTGTTTACTTCGCCACCCACTTTACTATGTGGTCCTACTGTAGTTGGTCCATATATTTTGGTTGCTAATTTTAGTGTTGCGTTATTACAAAGCGCCAAAGGCCCTCTAACAACAGTGCCTTCCATAATTTCTGCATCTTTACCAATATATATTGGACCTGAACTTGCGTTAAGCGTTGCAAAATTGAGCTTTGCTCCTTTTTCAATAAAGATATTTTCAGGGTTTAAGGTTTTTACAGTTGCAGGAATCGGCTCAGACTTTCGTCCATTTGTAATTAGACTAAAATCCTCTTCTATAGCATCACCATTCTTAGAAAAAATATCCCAAGTGTTTTCAATCTTTAATATGTCACCTTCAAATTCAAGAGCCTCAAAATTTGAAAAATCGCTCACCTCCTCGCCTTCTTTGGCAAAAAACGCAATAACATCTTCACCTTTAAAAAGTGCTTGGTTATCACTTAAGTTTTTAATTAGCTCAACAACTTCCGTATTTGGCAAGAAAGAAGCATTAATCATTATGTTTTCTTCCATTTCTACCATTGGGAACTTATCCGACAAATAATCCTCAGTTACCGTCGTTGTTGTATATTCTAAAAAGGATTCCCATTTCTGACGAATCGTTAATATGCCTACTCTAATGTCTGCCACAGGTCTGGTATATGTAAAAGGTAAGAGGTTGTCTCTGTACGGTCCGTCAAAAAGTATGTAGTTCATTTTAAATTGAATTTATGTAAAAATAAAAAAAGCCTTTCTACAAAAGAAAGGCTTTTTAATTTATCTAAACAACTAAGATTATTTCTTAAACTTAGCGTATTTGTTTTTAAATTTATCAATACGACCAGCTGTATCTACTAATTTAGATTTACCAGTGTAGTAAGGATGAGAAGTTCTAGAAATTTCCAATTTTACTAATGGATATTCAACACCATCAACCTCAATAGTTTCATTTGTCTCTGCAGTAGACTTAGTTAAAAATACCTCGTCGTTAGACATGTCTTTAAATGCTACTACTCTATAATTTTCTGGATGTATTCCTGCTTTCATCGCTATATACTTTAAATAATTTCGATTTTTTCGAGGTGCAAATTTAAGCAAATTTTATAATTCTACAATCTTTTTCAAAATTTTTATTTCACCTTTTAGTGTAACAATTTAGTATCTTTGAGTACTAACTAGACAATTAACTAATAAAATCAACCTTATTATGGAAAAATCTTTTAAATCCTCTGCAACTCAATACGGCTTATATCTTGCATTGATTCTTACTTCATTTACAGTAATTGGATATGCTGCTTATTTAGATTTATTTACCAAATGGTGGTTTGGAATTGGCCAAATGCTGTTGGTAATTGTTTTTGGTATTATTTCGGCAGTTAAAGCTAGAAGTATTATGGGTGGCTATATTACATTTAAAGATGCATTTACAGCTTTTTTCTTAACTATTGCAATTGGTATTGTAATACCTGCACTTGTCGGTTTAGTTATTTTTAATTTTGTAGATCCAGAAGCGGCTACAGTACTTCAAGAAAAAATTGTAGAATCTCAACTAAGAATGATGGAGAATTGGGGAGCACCTCAAGAATCAATAGATGAGGCTCTTAAACAGTTGGAAGCTCAGGGAAGCTTTTTTACTGTGTCGAACTCATTAAAATCTATCGCATACCAACTTATTGGATTTAGTGTTGTAGGTTTAATTGTAGCGTTAGTAGTTAAAAAGTCAGACCCTAACGCTGCTTAAATAATTTCGTTTATTTTTGAAGTCTATAAATTAGACCTTTAAAAATATGAATATATCAGTAGTTATACCACTACTTAACGAAGAAGAATCTTTAAAAGAATTACACGATTGGATTGTATCTGTGATGCAATCCAATTCGTTTTCTTATGAAATTCTATTTATAGACGATGGTAGTACTGATAATTCTTGGAAAGTGATTTCGCAACTTGCTGAAGCCAATACCAATGTAAAAGGAATTCGTTTTTTAAAAAACTTTGGGAAATCTCAGGCTTTACATGCTGGTTTTGCGGCTGCCAAAGGAGGTGTTGTTATAACTATGGATGCAGATTTACAAGATAATCCTGATGAAATTCCTGAGTTATACGACATGATAACCAATAAAGGTTTTGACCTTGTTTCTGGCTGGAAAAAGAAACGTTTCGACTCCGTAATTACAAAAAACCTACCCTCTAAACTTTTTAATTGGGCTGCAAGACGCACTTCTGGTGTGAAACTTCACGATTTTAACTGTGGACTTAAAGCTTACAGCAACACTGTTGTAAAACATATTGATGTTTATGGCGAGATGCATCGCTACATTCCTGTTTTGGCCAAAAATGCTGGCTTCACTAACATTGGTGAAAAAATTGTAAAACACCAAGCCAGAAAATATGGACACACTAAATTTGGAATGAATCGTTTTATCAATGGATTTTTAGACCTTATTACTATTTGGTTTGTTTCGCGCTTTGGTAAACGTCCTATGCATCTTTTTGGTGCTCTTGGTGTTGTAATGTTTATCATTGGTTTTGGATTTGCTTTTTATTTAGGCTTAGATAAACTATTCTTTAATCCAACAGGAAGGCTCATAACGGATAGACCACAATTTTACATTGCACTATCAACAATGATTATAGGATCGCAATTATTTATAGCAGGCTTTTTGGGAGAACTTATTTTACGATCTAAACGTCAACAGCAACGTTATTACATTAAGGAAGCATTAAATGTTTCTGAATAACATGCAATAATCTATTTAGATTCAATTGTGCATGCCCAAGTTTTTTTACATTTGTATAACAATTATTTTTACCTATGATTTATATAAAACCAGAAATATTAGAACGCGTAAACACTTGGTTAACATCATCTTTTGACGAAGAAACTCAAGATCAAATTAAAAATATGATTGCTTCTGACCCAAAAGGATTGGAAGAAAGTTTTTATAAAAATTTAGAATTTGGTACTGGCGGAATGCGTGGTATAATGGGTCTTGGCACCAACCGTATTAATAAATATACACTAGGAAAAAACACACAAGGTCTTAGCAATTATTTAAATCAGGTTTTTTCTAGTGAACAAGTAAAAGTAGCTATTGCTTACGATTGTAGACACAATAGTAACACCTTTGGCAAAGTGGTTGCTGATGTATTTTCTGCTAATGGTATTCAGGTTTATTTATTTGAAGACTTAAGACCTACACCAGAGCTATCTTTTACACTTAAACATTTAGGTTGTCATTGTGGAATTGTTTTAACCGCATCTCATAATCCACCAGAATATAATGGCTATAAAGTGTACTGGCAAGATGGTGGACAATTAGTTCCGCCACAAGATGGAGAAATTATAGCAGAAATAAACAAGTTAGATTATTCTGAGATTAAGTTTGATGCGAATACAGATTTAATTCAATATATAGGCAAGGATGTTGACGATGTATTTATTAATTCATCTATTAAAAATGGAAGCTTTAATACATCTTCAGAGGCTAAAGAAAATTTAAACATCGTTTTCACATCGCTTCATGGCACATCTATCATGGCAATACCCGAAACGTTAAAACGTGCTGGTTATACTAATGTAAATATTGTTGAAGAACAGAAAGATCCTAACGGAGATTTCCCTACTGTGGTTTCACCAAATCCAGAAGAGCCAGAAGCCTTAAAAATGGCTATGGAATTGGCAGAAAAAGTAGATGGAGATATTGTTATTGGTACAGATCCAGATTGCGACAGATTAGGTGTTGTGGTAAGAAACCTAGAAAACGAATTGGTTATTCTAAACGGTAACCAGACTATGGTTTTAATGACCGATTTCCTTTTAAAACAATGGAAAAAAGAAGGTAAAATAAATGGAAATCAGTTTGTAGGTTCTACAATTGTTTCTACTCCAATGATGTCTGTTTTAGCCAACGCTTACGATGTAGAATGCAAAATTGGCTTAACAGGTTTTAAATGGATTGCCAAAATGATAAAAGACTTCCCTGAACAAGATTTTATTGGTGGTGGTGAAGAAAGTTTTGGTTTTATGGTCGGTGATTTTGTGAGAGATAAAGATGCTGTAACCTCTACCCTCTTAGCTTGCGAAATTGCTGCACAAGCTAAAGCAGAAGGCAAAACTTTATACGAAAAACTAATAGATCTATATGTTAAGCATGGTTTCTTTAAAGAGCGATTAATATCGCTTACTAAAAAAGGTATAGAAGGTGCTGCAGAAATTAAGCAAATGATGGTTGATGCCAGAAACAATCCTTTAAAAGAAATTAATGGAGAAAAAGTGGTGCTTATTGAAGATTACCAAACTTCAATTTCTAAAAACCTTCAAACTTTAGAAGAAACGACTATAGATGTACCAAAGTCTAATGTATTAATCTACTATACAGAAGAAGGTAGTAAGATTGCTCTTAGACCAAGTGGTACAGAGCCTAAAATTAAATTCTATATAAGTGTTAATACAGATCTTGACAATGTGTCTGCTTTTAAAGAAACGGAGCAGTTATTGGAAAGTAAGATTGATGCTATCCTTAAGGATATGAATTTATAGTACATGGATTACATAAAAAAATTAATACCCTTTGCGCTACCTTATAAAAAGTACGCATACCTTAATATATTTTTCAACATACTGTATGCTTTATTTAGCACACTATCTTTTGTAGCTCTTATTCCCGTATTTAAAGTAATATTTAGTGACCAACGTGTAGTAACGCAAAAACCACAATGGGAAGGTTTTTTTAAAGCTCAAGAATTTGGTGAAAATTATTTAAATTACTTTATAACAGATCGTATTGATAAGTATGGTGATTTTAAGGTTCTTATGATGATGGTAACAATTATTATAAGTATGTTCTTACTCAAAAATTTATCAAATTACTTAGCGATGTACTTTATTACATTTTTAAGAAACGGTGTGCTTAAGGACATTAGAAACAGTTTGTTTCACAAAATCGTAACACTTCCACTTGCTTTCTATTCAGAAAAAACAAAAGGTGACACCATGTCTAGAGTTAGTGCAGATGTTAATGAGGTAAGAAATTCTTTCTTAGCAATACTTGAAATGATTGTAAGAGAACCACTCACTATCTTGTTTTCTCTAATCACAATGCTAATTTTAAGTTTAAAACTAACCCTATTTGTTTTAATCTTTATACCTATTTCAGGAATTATTATCTCTAAAATTGGAAAATCTCTAAAAAAAGGATCATTAAAAGTTCAAAATGAACAAGGTGTACTCTTGTCTATCTTGGAAGAAACAATGGGTGGACTTCGCATTGTTAAAGCATTTAATGTAGAAAACATGTTTTCAAAAAAGTTTGAAAACAGTAATGATAAGTTTTACAAATATTCTAACCGACTTCTTAACCGTCAAAACTTAGCTTCTCCGGTAAGTGAACTTTTAGGAATTATAGTCATAGGAATATTACTTGTATATGGTGGCTACCTTGTTTTTGTAGATAAGACAATGGACGCTAGTTTCTTTGTTGGATATATAACATTAGCATATAATATTCTAACTCCTGCCAAGGCAATTGCCAAAGGTAGTTATAGTGTAAAACGAGGAAATGGTGCAGCTAATAGGATTTTAGAGTTTTTAGAAACAGAAAACACAATAAGTGAAATAGACAATCCTGTTGAAAAAAGTAATTTTGAGGACAAGATAGTTATCGATAATATTTCGTTTAAATATGAAAATGATTACGTACTCAAGAACTTTAATTTAAACGTTCCCAAAGGAAAAACTGTTGCATTGGTTGGACAATCTGGTAGTGGCAAAAGTACCATAGCTAATCTTGTAACTAGGTTTTATGATGTAAATAAAGGTAACATTTTGGTTGATGGTATTAACATCAAAAATCTATCAAAAAAATCTCTAAGAGGTTTGATGGGACTTGTAAACCAAGATTCTATTTTATTCAATGACACAGTAGCAAATAACTTAAAAATTGGAAAAGAGGATGCTTCTGAACAAGAAATTATGGAGGCACTAAAAATTGCTAATGCCTGGGAATTTGTAAAGGACTTGCCACTCGGTATAGAAACTAATATAGGTGATGGTGGCGGAAAACTTTCTGGAGGGCAAAAACAACGTTTGAGTATTGCGCGTGCAGTACTGAAAAATCCTCCAATCATGATTTTAGATGAAGCTACTTCTGCATTAGATACAGAAAGTGAACGCTTAGTTCAAGATGCATTAGAGAATATGATGAAGAACAGAACATCTATTGTTATTGCACATAGACTATCTACTATTCAAAATGCAAACTTAATTGTGGTAATGCAAAAAGGTGAAATTGCTGAACAAGGTACACACTCTGAATTAATTGCAAAAAATGGCGTTTACAAGAAACTTGTAGAAATGCAAAGTTTTGATTAATTACTTTTTATTTGTTCAATTTCAAAGTAGGTTTTTCCACTAAAACCATCAATGGTAATATTACTAGTATCTGTTCTTACAAAAATTTCAACATAACCAGATGCAGCTAATTCAACAATACAGTTAACAGACCTTACAACATCACCAACACTATGATGATTATGTGTTGACTCTTGATAAATAGTGCCGTTAACAAAAACAGCTATACCATAATAATTGGTGTTAGATTGTGCTAATGTGTGAAAACCTGCGTTAATTTTGTAATAACCAGCTTCAGTTGCAGTAAATCTGTAGTCCATAGCAGAGTCAAACTCTCCGTTAGTATCAAAAACTTCTGAATCAAAACTTATTTTTTGCCATGTTCCTACACTAGCAGTAAAATTCTGATTTGCAGACCTATTCACCCTAACTACAGATAAAGAAGAGTTATCATTATTATCTTCCCAAGTAACAACTCCAGCAGCGTCTGTCTGCATTATCTGTCCATCAGTTCCTCTAGACTCAGGTAAGATATAGTTATCAGTTGTTGTTTGACCGATAGAAAACTTACCACCAATAAAATAACCAGAATAAATATCGTTATTAGCAGCAGAACCATCAACAGTACTGTATACTCCAAAAACATTGGCTGTATTACCTGCATTTGTTATATCCGCATACAAACCATAACTATTACTGTTAACACCTGTAGATAGTCCTAGTTCAGCATAAACACCATACATATCTGTTGTAGTTGCTCCTGTACCTGGCTTAAAAACCTCAGTATAAATCCCATAGCGATTGGCAGTTCCAGCACCAGAAACATTATTATAAATACCAAATTTTGCTGCAGCACCACCTATTGCAGGTGTACTAGAGTTTGTTAAGTGTAATGAATACGTGCTTTGGGTTGTAGAAGCAGATGTGCTATTAACATCTACTTGCACACCCTTACGCTCAGATGTTGCTGTTGCCTCTGTTACTACATCTAACTGTGCCTGTGGGTTTGTAGTACCAATACCTACTTGCGCAAAAATACATGTGGTGAAAACCAGTGAAAAAAGTAGGGAATAAATTTTCATTGCTTATTAATCTTATAGATAGAATAAACCAATGTACGATTTTTCATTAAAAATCTAAAAATATAATCGAGGTAACTACAAAAACATCAGCTAAATAGAAAAGTTAATACCATTAAAAAAGGATGCATGTAAGACACACATCCTTTCATTTTTGTTACCAGATTTGGGGAAACTGATAACAGTTAATAGGTTAAGCTGTGTCAAACATATAACAAATAAATCTACAAAACAAGAAAAAAATGCTTTTTATCGTATTTTTTTGCTTTTTATCGATATTTTACATTCTTAACTATTGTTTATCAGACAGTTACAAATTATATGTGAATAATAATTTTTTCAACATTAAACTTTTGCTAATTTCAGTGGTCTAAATACCAAAGTATTTTACTTGATAAACGAAACGGATTTCATATTACGTCTCAAAGACCCTATATCTAAAGAAGCCGCTTTTAGAGAACTTCTAAGTCTCTATAAAGAGCGTCTGTATTGGCATATCCGAAAGATTGTAATTTCTCATGATGATGCAGATGATGTTTTACAAAATACATTCATTAAGGTATATCGTAGTATAGATAAATTTAAGGGAGACAGCAAGTTATACTCTTGGTTATATCGCATTGCTACAAACGAATCTATTACACACATCAATAAAAACGCAAAGCGTCTACAGATATCAAATGAAGAACATCAAAATTTAGCAATTAATAATCTTACTGCAGATGTTTATTTTGAAGGTGATGAAATTCAATTAAAATTACAAAAAGCTATAGCATCACTTCCACAAAAACAGCAACTCGTTTTCAATATGAAATATTTTGATGATCTTAAATACAAAGAAATTGCAGAAATTTTAGAAACCAGTGAGGGAGCTTTAAAAGCCTCATACCATATAGCAGTAAAAAAAATAGAAAGCTTTTTAACTTCAGATTAAACCATTTTATTATTTTAAAGTCATAGAAATGGGTACTGAAATAAGTTTAGCATAAAGTGAAAAAAGAAAAATTACATAACATTAAATCTAGTGGTTTTAAAACACCAGAGAATTACTTTAAAGCTTTTGACGACAAACTCTTTGAACGTCTTAATATTAAGGAAAGTATTGAAGGTGTTAATGATTCTGGTTTTAAAGCACCAAAGGATTATTTTGAATCGTTAGAAGATAAAATCTTAAGCAAGTTAGAGGATAAGCCTGTTGTTAGACTAAACACTAGAAAGACATTATACTATGTAGCTGGTATTGCGGCTTCTCTTCTATTATTGTTTGCGATTTTCATAAACAATGGTGGCGAAACGCAAGAGTTATCTGCAGAAATGGTTGAAACGTACTTTGAAAACAGTGTTTTAGACAGTTATGAGTTGGCTGAATTATTGATTAATGCAGATATTCTTGAAGAAGATTTTACTATAGTAGAGACTGACTACAAAGAAGAAAACTTAGAGTCATACCTTTTAGAAAACACAGATATTGAAACAATTTTACAACAATAAAAATATTATAATGAAATCGAAGATTCACGAATTCTTCGTAAAATTTAAAAGACATGAGTAAACAATTAATCCCAATACTAATTTTACTTGTAAGCTTCACAGGCTTTGCCCAACGAGGTGGTGAAATTCAAGAAAAAATAAAAGCACAAAAAATAGCATTTATAACAGACAAACTCGAACTTACAAGTGAAGAAGCACAACAATTTTGGCCAATTTACAATGAGTTTGAAGCCAAGGTAGAAAAGATTAAATCCGAAGATTTAAGACCTTTAAAAAATGAAATGCGTCAAGGAGATGTTAGCGATAAACGTGCTGGTGAAATTTTAGATAAACTTCTTGAGGCAGAAACAGAAATGCACAATGCTAAGTTAGAACTTGTGGAAAATTTAAAAACAGTTATATCTGCTAAAAAAATAATTATGCTTAAAGTGGCAGAAGACCAATTCAATCAGAAACTTTTAGATAGATTAAAAGAGTTTAGGGAACGTAGACAAAACAGACGAAACTAAAATTCATCTGTCATTCTGAATTTATTTCAGAATCTTATTTCATAGGTTTCTTATAAGTTTTAGAATCTGAAACGAGTTCAGATTGACAAAAAAACCTTTTTATTCTCTAAAAGTCAGCTTACTTATACGTCCTTTTCCAGCTGCATATGCTATAGAATCGTTTAAAAATCTAATGGTATAAAAACCTTCGTCACTGAGATGCTTCCATGTGTCACCAGAGTCATTACTGTAATCAATACCTTTAAAACCTATGGCTACTAACTCCTTAGCATTAGAATTTGGGATGTACTGCACACAGCTTCTGTAACCTGGTCCTTTACCGTTAGCCACAACTTGCCAGGTTTTGCCACCATCTTTGGTTCTTATTTTATTATTTAAAGTATCGTTAGCTTTGGTATAATCACCACCAATAGCAAATCCATTGGTTTCATCGTAAAAATCTAAAGAATACATACCTGTTGTTTCTTTACCTTGAATAATTGGTGTCTCAAAAACGTCCCAGGTTTTACCCTTATCTGGCGAATATAAAATCCGACTTGCCTTGCCTCCTGTGGCTACCCAAGTATGGTCTCCAACTATTGAAATGTTGGTATCACTCGCAGCAAAAGCTGCTTCTCCTTCTTTTGCTTTTGGTAAATCATCACAAGAGAGTTTATTCCAGCTCTCACCGCCATCTCTAGTGATGATGATACTCATACAATCATCTGTTGGGTCGCCAATAGCAATACCTTCTTGATCATTCCAAAAGTCCATAGAATCATAGAATGCTTTTGGGTGAGTTTCCTGATAAACGATTTTGTTTTTTTCAAAATCAATATCTAGGCTATATACTAAAGCAGGTGAGCCAATAGATACTCCGTAACCATTATTTGAAGTAATTGCCAAAGATCTAAAGTTAGGTGTAATAGAATCAGTCTTTAAAGAAACTTCAAAGAACTTAGGCAATTCAGCTTGTTGATCAGAGCCTATCTCTTCATTAACAATAGCTCCCAAATCACCTTTTGATGTAAGATAAACCAACCCAAGAGTATCAACGACTTCAATAGCCCTAATACTCAATAACGAATCTTTCAATAAAGTTTCAATCTCAACCTTTGAAAAATTTCTTTGCTCTACATCCTTTTTAAATTTACCAAAACATAAACTCAATACAACCAAGCAAAATATCACCAAAAATCTCATACTTTCAATTTTCCTTAAAAATAGAAAAGCTTCGCGATATATTCGCAAAGCCTTTCAAATTAACAATAATCAATCAAATAAAAGTTTCCATAATTTGTCTATCGACAAATTCAAAGACAAATTATAGAACTAACTCAGTCTCTTTTTTTAGACTTACCTCTTTTTCCACGACGCTCTATAGCATCATTTATAATTTTAGAAAGTTGTGCTTTCTGCTTATCGTTGCATATTTCTCTAACATCTCTAAAATGCTTATACATTTCTAAGTCTTTGTTTTTCTCCTCTAGTGCAATTAAATCTACAACAGAATCTAAAAAAGCTTCTGATATTTCCTGTTCTCCTACATTAGAATATATTTCCTTTTTAAGTTCACTTATTCTTTTAGAATGGGATTTCATCTTATCAAAATGCTTACTTCTTAGCGCATTATAAGTTTCTTGCTGTTCTTGGTTAAAGTTCAGCTCTTCAACCATAGAAAAACGAGGTTTATGGTCTTTATGCCCAAATCTTCCTACATGATGAAAAATAAAAAACACATTAGACAGAAAAAGTACAATAAGTAGTATGTATAATATAGTTTGCTTTTTCATATTTAATTAATTAAAAATAGAAGTATACGTTTCATCACCAAAATCATACGTGTCAACAAATTCTTCAACTGTTGAATTATACTCTTCAGAAGTTAGTATTTTAAACGCATATATATTAAGTAAAACGACAACTATTAACGTTGCAATCTGAAACTTAGGAGTAAACCAAGCCCAAACCCTTTGAGTTTCTTCGCTCTCAACGGTTAAATTGTTCAATATTCTATCCTTAAGAAAAGGAGACACCCTCACCTCTTGGATAGTGTCTACGGTATTTAGCGTAGCGTTTACTTTTTTGTTAATCTCAGAATCTTTCATCATAAATCATTTGATATTTAGATGCATAAGTTTTAAAAAACTTGTGCTACATTTCATTTTTGTAATAGTCATATAATAACTGTTGAAGATTTTTCTTTGCCCTAAACATTAGAGACTCAACAGAAGACACACTTTTATCTGTTATATCTGCAATCTCTTGATAACTTTTACCATCGATCTTGTGTAATGTAAAAACTGAAGCCTGATTTTCGGGCAAACTGTTAATAGCCTTAAACAGTGTTTCGTTTAATTCTTTGTTTTCTAATAAAAATCCAGGATGGTTAAACTCAGTAAAATAATTAGTCTTGTCTATTGAAAAATCTTCACTAAATAATGGTTTTAAAAAACCTGTTCGCTTTTTGGTGTTCTTTTTTCTTAAGAACTCCAAACACTTATTTGTGGTAATTTTATAAATCCATGTAGAGAGTTTAGAGTTTCCCTTAAACTTAGAGATAGAATTATAGACTTCTAAAAACACTTCTTGCACTAAGTCCTCGGCATCTTCCTTGTTAGGCACAAAAGAAATACATGTACCAAAAACTTTCTGCTGATAATTATCTATAAGTTGAGAAAATACAGCTGTATTTCTTCTTTTTAGTTCTTCTATGATTTCTATTTCTTCCAAATTGTGTTTAAGAAATTACTGCAATTTAATTGAGATGCTTAAACAAGCAAAAACTTGTTCTCTATTTTTCTATTTAAAAAACACTTTACATTTATTACTGTAGTACATCTCAACTTTTATACTACCTTTGCATGCTAATTTTTTGCAATGCGATTACACAGAAATTTATGTTTTGCGGTTATTGATGGTTTACACAAAATCTTCAATGAAAATGAATATGCAGACAAAGTGGTTCAACAATTACTAAAGCGCGACAAACGTTGGGGAAGTCGAGATAGAGGTTTTGTTGCAGAAACTGTGTACGAAATTGTAAGATATAAACGATTATATTCTGAAATTGCTGATGTAAAAGCCCCTTATGACAGAGACAATCTTTGGAGAGTTTTTGCTGTTTGGGCAACGCTTAAAGGTATTAGACTTCCTGATTGGAAGTATTTCACTGATACTCCAACACGAAAAATTAAAGGGCGTTTTGATGAGCTTTCTAAAATTAGAAAGTATCGTGAATCTATACCAGATTGGATGGATGACTTAGGAGTGAAAGAATTAGGTGAACAAATCTGGACAGAGGAAATTGCCATGCAAAACGAGCAGGCAGATGTTATCTTGAGAGTAAATACTTTAAAGACCAACAAAAAAGATTTACAGCTTAAACTACAGTCTGAAGATATCGAAACCGAAGTTTTACCAGATCATCCTTGGGCTTTAAAACTTACTAAACGTGCTAATGTTTTTAAAACTGAAGCCTTTAAAAATGGTTGGTTTGAAGTGCAAGATGCTTCATCACAGTTAGTTGCTGACTTTTTAGATGTAAAATCAGGCATGAAAGTTGTAGATGTATGTGCAGGTGCTGGCGGAAAAACATTGCACTTAGCATCTCTTATGGAAAATAAAGGTCAAGTTATTGCAATGGATATTTACGAGAGTAAATTAAAAAAGCTAAAAGTAAGAGCACGACGTAATGGAGTCCATAACATTGAGATGAAAGTCATAGACTCTACAAAACCAATAAAAAAGCTTCATGGCAAAGCAGATCGGCTTTTAATTGATGCGCCATGTTCTGGTTTAGGAGTGTTAAGACGAAATCCAGATGCCAAGTGGAAGCTTGAGCTAGAGTTTATAGAAAACATAAAAAAAACACAATCTGAAGTATTAGAGCAATACTCAAAAATGGTGAAATCTGGCGGAAAAATGGTCTATGCCACCTGCTCTATTTTACCTTCTGAAAATGAAAAACAAGTTGAGAATTTCTTACACTCAGAAAGTGGAAAAGAATTTAAACTAATAAAAGACAAAAAAATATTAGCCCATAAATCTGGTTACGATGGATTTTATATGGCCTTATTAGAAAAGAACTAAAAGATGAAGCATTTTTACACACTACTTACTACTTTTTTAACTTTCAGCATTGGTATGGCTCAAGTACCTGCAAACTACTATGATTCTGCAGACGG
The DNA here is from genome assembly GCF_056160445.1 of Winogradskyella sp. ABM4_392. Classification (NCBI taxonomy): domain Bacteria; kingdom Pseudomonadati; phylum Bacteroidota; class Flavobacteriia; order Flavobacteriales; family Flavobacteriaceae; genus Winogradskyella; species Winogradskyella sp. ABM4_392. Next base: position 377,724 of record NZ_JBSWXE010000003.1, read on the forward strand.
ACTTACAGGCTATGCTCTAAAAACCCAATTAAAGAATATTATAAGTAATGGACATGTAGACCAAGGTTACGGTTCCCTTTATACAGGTTACCAAACAACCCACTCTGATAACATCTCAGAAAGTGGATATGAAAATGATAACACAGTATTATTATTTTATACCGAAAACCCAAATGGAGCTGACCCTTACTCATACAACCATGGTCAAGATCAATGTGGTAATTACAATGCTGAAGGAGTCTGCCATAACAGAGAGCACCTTGTACCACAATCATCTTTTGGGAGTTCATCACCTATGCAAAACGACATACACCATGTAATACCAAGTGACGGATTTACAAATGGTCAAAGAGGCAGTTTACCATTTGGCACTGTTGGATCAGCAAACTGGACTTCACTAAACGGATCTAAACGTGGTAACAGCAACGTTACTGGATACTCAGGACTAGTTTTTGAGCCTATAGACGAATTTAAGGGTGATATTGCCAGAGCCTTATTATACTTTGCTGTTCGTTACGAAGACAATGTAGATTCTTACAGTTGGGAAATGTTCAACGGTACAGAAAATCAAGTATTTGAGAATTGGGCCTTAGACATGCTTTTAGATTGGCATAATAATGTAGATCCTGTTGACGCAAGAGAAATAGCTCGTAATGATGCAGCTTATAATTATCAAGGCAATGCAAATCCTTTTGTCAACCATCCAGAATACGTAAATTTAATCTGGAATCCTAGTCCAGATACAGAAGCACCAACTGACCCAACCAACTTGGTAGCTTCAAATCCAACAGATAATAGTATAGACTTAAGCTGGACGGCTTCTACAGACAATGTTGCTGTAGCCTCTTATGATGTTTATATTGGTGGCGCATTTGCATTTAATACGGGTAACACTAATACAAATACAACAGTAACTGGTTTACTTCCCGATACAAATTATTGTTTTACTATAAAAGCCATTGATACATCTAACAACGAATCTGGTTTTAGTAATCAAGATTGTGAAACAACAACCGACAATGGCTCTTCTGGTGGAGATATTGATATTTTCTTTTCAGAATATATTGAAGGTTCTGGCAATAACAAAGTTTTAGAAATAGCTAATTTTACTGGTTCTACAATAAACCTATCCATCTATACACTAAAATTAAGCACTAATGGAAATGCAGCTTGGGGTTCACCTTATAACTTTCCATCAAGTTCAACTATTGCAAATGAAGATGTCTTTGTAATAGCAAATGGTGGTTCTACAGTTTGTACAGCAGAGTATGATGACCTCAACAATGCCATAACATCCTTTAATGGTAATGATGCCATAGGACTATTTAAAAATGACGTACTGATAGATATCCTTGGCGACTTTAACAGTAGCGACAACTACGCACAAAATACCACATTGATCAGAAAGCCAACAGTAGATAGACCAACCACAACTTTTAACATTAGTGAATGGGATAGTTTTGCTTCTAATAACTGTGATGATTTAGGAACTCACAATCAAACTTTAAATACTGAAAACTATACTGATAAAAAATTATCTATATATCCAAACCCAGTAAAATCAAATCTAAATATCAATTTAGCTAATGAAGAACAAACTATAATTGAAATTTTTGATGTTTTAGGAAAGCGAGTATATAGCAAAAAATTATTGAGTTCAGGAAGTATAAATCTTCAAAACCTAAAAACCGGAGTTTACATCATTAAGTTCACTCAAAAAAACAAAACAGTCAGTAAAAAACTAATTAAGTCCTAACTTAAAAGAGCAGCAAAAAAGCTGCTCTTTTTTTTGTTTAAAACTTGTTGAATAAGTCTTTCCTTTAGCACTAAATAAATAACACGATATTGTCAAAATAAACTAACTTTGTGTTTTATTTTTTAAACAAAACACAACACATAAATGATTCATTTCTTTGGAAACCAAAACAGCAAAGTATTTGCTGTTCAAGCAACAAAAGAATTATCAACAGAAACCATCTCAAAACTAGTATGGTTATTTGGCGACCAGCCAAAAATAGAACAAGCATCGGTAGATGCTTTTTTTGTTGGTCCTAGAGCAGCAATGATAACGCCTTGGAGTACAAATGCTGTAGAGATTACGCAAAACATGGGAATTTCTGGCATCATCAGAATTGAAGAATTCATTTCTACGTCTGAAAATTTTAAAGGGTACGACCCAATGATTTCTGAAAAATTTTCAATCTTAGATCAAGACATTTTCACCATTAATATTAAGCCTGAAGCTATTCAAAATATTGAAGATATTTCAGCATATAACCAACAAGAAGGTTTAGCGCTCAGTGACGAAGAAATTGAATATCTTGAAGGTGTTTCAAAAAAGATTGGTCGCCCATTAACAGATTCTGAAGTATTCGGATTCTCACAAGTGAACTCAGAACACTGTCGCCATAAAATTTTCAACGGAACTTTTGTTGTCGATGGCGAAGAAAAACCGACGTCATTATTCAAAATGATTAAGGAAACATCGAAGCAAAATCCAAATGATATAGTTTCTGCATACAAGGATAATGTTGCCTTTATTAAAGGACCTGTTGTAGAACAGTTTGCACCAAAACGTGCTGATATTCCAGAATATTATCAAACCAAAGATTTTGAATCTGTAATTTCATTAAAAGCAGAAACACACAACTTCCCAACAACTGTAGAACCTTTTAATGGTGCTGCAACAGGTTCTGGTGGAGAAATTAGAGACAGACTTGCTGGTGGTAAAGGGTCTATTCCTTTAGCAGGAACAGCCGTTTATATGACATCATATTCGCGTTTAGAAGAAGAGCGTCCTTGGGAAAAAGCGTTTCCTGAGCGCAAATGGTTGTACCAAACTCCAATGGATATTCTCATTAAAGCATCTAACGGAGCTTCTGATTTTGGAAATAAATTTGGCCAACCTCTTATTTGTGGTTCTGTTTTAACCTTTGAGCATCAAGAAGGCACTGATAAAATCGGCTACGACAAAGTAATTATGCAAGCTGGTGGTATTGGTTACGGAAAAGCAGATCAAGCCATAAAAGATATACCAAAAGCAGGTGATAAAATCGTAATTCTTGGTGGTGACAATTACCGAATTGGTATGGGAGGTGCTGCAGTATCTTCGGCAGATACAGGTGAATTCGATTCTGGTATTGAGTTAAATGCCGTTCAGCGTTCTAACCCAGAAATGCAAAAACGTGCTGCCAATGCTGTTCGTGGCATGGTTGAAAGTGATGAAAATTCAATCGTTTCTATCCACGATCATGGTGCTGGTGGACATCTTAATTGTTTATCAGAACTTGTTGAAGATACTGGTGGACACATTGATTTAGATAAATTACCCATAGGTGACCCTACCCTTTCTGCAAAGGAAATTATTGGTAACGAGTCTCAAGAACGCATGGGATTAGTCATTTCGGAAAAGCACTTAGACACACTACACAAAATTGCAGACAGGGAACGTTCACCAATCTACGATGTTGGTGAAGTTACAGGTAAGCATCGTTTTACTTTTGAATCTAAAACCAATGGTGACAAACCGATGGATTTAGCTCTAGAAGATATGTTTGGCAGTTCACCAAAAACAATAATGACAGATGTTACTGTAGACAAACTATTTTCTGGTATTTCTTACGATACAGATAAGTTTTACGATTACTTAGACCAAGTTTTGCAACTTGAAGCTGTGGCTTGCAAAGATTGGCTTACAAATAAAGTAGACCGTTGTGTTGGTGGAAAAGTTGCCAAACAACAGTGTGCTGGTCCGTTACAACTACCATTAAACAATGTTGGTGTAATGGCTTTAGATTATAAAGGAAAAGAAGGCATTGCCACGAGTATTGGACACTCACCTATCTCAGGATTAATAGATCCTGTTGCTGGTAGTCGTAATTCTATTACAGAAGCCCTAACAAATATAATTTGGGCACCATTAAAAGACGGTTTACAAAGCGTTTCGCTTTCAGCCAACTGGATGTGGCCATGTAAAAACGAAGGTGAAGATGCACGCTTGTATGAAGCAGTAAAAGCTGTTTCAGAATTTGCAATAGATTTAGGTATTAACGTACCAACAGGAAAGGATTCATTATCTATGAAACAAAAATATCCTGATGGTGATGTAATTTCTCCTGGTACAGTTATCATTTCTGCTGCTGCTAATTGTAATGATATTTCCAAGGTGGTAGAACCTGTTTTCAAGAAAGATAAAGGTGATATTTATTACATCAATATTTCTCAAGACGACTTTAAACTTGGTGGTAGTTCGTTTGCGCAAATCAATAATAAAGTTGGTAACACCACGCCAAAAGTAAAAAGTGCTGAGTATACCAAAACTGTGTTTAACACTATTCAGCAATTAATAAAAGACAATAAAATTGTAGCTGGTCATGATGTGGCTTCTGGTGGTTTAATTACTACTTTGCTCGAAATGTGCTTTGCAGATAACAATCTTGGTGCAGAATTAGACATTACTACATTTGCTGAAAAAGATTCAATGAAGATTCTATTTGCTGAAAACGCAGGTATTGTTATTCAATCTACAGACAATAGTATAGAAAACACATTATCTAAAGCAGGAATTATCTTCCATAACATTGGAAAAGTGACTGATGCTGATGTATTGAGCATCATTAACGGAAGTGACGTATTTACGATGACGATTTCTAGGTTAAGAGATATGTGGTACAAAACCTCATTCCTACTCGACCAGAAACAAACCGCTAATGGTTTAGCTAAAGCGCGTTACAACAACTACAAACAGCAACCTCTTCAATACACATTCCCAAGTCATTTTACAGGTAAATTGCCTAGTATTGACAGTAGTAAACCAAGACCAAAAGCAGCAATTCTACGTGAAAAAGGAAGTAACTCTGAACGCGAAATGGCAAATGCTATGTACTTAGCTGGTTTTGATGTTAAAGATGTACACATGACCGATTTAATTTCTGGTCGTGAGACTTTAGAAGACATTCAGTTCCTTGGTGCTGTTGGTGGTTTCTCAAACTCTGATGTTTTAGGATCTGCTAAAGGTTGGGCTGGTGCTATTAAATACAATGACAAAGCCAACGAAGTCATTAAAAATTTCTTTGAAAGAGAAGACACGCTCTCTGTTGGTATTTGTAACGGTTGCCAATTATGGATGGAACTAGATCTTATTAATCCAGAGCACGAACAGCATGGTAAAATGGTACACAATGATTCTCATAAACACGAGAGCTCATTTACGTCTGTGAAAATTCAGGAGAATAACTCTATTATGTTTTCAACGTTAGCAGGTAGCACATTAGGTGTTTGGATTTCTCATGGTGAAGGAAAATTTAGCCTTCCTTATGCTGAAGATCAATACAATATTGTAGCAAAATATGGTTATGCAGAATATCCTCATAATCCAAATGGTTCAGATTTTAACACAGCTATGATGACTGATAAAACAGGAAGACATTTGGTGACTATGCCACACATTGAGCGTTCTACATTCCAATGGAACTGGGCTAATTATCCTGATGGACGACAAGATGAAGTATCGCCTTGGTTAGAAGCTTTTGTAAATGCCAGAAAGTGGATTGAAAACAACTAATAATAAGTCACTTATAAAAAGAGTATTTATTATCTTTGCGTATTACGTGGTACTTTTTTGCTAACGATATTGTTTAATTACTTAGGGTTATTACTTAAATTTGTTAGTAGTTAGGGTGAAAAGTATCATAATGAAAAGGGCTTCTTTTATTTGAAGCCCTTTTTTATATCAATTTAATTGAAGTAAATTAGAAGAGCAAACAAAATTTTTAATGCGATTTATTTTTATACTCCAAAATAATTAACCCTATATTTGTTATTTTCGCAAAAACCCCTAATATTTTTTGCTGATTTTAGATTATGACAGACGTTACACGCCTTTTTGATTTTCCTCACTATCAATTAAAACATAAACCAAATGCTAAAGCATTGGTTACTAAATATAATGGTGAATGGACACCTATGTCTACTCAAGAATATGTTAATAAAGCGAACGCTATTAGTCGTGCACTATTAAGATTAGGTGTACAAAAAGATGATAAAATTGCTGTTATTTCCTCAACAAACAGAACCGAATGGAATATTATGGATATTGGAATTTTGCAATTAGGTGCGCAAAACATTCCTATTTACCCTACGATTTCAGCAGAAGATTATGAGTATGTTTTAAACCATAGTGAATCTATTTTTTGTTTTGTTTCAGATGAAGAAGTCTTAGAAAAGGTTAGAAAAGTTCAATCTAATACCAAGTTAAAGGATGTATATTCTTTTAATCATATAGAAGGCTGCAAACATTATTCTGAATTATTTGAACTTGGAAAAGACGAAAGTAACCAATCAGAAGTAGAAACAAGAAAAGACGCTGTAAAACCAGAAGATTTAGCTACTATCATTTACACTTCTGGTACAACAGGAAGACCAAAAGGTGTTATGCTATCTCACTGGAACATTACTAGTAATGCATTAGATGCGTCAAAACGGCTACCTATTATTGATGGTGAAACTAGAGTGCTTAGCTTTCTTCCAATATGTCATATTTTTGAACGAGTACTGATTTATATATATCAATATGCTGGTACAAGTGTTTATTTTGCAGAAGGATTGGATAAAATTGGAGATAACGCAAAAGAGATTAAACCTCACTTAATGAGTGTTGTTCCTAGACTTTTAGAAAAGGTTTTTGATAAAATTATGCTTAAGGCAGATGAACTCACTGGTATTAAACAAAAATTATTCTATTGGGCAGTAGAATTAGGTGAAAAATGGGAGCCTTATAAAGCAAATGGCCCATGGTATGAGTTTAAACTAAGCATTGCAAACAAACTTATTTTTAGTAAATGGAGAGAGGCTTTAGGAGGTGAATTAACAACAATGGTTTCTGGCAGTGCAGCACTTCAACCACGATTATCTCGAGTTTTTTCAGCCGGACAAATGCAAGTTATGGAAGGTTATGGTCTTACCGAAACCTCACCAGTAGTCTCTGTAGGAATGTACAGAGATAAACACTACAAAGTTGGTACTGTAGGTAAGCCAATTGAGAATGTAGAGGTGAAAATAGCTGAAGACGGAGAAATCTTAATTAAAGGACCAAACGTTATGATGGGTTACTATAAAGACCCAGAAAAAACAGATTCTGTAATGACTGGCAAATATTTTCACACAGGTGACAAAGGCATTATTGATGAAGATGGTTTCTTGAAGATTACAGGTCGTAAAAAAGAAATGTTTAAAACTTCTGGAGGAAAATATATCATACCAACTCTTTTAGAAAATGATTTAAAACAGTCTTTATTTATTGAGCAAGTTATGGTTGTTGGTGAAGGCGAGAAAATGCCTGGCGCTATTATTCAACCAAATTTTGAATTTATTAAAGATTGGATTGATCATAAAAACCATAACATAGGCAAATCTGAAAAAGAAATTGCAACTTCTGAAATAGTTATAAATCGTATTCAAAAAGAAGTTGATAAATACAATAAAAACTTTGGAAAGTGGGAACAAATAAAGCGTTTTGAACTTACTCCTGAAGCTTGGACTATTGATGATGGTCACCTCACACCTACTATGAAAATGAAACGTAGCGTTATTAGAGAGAAATATGACGCTTTATACGAAAAAATTTACCGACCATAACACATAACCCTTCGTAGGTTAGATTTTAAAATACTATGCACGCATAATTTTTTTACATTTATTATGCGTGCATAGTATTTTTTATTATATTTGAATCTAACTAAAAAATAATGAAGGATAAAACAATAGATTATGTACTGAGAACCACTTGGTTGGCAGTAAATAAAATGTATAACGAAGAGGCCTCAAAGTTTGATACAACGATGGCAACTGGTTTCGCTTTGCTAAGTATCGATCCAGAAAATGGTACACCTTCTACCTCTCTTGGTCCTAAAATGGGAATGGAAGCTACAAGCCTTTCGCGCACATTAAAAACTATGGAAGAAAAAGGGCTAATTGAACGCAAGCCTAATCCAGAAGATGGTCGAGGAGTTCTTATTCACTTAACTGAGTTTGGTAGAGAAAAACGAGCCTATTCAAGAGAACGCGTATTAACCTTTAACGACGCTATTAAATCAAATATAAGTTCTGACAAAATTGCTCACTTCTACGAAGTAGCTGAGCTTATCAATAATATGATTTCTAATAAAAAAATATACAATCAAAAAGAACACACATTAAAACAATGAGCAAACGTAGAATAAAGAAAATTGCCATCATTGGTTCTGGTATTATGGGAAGCGGTATTGCTTGTCACTTTGCCAATATTGGTGTAGATGTCTTATTATTAGACATTGTTCCTAGAGAACTAAATGATAAAGAAAAAGCACAAGGACTTACTTTAGAAGACAAGGTTGTGCGCAATCGCTTAGTTAATGATGCTCTTACTGCATCTATTAAATCTAAACCTGCACCACTATACCATCCATCTTTTAAAAATCGTATTACAACAGGAAACTTAGAAGATGATATTGCAAAAGTTGCTGATGTAGACTGGATAATGGAGGTTGTTGTAGAGCGATTAGATATTAAACAACAAGTTTTTGAAAAGCTTGAAAAGTACAGAACACCTGGTACTTTAATAACCTCTAACACATCAGGTATTCCTATTAAATTTATGAGTGAAGGCCGAAGTGAAGATTTCCAAAAACACTTTTGTGGTACTCACTTTTTCAATCCAGCGCGTTACTTAAAGTTATTCGAAATTATTCCAGGCCCAAAAACCGATGATTCAGTATTAGAGTTTTTAAATGGTTATGGAGAGCAATTCTTAGGAAAAACTTCTGTTGTTGCTAAAGATACTCCTGCTTTTATTGGTAATAGAATTGGTATTTTCAGTATCATGAGTCTGTTTCACACAGTGAAAGATTTAGACTTAACTATTGAAGAAGTAGATAAATTATCTGGCCCTGTAATTGGTCGTCCAAAATCTGCAACATTTAGAACCGTAGACGTTGTTGGTTTAGACACTCTAGTTCACGTAGCAAACGGTATCAGAGAAAACTGTCCTAACGACGAACGTCATGAGTTATTTGCCTTGCCAGATTTTATCAATACCATGATGGAAAACAAATGGTTAGGAAGCAAAACAGGTCAAGGATTCTATAAAAAAGCTGTTTCTAAAGATGGTAAAAAAGAAATTTTATCACTAGACCTTAACACACTTGATTATAGAGATAAAAAACGTGCAAGTTTTGCAACTTTAGAATTAACTAAAACTATTGATAAAGTTGTAGATCGTTTTAAAGTATTAGTAAAAGGAAAAGATAAAGCAGGTGAATTCTACAGAAAGAGTTTTGCAGCTTTATTTGCTTATGTTTCTAATCGTATTCCAGAGATTACAGACGATTTATATAAAATTGATGACGCTATGAAAGCTGGGTTTGGTTGGGAACATGGTCCTTTCCAGATTTGGGATGCCATTGGTGTCGAAGCTGGTATTGAAATGATGAAAGCAGAAGGTTTAGAACCAAATGCTTGGGTTAACGAAATGTTGGCATCAGGTAGTACTTCATTCTACACCGTTAAAGACGGAGCTTCTTATGCTTACGATATTCCTTCAAAATCACAACAAAAAATTCCTGGTCAGGATAGTTTTATCATCTTAGACAATATCAGAAAATCTAAAGAAGTCTTTAAAAACTCTGGAGTTGTAATTGAAGACTTAGGTGATGGTATCTTAAACTGCGAATTCCAATCTAAAATGAACACCATTGGTGGTGACGTTTTAGCAGGATTAAACAAAGCTGTGGATTTAGCAGAAAAAGATTTCGAAGGTTTAGTTATTGGTAATCAAGGAGCTAATTTCTCTGTTGGTGCTAACATCGGAATGATTTTTATGATGGCTGTTGAGCAAGAGTATGATGAGCTTAATATGGCTATTAAGTATTTCCAAGACACAATGATGCGTATGCGTTATTCTTCAATCCCAACCGTAGCTGCACCTCATGGTATGACCTTAGGTGGTGGCTGTGAGTTATCCATGCATGCAGACAAAGTTGTAGCTGCTGCAGAAACTTACATTGGTTTAGTAGAGTTTGGTGTTGGTGTTATTCCTGGCGGTGGAGGCTCTAAGGAGATGGCGTTGAGAGCGCAAGATGTATTCCATAAAGGTGATGTAGAGCTTAATGTATTACAGGAGTATTTCTTAACTATAGGTATGGCTAAAGTTGCAACCTCAGCTTACGAAGCTTTTGATTTAGGAGTACTTCAAAAAGGAAAAGATGTTGTGGTGGTTAACAAAGACCGTCAGATTGCAACCGCTAAAGCACATGCGAGACTATTGGCAGATGCTGGTTATACTCAACCTGTAAAACGTAAAGATATAAAGGTACTTGGTAAACAAGCTTTAGGTATGTTCTTAGTAGGAACAGATTCTATGGAAGCTAGTCACTACATCAGTGAGCACGACCAAAAGATTGCTAATAAACTGGCTTACGTTATGGCTGGCGGAGATTTATCAGAGCCTACTCTAGTTACAGAACAATATTTACTTGACTTAGAGCGTGAGGCATTCCTTTCGCTTTGTACAGAGCGTAAAACGCTAGAGCGTATTCAGCACATGCTAAAAACAGGTAAACCATTAAGAAATTAAAAAATGAAACAAGTATATATAGTAAAAGGATATAGAACTGCAGTTGGTAAGTCAAAAAAAGGCGGTTTTAGATTTAAAAGAGCCGATGAACTCGCAGCCGAAACCATTCAGTACATGATGGGTAAATTGCCAGATTTTGATGTTACTCGTATCGATGACGTTATTGTTGGTAATGCTATGCCTGAAGGGTCTCAAGGTCTTAACATGGCACGTATAATTTCGTTGATAGGATTAAACACAGTAGACGTACCTGGTGTAACGGTTAACAGATTCTGTTCTTCAGGATTAGAAACCATTGCTATGGCAGTTGCCAAAATTCAAGCTGGTATGGCAGAGTGTATTATTGCTGGTGGTGCTGAGAGTATGAGTTCTGTTCCTATGACAGGCTTTAAACCAGAATTAAATTACGAGATTGTTAACGCTGGACATGAAGACTATTATTGGGGAATGGGTAATACTGCTGAAGCCGTAGCAAACAAATACAACGTGTCTCGAGAAGACCAAGATGAGTTTGCTTACCATTCGCACATGAAAGCATTAAAAGCTCTTGAAGAAAACAGATTTCAAGATCAAATAGTGCCTATTGAAGTAGAAGAAACTTACGTTGATGTCAATGGTAAAAAAGCAACACGTAAATATACCGTTTCAAAAGACGAAGGTCCAAGAAAAGGAACTAGTAAAGAAGCATTAGCAAAATTAAGACCTGTATTTGCTCAAGGTGGTTCAGTAACTGCCGGAAACTCTTCTCAAACCAGTGATGGTGCTGCGTTTGTATTAGTGATGAGTGAAGACATGGTTAAAGAATTAAACCTAGAGCCTATTGCGCGTTTAGTGAGTTATGCTGCTGCAGGTGTACCACCAAGAATTATGGGTATTGGTCCTGTAGCTGCTATTCCAAAAGCGTTGAAGCAAGCAGGTTTATCTCAAAAAGATATTGAGTTAATTGAATTAAACGAAGCTTTTGCTTCACAATCTTTAGCTGTAATGCGAGAGTTAGACCTTAACCAAGATATTGTAAATGTTAATGGAGGCGCAATCGCACTAGGACACCCACTTGGTTGTACAGGTGCAAAACTTTCAGTTCAACTGTTTGATGAAATGCGTAAGCGTGACATGAAAAACAAATATGGTATGGTTACTATGTGTGTTGGAACTGGTCAAGGTGCAGCTGGAATATTTGAATTTTTAAATTAAGAAGAAACTTATAACGTATAAAAAATGGAGACTGTAGAAAAAGACATTTTAAGAGGAGGACAATTCCTTGTTAAAGAAACTAATTGTGAAGACATCTTTACTCCAGAGGATTTCTCTGAAGAACAAAAGATGATGAGAGATACTGTTAAAGAATTTGTAGACAGAGAGATCTGGCCAAATAAAGAACGGTTCGAAAAGAAAGATTACGCCCTAACTGAAGAAATAATGCGTAAGGCTGGTGAATTAGGATTACTAGGTATTGCCGTTCCTGCAGAATATGATGGTTTAGAAATGGGATTTGTTTCTACCATGTTAGTTTGTGATTATATTTCTGGTGCTACGGGTTCTATCGCTACTGCATTTGGTGCACACACTGGTATTGGTACGATGCCAATCACTTTATATGGTACTGAAGAACAAAAGAAGAAATATGTTCCTGCTTTAGCTACTGGTGAAAAATTTGGAGCTTACTGTTTAACTGAGCCTGGTGCAGGATCTGATGCTAACTCTGGTAAAACAAAAGCCGTTTTATCTGATGATGGTAAGCATTACCTAATTTCTGGTCAAAAAATGTGGATTTCTAATGCAGGTTTTGCCGAAACATTTATCGTTTTTGCTCGCATAGAAGATGATAAGAACATTACTGGTTTTATAGTTGAATATGACAAAGAAAATCCAAATGGTATTACTCTTGGTGAAGAAGAACACAAATTAGGTATTCACTCCTCTTCTACCCGTCAAGTATTTTTTAATGACACTAAGGTGCCTGTAGAAAATATGTTGTCTGAGCGTGGTGGTGGGTTTAAAATTGCGATGAATGCTTTAAATGTAGGTCGTATTAAATTAGCTGCTGCTTGTTTAGATGCACAACGTCGAGTTATCACAGAAGCTGTAAAATATGCCAATGAACGTGTACAGTTTAAAACTCCAATAGTAAAATTTGGAGCCATTAAATCTAAATTAGCTGAAATGGCAACTAACGCATATGCTGGTGAATCAGCTAGCTACAGAGCGGCTAAAAATATAGAAGATCGTATTGCTATACGTGTTGCTAGTGGTAACACGCATCAAGAAGCGGAGCTTAAAGGTGTTGAAGAATATGCTATAGAATGTTCAATTTTAAAAGTTGCAGTTTCAGAAGATATTCAAAACTGTACAGATGAAGGTATCCAAGTATTTGGTGGTATGGGATTCTCTGCAGACACACCTATGGAATCTGCATGGAGAGATGCTCGTATCTCTAGAATTTATGAAGGTACTAACGAAATAAATAGAATGTTAGCTGTTGGTATGCTTGTTAAAAAGGCTATGAAAGGTCACGTAGATCTTTTAGGTCCCGCTATGAAAGTAGCAGATGAATTAATGGGAATTCCTTCTTTTGACACACCAGATTACTCAGAACTATTTTCAGAAGAAAAAGAGATGATTAATAAACTTAAAAAGGTATTCTTAATGGTTGCTGGTGCTGGAGTTCAGAAATATGGACCAGACTTAGAAAAGCACCAACAGTTGTTATTAGCCGCTTCTAATATCTTAATTGAGATATACATGGCTGAGTCTACAATTTTAAGAACTGAAAAAAATGCTAAGCGTTTTGGTGAAGAATCTCAATCGCATCAAATAGCAATGGCTAAGTTGTATTTATACAACGCAATTGATATTATTACTAAAAATGCTAAAGAAGGTATTGTAAGTTTTGCTGAAGGAGATGAGCAACGCATGATGCTTATGGGTCTTAAGCGATTTACTAAATACACCAACATGCCAAATGTTGTTGCCTTACGTACTCAGATTGCAGATAAATTATCTGAAGAAAATGAGTACTGTTTTTAATTAAGTTTAAGTTAGAAATGTAAAAAGCCAATTCATTAGAATTGGCTTTTTTATTTCGTTTAGTCAGTTTGACTAGTTAACAATAATCTTCTTTGTAACGACTTTATTATCATTTGTATTAATCCTAACGATATAAGTGCCAGAACTTAGGCTATCTACGCTAAACTCTAAACGAGAATTATCAATTACATCTTTAATATTATGAACTAATTGACCTGTTATATTATAAACTTCAATATTTGTTAAAATTGAGTTTGTAGGGTTAAGAACTATTAACTCATCACTATTCATTTCATAATAAATATCTAATTGATTTTCTTCATTATCCTCAACACTTAAAACACTTGGGTTTTGAAAACCTAACACAAATCTATCTTCATAAATACCTGCAGATAATGTAGCCTCATAATTAGTGCTTCTTAAATCATAATGAGTGTCTAATTCAGTATCATAAAGAATAATATCTATTTCATCAGGAAAATTCTCTAAAGCCTGAATTGCGATAACAACATCGCCAACATCACTCTTTTGAACACTAAGAGGCAAAGATGTTTCTTCAGTATCTATGTCACCTATTCCTTGTATTACAAAAAGATCATCATCAATTAACCAAGACATATCATCTACTTGTACGTCGTTTAAATAACCGTCAAATCCCCAATCATAACCATCTGTACATCTATCATCAACGGTTAAGAGAATTTCTCTATTGATAATACCTACTGATGTAAATCGCAGTCTTATTTTCGGCCTAGTATCAGTAGAGTTCTCAGTGGATATATTTAATTCACCTGTTGTTGGTAAACTATTTTCTTCATTTACATTAGAAGTATTCTGTCCAAAACTATTCTGAAAAAGAAATAGACCTATAAAAAAGCCTATGGTTTTAATGGATGGTATGGTAGTATTCATAACTTTAGAGGGATTAAGTTACTCAAGGGACTAATGTTTTTTGTTTGGTTTGGTATGTCTAATATTTAAAAATTATCATGGATTGGCAGTGTATTGTATTTTAAAAGCCCATTAATTCGCTAAAATGAACTCAATTGCAAATTTCATCGACAAATTGTAATCTCTACAAGAAATAACAATCTAGATAATCCTTATATTTAAGGAATCAATCTTGCTATCTTATGAAATATTATTTTTTAATCCTATTTCCCTTTTTTTCAATCCTCTCATTTTCACAAACCAATACAGAAGTATTTCTATTTGACTTAGAACAAAGCAATTCTAAAATTGACGTCTCTAACGGCATCAATATATCTAACAATGAAGGCTACGATAATCAGCCTTCATTTTTTGGTGATGACAATGTACTATTTGCTTCTACACGAAGTGGACAAACCGATATTGCTCAATATCACATCAATTATAAGTCAAAAACATTTATAAATTATACTAAAGGTGGAGAGTATACACCATTAAAAATTCCAAATAAAAATGCGGTTTCTGCTGTTAGATTAGATACAGATGGTAAGCAACGTTTATATAGTTATAATCTAAGTAATGGTGAATCTACAGAGCTCATCAAGGATTTGGTCGTAGCGTACTATACATGGTACGATCAGCACTCAATAGTTTCTGCTGTCATTGAAAACGAGCAACTAAATTTATATTTCACAAATATTACAGATGGTACAAGCAGAAAATATGCTACAAGTGTAGGTCGTTCGTTTCATAAAATCCCTAAGTCTGATTTAGTAAGCTTTATCTATAAAGAAGCTAACAAACCATGGCAAATAAGATCTTTAAACACTAAAAATGGTGTTACAAGACTTATTGCAAATACTATGGAAGGTATTGAAGATATTTGCTGGTTAGATGGTAAAACACTTCTATCTGGTAAAAATGGTGTCTTATATAAACTAACCTTAAAACGTGATAATAATTGGAAAAAGGTAGCAGATCTATCTTCTTATGGTATTTCTAGCATTACGCGTTTGGCAGTTAACGATGATGGCACAAAATTATTGATTGCTGCAGATTTACAATCAAATGAGCGAGGTTTAGAAGTTAACGATAACCCAACAGAACAAACAGTTGCTGACCCAATTTTATCAGAAACTGAAGCTGCTGCAGTTGTTCAAAAACATATAGATCCTTTTAATAACAGGCAGCTCAATGAATTTGCAAATGCTTTTGATGCTAATGTTGTAGTCAATAAATTTCCAAAAGATTATATGTATTCTGGTAGAAATACACTTAAAGAAAATTACAGACAGTTCTTTAAAAATAACAAAAAGTCTAATGTTAAGGTTTTAAACCGTATGGTACTTAACAATTATGTTATTGACGAAGAATTGGTAACATTAAATAATCTAACCATAAGACAAGCTACCATCTATAATGTAGATAAAGATGGTATAAAATCTATGACGTTTATTAGAAATAAGAATACAACCTCTAATCCTGAAACTATTGTTAATGATCAGCTTGAAGCTTATAACAAACGTGATATTGATGAATTCAGTAAAACTTACGCTAAAGACGTTAAGCTTTACGAATTTCCAGAAAACATAACTTCTAATGGTATCGAAGAATTAGAAAAAAGATATCAAGTTATCTTTCAAAAAGTCCCAGATCTTAACGCTGAGATTATGAACAGAATTGTTTTAGGGAACAAAGTTATTGACAAAGAAAAAGCAACCATAAACGGAAAAATCTATTATGCCATAGCTATTTACGAAGTAGATGACGGTTTAATTTCAAAAGTTACATTTATTCAATAAAATTTTTATGAAAAATATATTAGCATTTATACTATTAACAATTGGCTTAAATATATATTCTCAGGAAAAGAAAACCTTAGAGCCTAAATTAGAAAACATCGCTTGGATAGCTGGCACATGGCATGGCGAAGCCTTTGGTGGTATTACCGAAGAAATTTGGAGCGAACCTTTGGGTGGTTCTATGATGGCTACTTTTAAGCTAATTGTCGATGGAAAAGTAAAGTTTTATGAAATAGAAGTTATCCGTGAAGTTGAAGATTCTTTAATACTGCAACTAAAACATTTTGGTGCAGATTTAAAAGGTTGGGAAACTAAAGATGAAACCGTAGATTTCCCTTTAAAAGAAATTACTGAAAATAAAGTTGTTTTTGAAGGCATGACCTTTGAAAAAGTGTCTTCTAATGAAATGAATGTTTATGTAGACATCAATGAAGGCGAGACCGTTCAAACTGTTAAATTTAACTACAAGAAAAAAATATGAAATCACTATCTATAGCTGTAATACTTTTCTTTACATGTATTTCTAATAGCCAAACCGATACCAAAATATATGATATCGTAGATGCCATTTCAGAAGAACGCTTAAAAAATGATGTAAAAACCTTAGCAGATTTTGGCACACGTCACACATTAAGCGATACTGTTTCTGACACAAGAGGTATAGGTGCAGCAAGACGATGGATAAAATCGCAATTCGATAATATTTCAAAAGATTGCAATGATTGTTTGGAAGTTTTTTATCAGAGTAATTTGGTAGAAAAAGGAACCAACCAACGTATTGTAAAAGATGTTAACGTGGTAAACGTGGTTGCAATTCAACGTGGTACAAAATACCCTAATCGCTTCATCATCATGAGCGGAGATATAGACTCTAGAGTGTCAGACCCTAACGATTACACCTCAGATTCACCTGGTGCAAACGATAATGCGACTGGCATGGCTGGTGCCATGGAAACTGCTAGAGTGCTTTCAAAATACAAATTTGAAAGTAGTATTGTCTATCTAGGACTTTCTGGTGAAGAACAAGGCCTTTTTGGTGGACAAGGTTTTGCCAAATACGCTAAGGACAATAATTGGCAAATTATTGGTGTCCTTAATAATGACATGATCGGAAACATTAAAGGTGTTGATGGAGTAATAGACAATCGCACTTTCCGAATCTTTTCCGAACCGATTACTACAGACGAAACCGATGCTGAAAAATTAGCTAGACAAGCCAGAGCGAGACGTTTTTATGGTGGTGAAGTTGATGGAATTTCACGTCAGTTGGCAAGATATGTGTACACCACAACCAAAACCTACATGCCAGAAATGAATCCGATGATGGTCTATCGTCTCGATCGTTTTGGTCGTGGTGGCCATCACAGACCTTTTAATGATTTAGGTTTCGCAGGTATCCGAATAATGGAAGCGCACGAAAATTACACACAGCAACATCAGGATATCAGAACAGAAAATGGTATCGATTATGGAGACACGTTTGAGCATGTTAACTTTCCATATTGTAAAAAGCTAACAGCTGTGAATGCTATTACCATGGCTAGCCTTGCTTCTGCTCCACCTGCTCCAGACGAAGTGAGTATTGGAGGTATTGTAGAAGCTTCAGCAAAATTAAAATGGAATAAAGTAGAAGGCGTTAAGGGCTATAAAATCTATTGGAGAAACACAACTTCACCTACTTGGGACAATAGTAGATATGTTGGCGACGTTAATGAGTTTACACTTACAGGTATCGTTATAGATAATTCACTATTTGGGGTGGTTTCTGTTAATGAAGATGGTCACGAAAGTGTGGTAGTCTTTCCAAATAAAATAATTAGATAATCATGAATATTTCAAAATTAAAACTTCTAATTCCAGAATTATTTTTAATTGTATCAGTAGTTTATTATTGGATCTTAACTGCAAATCTTTTTAATCCTTTCGCTATTGGCTTATTAGCTGTCCTTTCCTATCAGATAGTGAATAAAAAAGCAACTTTAGGTTTAATCATTTCTATTACAGTTATAGCACTCACTTTATTTTTAGTTTTGGCATTGTTTTCTGAATTATCAGAATTCGAAGTTGCTAACCAAAACTACACCAACCTTCTTATTTTTGGGATCCTATACTTAGGAACAAATTTAGTTTTAGGTGGCACAATGCTTGTTAAATATTTAAAACAAAAAATGGTTTAATAGTGAAATATAGATTACTTATACTTGGTTTACTTATAATAACTTCAGTTAATGCTCAGTTACTTCAAGATAAAATTCAATTTACCAAACAAGATACCTTAAGAGGTAGTATCACACCAGAACGTGAATGGTGGGATTTAAACTATTATAACCTAAATATAAAAGTTCAACCAGATAAAAAACATATTTCTGGTTATAACATTATACGATATAAGGTATTAAAACCTCATAATGTTATACAGATTGATCTTCAAGATCCATTAGAAGTAGTAGTCTTTTCACAGGATAATGAAAAATTGGACTATAAGAAAATTGGTCCAGCATATTTTGTTTTTTTAAAAAAAGAACAAATTCCAGGCGAATACAATGAGTTATACGTTCAATACTCTGGAAAACCCAAAGAAGCTGTACGAGCACCTTGGGATGGTGGCTTTTCATGGAAAAAGGATAAAAATGGAAAACATTTTGTTGCGACGTCTTGTCAAGGTTTAGGCGCCAGTGTTTGGTGGCCAAATAAAGACCATATGTACGACGAGGTAGATAGTATGCGTATTGCGATTGATGTACCGAAAGACTTAGTCGCTGTTGCTAATGGTAGACATAGAGATACTTACGAATATGAGCATGGTGGCTACAAAATGTATGAGTGGTTTGTCTCAAATCCTATTAACAACTATGGTGTAAATGTTAATATTGGTGATTACGTCAACTTTTCTGAAGTCTATCAAGGTAAAAAAGGCAAGCTAGATATGGATTATTGGGTGCTTTCTTACAATCTTGAAAAAGCAAAAGAACAATTTAAAGATGCGCCAAAAATGATGAAGGCTTTTGAACATTGGTTTGGGCCTTATCCGTTTTACGAAGACAGCTTTAAACTGGTTGAAGTACCTTATTTAGGTATGGAACACCAGAGTTCAGTCACCTATGGTAATAAGTTTAAAAATGGTTATTTAGGGCGAGATTTATCTGGCACTGGCTGGGGTTTAAAATTCGATTTTATTATCATTCACGAAGCTGGTCATGAGTGGTTTGCCAACAATATCACCAATAAAGATATTGCAGACATGTGGATTCATGAAGGTTTCACAGCTTATTCCGAAAATCTATTTTTAGATTATTATTATGGGAAAGAAGCTTCGGCAGAATATGTTATAGGTACAAGAAAGAATATTCAAAACGACAGACCACTTATCGGAGAATACAACGTAAACCATGAAGGCTCTAGTGATATGTATTATAAAGGTGCAAATATGTTGCATACCTTACGCCAACTTATTGAAGATGACGTTTTATGGCGAAATATCTTAAGAGGTTTAAATTCTGAATTCTATCACCAAACGGTAACCACCAAACAAATTGAAGACTATATCAGTCAACAGACAAATAAAGATTTATCGGCATTTTTTAATCAATATTTAAGAGACACGCGTATTCCAACTTTAGAATATAAAATTGATAACGGTCAATTAAAATTCCGTTATACCAACATTGTAGACGATTTTGATATGCCAATTGAAGTTGAAATTGATGGTAAGCACGAATGGATTTTCCCAAATTCAGAATGGAAAACTAAGCCTATTAAGGGTGATGATTTTGTAGTAGATAAAGACTTCTATATTCATTCTAAAAAAATCGAATAATCATGGACTTTCCAGAACTTTATTTTGAACGCGACACAGATTGGTACGATTGGTTATTGAACAATCATCATAGACATGATGCAGTTTATTTAATTTTTTACAAAATAGATCACCATATGCCATCTATGCGTTGGGAGGAAGCCGTAAAAGTAGCTATATGCTTTGGCTGGATTGATTCCACTGTAAAGAGCCTTGGCAATGGCAAACGGCAACAATATTTTACAAAAAGGAATCCAAAAAGTACGTGGAGTGCTCTGAATAAGTCTTATGTAGTGGAATTAGAAAATCAGGGATTAATCCAAGAGCCTGGTTATAAAATGATTAAACTAGCTAAAAAAACAGGTACATGGACAGCAATGGACGATGTTGAAAATGGTGTTGTTCCTCCTGAGCTAGAAAAAGCTTTTGATGCCAATCCAAGAGCTTTTGAGAATTATCAAAACTTTGCTAAAGGCTATCAAAAAAGTTATTTATCGTGGCTAAATAGTGCCAAACGAGACGAAACTCGACAAAAAAGAATCGCAGAAATCATAAAACTCTGCGATGCTAATATTAAAAGTCGTCAATAGTTTCAACATAATTCTAAAATTTTTACAAACTCTTCCATATCCTTCGCTATAACTTCCCAATAATTTTTGGTAACATCAGATTTCCAAACTAATCTTTTTACTGTAGGATGTTCATAATTTTCCGAATAATCTAAAATAATTGGTGAATCTGAACCTAAACCAAAATCACCAATTACTAAGCATTTATTTACATCTATTTGATTTAAAGCTCCTATTTCATGCCATAATTCTTCATCAAACATTATCTCATCTGCCATTGTACGAAAACCACTCAAGGTATGAAAGAAAATATATTTTTCATCTGGAGCTATTTTTTGAACTAAAACCTCATCCTCAATAAAATTACAACCTTCTTGGTATGAAGATAGTTGTTCATTAGGCCAAATTCCTTTTTCAGCTAATGTTAAAATTGCATTTGGAATTTTTAATTCACTTTTTTTCACAACCCACTAATATAACTTCCATAAGGATCTTTGAATTGTAAACCTTCTGAATAGCGGTATTTACTCAGTTTTTTAAACTGTACCAATCCCCAAAGAATAAATTCTTTTTCAAAATACACATCCTTAGAATCTATATCTGGCTGATAGTCTGCTATTAAAACATCTAGAGGCTTTACTTCATCTAATTTTGATTTGTATGTAGTATCATCATAATCGTCTAAAAGCTCAAAACCATCATTATTAAAAAACCATGATACTAAATCATCATAAGGTGTTTCTTCTCCTTGCTTTTCTAACTTTTCAATTTTTGGAAAATACTTAGGAAATAATGTTTTTACCGCACTTTCGATTAAAATGTTGGCTACAAAATCAGCACCTTCTTGTTCTCCTTCATACACCAACTCAACTTTTCCTGTAATGGCAGGAATAACTCCTGTAAAATCTGATAGTCTAACTGAAGTCTCTTCATCACCAGAAATTAAAGCCCTTCGCTCTGCTGTGCTTAATAAATTCTCAAAAGCAGTAATACTCAATCGCGCACTCACACCACTTTTTACATCCACATATTCACTATCTCTAGCTTCAAAACTTATTTGTTCTAAAAGATCTTTTGCTAAATCTGGCACATAAACTGATGCCGACTGTCGCTCATCTAAATTTGCCTCTTGTGAGGTAATGGTTCTAGCGGTTTCAACAGAATCTGGATAATGGGTTAAAATTTGAGAACCGATTCTATCCTTTAAAGGAGTTACTATACTTCCTCTATTGGTATAATCTTCAGGGTTTGCGGTAAACACAAATTGCATATCCAAAGGCAATCTTAGCTTAAATCCTCTAATTTGAATATCTCCTTCTTGCAAAATATTAAACAGAGCTACTTGAATTCTGGCTTGTAAATCTGGCAATTCATTAATCACAAAAATGCAACGGTTAGCACGAGGAATCATACCGAAATGAATCACACGATCATCAGCATAACTTAACTTTAAATTTGCCGCTTTTATAGGGTCTACATCTCCAATAATATCTGCAACCGTAACATCTGGAGTAGCTAATTTTTCAGCAAAACGTTCGTCTCTGTGTAACCACGTAATTGGTGTATTATCACCTTTCTCGGCAATCAATTCTTTAGCGTAACGCGACATTGGCTGCAAAGGATCGTCATTAATTTCTGAACCTTCAACTACTGGTATATATTCATCTAAAAGCTTCACCATCATACGTGCCAAACGTGTTTTTGCCTGACCTCGTAACCCCAAAAGGTTAATATTATGTCTTGATAAGATTGCACGTTCTAATTCTGGAATTACAGTGTTTTCATAACCGTGAATACCTTCAAACGTGGTGACTTTGTTCTTTATATTTTCAATAAGGTTATCTCTTAATTCGTCTTTAATCGATTTAGATTGATATCCTGATGTTTTTAACTTTCCTAGTGTTTTAATGTCTTTCATTTTCTAGCTTTTGGCTATTTGCTTTTGGCTATTTGCTATTCTGTTTTTATAAAACTAATTGCTAATAACTATTAGCTAACAGCTATTTTTATCCTTTAATTCTCTTTTTCCTATTGTTTTCGTAATCTTCAAAAATCATTTCACCAAGGCCTTTTAATCCTGTGTAGAAAGCCTTACCTCTATTGGCTTGCGTAAATTCTCTTACAAAACGCATAAGGTATGGATCTTCAGCAATCATAAAGGTTGTAATTGGTATGTGCAAACGTCTGGCTTGTTGTGCCATAGCATAGCATTTATTAACAATGTAAGGGTCTAACCCAACACTATTTTTATAATACTGTCCGTCTGGCATACGCAAACAACTTGGCTTACCATCTGTAATCATAAAAATCTGCTTATTGGTATTTCGTTTTCTGCGCAGCATATCCATTGCCAATTGTAAACCTGCAACTGTATTGGTGTGATATGGACCTACATTAAGATATGGTAAATCCTTAATCTTTATAGGCCAAGCATCGTTACCAAATACTAAAATTTCAAGTGTATCTTTTGGATAGCGTGTTGTAATTAACTCAGCCAAAGCCATAGCTACTTTTTTAGCTGGAGTAATACGATCTTCGCCATATAAAATCATACTGTGGCTAATATCAATCATTAACACGGTACTCATTTGGCTTTTGTGAAGCGTTTCTTCAACAACTAAATCATCTTCGGTTAAATTAAAATTACCAACGCCATGATTAATCTGCGCATTGCGTAAACTCTCTGTCATCGATACCTTTTCTAAAGCATCTCCAAACTGATAAGCCCTGAATTCACCTGTATGCTCATCTCCTATTCCAACACCTTTACTTTTGTGATTACCAGAACCGCTTCGCTTTATTTTTCCGAAGATATGATCCAACGCTTGTTGTCTTATGGCTCGTTCGGTTTTGGCTGTAATGGTTGTTTTAGCAGCTCCAGTACCATTAGGATCGATTTCCTCTCTAATATATCCTTTCTTTTTAAGGTCTTCAATAAAATCGTCTATGGTATACTCTGGTGTAGTAAGCTTGTACTCTACATCTAACTGTCGTAACCAATCTATGGCCTCATCAAAATCTCCTGAGGTATGCGTGATTAATTCCTTGAAAATTTCAAACAATTTATCAAACGGAGACTGATATGGTGCTTCGTATGTTTTAAATACGAATCCTGATCTGTTTTGTTTTTCACTCATAGCAATATAAAAATACTACTTTTTATATGTAACATTTATATATTTTCAGATTCTAACATTTTGTTAACTTTACTAGAAACTTACTGTTAAAATGTCTGAGGAAACCGAACCAGAAAAGCC
The DNA here is from genome assembly GCF_056160445.1 of Winogradskyella sp. ABM4_392. Taxonomy (NCBI): domain Bacteria; kingdom Pseudomonadati; phylum Bacteroidota; class Flavobacteriia; order Flavobacteriales; family Flavobacteriaceae; genus Winogradskyella; species Winogradskyella sp. ABM4_392. The sequence continues at coordinate 401,714 of NZ_JBSWXE010000003.1, forward strand.
AAAAAAATCCAGAAAAAAAATCAACTGGACTACTGATAAAATTATGAGTACCTCTGCGCTATTTATTAGCGTAATATCTCTTATTGCACTACTATATCAATCATATTTAGCCAGAGAAGAAAACAAACTTATACAAATGCAGCAAAGTGCATCAGTATTGCCACATCTTAATCAGTGGTATAGTAACTATAACAATACTTTTAAGTTTGTAGTTGGTAACAAAGGTGTTGGTCCGGCATTTATTGATGAAGTAGAAATTACTCTAGATTCCGAACATAAATTTAACAACACTAAAGATTTATTTGATTATATCTTTAAGAACAATAAAGTACTAGACACTATTCCGTATACATACAGCACACTTGTAAAAGGCTTTGTTTTACCAGCAAATGAGCAAATCGACATTCTAGAAATAAAAAATGCTAAACATATTCAACCTATTAGAGATGTGCTTAATAATGAAAACATCACTTATAAAATTGTCTACAAAGATGTCTATGGATCAAAATGGGTTTTAACCAATGACAATACTAACGGTACAAGTACGAATACACCTATTGTTTCTGAGAAATAATTATAACTAACACCTTAACATCTCTTTTATAATTTTCAAATTTCTTTTCGTTAATTTTAGGCTGAATTTAACTAACCTAATAATAATGAAACGTATCTTTTCCTTGGTTTTACTCTTTTGTATAAGCCTTATTTCTGCACAAGAATTTTCAATGGATTTAGTAAAAAACATGACACCAAGAAACATTGGTCCTGGTGGGATGTCTGGTCGTGTGACTGCCATTGATGTTGTAAATAACAATCCTGATATTATGTACGTTGGCACAGCCTCTGGTGGTCTTTGGAAATCAACATCTGGAGGTATAAAATGGGAACCTATTTTTGATAATGAAGTGACAGCTTCAATTGGTGCTGTTGAAATTCAGCAATCCAATCCGAGTGTTATTTGGGTTGGTACAGGTGAAGGTAATCCTCGTAATTCTCTAAATGGTGGTTATGGAGTTTATAAATCTATTGATGGTGGAAAATCTTGGAAAGCTATGGGCTTAGAAAAAACAAGACACATCCACAGAATCATTGTAGACCCTACCAATCCAGATGTAGTCTATGTTGGAGCAATTGGTTCTCCTTGGGGAGAACATCCTGAACGTGGAGTTTTTAAAACTACTGATGGTGGTGAAACCTGGACAAAAATTCTGTTTACCAATAACAAAACTGGTATTGCAGATTTGGTGATGGATCCTTCTAACCCAAACAAATTATTTGCTGCTATGTGGGAACACAAACGCGATCCTTGGTTTTTTAATTCTGGAGGAAAAGGTTCTGCATTGCACATGACACATGACGGTGGAAAAACATGGACAAAAATTACTGAAGACGATGGATTTCCAAAAGGCGATTTAGGTCGTATTGGTATAGCGATTGCACCTGGTAAACCAAATATAGTTTATGCACTTGTAGAAGCTGAAAAAAATGCGCTTTACAAGAGTGAAGATGGTGGTTTTAAATGGCACAAAGTAAATGATAAAAACGATATTGGAAATCGTCCGTTTTACTATTCTGAAATCTATGTAGACCCACAAAATGAAAACCGTGTGTATTCCGTTTTTACATACGTGAATGTATCTGAAGATGGTGGTAAAAATTTTGAACAACTTATGCCTGCTTATGGTGTGAGTAATGGTGTGCATCCAGATCATCACGCGTGGTGGATTCATCCTGAGGATGGTAGTTTTATGATTGATGGTAACGATGGTGGTATGAATATTACTAAAGACGGTGGAAAAACATGGCGATTTATTGGTAATCTTCCTGTGGCACAATTTTACCATATTAATGTAGATAATGAGTTTCCGTATAATGTGTACGGAGGTATGCAAGACAATGGTTCTTGGCGCGGACCTGCTTACGTTTGGCGTGCACAAGGCATACGCAATAGTTACTGGCAAGAGATTAGTTTTGGTGATGGCTTTGATGTAGTTCCTGATAGAGACGATTCACGCTATGGATGGTCCATGAGTCAACAAGGTTATGTAAGCCGTTACGATTGGCAAACCGGAAATAATTATGGCGTAAGACCAACGCATCCTGATGCAAATGTGGAGTTACGTTTCAATTGGAATTCTGCTATTAACATAGATCCTTTTGATAATAGTACAATTTATTTTGGAAGTCAGTTTGTTCATAAATCCACTGATAAAGGTGAAACCTGGACGGTTATCTCACCAGATCTAACAACTAACGATCCTGAAAAACTAAAACAATCTGAAAGTGGAGGTTTAACTATGGATGCTACTGGTGCAGAAAATCACTGTACTGTTTTAGTTATTGAGCCTTCACCTGTTGAAAAAGATATGCTTTGGGCTGGCACAGATGATGGTCGTGTACATTATACTACAGATGGTGGACAAAACTGGACAGATGTTTCTAAAAACATTACAGGTTTACCAAAAGGCAGCTGGATTGTACAGATTAAAGCTTCTAATAAAAATAAAGGTGAAGCGCTTTTAGTTGCCAATGATTACAGACGCTTCAATTACACGCCTTATGCATACAGAACCAAGAATTATGGTAAATCATGGGAACGCATTGTAGATGATAGAGATGTAAAAAGTTACACCTTGGCAATTGTTGAAGATATTGAAGAACCTAACCTTATGTTTTTAGGAACAGATGATGGCTTATATGTATCTATAAATGCTGGAGAAAAGTGGACCAAATGGACTGAAGGTTTCCCAACTACTTCGGTTAAGGATTTGGTAATTCATCCACGTGAGCACGATTTGGTAATTGGCACATTTGGAAGAGCAGCTTGGGTTTTAGATGATATTAGACCACTAAGAGCTATGGCGAAAGATAAATCAGTCATCAATTCGAATATTGAATTGTTTGATCCTCCAACAGCATATCAAGCTGCCTACCAACAACCAACCGGAAGTCGTTTTGGTGCAGATGCCATGTATCATGGCGAAAATCGTGCATATGGTGCTCAATTTTCGTATTTGTTTAATAAAAAAGAAGCCGTTAAATCTGATATTAAAGCAGATGCTAAAAAAGGCGATAAAAATATAAGTGACAAAAAAGTTGGTAATGAGATTAGTTGGGACTCTCTAACTTTAAAAATCTATGATGGAGATCGGTTAATTAGAACACTAAAGCAAAAAGCACCTAAAGAAAATGGATTGCATAAATGGACTTGGTACATGGATGAAGCTGGTGTAAGCAGGCCTTCTCGAAGAGTACGTAAGCAAAATAGAGAACCAGGTGGAGTTACTGTAAAACCAGGAAATTACAAGGCTATGTTGCATTATGGAGATATAACTTCGGAAACAACGATTTCTGTAAAGTCAGATCCTAGATTAAATATTTCTCAAAAAAATATTGATGAAGTTTATGCTGCTTCAAAACAGTTAGAGCAACTGCAGCAAAAAGCTGCTGAAGCCGTTGAACAACTTGTGAAAAGTAAAACTATTGCTGAAGATTATAAAAAAGAATTATCTCAGCTTGACAAAGAATTGTATAAAGACCAAATTGAAAGTTCTAAAGAAACCATCAAAGCTATTGATAGTTTAATTGACAGATACTTAGGTAAAGTTGATAAGCGTCAAGGTATTACAAGAAATCCTGAAGTGACACCAATGCAGCGTCTAGGCACTGCAAGAAGTTATGTAAATAATAGCCAAACAGGTTTAACCATTACAGAAACTACATTAATACAACATGCTAAAGATGCTTTAGACAAAGTTTTTGGCGAGACCAATAATTTCTTTAATACCACATGGAAAGATTATCAAAATACAATGAAAGATTTAAAAATTAATCCATTTAAAGACACCAAAACCTTTAGTGTAGACTAAACAAAAAGCGCTCTAAATTTTCTTTAGAGCGCTTTTTTTATAGTATTTAATTGATTTTCTACTCAATCCATTTAAGTCCGTTATAGTCTTCAATTTTTATACGTTTGCCTGATGTAGAAATTAAGCCTTCTTTTTTAAACTGGGACAAAATCCTAATAGCAGACTCAGTAGCTGTACCCACTATACTAGCGTAATCCTCACGAGATAAGACGATGCTTAAATATTCATCATTATCTGTTCCAAAATTATCATGAATATACATAAGTATTTCAGCCATTCTTCTCTTAACCGATTTTTGAGCCATATTTACTAATGATACATCCGATTCTTTTAAATCATTAGCCATTTCTCTTAATACATCCATGGTAAACTTCGGATTTTTAGACAAATCGCTCATTATTTCACTCTTAGGAATGAAACACATTTCCATATCATTAAGAGCTATAGCACTAAGATTCGTCTTCTGTTCAGAAACCAATGACCGCTTCCCCAACAAACCACCTTTAACAACTAATTTAACAACTTGATCTTTGCCATTTTCACTAAGCTTTGAGAGTTTACAAACACCATCTCTAACACAATATACACCATTAAGCGTTTCACCTTCTTCAAAAATAATCTGTCCTTTTTTGTATAACTTACCTGTTTTACAAGCTGAAACTCTCATTAATTCTTCTCGTGTCAGAGACTTTAAAGAATTAAACTCCTTGATAATACAAGACTCACATTTACTCATACCAATTGATTTTGTGATTACCCAAATATAATGATAACATGACAAATATCATATTTTATATTTTAAGATAATGTCACCTTTGTTACAGGTATAAATGAGCAAATTAAAATATGGAAAACAACTCTTGTTTTCATTGTGGTGACGACTGTGGCAACCACCCTATTACGTTTCAGGATAAATCGTTTTGTTGTAATGGTTGTAAAACTGTTTTCGAAATTTTTAACGAAAATGATTTAACCTGTTACTACGATTTACAAAACTCACCAGGTGCTATTCCGAAAGAAATTGAAGGAAAATACGATTTTCTGTCTCAGGAAAACATTGTCGAAAAACTCACAGAATTTAGAAGCGATGAGATTGAAATAGCGACACTTTACATTCCGCATATTCATTGTAGTTCTTGTATTTGGATTCTTGAAAACCTCAACAAACTCAACCCAAGCATATCAGATTCTCAAGTTAACTTCGGTAAAAAAACGGTTAGAGTTACTTATAATTCTAAAAAAACGGACTTAAAGTCGGTTGTAGTCTTATTAAGCAGTATTGGCTATGAGCCATACATCAGTTTAGATGATTTTAAAGCTGGTAAGAAGCAAGTTAACAGAACACTTATTTACAAACTTGGTGTTGCAGGTTTTGCTTTTGGTAATATTATGTTTTTGTCGTTTCCTGAGTATTTTGAAATTAATGAATTCTGGTTAGAACAATATAAGCATATGTTCCGTTGGCTTATGTTTGCTTTGTCCATTCCTGTGGTTTTCTATGCTGCACAAGATTATTTTATTTCTGCATATAAGGGTCTAAAAGCAAAGTTATTAAATATCGATGTTCCTATTGCTTTAGGTGTTTCGGTATTATTTATAAGAAGTACAGTTGAAATAGCTTTTGATATTGGCTCTGGTTTTTTTGATAGTCTTTCAGGATTAGTTTTTTTCCTTCTGTTAGGTAAATTTTTTCAACAAAAAACTTATGATTTTCTATCATTTGAGCGCGACTATAAAAGCTACTTCCCTATTGCAATTACTAAAATTGAAAAAGATGGAAGTGAAAACTCAATTCAGGTTTATGATATTGAAAAAGGTGATCGACTATTAATAAGAAACGAAGAATTAATTCCAGTTGATGGAATCCTTATCAATGGTAGAGGAAAAATAGACTACAGTTTTGTTACAGGTGAATCTCAACCTGTCACTAAACAATCTGGTGACAAACTTTTTGCAGGCGGAAAACAAACAGCTGGTGTTATTGAACTTGAAGCCTTAAAATCTGTAGAGCAAAGTTACCTCACACAATTATGGAGTAATGACGTCTTTAATAAAAATAAGGAAGATGGATTTACCAATATCACCAACAATATAAGTAAGCACTTTACTATTGCGATACTTACAATAGCAGTAATAGCTGCTAGCTACTGGTTATTTACAGATGCAAGTAAAGCTATGAATGTATTTACAGCAGTACTTATCATTGCTTGCCCTTGTGCTATTGCTTTATCTGCACCTTTTACCTTTGGAAACTTACTTCGCATTTTTGGTAAACTGAAATTTTATGTGAAAAATGCAAGTGTCATTGAGCAACTAGCACATATTAATACTGTTATATTCGACAAAACAGGGACTATTACATCTAACAAACAAAGTAATGCTGAGTATGAAGGTATATCGTTATCTGGTTCAGAAAGTTTGGTTCTAAAAAATTCTTTAAGAGGATCTAATCATCCATTGAGTAGAACACTTTACAACATTTTAGATGAACATGACATCATAACATTAGATAAGTTTGAAGAACATGTAGGTAAAGGCATTGAAGCTGAACACGATAATATTAACTTAAAAGTTGGGTCTGCAAGCTTTGTTGGAAATGCTGAACAAACCTCAACGCTCAATACCACAGTACACATAAGTAGTAATAATAACTATAAAGGAAAATTCACATTTTATAACAGTTATAGAAAAGGAGTTTCAAAGCTATTTAACCAGCTTAAAAAACATTTTGATTTGGTAATCCTTTCTGGAGATAATGAGGGTGAACGCGAAAATCTCAAAAAATTACTACCAGGAAAAACCAAACTAATTTTCAACCAAAAGCCAGATGATAAGTTAGAGTTTATAAAATACCACCAGTCTGAAGGCGCAAAAGTCTTAATGATTGGAGATGGACTTAACGATGCAGGCGCTTTGGCACAAAGTGATGTAGGTATTGCAATTTCTGAAGATGTTAATGTATTCTCGCCTGCTTGTGATGCCATTTTAGACGCATCAAAATTCAAGCATTTGTATGATTATGTCATGGCTTCAAAATCAGCTATAAAGATCATAAAATGGAGCTTTGTGCTTTCGTTCATTTATAATGTTATCGGATTATATTTTGCTGTAACAGGTCAGTTAGCACCTGTAGTTGCGGCAATATTGATGCCTTTAAGTTCTATAAGTATAGTGGTATTTACAACGGTAGCTACCAATTTTATAGGTAGAAAACTGAAATAATTATTTGAAATAAATCTAAATAGGATGACATGATAAATGTCATGTTTTTAAAAAAGGTTCGAGAGTAAATTTGAACCATAACTTCAAAACAGGTATGAGTGTTATATATATAGTTTTAACAGTAAGCGTCATTGTTGGTGTGGCTTTCTTTATCGTTTTTTTAATGGCTGTAAAATCCGGCCAATACGATGATAGTTATACACCATCAGTGCGTATGCTATTTGAGGATGAAATAGTAAACCAAAAAAAAGAAAATTCAATAAAAACTGACTAATTATATTAATATGGAAATGCAACAATTTTACTACGATAACAAAATCGTTAAAAAATTCCTCTACGCCACTATAGTTTTCGGTGTAGTTGGTATGCTCGTTGGGCTTATTCTGGCCTTTATGTTTTTATTCCCGAATATGACCGATGGTATATCATGGTTAAGTTTTGGGCGATTAAGACCATTACACACCAATGCTGTAATTTTTGCCTTTGTAGGTAATGCCATTTTTGCTGGTGTGTATTATTCCCTTCAGCGTTTACTTAAAGCCAGAATGTTTAGTGATTTACTAAGTAACATTAACTTTTGGGGCTGGCAATTAATCATTGTTGGTGCAGCAATTACGCTTCCTCTTGGTTATACAACTTCAAAAGAGTATGCCGAATTAGAATGGCCTTTTGATATCGCTATTGCTTTAGTATGGGTAGTTTTTGGAGTTAACATGATAGGTACAATCTTAAAACGTCGCCAACGTCACTTATATGTTGCAATCTGGTTTTACCTCGCTACGTTTGTTACCGTTGCAGTACTACATATTTTTAATAGTTTAGAACTTCCTGTTAGCTTAACTGGTATGAAAAGTTACTCTGTGTATGCAGGTGTACAAGATGCCTTGGTGCAGTGGTGGTATGGACATAATGCGGTTGCATTTTTCTTAACAACGCCTTTCTTAGGTTTAATGTACTACTTTGTACCAAAAGCTGCTAACAGACCTGTTTACTCATATAGATTATCTATTGTTCACTTCTGGTCATTAATATTTATCTATATCTGGGCTGGTCCTCACCACTTATTATATACAGCTTTACCAGAATGGGCTCAACATTTAGGTGTTGCATTTTCTGTTATGTTAATTGCACCTTCTTGGGGAGGTATGATTAATGGTTTATTAACCTTACGTGGTGCTTGGGATAAAGTACGTACAGATCCTGTACTTAAATTCATGGTAGTTGCGATTACTGGTTATGGTATGGCAACATTTGAAGGCCCTATGCTATCACTTAAAAACGTAAACGCCATTGCCCACTTTACAGACTGGATTATTGCTCACGTTCACGTAGGTGCATTAGCCTGGAACGGTTTCTTAGCCTTCGGTATGATTTATTGGTTAATACCGCGTTTATTTAAAACTAAATTGCATTCTATCAGTTTAGCCAACCTACACTTCTGGGTAGGAACTCTAGGTATTATACTCTATGCATTACCTATGTATGTTGCTGGTTTCACTCAAGCAAGTATGTGGAAACAGTTTAATCCAGATGGAAGCATAGTTTATGGTAACTTCCTTGAAACAGTAACTGAGATTATGCCTATGTACTGGATGCGTGCTATTGGTGGTACCCTTTACATTACTGGTATGTTAATTCTTGTGTATAATGTTATTGTTACCATTGCTAAATCTGACAGCAAAGTAACAGACGAACTTGCGGAAGCGCCAGCATTAAAGCGTGTATCTAAAAGACGTGTTGCTGGTGAAGGATGGCACACTTGGTTAGAGCGTAAACCTATATTATTAACAATCTACGCTACCATTGCAATATTAATTGGAGGTATTGTACAAATTATACCTACTATAGTTGTAAAATCTAATATCCCTACAATTAGTAGTGTTCAACCTTACACTCCTTTAGAACTAGAAGGTAGAGATATTTATATTAGAGAAGGCTGTGTAGGCTGTCACTCTCAAATGGTAAGACCATTTAGAAGTGAAGTAGAACGCTACGGTGAATACTCTAAAGCTGGTGAGTTTGTTTATGACCATCCATTCCTTTGGGGAAGTAAACGTACAGGGCCAGACTTACATCGTGTTGGTGGAAAATACAACGACAACTGGCACTTTAACCACATGTACGATCCGCAAACCACTTCTTCAGGTTCTATTATGCCTGCATACAAATGGTTAATTGTAGGCGAAGGTGCTAAACTAGATAAGTCTATGACTGAGAAGAAAATGGAAACAATGGTAAGTCTTGGTGTGCCTTACACTGAAGAAGATATAGCAAACGCGCAAGCTTCAATGTTAGAGCAAGGTACTCAAATAGAGAAAAATCTTTATAGCGATCCTGACTTTGCCAAGTCTTATGAAGCAGACAAAGCAGCTGGTGGTGAAGATTTCGTAGAAATGAGAAACCGAGAAATTGTTGCACTTATTGCTTACTTACAAAGACTTGGTACAGATATTAAAGTGAAAGAAATTCTTAACGAAACTGCTCAAAACTAATCATCATGCTAAAATTTGTAAAAAATCATATGGAAAGTATCACAGGGATAGAAATCTATCCCTTGATATCCCTCTTAATATTCTTCATCTTTTTTGTAGCACTGTTTTTCTGGGTATTTACAGCAAAGAAAGAATATATAACAACAGTCAGTAATATTCCTTTAGATAACCAAAACGACACACAATCATGAGACATTTAATTCCATCATATATCAGAGTACCTGTGGTATTCTTTGCAATTGCAGGACTCATAGAGTATTTCATAGATTCTGGTGATCAACCAGCGTTTATGGAGCAACCTGTCATTCTTTTATTCCTTTTACTAGTGCTTCTATTTTTAATTGCAATAGAAGGTATTGTTGGTACAATGGATAACATCTTATATCAAAGTTTAGATGAAGAAGGTAAAGCTAGGTATGACGCGCAGAGAGCTGCACCATCTAAATTAGCATTATGGATACAAAACACTTATAAAAAATTAAGAGGTGGTAAACCTATAGAAGAAGAAGGTGAAATCATTTTAGACCATAACTATGATGGTATAAAAGAATTAGATAATAATCTTCCGCCTTGGTGGTTATACGGCTTCTATGCAACAATCATCTTTGCTTTTGTCTACATGTTGCGTTATCATGTATTTAATGCAGACGATCAGTTTGCCGAATACGAAATTGAATATGCTGAAGCAAACCGAGCAATTGAAGAATATAAAAAGACAGCAAAAAATTTAGTAGATGTTAATACTGTAGAAGTTCTTACTGAGGCTTCAGACTTAAATGCTGGTAAAAAATTATTTGAAACCAACTGTGTAGCCTGCCATATGGCTGATGGTGGTGGTGGTATTGGACCAAATCTAACAGACAAACACTGGATTCTTGGTGGTGGTATTAAAAACGTCTTCAATACCATCTCAGAAGGTGGTAGAGATGGTAAAGGTATGGTTGCCTGGAAAGCCAACTTAAAACCAATTGAAATGGCTCAGGTAGCAAGTTATGTATTACAATTCCAAGGCACTACACCTGCTAATCCAAAAGAGGCTGAAGGAGATATTTGGGTAGACGAATCTGAGGATACTTCTGAGGAACCTTCTACTGAAGATGCAACAAATGAAACTGAAGAAAACGCTACTGAGGTAATTGAAGAAGTACAAACTGTTGCCTCTAATTAAATTATTTTAAAAAACCACACCCAAATGGAAACGCCAGAGAACGAAGTTTTTAGAGATTCAATTGGTACCATTAATGAAGAAGGTAAACGTAATTGGATTTTTCCTAAAAAACCTTCAGGAGCATACTGGGAAAAGAGAAAGTTGGTAAGCTATTTTCTATTAGCTTTTCTCTTTGCTGCACCATTTATAAAAATTAATGGTAACCAATTCTTAATGTTTAATGTCTTAGAGCGACGTTTTAACATCTTTGGTTTTCCGTTCTGGCCACAGGATTTTCACTTGTTTGTGATTTCCATGATTATTGGTGTGGTATTCATTACGCTATTTACAGTAGGTTTTGGTCGTATTTTCTGTGGATGGATATGTCCACAGACCATTTTTATGGAAATGGTTTTTAGACGTATTGAGTTCTGGATAGATGGAGATAGAAATAAACAAATACGCCTTAAAAAACAAAAATGGGATGCTGAAAAAATTAGAAAACGTACCTTAAAGTGGTTTATCTTTTTAATAATTTCATTTTTGATTGCTAATATTTTCTTAGCCTATTTAATTGGCAGTGACAAGCTTCTAAGATACATAAAAGAAGGTCCATCAGAGCATGTAGGTACATTAATTCCATTATTAATTTTTACAGGTGTCTTCTATTTTATTTTCGCTTGGTTTAGAGAGCAAGTATGTATTATTGCTTGTCCTTACGGTAGATTACAAGGTGTACTTTTAGATAATAAATCTATTGTTGTAGCTTATGATCACAAACGTGGTGAAGGTGAAAGCGGAAGAAAGAAGTTTAGAAAAAATGAAGATAGAGAAGCTTTAGGTCATGGTGATTGTATTGATTGTTTACAATGTGTGCATGTTTGTCCTACAGGTATAGATATTAGAAATGGTACACAATTAGAATGTGTAAACTGTACGGCTTGTATTGATGAGTGTGATACTATAATGGAAAAAATCAACAAACCAAAAGGATTAATCCGTTATGCCAGTGAAGATAATATAGAAAAGAAAGCGCCTTTTAAACTTACAGCTCGAATGAAAGGTTACGTTGCAGTACTAGTCATTTTAACTGGTGTATTACTCGGTATGTTAGCCTTAAGAAATGATGTTGAAGCTAGAGTACTTAGATTACCAGGACAGCTATATGAGCATAAAGACAATAATATTATTAGTAATGTCTACACGTATAAAATTGTAAATAAAACGACTGAAACTATTGATGATGTAAGCTTTAAGCTTAGAGGTATTGATGGTGAAATAAAATTGGTTTCTACAAGTGATACCTTTACAGTAAAAGAAAGTGGACTAGCTGAAGGAACTTTGTTTATAGAATTAAAACAAAGTGACCTTTCTGGAGACAAAAATAGCTTGACTATAGATGTTTATAGTGGAGACAAATTAATAGAAACAACTTCGGTAAGCTTTTTAGGCCCTAGAAGTTATAATTAGATCCTGAACCAAGTTCAGGATGACAAAATAAAATTGTGTTATGAAAGTAAATTGGGGAACAGCAATAGTTATAGCCTTCGCAGGTTTTATAGGCTTTATCATGTACTTTGTAATCAACATGGCTACTGATGATAAGTATGATCATGATTTAGTTGTAGAAGATTATTATCAAAAAGAGTTGAAATTTCAAACTGATATTGATAAAGAAGAAAATTCTAAAAACCTAAAAACCAATGTTAGTTGGAAAAAGACTAAAGATGGTATTCTCGTTGAATTCCCTAAAGATTTAGATATAAAAAAGATTAAAGGTTCAGTGTTCCTATACAGACCATCTAACAAGACGTTAGATTTTGAAATTCCTATTTCATTATCTGATCACAATTTGCTCATACCTGACAACAAATTGTTAGATGGTCGTTGGAACATTAACATTGACTGGACCTACAATAATGAAGCTTATCTATACAAAAAAGCGATAAACTATTAGTATGTTATATTCGGCAATTATATTAGGTTTATTAGGTAGTTTGCACTGCGTTGGTATGTGTGGACCAATAGCCTTTATGTTGCCTGTAGATCGTTCTAATTCCATAAAAAAAGTATCACAAATTGGTGTTTACCATGTTGGTAGATTATTAGCTTATAGTTTAATAGGACTAGCTTTTGGTCTGGTTGGTAAAAGTCTAAATCTGTTTGGTGTACAACAACAACTCTCTATAGCTGTAGGAATTTTAATGATTGTTGTTGTTCTTATCCCTTATCGAACTTTTGCTAAATACAATTTATCTAAACCTTTAAATAAAGTCATCTCTAAAGTAAAATCTAATCTCGGACAAGCTTTAAAGAAAAAAACACCTGACACCTTTTTAACCATAGGCTTTCTAAATGGTTTTTTACCTTGTGGTTTAGTGTATATGGCTGTTTTTGGTGCTGTAGCCACAGGCAGCTTATTACAAGGTAGTTTTTATATGGTTTTATTTGGTTTAGGTACCATTCCTTTGATGACTTCAGCTATTTATTTAGGTAAGTTTTTAAACCAAGCCATAAAACAACGTATACAAAAAGTCATTCCTGTTTTTGTAGTTATAATAGGTGTTTTATTCATTCTTAGAGGATTAGGATTAGGTATTCCCTACATCTCACCTGCTCCTGTAGTTGAAATGGCAACTAGTGCTATAGACTGTCATTAAGACTAAAAAATTCCACTGTTTAATTTCCAACTAACTTTTTTGGTATTATTGCAATATCAAAAAATCAATCAATTGTAATATGAAACAGTTTCCTTTAGTTTTAGTCTTCACCCTTTCAGTATTTAAAATAGCAGCACAAGATGCAAGTGTAGAGAAATCTACATTTGGAATTCAAACTGGTTTTCTTGGTATTTGGGCTCATAATGAGTCTAAATTATCTAACTCTATTGCACTTAGAAGTGAACTAGGCTTGGATGCTGCCATATTTGGGGAAAATTTTGTTGGCTCACAAAGTTTTATCATGGTACCAGCAATAACTTTAGAACCAAGATTGTACTACAACCTAAATAAAAGAGTGACCAAGAAGAGACGTATTGATGGGAATAGTGGAAATTTTGTTTCGATAAAAACTACCTATCATCCAGATTTGGTTTTAGGGTCTTTACCTGCAAATACCGTCTTCATTTCTGACATTACTATTATACCAACTTGGGGCATTCGTCGTAATGTTGGTAAACATTTTACATATGAAACAGGTATTGGTATTGGTTATTACCACTTATTAAAAAAGGATAATGTTTTTCTCTTTGAAGATGAAAATGGTGTGGCTGTTAACCTACACCTAAGAATAGGATATCGTTTTTAATTTTATCGAAAAACAAACGCATAAAAAAACGCCAAAGCCCTCGTCTTTGGCGTTTTCGCTTGATATTAATAACACTAACTAATAAACATCAAGAACTATATTTTAAAGGTCATTACTGGTAATGTAGAGTGATTAGCAATATCTTCAGAAATGCTACCTTCAAAGAAATGTGCCAAGCCTTTTCTGCCATGTGTAGCTACAGCAATAAGATCTGCACCAATAGTGTTGGCGAAATTCAAAATACCCTTTTCTATTGAGTAATCTGATACCACATGAACATTTTCAAGATTATCTAAATCACCATCTGCCTTTTTAAGGAATAAGGATATACGTTTATCTATTTCTGTAGAACTTCTAAAATTACCGTCTGGTGAGTTTACATACACCAAGTGCATCGTCGCTCCTATTTTTTCAAAAGTTTTTCTTGCATTGAGGTAAGGTGTAATAGCTTCATCCGTAAAATCACTTGCAAATACACCATTTTCAAAATCTAAAAGTATAGGATTGTGTTTTATCACTAATACTGGTATATCAGCGTGACGTACCACTTTTTCGGTATTAGAACCAACGAGTACTTCCTTTACTCCACTGGCACCATGAGAACCCATAACAATAAGATTTGCCTGGTGTTCATTGGCAATATCATTAACCTCACTCCAAACCTTAAAATGTTTTACAATAGGTGTCACTTTTATGCCTTCTAAGAAAGGTCTGTCTAGAAAAGCATCAAACTTCTGTTCTGCTAATTTTAGATAGAATACAGCTTCTTCATTAATAGAGTTTCCATTAGCAGTTAATATCGCATTAGACAATTCTAACATGTGTAATACTATGAGTTCTGAACCGTATTTTTGAGCTAGGTTCGCAGCCGCTTCCAAAGCATATTCTGAATGCTCCGAAAAATCTATAGGCACTATTATCTTTTTCATGGTGTTAGTGTTTTAAATGGTCATTGAAAATAGTTGAGTATCTGGCTTTTTGCGTTGCAATAACAAATCAAAAGCCATACAAATATTTCTTATAAAAGGTTTCCCTTTTTCAGTTACGGTTATCTGCTTTCTTTCAAATTCAAGTAACCCGTCTTGTTCTAATTCTTTTAGTTTTATAAGGACTTCTGGCAACTCATCAAACATAAGTTCTGGTTGCAACCAAGAAGTCTTAAAATGGCACATTAAATTGAGAATGTGCTTTCTAATTTTTAAGTCCTCTTCATTTAAAATATGTCCTCTGTAAACTGGTATAATATTATTTTCTAATAAGTTGTAATATTCTTCGATAGACTTTACATTTTGTGCAAAACCATACCAACTATCACTTATTGATGATACACCCAAACCAATCATGGCTTGGGTTTTAGATGCAGTATAACCCATAAAATTACGATGCATAGTTTCGTTTTTCATGGCTTTGTAAAGTCCATCCGTTTTTAATGCAAAATGATCCATACCTATTTCGGTATAGCCTACTTTTTCTAAAAGTGATTTACCTGTTTCGTACTGTCTACGCTTAGATTCAGCAGTTGGTAAATCCTCCTCTCTAAAACCTCGTTGCCCATTTCCTTTTATCCAAGGAACGTGTGCATAGCTGTAAAATGCTATACGATCTGGCATTAAGGCTTCTGTTTTTTGTATGGTTTCTACAACATCTGCTTCGGTTTGAAATGGAAACCCAAAGATGATATCGTGCCCAACAGATGTGTAACCAATTTTTCTGGATGTTTCTGTAGCGCGTTTTACATTTTCAAAAGGTTGAATACGATTAATTGCCTTCTGTACTTTTAGATTATAATCCTGAACTCCAAAACTCACACGTCTAAATCCTAAATCATACAGTGCTTGTAAATGCGCTTCGGTAGTATTATTGGGATGTCCTTCAAACGAAAACTCATAATCTTTAGCAAGGTCAGACACTCTAAGTAATTCTGTAATAAGAAAGTTTAAATTTTCAGGTGAGAAAAACGTAGGTGTACCACCTCCAAGATGCAGTTCTTTTATTATTGGTTTTGCACCTAATAATTCTCTGTACAACTGCCACTCTTTTAGTACTGCCTTTATGTAAGGCAACTCTACCTCGTGTCTTTTGGTAATACGTTTGTGGCATCCGCAAAATGTGCAAAGGCTTTCACAAAATGGCAGGTGCAAGTACAAGCTTATCCCTTCTTCTGTATTGGATTCATCAAAGGATTGCTTCAAAACTTGTTTCCATTGTTGCAATGAAAATGTTTCAGCATTCCAATACGGAACCGTAGGATAGCTGGTATAACGTGGACCTGCCACATTGTATTTATTTACTAACTTTTGACACATACTAACTTTTGTCTTAGACCAAAATTACTCGGAAGCAACTGTAAAAAATATGATTTTTGTCATGTAACAATTTAATTAACAGCTAAATGCCAACATGTGAAGTATTTAAGATGCTTTTTTAACTGAAAAAAGTACTTTACTATTAAGTTAAAAACCTTGTCTAAGCTAACTTCCCTAGCCTATTATTGTAAGATTAGTGTTACTCTATTTGCATCGGAAAGCTTATATCCTTAACTTTACTAAAAACTAAGAAACAACTATGAAATATCTAAAACTTAGCATACTTACATTAGCCGTAGTTTTTGCAACATCTTGCAAAGACAACAAAAAAGAAACTGAAGAAACCAAAGAGCCTGAAGTAGAGAAAACGGCTGAACCAGTAATTACAAAAACTGAAATGAAAATTAAGTTAGATCCTAAAAGTGGGTCTAATGCTACAGGAACTATAAAATTTGTTGAAGAAAATGGTAAGGTTACTATGATGGCTTACCTTTCTGGTTTAGACGAAGGTGAGCATGCTATCCATATCCACGAATCTGCAGATTGTTCTTCACCAGATGGTAAATCTACTGGTGGGCACTGGAATCCTACAGCACAACCTCATGGTAAATGGGGATCAGAAGAAGGATACCACAAAGGAGATATTGGAAACTTTAAAGTTGGTGCAGATGGTAATGGAGAAATTAAATTTACAACAGATCAGTGGTGCCTAACTTGCGAAGACCCAACAAAAAATATTATTGGTAAAGCTATAATAGTGCACCAAGGTACTGATGACTTTACATCGCAACCATCTGGTGCAGCTGGTAGTAGAGTAAGTTGTGGTGCCATTATAGAATAATTTTTAAAAACACTAACTAAAAAATAAATAGCTAGAGCTATTGCAGTACTAATCTTCCCCTTGTCTGCAAAAATTCTAAGCAAGTCGCGTATGACCGAATTAGATACATTAGTACAGCAATTTCAGTCTAAAAACCAAGTTGCATTCAAAAAACTATATGGCATGTATAGCAATAGTATACATGGTGTGGTTTATAACATCGTAAAAGATGCAGACATTGCAGACGAAATTATGCAAGACGTCTTTATAAAAGCATGGCATAAGGCAGACACCTATTCTTCAAAAAAAGGACGTTTCTTTACTTGGATATTAAATATTGCTCGCAATGCAGCAATTGATATGACTAGGTCTAAGGCCTTTAAACAATCTAAGCAAAACCTCAACTCCGATTTTTTCGTAGATAGTATAACAAGCAATGATAATTTAGATAACAGTACAGATGCTATTGGAATTAAAAAGTTTGTGACTAACCTTGGCCAAAAATGTAAAGAAGTTATAGAGTTGCTGTACTTTAAAGGCTTTACCCAAAAGGAAGCATCCGAAGAATTAAAAATGCCTATTGGCACAATAAAAACAAGAAATAGAAACTGTATTCAGCAACTAAGGGATATGGTATTGTAATATGGATATAAAAGCATACATAGAATCGGGTATTTTAGAGCTCTACGTAGCTGGTAAACTTTCTGAAAAAGAAAATCAGGAAGTCTATGAGTTGATGCAACAACATCCTGAAATATTACAAGAAGTTTTAGAAATAGAAGCAGCTGTTGTAAAACTTACTGCTGCAGTATCGCCTCATGCTATAGATTTTGAATCCTTTAAAGGCAAACTAAACTCAGACACCAAAGTTGTAGACCTAAAACCTAGAAAACCAAACTGGATTTCTTACACAGGTTGGGCAGCTTCTGTTTTACTTGCTGGTGGTTTGCTGTGGACGCTTAACAACAAAAACAAGGTTGAAGAAGAACTACAAACCGTTTCTACCGAAAAGCAATATCTCGAAATACAGATTGAAGAAGCCAGAAACGATCTATCTGCTACTAAAAATCTACTAGATGCCATTAGAGACAAGGATATTATTGCGGTACCTTTAGGTGGCCAAGGTGATTATGCGTCTACCTATGCCAAAGTCTATTGGAACAAAGCCGATAATACCATTTACCTAGATGGTGAAGGTCTGCCAAACGCACCAGAAGGTAAAGTATGGCAAGTGTGGTCTTTAACGCTAAACCCATTAACACCAACGAGTTTGGGTACTATTGACGACTTTAACACCGACGACAACAAAATATTTACCATTGCCAATGCCAACGAAAGCCAAGCCTTTGGTATCACCTTAGAGCCAGCAGGTGGTAGCGAAAGCCCAACTATGGAGCAACTTTATACACTTGGTGTGGTGGCTTCTACTCCGTAATTTAAAGACAGAATACTATTTATAAAAAAACCACTAATAGCTTTATTAGTGGTTTTTATTTTCTGTAAATTGTAGCAAAAACATATAATGTGGATATAGTTAATATCTATATCCAGTTGTTGTGCGTAAGTTGAGAAAAACTGAACTCTTAATGAAAAATAAGTTTCTAAAAATATTAAAACGGATTTTAATTACAATTTTGATACTCTTTGTTATTGTGTTTATATCAAACGAAATAGTCTATAGAACTTCAATTCCTGAAAACTTTGCGGAATCAAATTGGAACGGAAAATGGAACAGTTCTGAATATGCTCTCGTTAGTGGAAAAGTACTAACAACAATTCCTGAAAATCACAACGCTGAATTTAAAAGCGAAACGTTGATTTATTACAATCTTTGGAGTCTTTACAAGCCTGGACAAAATAAAATAGTGGAATTATCAGGAAATTTTTCGGAATCGGATATTAATGGAAATAACATTGAGCAAAAAAAACGACCGAATGAAAACCGTGAATCTAATCGTAGATTATTTAAAGCTAAAATGTCAATTGGAAATGGACAGTTCATTGAATACGATGGAATGAAAGATAATGACGGAATTGAAATAAATGGCGAATATGATTCAAGCTACCCAAAAGACAAAGGAACATTTGAATTGAATAAAAAATAAAACCTACGCACAACAAAGAACTGAGTTAAAAAACAAGCATTATTAAGCTAATTTTGAAACAAAGTTCTCGTTATATGGCAATCCTGATTTTGCGATAGCAAAAGCCTGTTTTAATAGTTTGTTGGCTACTGCTGTGCTAGTTTTTATACTTCTACAATTGTTCTACTTAAAAATTAAATAGGTTTTCACTAATTTTAAACTTACCTATCAACCTAAAGCATGAAAATAAAACTCGTAGTCCTATTAATCTTAACCACAGTATCATCTTGCAAATCTGATCCTAACAAGCAAATTGACGAAGGTAAAATAACCGAAAACACCTATCGTAGTGACGAAATCGGCTGGACTATGAATATACCAAACGGTTGGAATGTTACCCATAGAAGTGTTCTTAACCGACGTTCTAAAAAAGGTCTGGATATCATAAAAGAATCTACTGGTTTAGAATATGACGATAGCGAGTTAAAGCAACTTTTGAATTTTCAAAAAAATAGATTTAATGTTTTTCAATCAACATCCGAACCCTTTAAAGTAGAATATGATGACGAATGGGAAGGTAATAATGCCTCAATTAAAGCATTACTATACGATTTGTATACCGAAAAAGGCATTAAAACAGATACTACAGCCACAAAAATTGCAAATATAGATGGCTTAAGTTTTCATTATTTTACCATCACACTTTACAAGCCTAATGGAGATGTGCTCCTTAACCAACGTATGTATGGCAGGTTGATTAACGGATTTGATTTTGGTGTTAACATCAACTACAACAACGAGGAAGATAAAAATGAGTTGTTAGAAGCTTGGCTAAATTCTAAATTTGATCAATATTAATTTATCTAATAATAAACTCGTACTAATGAAAAAAACAATTATAGTCCTAACTTTATTTATTCTAGCTATTTCTTGTAAAAACCAAGGAGCAACCTACAACGACCCAATACCAGAACACGACAGTTTAACAATAACATCTAAGTATGTCAATGAAGATCGTGTTATAAACATATGGACACCTCCAAATTACAAAACCTCTACTGAACGTTTTCCTGTACTCTATATGCCAGATGGTGGAATAAAAGAGGACTTTCCGCATATAGCAAACACACTCTCTAAATTGCTAGAAGAAAATAAAATACCTGCATTCATTTTGGTCGGCATAGAAAATACCGAAAGAGGAAGAGATCTTACTGGTTCTTCTGAAGTAGAAGACGATAAACAATATTGCCCAATTACAGATGGTGCAAAAAATTTTAGAGCTTTTATCTCTGAAGAATTAATACCAAAAATTAATAGCAGATACAGAACAAAAGCTAAAAAAGGTATTATCGGAGAATCTCTTGCTGGACTGTTTGTTATGGAAACATTTTTTATAAAACCTGAAACTTTCGATTTTTATATTGCTATGGACCCTTCGCTTTGGTGGAACAACAATTACCTAGCCAGTAATGCAAATACATTATTAACCAGACTTCATGAAAAAGATATAAAACTATGGTTTGCAGGTTCTAGTGTAGAAGATATTTCGCAATACACCAAGCAAGTTGAAAAGGCATTACAGAACAATGCACCATCAAGTTTAACTTGGAAGTACTCCGACGAGCCAAACGAGCAACACAATACTATTTTTAGAGCTACTAAAGAGAAAGCCCTCACCTGGACATTGAATAACTAACAAAACTTTAAGAAAGCGATACGCAACCTTTATGTATTTCTATTATCTAAAGAATAAATCTATAACATGAAAAAAACTGTATTTCTAATTTCGTTTTTATTCTTCATTAATCTTATATCTGCTCAGGTAAAAGCTATAAAAATCACAAACGAAAACACTCAAAAAGAAAGAATTATAAAAAACAATAAAAGGGTAAAGGTATTTACAGTTGATGGCAGAAAACTTAAAGGACGTTTCAAAATAGAAGACAATTCTATTCTTATACAAGGTGAAAGTATCAACTTATCAGATATTATAGCAATGAAGCGCAATCCGTTATTAATATCTGTTGTAACCGGTTCTTTTTTGGTGTATTTGGGTGCTTTAACAGCAGGTATTGGAATTTTAATAGGGCTTATATCAGATTCTACAGCCTTTCTGTTAACTATACCTGGAGCAGGCTTAATTTACGCTGGTCTTAAACCACCTAATTTTAACAAGAAGTTTAAAACCAAGCGCAATTGGAATTTTGAAATAATAACGATTTCAGATTAAAACGAAAATATTATCTGGAATAGTTAGGTGCTTCCTTTGTAATCGTTACATCGTGTGGATGACTTTCGTGGATTCCACTGGCAGTAATTTTTACAAATCTGCCTGTTTCCTTTAAGGTTGCAATATCTTTTGCGCCACAATAGCCCATACCAGCTCTTAATCCACCAACAAACTGATGAATACTTTCGTACAATTCGCCTTTGTATGGCACACGACCTACAATACCTTCTGGTACTAATTTTTTAATATCGTCTTCTACATCTTGGAAATAACGATCCTTACTTCCTTGTTTCATAGCTTCTACAGAACCCATTCCACGATACGATTTAAACTTACGACCTTCATAAATAATCGTTTCACCAGGACTCTCCTTTGTACCTGCTAACAATGAACCTAACATTACAGTATCAGCACCAGCAGCAATAGCTTTTGGTATATCACCTGTATAACGAATTCCACCATCTGCAATTACAGGTACACCAGAGCCTTTAATAGCTGCAGCAACTTCCAACACTGCTGAAAACTGAGGAAACCCAACACCAGCAACAACGCGTGTTGTACAAATAGAACCAGGACCAATACCAACTTTTACAGCATCTGCACCAGCTTCAACTAAATATTTAGCAGCTTCACCAGTTGCAATATTTCCAACAATAACATCGAGGTTAGAAAACTTTGATTTTATCTCTTTTAAAACAGATACCACACCTTTAGTATGGCCATGCGCTGTATCGATAACCACAGCATCAACACCAGCATTAACTAAAGCTTCTGCTCTTTCTACAGCGTCTGCAGTTACTCCTATGGCAGCAGCAACCCTTAATCTTCCATAAGTATCCTTATTTGCAATTGGCTTTTGGGTTACTTTTGTAATATCTCTAAACGTAATTAAACCTGCTAGCTTATCACCTTCAACAATTAATAGTTTTTCAATCTTATTGGCTTGTAAAATGGTTTCAGCATCCTTTAATGAGGTACCAACTGGTGCAGTTACTAAATTCTCACTAGTCATAACTTCAGCAATTGGTCTATCATTTTTATGCTCAAAACGAAGGTCTCTATTAGTTACAATACCTTTTAATTTTTTATTAGCATCAACAATAGGAATACCACCTATACTATGCTCTCTCATAGCATTTTTAGCATCTGCAACAGTAGCATCTAATGGTAAAGTTACAGGATCTATAATCATACCACTTTCAGCACGCTTTACACGACGGACTTTCTGTGCCTGATCTTCAATTGTCATGTTTTTATGAAGTACTCCAATTCCTCCTTCCTGAGCCATAGCTATAGCCATTCTACTCTCTGTAACCGTATCCATAGCGGCTGAAATCACAGGAATATTTATGGTAATGTTTCTAGTAAATTTTGTTTGAATATTTACTTCGCGAGGAAGTACTTCAGAAAATGCTGGAACTAAAAGGACGTCATCGTAGGTAAGACCTTCACCTAAGATTTTGTTTTCGTGTGCTGTCATAGTGCAATTAAGATGTAATTGCACGCAAAGATACATTTTTTTTCATTGAGCAAATGTCAACTTACGGTTAAATAAAATTCGAATAAAAAAATATTCCTTCATAAGAAACTGTTTATCAATACTTACTGTTAATTTATTTTTATTTATTCTAAATAAAGTTTGAAAAAATGCAATTCAGTATTACTTTTGCACGCTGAAA
This sequence comes from Winogradskyella sp. ABM4_392, assembly GCF_056160445.1. Classification (NCBI taxonomy): domain Bacteria; kingdom Pseudomonadati; phylum Bacteroidota; class Flavobacteriia; order Flavobacteriales; family Flavobacteriaceae; genus Winogradskyella; species Winogradskyella sp. ABM4_392. The sequence continues at coordinate 424,869 of NZ_JBSWXE010000003.1, forward strand.
ACAAACCTATTTTTAACAAGTCTAAATAAATGATTCGGAAATTAGCCCTTACAGTAATTGGTTTTATATGTACATTTCTTGTAAATGCACAAAATCAGCCTAACGAAAAACCATTAGATTCTATTCAAAAACTTGACGAAGTAATTATTAATTCAAGTCAAATGTTTGGTAGTAAATATGTAGCAAGTAACCGTACAGGTTCTGCTTATTATTTGTCTCCACAAGAATTAAAGAAATTTGGGTTTACAGATATTAATCGTGCTTTGCGTTCAGTTCCTGGTGTTACCTTTTACGAAGAAGACGGCTTTGGATTACGACCAAACATAAGTTTAAGAGGTACATCTCCAGAGCGTAGTGCAAAAATTACCTTAATGGAAGATGGTGTGCTTGTAGCACCTGCTCCTTACAGTGCACCAGCTGCTTATTATTTTCCTTCAGTTGGTCGTATGCAGGCTGTTGAAATTTTAAAAGGAAGTAGCCAGGTACAGTTTGGTCCATTTACGACTGGTGGTGCTATTAATATGATTTCTGCACAAATACCAAACACCTTTAGTGGTGAAGTTAGAGCTGGTTATGGTTCTTTTGATACTCAACAAGTTTTGGCACGTATAGGTGACACAAAAGAAAATATTGGCTATATGGTAGAATTCCTTAACTACGGTTCTGACGGCTTTAAGGACTTACCTAACGGTAATAATACAGGATTTGACATTAATGAATTAACAGCTAAGTTTAAAGTAAAAACTGATGCTGACGCTAAACTCCAGCAGTCATTAGAAGCCAAATTTCATTATTACGATGAGCGTTCTTACGAAACTTATTTAGGTCTTACTGAAAGCGACTTTAATTCATCTCCTTATAGTAGATATTCAGCTTCGCAAGATGATCGTATGATTGCTGAGCAAATTCAATTAATGCTTACGCATACTTTAGACTTCACTAAAAATATGCGTTTAACGACTAACGGTTATTACAATAAATTTTCACGTAACTGGTATAAACTAGACGATGTTATATTTAATGGTGACAAACAAGGTATTGCCACTGTGTTAGCAGACCCAACAACATATGCAGACCATATGAATATTATTCGTGGTGATGTAGATTCATCTGCTGATGCTTTATTGGTTAAAGCGAATAATCGTGTGTATTATTCTAAAGGTGTACAAACAAAATTTGACTACCACTGGTATGGTGAAAACACGTTTCATGATATAGAAGTTGGCTTGCGATACCATTACGATGAAGAAGACCGATTTCAGTGGGAAGATGGTTACAGTATCATAAACCAAAATATGTCTAAAACATCTGACGGTTTACGTGGCGCGCAAGGTAACAGAATTAGCAGCGCAAAGGCCTTCGCAGCTTATGCGATGTATAAATTAAAATACGATAAGCTTACTGTAACACCTGGCATTAGATATGAAAACATCATTTTACAACGAGATAACTATGGTAGCAATGACCCTAGTAGAACAGGCAGTGATCTTGCCTTTAGAGAAAATAAAGTAGATGTTTTTATTCCAGGTATTGGTGTTAACTACGCTTTTACAAATGCTGTTTCTGTATTTGGTGGTGTGCATAAAGGTTTTTCACCTCCAGGAAGTTCTGATGGTGAAGAAGCTGAAGAAAGTATCAATTACGAATTAGGATCGCGTTTTGCTTTTGAACAATTACGTGGTGAGGTTGTTGGTTTCTATAATGACTACAGTAACTTATTGGGTAGCGATTTAGCTGCAACTGGCGGAACAGGTTCTTTAGATCAATTTAATGCAGGTGAAGTTGCTGTGAGTGGTATAGAAGTTTTATTAAACTACGAGTTATTACCTAACAATAAATCGTTTAAACTACCTATAACGTTTGCTTACACATATACAAATACCGAGTTTTTAAATAGCTTTGGTAGTAGTGACGATTTATGGGGAGAAGTTACTGAAGGTGACGAATTACCATACATTCCAACACATCAATTTAATGTTGGTTTATCGTTAGAGCACACTAAATATGAGCTCAACATAAACGGAAGATTTAATGGCGAATTTAGAACTATGGCTGGCACAGGATCTATTCCAAATGCTGAACGTGTAGATTCTAATTTTATCATTGATATGTCTGCAAAATATCATTTTACAAAGAACCTTAGTCTTACAGGAAACATTATAAACCTACTAGACGAAACATACGCTGTTTCTAGAGTTCCTGCTGGTCTACGTCCTGGTCATCCTTTTGGTGGTAACCTAGGATTTGAATTTAGATTTTAAATATTCAGTTTAAAATTAGTTGATTGGTGAAAGCGTTATCCATATTTGGATAGCGCTTTTTTTAGTTTGAACACTAGTAACAATCCATTAAAATTTGCTCGTTGTTTTCAAATGTACTTAATGGCTGGTTTAAGATTGTTGTGGTTATAGTATTTAAAACTTCTAACACACGATTTTGCATAGCTATAGAACCACAAATCATTATGACTCCATCGTTTTTAAGCGCATTAGAAATAAGTGTTTCATTTGCTTTAATACTATCTTGAACGTACACCTTAGCTTCCTGTTCTTGCGAATAGGCTACATTAAAATTATCTAAATAACCTTTTTGAGTAGCATTTTCTATGTGAGAAGCATACAATTGAAGAGATGCTTTGGTTCGTCCTCCCCAAAACAAATGAGTTTTTATGTCTTTATTGGTTTCGTTTAGCATTCCGAGAAAAGGTGCAATTCCTGTACCATTGGCTATCATTACCACTTCTTTAGCGTAGCTCGGAAAATGAAAATCTAAATTCCTGTTGACTTTCCCTTTAATTGTAGCGCCAACCGTTAACTGACTTAGTAATGTTGAACATTTACCAAACTCGTGCTTTTTTACACTCAACAAAATGCTATCATCAACTTTGGCTACTGAATATAGACGCTCTATATTATCGTCTTCAGGATAAAATGACACAATATCTCCTGATTGAAACTTTAATTTCTTCTCAGGTTTTAATTCGATTAAAAAGGTATCGTCTATGTTAAGACCAGAATTAGAAATGACCTTAAAATTCTTCAGTTTTTTACGGTTAACTAATGGTTTGGTCAAAACTACTTTTAAGTCTTGTTGTGTAGCTTCATTCCACTGAATTACCCAGTTTTTAAAAGCTTCAAAAGATTGATTATTTATTTTGAATACTGGTAAATTCTGTTCAAAATTTGGATGATTATGCAACCATTCATCCACCTCAATCGCGTATTTACAATAGTCTGGATACATTAACGACCCAAAACCAACTACAGAATGTTTTATGTTATTGGGTTGTTGAATCGCAGGTAACAATTTTTCAAAATTCTTGGCAGTTCGAGGCGCTTCACCTTCACCATAAGTAGATGTAAAAATGATGATGTGCTTTGCCTCTTTATAACTATCATATTGGTTTAAAGTTGAAAAGTAAACCGTGTTACCAGCTTCTACCAAAGCATTGTAAAACTGATGCGCAAACTTGTTGGTATGCCCAGTTTCTGACCCAATAAGAATGATGTATTCTGCAGTATTTTTTGTGAATTTATTTTTCACTTTAGACCCTTTAGCCAAACGCTTAAAACTCATTGCAAAACCTGAATACATAAAGAACAGAATCGCAAAACAAGCCAGTAACAATACTACTGCCCAAACGATAGTGCCTTGTCCTGTATGCAAAATTAAACTCCAATAAGATAGCTGACTTACCAAAGGTTTCTTAGCTTCGCTGAGAACATTGCCTGTGTATTGATTAATATAAAACTCGCCAGACGTTGTTTGTAGAATAAAGTAATCTTCCTCGTCTTCAGAAAATGGAAAATCGAGTGTAACAAGCTCATCTAAATGTGTGTCATTAAATATTTTGAATTGAGATAATTCTAGCTTTTCCTTAGATTGTTGCTCAACGGTTTCAGTATGTTCCATCTTACTGGCAGGCAACATATCAAACTTTTCTAATGATAAATAAACACCTGTGAGTGTAATAATAACTATAGGAATTAAAAACCAACGTCCTAAAACCACGTGATAATATTGCTCGAAATTTTCCTTTACAACTTTACTAAAAAACTTCCTTAAACCGCCTTGTCGTTTTACAATCAGCTGAATTCCAGTAATGGCAATAAGCAATAATAAAAATGAAAATAGGCCAACTAAAAACCGACCTGTGGATTTTAAAAATAAAGAGCGATGTAGGTTTGTTGCAAACTCAAAGATTGGTGCTTTTTTCTCTAATTCTCCGAGTTTTTTTCCTGTATTTGGGTCTAAGTAAAAGGTTTCGCTATCACCTTCGAACGTGAAAACAGAAGCTTTTACAAAGTTGTTATTATCTACTTCAACACTAACAATTTCATCATACTCACCCTGCAAAACCGTAATAACCTTAGACAATTTAATGTCATCTGCATTGGTTATAGCATAAGGCTTTAGCTGATTTGAAATGGGCTCAAACGCTAAAACAATACCTGTAACGGTTGCCAATAGTATAAAAATGAAAGAAGATATAGCCAGCGCAAAGTGACTATATCTCCATATTGAAATTGTCATAAATCGAATTTAACGTTTATAGTTTTCGTCTCTTCGAGTGAATTTCAAATTTGATACTGAGTGAAATTTGTATCGAGAAGCATTATTCTTATTCCTAAAAATGAAGTTCTCGATAATTCCCGACAAAAACGTCGGGACACTCGAACTGACGTAATCAATTTAAAAATTATTGAGGCATTAGTCTTACATAACGAATAAAACCTTTACCGTCATATTTACCTTTTACGTTGGCAGAAGTTAATTCTACTTCAACATCTGATGTGTAATATTCCTGATCTTCTACAGCAGTTTCAAAACGTAATTTGTAACCTTTATCTAGTTTATCGTCTGCAATTTCTATAACACTAATTGAGCGTTCACCTCCACTGATAGTTGCACCTGTTATGGCATCGATATCGTTACGCTTTTTTCCGTAAAAATCCCACCACGCTTCAACAGTGTTGTACCATTCATCATCTTCTCCTTTAACGTGCAATGTTTCTTCGTATTCACCATCTGGATTGATTAATGAGATAACAATGTATGCTCCTTCACCTGTGTAATTAGTCATCTGAATCATACACTTATACTTGGTAGATTCTATAATTGAAGTAAAGGACATTAATCCAATAATGATGATAAATAGTAATGCTAGTATTTTTAAATTCTTCATTCTGTTTTTACTTTAAAAAGTCTATTCCTACGTTGTTCTTTTTCAATAATTCGTTTTCTGAAGCTAAATCGTAAGCTGATTCTTCAAAATCTGTTGTTGCTTTAACATCTGCACCTTGGGCTATTAAAAACTTTAAAATATCAGCATCTTTTGCTTTCATCGCAGCTAAGTGCAAAGCCGTATTACCATCATTGTTTTTAGCGTTGATATCGATATCCTCCTTAGCTGCCAGTTCTAATAATTTTAAACTCTGCTTTTCTGTAGCTAAATGATATAAAGTGTTACCATTTTCTTGAGTTGCGGTTATATCTACCCCTTTTTCCTTTAACAACTCTAGCTTCTTAAAAAATTGCTCTTCATTTCTTGGTGAGTAACCTTCAAATAAATAGTAAGCTAAATTGTTCCCTTCCTTATCTTTAAATTTGAAGTTTGCCTTATTATTAGCCAGGAAACCAACAACATCTGCATTGTTATACTTAACAGCTAATGCTAAAGCAGTTGCTCCTTTATTGTTGCTTTGATTTACATCTGTAACGTTCTGGAATAAAAGCTCAACAATAGAAAGATTATTTCTTGAAGCTGCATTTGTAAATGGTGTGTTGCCTTCTGAATCTTTAGCATTAACATCTAATCCCTTTTTGATTAAATAAGTAATAACTTTTATATCCTTACTTCTTGCTGCTAAAACATGTAAAGGTGTAACACCTTCTTTATTTGCTACATTTGGGTTTAGTTCTGCACCAATTAAATACTCGTAAGTATCAATTGTATTTGCTTTTCCACGAGTACCATAAGCTGCAAAAATAAAAGCTTGATCTGTTCCTTTCAATCCCTTTTTAATAAGTTTATTCATTAAATCGGTATTGCCTGTACGTGCTACGTAATTGAATATTCCATTACCATCAGCATCAGTACTTTTGATACTTAAACCTTTAGATTCAAAATATGTTACAACTTCTAAATCTGAATCATAAGGAGCTACTAATAACAAAGCATTAGCACCATCTGGGTTGGTTTTTGAAACATGATCCTTGTCTGCTGCAATAATTAAATCGTACACTGCGGTATTTTGTTGACCAGAACCAGCAGCAAAAGTTATTATAGTATTGCCTTTGTCGTCTGTTAAATCTGTTCTAGCACCATTATCTAGTAAATACTTTATAATTTCTGTATTGCCTTTGTAAGCCGCCCAGAAAATGTAAGTTCTACCGTCATGAGTTAATTTATTAACATTATTCCCTTTTTGCGACATTAAGTAAATAATACTCTTTGTTGGCGCATCTTGAAGAATGGCATACACTACTCCATCAAAATTATTCCTGTTAGCTTCAGATGGATTATTGCCATCTTTAATCTTAGCTTCAATCGTTTCGACATTGGGTTTTGTACCCCAAAAATCGCGATTTAAAAACACGTTGTTTTGTGCAAACAATAGCGACCCGAACACTAAAGTAAAGGTCACTATCAGTTGTTTTACTATTTTCATATTTTCTTTATTTCTTAACAAAAGATTCAATTGTAGTATCAATATCTTTCTCTGCAGTCATTTCTTCATCAAATAAATGCTTATAAAGAACTTTGTTATCTACCTTTTCTTCTAATACTAAATCTTTATCTCTTGAGTAAACCTCATTCCATTTAGCTCTTATGCTTGCCCATTTATCAAAATTAGCCTTCCACCAATCTTGTGCTGCCTGGCAACGACTATCCTCTACTTTTACGTAAGTATTATACCCTTTTTCGTGCGCCAAAATTACATCATCTTGTCCCTTTTCTCTAATGACTTTAGCATTATCTTGGTCGTGTAACCAGCCATAATCTGTAATTTCGTGTCTATTACCTCTTAAGGTAACATTATAATCGCTACGCTTGGTATATTCTCTTCTTGGTAAAGGTGCTGTTGTTGTATTTTCCCAATAGCTTTTACCATCGACGTGTACCCAAGTAGCAGAACCTTCGTAACGTGGACTATCGTCTACCTGATATACTTTTTGAGTCCACTGACCTTCTACATCTTTGTCTGTTTTTTCTTCGAATAACCATTCGTTATCTCCGTTGTACATGTAGAAATCTTTGTTTTCGAATAACCAATCTTGTCTCCAGTGCTTAACAATATGTGGTTGGTCTGGTCTTCCTACTTGTAATAAATGCTGAATAGAAATCTTATCATCCTCATCTACGACTAATTGTGCCCACTCTAATCCTTTATCTACCTTGGCTTTTGAAGGTTTGTACAATGAATCTTCACTGAATGAAAATGTTTCTGCAAAATTAAAAGTGACTTCGTAACAACCACACATTTCCTTGATGGCGGCTTGATCTTTTTGTTTTTTGTCTTGAGCATCAACAGTTAAGGTAGTGACTAAAAATGCTAATGAAAAAGCTAAAATTTGTTTCATGATTATGGGTTAAAAATTATTTTTAGTTTTTTTATTCTTATTTAGATTGATTTAAAATAAGATTTTATATTTGCAGCAAAATTAATCAAGAATGAGTCTAAATAAAAATAATATCTGTATTTATTTTTTAATTTTTTTCGCTTCAGTTGCTTTTAGTCAAGAAATCAAGTCTGTAGAAAAAGATTCTTCCGAAACAGAAAAACTTGATGAAGTAATTGTTACTGCAACAAGGACCCTTAGACAGCTTTCTTCACTTCCATTACCTGCTCAGATAATTTCAAAAAAGGATATAAAACGAAGTAACTCAGTTAGACTAAATGATATCTTAAATGAACAAACAGGTTTAATAACTATTCCAGATTTTGGCGGTGGTGAAGGCATACAATTACAAGGTTTAGACTCTCAATACACGCTTATATTAGTTGACGGTGTACCACTTGTGGGTCGTTCTGCAGGTACTTTAGACATAAGCAGATTAACTGTTGGAAACATAATGCAGATAGAAGTTGTAAAAGGTGCTTCTTCTAGTCTTTATGGTAATGATGCCTTAGGTGGTGTTATTAATATTATTACAGAGCAACCTAAATATGGATTAAAAGGTAATATTAACTACAGAGCTGGTGCCTTTAACACCAATGACATTGGTACAACAATTGGTTATAAGAAAGAGAAACTAGGTGCAAGTCTGTTTATTAATAGTTACAGCAGTGACGGTTATGACTTAAATGAAGATGACGATTTAAATACGGTTGAGCCTTTTAACAACTACACCTTAAATTCTAAATTAACTTACGATTTTACAGACAACACTGACTTATTTGTTTCAGGACGTTTTTATACACAAAATCAAGATTACGTAGCGTCTTCAACTTTAAAAGGGGAAAGCTCTATTAACGAATGGAACTTACATACAAAACTAAGCCACAAATACAGTGAAAAATGGAGTAGTTATTTTGAATTTTACACAACACGATACAAGGCAGATGAATATTTAAATAATGAAGATGGAAGCAGATATAGTGACGGTTTCTATAATCAATTATTGGTAAGACCAGAGATAAGAGCTACATACTCACCAAAAGATGAAAGCACATTTATTGGAGGTATTGGTTTTAATCACGAAACTTTAGATAGAACTGATTTTACAGCAAATCCAATCTTTAATTCCCCTTACGCTTACTTGCAATATGATGGCAACTTTACAGAACGTCTAAATGTAATTGTTGGTGCAAGATTTGACAGTCATAACAAATACAAATCGCAATTCAGCCCTAAGGCTGCAGCTCGTTATAAAATCAATGACAAAATTGCCGTAAAAGGGTCTGTAGGCTATGGTTATAAAGCGCCAGATTTTAGACAACTTTATTTTGACTTCACTAATGCGACCGTAGGATATACTGTTTTGGGTTATAATGCTGTTTCTGATGTAATTTCAGAATTGCAAGAGCAAGGTGAAATTTCAAATATCGTTGTTCCACTTTCTGAATTTGAAGAAGATCTAAGTCCGGAGAATTCTATAAGTATCAATTTAGGAATGGATTTTAAATTGTCTTCTCAGTTCAATTTAAACATTAATGCCTTTAGAAATACTATTGACGAATTAATTGATACCAGAGTCATTGCTAATAAAACCAACGGACAAAATGTGTTTAGTTACTACAACATTAACGAAGTCTATACGCAAGGTCTTGAATTTAATACTACCTGGAAACCGAACCATAAACTAAAAATATCTGGTGGTTATCAACTACTGTTTGCAAAAGATAAAGAAGCAGAAAGAGCCTTTGAAAACGGTGAAGTATATGCAAGAGAAACTCCTAGTTCTCCGTCGTTTCAGCTTAAAAAAGAAGATTACTTCGGACTTTATAACCGCTCTAGACATATGGCTAACTTAAAAGTTTTTTATGCTTTCCCGAAGCTAAACCTAGATGCTAATGTTAGAGGAACCTACCGAAGTAAATATGGTTTGTTTGACACCAACGGAAATAATTACCTAGATAGTTATGATGACTTTGTAGATGGGTATACAGTAATAGATTTTGCCATAAACAAAAAATTCTTTAATGACTATACCCTTGGGTTTGGAGTAGATAACCTTTTCAATTTTACAGATACACAAAACATCAGCAATATTGCTGGTCGCATTATATACGGAAAACTGAATATTCAATTTTAACACTTAATAATAAATAACAAAAACATGAAAACACTTAAATCAATTCAACTATTAGCACTATTAGCATTATGTATTGGATTTACATCTTGTAGTAGTGATGATGATAATGGCTCTAACAACCTATTAGACATAGAAACAGAAACTGTTACCAATTTATATGCTCCACAAGAAGGTGGACAAGGACAACCAGTATCTGGTGACTTTACAAAGTTTGATTTTGAAACAGGATTAGTAACAACAAGCGAAACTGAATGGGATATTGCTTTTAGAGGAACAACAATTATTGTTAATGGTGGTGTATCTGCAGGTACAACTGACGAACCTGAAAGAACAGGAATAGCTGCAGTTTATGAAGTTTCTGGCACTATGGCTTCAGTAACAGATGTTGATACAACTTTATTCACTCAAGATTCTGCTGAAGGCTACGCTATTACAACTGGTAGCGGAAACGGTTGGTACACTTATGCTGGTCCTCCAACACACTTAATTACACCAATCGCAGGAAAGATTTTTGTATTTAAAACAAACGAAGGAAAGTATGCAAAAGTAGAATTTTTAAGCTATTACGAAGATGCCCCTGAAAACCCAGATGCTTTTGCTGATGCTACACCTTATTACACATTTAACTATGTATTTCAACCTAACGAAGGCGTAACAACGTTCTAGTAAATCTATAACCCTAATTAATAACTTGAAAAGTCCTTTTACTGAAATTGTGAAAGGGCTTTTTTTAATGGTATTTTGAAAATATCTTAGTCGCTTCGTTGTAAGCGCTCTCAAAGCTCATGGCATTTAAGTCATGGGCTTTTTTTTGTGTAAAATAAGACATCATTTTTTCGGTTGGCATATTACCTGTAAGATCATCTTTTGCCATTGGGCAACCACCAAAACCTTGTATGGCTCCATCAAAACGACGACAGCCAGCCTTATAAGCGGCATCAATCTTTTCGAACCAGGTTGTTGGTGTGGTGTGTAAGTGTGCACCAAACTCTATTTTAGGATATTTGGGAATAAGGTTAGAAAATAAATAATTGATATTCTCAGGGTTAGAGCTTCCTATTGTATCACTTAAAGATAATATTTTTACTCCCATTTTTGCCAAACGTTCTGTCCACTCTCCTACTATATCAACATTCCAAGGATCTCCATAAGGATTACCAAAACCCATAGAAATGTACACAACCACTTCTTTGTCACTCTTATCTGCGATTTCTAAAATTTCAGAAAGTGTAACCACAGATTGTGCTATAGTTTTGTGCGTATTACGCATCTGAAAGTTTTCAGATATTGAAAACGGAAAGCCCAAATAATCAATTTCTGAATGAACTGAAGCATCATTAGCACCACGTGTATTTGCGATTATAGCTAGTAATTTGCTTTTGGTTTTAGATAAATCTAACCGCGCTAAAACTTCAGCAGTATCTACCATTTGCGGAATAGCTTTTGGTGACACAAAGCTTCCAAAATCAATGGTATCAAAACCAACTCTTAGTAGAGCTTGAATGTATTGTACTTTCTTTTCAGTAGGAATAAAATCTTTGATGCCTTGCATGGCATCTCTAGGACATTCTATAAGTTTAACCGCTGTATTCATTGCCTCAAATATACAGTTTCCGAAAACGATTTCATAGTGTCATTTTTCAGACAAAATAAACACAGCTATACCAATAAAGACAACTATTTGCAACCATTTAAACACAATCCCTGAGTTTCTATGCTTCAATGTGTAAGATTTAATTTCTCCTGCAAGTAATGCAATAGCCGAAAAAATAATAAAAGACACTAACATAAAAATACCACCCAAAATGTAAAATTGAGCAATTGTACTCATTGTTTTACTGAACAAAAATCCAGGAAAAAAAGCGAGAAAGAAAATGGTGACTTTAGGGTTTAAAACATTCATAAAAAACCCTTGAACAAATAAAGCTTTTAGACTTTTCTTAGGAGCAGTTTCAGAATCAAAATCTAATTGAGCATCTGCTTTAAAAACTTTATAAGCTAAGTACAACAAATACAAAGCTCCTAGTACTTTTATTCCAAAAAACAAATCATCATTGGCCTTAATAATTGCCGAAACACCAAATGCCAATAGCGTAGTATGAACTATACAACCTGTTATTAAGCCACAAACCGTTGCTATTCCATAAGCTTTACCATTTGTAATGCTTTGTACTAAAACATAAATGTTGTCTGGTCCTGGCGAAATTGCCAAAGCAGAAGTAGCAAATGCAAATGATATGAGGGTTTCTGCAACCAATACCTATTAAACTTTTTGAAGTAATGCCTTATTTATGGAAGTAATGAGTTTTGGTCCTTCGTAAATAAAACCAGTATACAACTGTACCAAATCTGCACCAGCTTCAATTTTTTCTAAAGCATCTTTTGCAGAATGAATACCTCCCACTCCAATAATTGGAAAAGCTTTATTACTTTTTTCAGACAAGTAATTAATCACTTCTGTAGAACGGGATTTTAAAGGCTTACCACTCATACCTCCAACTTCCTTTTTATTTTCGCTTTGTAAGCCTTCTCTTGAAATGGTTGTATTTGTAGCAATTACACCATCTATTTTTGTGATTTTTACGATATCTATAATATCATCTAATTGCTCGTTTGTTAAATCTGGAGCTATTTTTAAAAGAATTGGTTTACTCTTAGGCTTCTGAAAGTTAAGTACCTGTAAAGCTTTAAGTAATTCTGTTAATGGCTCTTTATCTTGTAATGCTCTTAAATTTGGTGTATTTGGTGAGCTTACATTAACTACAAAATAATCGACGTAATCGAAAAGGGCATTAAAACAGATTTCGTAATCTTTTACCGCATCTTCATTAGGTGTTACTTTATTCTTACCAATATTACCACCAATTAATACTCCTCTTGCCCTGAGCGAAGTCGAAGGGTTTTTTAGTCGCTCAACTGCCTCTTCCACTCCTCCATTATTAAAACCCATTCTGTTAATAATAGCTGAGTCTTCTTTCAATCTAAACAAACGTTTTTTAGGGTTTCCGTCTTGAGGTTTTGGTGTTAATGTACCTATTTCAATAAACCCAAAGCCAAAATTAGAAAGTTCATTATAGAGCTTGGCATCTTTATCAAACCCAGCAGCAAGACCAACAGGATTCATAAAGGTTAAACCAAAAAGCTCACGCTCAAGCTTTTTATCTTCAACCAGGTACATCTTCTTAAAAAGGCTTTTACATCCTGGTAATTTTGAAAGTGTTCTTATTAAAGAAAAGGTGAAATGATGTACTTTTTCTGGATCGAACCAAAATAAAATTGGTCTTATAATAGCTTTATACATGGAAATAAATTTGCATTACAAAAATAATAATCTTGGCAAACTTATGTGTGCTCTAGCTTCAATTAATAATTAAAACATAAACTGTCATTTATCATTATTTTTAATCATTCAAATTATTAACTTTGAGCAATAACTAATAATCACATCATGAAAAAAATTATAATTCCTGTAGATTTCTCTCAACATTCAGAATACGCATTAGAAACTGGTGCAGCATTAGCTAAACAACATAATGCTGAGCTTATTGTTATGCATATGCTAGAACTTTCTGAATCTATATTTTCAACCTCTGGTTCAGAAAAAAGTGAAGAAACTGCATTTATGCTTATGGTAACTAATAAGGAATTCGAAAAATTCTTGGACAAACCTTACTTAGAAGATATTACAGTTACACCAGTAATAAAACATCATAAAGTATTAAAAGAAGTTTCTGAAGTTGCCAGTTATGAGCAAGCAGACCTTATAATTATGGGATCTAGAGGACATAGCGTACACGATGGTGTTTTCACTGGTTCTAACACAGAAAAAGTAGTGCGTTACAGCGACACACCTGTTCTCGTTGTTAAGTCTAAACCTAGTTCAGTTAATTTTAACAATGTAGTACTTGGATGCGATTTTAATGAGGAAAGTATTTCTGCTGTAAAAAATGCTTTAGAAACGCTTAATGAATTAGCAGAAAAAGTGACTTTACTTCATGTAAATCTTCCAAACTTAAGTTTTTTGAGTACCGATGAAATTAATGAAAAGGTAGCTGACTTTTTAAAACTATCTCAGTTAGACACGAAAGACTTTGATGTTGCTTTTGCTTCTGACCATATGGTAGAAGATGGTGTATTAAATTATGCTAAAAGAGAAGGTGCAGATGCTGTATCTATAATAACTCATGGTAGAACAGGCTTAAGCCATTTCTTTGGTGGTAGCATTTCTGAAGACTTAGTAAATCACTCTAATTTACCTGTAATTACATTTAAGCTTTAATAAAGAAATAAGTAAAAAATATGCAGCACATCATAGATCGTTTTATAAGCTATGTGACTATAGACACAGAATCAGATCCTAATTCTGAAACTACACCAAGTACTAAAAAACAATGGGATTTAGCCAATAAATTAGTCGAAGAGCTAAAAGCTATTGGTATGAGTGATGTATCAATAGACGATAACGCTTACATTATGGCAACTTTACCTAGTAATGTAGATCATGATGTGCCAACTATTGGTTTTATATCACATTTTGATACATCTCCTGACTTTACGGGAGCTAATGTAAATCCGCAAATTGTTGAAGATTACGATGGTAAGGATATTGTTTTAAATGCTGAAAAAAACATCATTTTATCACCAGATTATTTTGAAGACCTATTACTTTATAAAGGTCAAACTCTAATAACTACTGATGGTACGACCCTTTTGGGTGCTGATGATAAAGCTGGTATTACAGAAATTGTAACAGCAATGGAATACCTTATTAATCATCCTGAAATTAAACATGGTGAGATTAAAGTAGGTTTTACGCCAGATGAAGAAATAGGAAGAGGTGCACATAAGTTTGATGTTGAAAAATTTGGTGCTGATTGGGCTTATACTATGGATGGCAGTCAAATTGGTGAACTAGAATACGAAAATTTTAATGCAGCAGGAGCCAAAATTAAAGTAAAAGGAAAAATTGTTCATCCTGGCTACGCTAAAGGTAAAATGGTAAATTCCATGTACTATGCCACCGAATTTATTAATGCTTTACCAAGACTTGAAACACCTGAGCACACCGAAGGTTACGAAGGATTTTTCCATTTACATAAAATAGATGGTAAAGTTGAAGAAACACTACTTCAGTACATTATCAGAGATCATGATAAAGATAAATTCGAAGCTCGCAAAGCTTTAATGGAAAAGGTAGTATTTGATTTAAATACAAAGTTTGAAGCCGAAATCTTTGAGATAGAAATAAAAGATCAATACTATAATATGAAAGAAAAGGTAGAACCCGTAAAGCATATTGTAGATATTGCTGAAGAAGCTATGAAATCCTTAGATATTAAACCTTTAATAAAACCTATTAGAGGCGGTACTGATGGTTCACAATTATCGTACATGGGTTTACCATGTCCTAACATTTTTGCTGGTGGCCACAACTTTCATGGACGTTATGAATATGTTCCAGTAGAGAGCATGCAAAAAGCAGTAGAAGTTATATGTAAGATTGCCGAACTAACTGCTATAAAAAATTAATTTGCAGGTTTTGTGAGTAAATTATTTAGCAAACCCATTGCTAAATACATTAAAGGTGAAATTAGGATTTCTTGAACTGACCTTGCAAAGATGCTAAGTCTTGGTATTGTGCTTCCTTCAAGAAATAACCAATCAAATAATCCTATACCAGTTATAATACACAGTCCACTGATGTGTACCATGTGCCAAAGCTTTGACATCCAAGTTGCCTTGAGTTTTCCGAGGTGAAAAGTACCTGCAAAGTAAACTGCAATTGTAAATAACAGACTAATAAAATGTCGCATTTTTCTTGGCAGCATAGCTGTATCTCTATGCTCAGCAATAAAAATATAGTAACACGAGTAAAGTATAAAAATAATAACAAGACCCATTATAAAACGAATCTTATCCGACTTGTATAGTTTCATTATTTAAATGGATTTTTCTAGTATAAATTACCCATAATATAAAGGTAACTGAATAAACAGTGATATTAAATATGTACTTATGTGCAATGTCAAAATAATACTCGTAATACTCTTGTAAGTAAATTAAGCCAATACACCTAGCTATATTAACTACATCTAGTATAATAACTCCAATAATTATATATCTAACTTTTCGCCAAAACGAAGAAGGCATACATACAATAAAGCCAATATACAATGCTATTAATTCTAAGCCATTACAAAGATCAGCTATATATAAAACTCTTTTGTCATTATGTAATATAAGGGAAGCTATTTCAGTAGTCGTTTCTCCTTCATAAATAGAAGATTTTGCTTCTCTAACGGCTCTAAAGCCAGACATTGAAGTCCAATTATTTAAGATCTCAACACATGCATTACCGATGTGAGTAGTTAATTGATGGTCTACTACCTTGGATTTCAACAAAAAACCAATGTATATTATTTTCCACACAACAAAAAACAATAAGGCCTTAGCTAAAAAAAGCCTGATTGGTTTTGGAATATCACTTAAAAATGAATTTAATTTTTCCACACTAATTTAAATTATCTAATATCTTTTTTAACTCTAACACATCCAAATTAATTAAATCACTAACTGTAAGTTTTAAGAAGTTATACTCACGAAACACCATACAAATAGTATTTAAATCTGTAAGATACTCATCAGGAGCTAATCAACATAATCATGAGCCCTTGATTTTAGATTATTAATACCAAACAAATCACTAATGTATAATCAATTTCTTAACAATTTTTTTATCCTCATAGGTAAGAGTTACAAGATAAATTCCAGTGATAAATTTAGAATCCATTTCAATGCTTACTCTAGATTCAGTAACATGTTTTGTACTATTATAAAGTCTAGAACCCTGAATATCATAAATTTCAACTTCAACATTATCTACTCCTACAGGTAGTTGTATATAGAATTTTCCAATATTTGTTGGATTAGGAAATAATACTATTTCACCTAAATAATTCTCATCAATAGACAAAGCAGAAGTACCAAACAGAATACTAAAACGTTC
Organism: Winogradskyella sp. ABM4_392; assembly: GCF_056160445.1. Lineage (NCBI taxonomy): Bacteria > Pseudomonadati > Bacteroidota > Flavobacteriia > Flavobacteriales > Flavobacteriaceae > Winogradskyella > Winogradskyella sp. ABM4_392. Next base: position 441,635 of record NZ_JBSWXE010000003.1, read on the forward strand.
TCTGGCTTGACTTTCTGAAATATTCTCATCTATGCTGTAAGAGTATTCCAAAACATCATCCTGTGGAATTTCAGTATAAGTACTTGTATAATCATCATATAAATATGGTGTTGCACCAAGCATATCTATACCCTCTAATACCAATACATAGTTACTATTAAGGTAGCTATTAATATCTAATTGAATTTCTTCTTGATCTTGAGGAATATTCCTTTTTTCTAAGCTTAGGTAAATACCATTGTTAATTATGGCTATATTTTCATCAATAAGGTCGTTATTTAAATTATCATCATCGTCTATTGCATTATTACCTTCAGTATCAAACGCTATAACTACACCATCTGAAGGATCCTCATTATTTGCAAAAATTGAACTTTCATATAATAGAACACTCAATTGATGGGGAAATGTATCTGCGGTATCTGTGCCTCCGTCAGGTGGTCCTTGGGCATTTGTAATTGTTGTAAAAAAAACAACACATATTACAAACAAAATGTCTAACGGTTTCTTCAATGTATTATTAAACTGCATCATTCTAAATCTTTAATTCAGTTAAAAAAGTAGATTTTTGACTCGAATATTATCCTAAAAGTTATCGATTGGCTTTCAATTTTAAGCCGTTACAAATTTTTACTTTCATTCTCTTAAAAAAATTAAGATTTATGAGAATAAATAGCAGAATGAATCTTGATAAAATTCAAAAAATATTTTATGCGCTTTTGTAATTTCAACATTAAAATTGATTTGTAATAATTTACTCTTCAATATTCGATAATATTATAATTATAAACGATTACAGGTCTATCTCAAGGATTAGCATTATTTAATCTGTAATATTTGAGAAAAAAATCGTCTTCAATTTTCATTGAAGACGATTCTCTATCATACTTGAAGTTTATAGTTGAAAACTACTTTAAATTATCTCGTAATTTTTTAACTCCAAATGCTGCCGCTCCGATGACTAAAGCTACCAGCCCGCCATCTAAAGGAACATCCTGTGTATCTGTTGCTCCTCCTGGAGGTCCTTGTGCGTTTATATCCGTAGACATAAACAATGCACATACTATAGCCATTGTACCTATGGCTCTAGAAATTCGCTTTTTAGAATTCTTCATAATATTTAAATTTATTAATTAATAATTAACTTCTTAGTTGTTGTTCTACCCTTAGAACTCAACTCTACAAAATAGGTTCCCATACTGAACTCTGAACCAGTTTCTACTGTAATTCTGCTACCAGCATTAAATCCTGTTTCGTTATATAACCTCGTACCTAAAACATCGTAGATAGTAATCTCTAAGTCATCCATTCCTAAAGGAACATTTAAATAGAACTTACCAATATTAGTTGGATTAGGATAAAGCTTAACGCTATCTAAGTCAAAACTACCAGTTGATAATGTTGACTGGAAGAATACAACTGTAAAACGATCATTAGCAATTGATGATGTTATACCAGCATCTACAGAATAGCTATAGTTAACAGAACCTGTCTGAGGAATCTCAGTGTAAGTACCTGTATAGTTATCAAATAAGTAAGGTGTTACACCTTCTATTGATATACCTTCAGCAACAATTGTATAATTTGTACTTCTATAAGTATTAATTTCCAATTGTATTTCTTCTGTTTCTTGCGGCATTGCTCTGTTTTCAATACTTAGCAGTTCACCGTTATTACTAGTTGCAAAATTCTCGTCTAAGTTTGTAATACTTAATGCATCATTAGCATCTATACCATTATTTCCATTAGCGCCAAACAATATTAACACACCATCAGTAGCTGTGTCGTTATTAGCAAAGGCACTACTTTCATATAAAGATAAACGTAATTGACTTAGACTTGTGCTTCCTCCATTATCTGTGAATGTTGAAGTTTCAAAACCAGAATTGTTCTTACTAGTTTGATCAAATATTACAGACGACTGTCCTGCACCAGCTGTGTAAACCCAACCAGCTTGTCCAGCTTGTAAATATTGATTCGCATCAGAACCAGCTGTTGAAGCAATTCCAGAAGAGGCCATAATAGCTGTGTAAGCACCTCTAGTACCTAACGTTGGATCCCAAACCCAGTAGAAATTAGGATTGATATTTGTTGAACCTGTTGTTAAAACAGTATTCATATCAATCTGCGACTGGAATGGATTACCAACAGCTATGAATCGTTGTTCTGGTACATTTACAGCTATCATTTGAGAGCCTACATTTTCTGCAGTTAACTCACCTGTAGCATGTAATGTAGTTTCTGATGGTGTTGCATCGTTATCTCCTAAATCAGTGTTTCTATCACCTCTGATTAAAATATGATACATAGTTCCTGGTATTAGGTTAGTTGCATTTGTATTAGCTAACTCTACATACTCATAAGCTATGTTATCAAAGATATACGCTGAAGGGTTTCCTGTAAACGTTACATCAAATCCATCTGTATTACCTGCAGGACCTGTAATATGCGTATCCTGCTGCCAGTTATCAGATATTGGTGTACTCGTTGTAACTGGTGTACCCAATTGACGGTAAGCTCTTTTCGCAGGAATATAGCGTTCTACGGTGAAATCACCCATAAACATACCCATTCCTGATCCAATGTAAGCAGAACCTGTTGCATCAGACTCAAAAGTTACTGAGCCATCATTAACAACAATACCATCATTAGTAACTTCTACGTTAGGATTAACATTTAAAGAAGCTCCACTTTCTACAGTTACAGTAGAACATTCAGAAATATATAAATCCTGTCCAACCGTTAACATTGGGTAATTAGGTGCTCCCATAGGAATAGTTACATCTGCAAACACCATTAAACCTGGCGCTTCATTATTATCCCAGTTACCTGTATTCTCCCAATTGGTATCCATAGTACCTGTCCAAGTTAATTCTGGTAACGGACCAGCACATGGATCTGCTGTTTCACATGTTATACTTAGGTCAAAATTACCAGTAGTTGTACCAAAGCTTGATACATAAATATAATAAGTTGTTCCTAATGTTGATTCAAATTCAAGCTCTGAGGTAAATCCTGAACAACCTGAACCATCATCATTGTTTATTAAACTACTTAAATCATCACAGGCACCTGTATATACTGTAATCTCAGTATCAAAATCTGCTGAATCACAAGTTGATGCAGTGACAGTATCGCCTGTTCCTGTAAAAATATACCATACACCTACAGAACTAGCATTAGGTCCTGTACCTGCTGGAACACCTGTATTTGTAGCATTGTCAGTTGTACCACTTAAAGTATCACCACAAGCTATAGTTTCTGCATCTGCACATAGATCGTTGTCTGGTGCTGGTTCTGGTGTTTCACAAGAAACACTCATAGTGTATGCACCTCTATTTGAACCAAAGCCACTTACATACACATAATATGTTGTACCTACCGTAGTCGATACTGTAACCAATGAGGTTGTACCGTCACCACCATCATCATCTCCATCTAAACAGGTCAGGTCTCCACATACTCCTGTGTATACGAATATCTTAGTATCAAATGACGATCCTGTAAGATCAAACGTTACGTCACTTCCGTCACCCATATACGCATACCAAACTCCTCCGTTGGTTGCACTTGGTGCTGAAGTTCCGCAATATGTTTGCTCTGCATCTGATGTTGCTGCTGTGGTATCTCCCATTACCGTATCACCACAGGCAACCATCTCTGCATCCGCACATAGATCATTGTCTGGTGCTGGTAATGGACATGTAAATGTAAAGTCTCCTAAACTTGAGTCACAAGCATCATCCGTAGCGTCTACTGTTAACGTAACTGTATCACCACTGTTGTATGGTCCTGCAACTACAGTTCCTACCATTACTGGATATGTATTTGTACCATCGCTGATCAC